>CAYQLZ010000003.1:95430-141529 GCA_964418665.1 uncultured Dehalococcoidia bacterium | reverse complement strand
AGCAGCGGGTCGCGGGTTCGAATCCTGCCTGGGACGCTTTTTCTTTCTCGCCAGTTATGAACAACCCGGGGTCTGGACTGTTCCTTCGTGACCGGAATTGTTGGCTGGTTAATTTTCGAACATCTTCCGCACCCATTGCATGGGCCGGGCCAATTGCGGGTGTCTACTCCAAGTCGTGGTTCAGCATCCAGTTTACGCCGAATTTGTCTGTACAGGAACCGAAGTAGGCTCCCCAGAACATCTCCTGCAGGGGCATGGTGACGTTGCCGCCATCCGACAGTTTCGCGAATAGATCGTCGGTTTGCTCGCGGCTGGTTGTTTGGTAGGAGAGGGAGAAATTGTTGCCGGTGACCAGAGTGATTCCGAAATTGGACGGCATGTCGCTGCCCATAAGGACAGAGTCACCCAAGCGGTAGGAGACGTGCATAATCTTGTCGCGTTCTTCAGGGGGCGCTTCGTAATCCGGCGGGCCCTCGCCGAAGGTGGTAATCAGGTCGAATTCTCCGCCGAAAACGGAGCGGTAGAACTCAAAGGCCTGCCTGCATGTTCCGTTGAAGTTAAGGTATACATTCAGTGACATCGCTGTCTCCTATTTATTCTCAAGGGTTGTGCCTACGCATACTGTAGCCCAAACATACTGTCCCATAATCGGCATATGGAAACAAGGCATTGACAAAGACGGAAACGGCTTTTACGATGAGGCGGAATCCCCAAAATTCAGGGTTTGTGCCCAATTGTTAGAGGGATTCCCCAAAATACGATTGTGGAGGTGGCTATTTTGACCTTACCTCGAAGATTATCAGATTGGAGAATATCCCTATTGTTGGCGTGCCTGTTAGGGCTCAGCGTCATAATCGCGGCCTGCGGCGGCGATGATGAAGAAGAGACGCCCGCCCCGACGGCTGCGCCCACTACAGCAGCCCCGGCCACTATGGTGCCAACTATGGCCGCGACAGCGGAGCCAACTATGATGTCGCCAACCGAAGCACCGCAAGAGCCCGTTGCCCCGAGGCTGATTGTAACCATCCCGCCCCCTGCTGACCAATTCACGATTCCTTACGCGGCCAGCCAGACCACTGAGAAGATAATGCCAATTTATGACCACCTGGTGGGACGGCATTATCAGACAAACGAGGAACAGCCGGAGATGGCTACAGACTGGAGCGTGGCAGAGGACGGTAAGACCTGGACATTCAATCTCAGGGACGATGTGCCCTTTTACCGCAACGCTCAGCCCATGGACATCTTGTTCGATGCCGATGACGTGACTCTAGGCTTTGAACTGCTCACAGGTGTGGGCACGGACAAAACACGCAGGCCCGAAACCTGGGCCGGCAGATTGGACACGGCGGACAAGTGGGTAGTAGAAGATCCCAATACCATCCGGCTGGATCTGCCCCACATCAACCTGGACATCGCCTTCCTTCTTTCCGAGGAGTGGGAGACCGGCATAATCAGCCGCGACCACTGGAATGCCGTTGGCGGCGAGGACGGGTACATTGAGGACCCGGTCGGTACCGGACCGTGGAGCTTTATTTCCTTTGAGACCAACGTTGGCGTTGTGCACGAGAGAGTGGAAGATCACTGGCGCCAGACCCCGTACTTCCACGAATTGGAAGGAAAGTTTGTAAAGGAAGCGCAAACCAGGCTGGCCCAGCTGATTACCGAAGAGGCCCACGTGGGCAACGTTCCCCGAGACCTATACGCCCAGGCGGCGGTCGCGGGCCTAGTGGTTTCGAGGAGCACACTTCCCGGGCGGCATCCGCATCTGCGACTGGTCTTTTTCCGGGAGAACAACGCCTGCTTTGGTGATCCGCCCATGCCACCCCCAGGCGGCCGTCCGTGCGGCACTAACCCCGGCCACGATCCCAACGACCCACTCAGGGACGTGAACGTCCGACTCGCGCTGAACCATGCCATTGACCGGGACGAAATCGACCAGGGTTTCTTCGCTGGAGACACCTTCCCGCTGGTTGACTACTTCCCGCCCTGGCGCGATGACTTCAAGGACGAATGGGCGCCATACCCCAACCGTGACGGCAACACGGGACGTGAAGGCGGCTGGCCTTACGATTACAACGTCGAGAAGGCTCAGAACTTTATGGCCCAGAGTAACTTCCCCGACGGCTTTGAGACAACTCTGGCCTGCAGCCCAACCAGCAGCTTCACAGAGAACTGCGACATCGCCATCAAGCTGAAGGAATACTGGGAGGCAATAGGAATCAATGCCACGGTGGAGCAGAGAGAGGGTTCACTCACCCGCTGGCTGGGCCGCGAGCCTGGAGCCAATCGGATGATAATCGGCTCCCCGTCTCTTGACCCCATCTGCACCGCCGTAGAGTTCTGGTGGTATGACGATGGTGGCGGCTACCGTGAGCATGAGGAAATCTCCGAGTTCAAGTACGCCTGCCGAGAGACAACTGACATAGAAGCGCGAAATAAACTCGCCCAGGACTTCGGCGACTGGTGGGTTGAAAACGCCATCAGCGTTCCTCTGGTGTGGGTCTTCGACGCCGCTATCTACAATCCGAAGTACGTATCGGAGTACAAGGTCAACCTGTTGCACATGGGACCGATTCGCTATCATGAGTTTACTGTGCCCGTGTACAAGTAGACGACTTTAGAATCCAGGAGATTCAGAGAGGGCCCGGGATTTATCCCGGGCCCTCTCCCTTTCTAGTTAGAAACGGGGATCGGGAAAGGTGGTGGCGTTGCCCAAATCAAGGGCGGCTCATATACTTGGTGCTGATCTGGGCACCGTACTATGTGTTAGGGCAATTGCGGACTCAGAGAACATGACGTAGAGGTGATTCATGCCCCAGAGATGGTCGGATTCCGAAGCTGATGGCAAGGACGAAATGGGCTTGCTGGTTTACCAGAGCCGGCTCATTGGGGCGGATACATCGCTGGTTGTCTGGGGTGGGGGCAACACCTCCATTAAGACGAAGCAGACGGACTTTCGGGGTCGGGAAGTTGAGGCGATGACGGTAAAAGGTTCCGGCTCCGACCTGAAGACCATAGAGCCTAAGCATTTTCCCAGCCTGGACCTGGAGGACGTGCTTGTGTTGTTCGACCGGGACGAGATGACGGACGACGAGATGGTCTCCTACCTGGCGCAGTGCATGATCGACCCGAAGTCGCCGCGCCCCTCCATTGAAACGCTGCTGCACGCATTCTTGCCGTTCCACAGCGTGGTACATTCTCATGCCGACGCGATTGTTGCGCTGACGAACACTCGCAATTCGGATGAGTTGCTGAGGGAGGTTTATGGAGATAGGGCAGCGATCGTGGAGTACCTGCGTCCCGGATTCGCCCTTTCAAAGCTGGTAGGACAGCGGGTGAAGGAGATCCCGGACGTAGACGGGGTGATTCTAGTAAATCACGGACTGTTCACCTGGGGCGACACGGCGAAGGAGGCGTACCAGAAGCATCTGGACCTGGTGGATACGGCGTCGGAGTACGCAGAAGAGAAGGCCAAGGGCAGGACGATTTTCACCCCAAGGTTGGACAATGCTCTTGGCGAAAACGAACGTCGACGACTGGCGGCGGGGCTTGGGCCTGTGATGCGGGGATTGGTCAGCGGGTCTCAGTCGATGGTCCTCCGATTCGACGACAGCCCGGACATAATGGAGTTTGTAAACTCGTCGGAAGGGGCGGCGTTGAGCCAGGTTGGTCCAGCCACACCGGACCATACGTTACAAACAAAGATCAAGCCTCTGTGGGTAGAGTCTGGGGAATCGCCAACGCTGGAGTATCTTTCGGGGCACATGCCCAGGGCGATAGACCGGTACGTGTCATATTACAAGGGTTGGTACCAGGCGAACACGGACGGAAAGCACCCCATGCTGGATCCCCATCCAAGGGTGATTCTGGTCAAGGGAGTAGGGATGTGGTCGACGGGGAAGGACGCCAAGGCAGCGTTGATTGCGGGGGACATATATCATCACACAATCAGTGTGATCAGGGCTGCGCAGGCGGTGGGGCACTACGCTTCGCTTTCCGACAAGGACGCGTACGACGTGGAGTATTGGCCGATGGAGCTTTACAAGTTGACGCTGGCTGCTTCCGGAGGGGAGCTTGCCAGCCAGGTAGCGCTGGTGACTGGCGCGGCCCACGGCATTGGCAGGGCTATCGCGGAACGATTGGCGGCAGAGGGTGCTCACGTTGCGGTAACGGACATTGACATGGAGGGTGCGCAGGAAGTGGCTCGGGGAATCGTGGACAGCCAGGGCATTGGACGGGCGATGGCGTTGAGTATGGACGTGACGAATCCCAAACAAGTGGCGGAGGCGTTCGGGAAACTGCGTTTGGCCTATGGCGGTCTGGACGTGCTGGTTTCGAATGCGGGAATCGCGCCTGTGGGGGCTATTCATGAGTTGAGCCTGGAGGACTGGCAGCAAGCTATGGACATCAACTCAACCGGGCATTTTCTGGTCGCACGGGAGGCGGTTGCGCTCATGCGACAACAGGGGATGGGTGGAAGCCTGGTGTTCGTGGGTACGAAGAACGTGCCTTCGCCCGGAAAGGATTTTGGGGCTTACAGCGCGTCGAAGGCGGCGGAGGTGCAGATGGCGCGGGTTTTGGCCATCGAGAACGGCGAGTTTGGCATACGGGTAAACGTGGTCAACCCAGACGCCGTCTTCGAGGGTTCCAATCTGTGGTCGGCTGAGGTGAAGGAGATGCGGGCCCGTGCCCATGGGATAAGCACCGAGGGGCTGCAGGAATTCTACCGGCAGCGGAACCTGCTGAAGAGGAGCGTGACGTCGGAGGACGTGGCGGAGGCGGTGCTGTTCCTGGCTGGGCCGAGGTCCTCAAAGACGACAGGGGCTATGCTGCCCGTCGATGCGGGGTTGAAGGACGCGTTTCCCAGGTAAGGGCTTACACTAGCGCTGTCGGACGTACTTGTGGACAGATAGAGCGTTGGGCAGCGCCAAGTAGATGTCGCCGCGGCTGTCGACCCAGATGCCGTGGGCCAAGGCCGCGTCCCATCTGGCAAGCAGTTCGCCGTTTTCGTTGAGGACGCTGACGCGGTGTTCTCCCTCCGGCAACAGGTCGAGTCGTCCCAGCCTGTCCTGTTCCACGTACACCTCCGCGACGTAGAATGCGCCGTCGGAGTCTACCGCGATGTCCATTGGACGCCGGAGGTTGTTCCATGAGGCGATGTGGGAGCCTTCGGCGTCGTAGACCTGAACGCGGTGGTTTTCGCGGTCGCAAACGTAGACTCGGCCATTGTCGGTCACGAGTACGCTGTGAGGCAGGTGCAGGTCGTAGGGCCCCGTTTTGCCTGGCTGTCCCCAAGAGTTCTTGAGCTTGCCCTCTGCGGAGAATCGGTGCACGCGGCTGTTCTGATAGCCGTCTGACACATAGATGTCGCCGCTGGGGGAGGGGACCATCTTGGTGGGGTAGTTGAAGGGGCCGGCAGCCTGGGGAGGCAGGTCGTTTTCGTTGTCGAATTCCGGGCCTATGCCGGTATCCGAGGGATTGCCGCGGTCGCCGATTACCTGAAGGGGCTTGCCATCAAGGGTGTATCGGAGGACGACGCAGTCTTCCCTGTCGACCAGGTAAGCGATGTCGTCAGCGATATAGATGTGGTGGGGGCCAGCCATGTTGCCGATGCCCCAGCCGGTCAGGTATGTGCCGTCCGGGGCAAATACGAGGACGGGGGGCTGCTTTTCGCGCTGGAAGACGTACACGCGGTCCTTGGAATCGGAGGCGACGGAGGCGGGCCAGCCGAAGGACATGCCATCGGGGAATTTTGCCCAGTCTTCCACGAGTTTATAGGTGTATTTGCCTGAGCCAACGGTGGTCATAGGAGCGCCTCCTCAAATTAGGATGGACTGTCTATGATGGAAAGGTACTGCAAACCGGTTGTAATGCCAAGGCCTATCGGATGATGCCAATGGCAGCTGTGGCGATTCCCAGAAAGAGCAGGAATCCGAAGACGTCCGTGATGGTAGTAACAATCACGGCGGAGGCGACGGCGGGGTCTATGCCCAGCCGGCGAAGGAACAGGGGAATGGCAGCGCCCACTGTGCCTGCGATAACCATGTTGCCCAGCATGGCAACGCCCAGGACAAGGGCCAAGCCCAAGTTCTGCTGCCATACGAAGGCTATCACGGCTACAAGAATGGAGAGGATGACGCCGTGAAGAAGACCCAATAGAGCTTCTCGAGCAAGGAGTCTCCAGGCCACCACGCCGACAAGTTCGCCGAGGGCTATTGCGCGAACGATGAGTGTCAGGGTCTGGGTGCCTCCTATGCCGCCCTGCCCGGCAACGATTGGCAGGAAGGCGGCGAGGACAACCACCTGCGCGAGGGTGGACTCAAAGAGAGAGACGGTAGCGGCGGCAAGGAATGTTGTGCCCAGATTCACGGTAAGCCAGGGAAGGCGGGTTCGTATTGAAGCGGAGAGGGGGCTGTCCACATCCTCTCCTGAAACGTTGGCAACTTGGAGCATCTGCCGCGTGTCCTCCTCAACTACGGCGCCCAGGAGCGACTCTGTGGGGATGACGCCAACGAGCTTTTCGTCTTCAATAACTGGCAGCTGAGTGAGATTATAGTGGCGTCGCAGCCGCGCACATTCAGAAGCAGGCGTTTCGATGTTGACGGTAGCAACTATGGGGTCGGATATGCTTGAAACGGGAGTGTCGGATTGTGCTACCGCAAGGTCTACCATTGAGATTTGGCCTATGACAGCACCGAGATCGTCTGTAACAAATACGGCGGTGAATTTGCGTTTGAGTTCACCCATGGAGTTGAGCTCGTCGCGTGCCTGTTGAGCCGTTTCTGCCGAGCCAACGACGGGGCACTCGGAGATCATCAACTCCCCGGCGGTGTCCGGTTGACCCAACAGAGTTTCGTCGACATGAGTTTCGGGCAGTTCGTGGGCCACCTCCCGGGCTCTGAAGACAGGAATGCGCTGGAGGAGTGTGAGGGTCTCGCGAGGGTGCATTTGTTTAACGACGGTAGAGAGCACCTGCGTGCTGATACGGCCAGCGACCCTCCCGGCTGCCAGCGGGTTCAGCTGCTGGAGGATGGATGCGGCGGCGGCCGGCGACATGGCGTTGAACATTGCATCCATGCTTGCCCTTGGAAGGGAGGTCAGAATGCTGGCAACGTCGGCGGGATGTAGTTTTTGCAGCTGCTCCCAAGCCGCATTGGATTCGCCAGTTTGAATCAATCTGCGAACGGTGGACGCAATTTCAGACGCCGCTTTCTGGGAGATGGCACGGGGTTGATCCCTGTCAGGAGTCGTCATAATTGTCACCTGATTCGGGTAATTCGGAGTATTGTTGATACTATTGTCACGCGTGGAAGGAGAGGTTGGGGTCAAGCGGAACCACAGTAGGCATAGAATAGCACCAAAGGGGTAGGACTGGTGGGCCGGAATATCGGGTGTAAGGCAGCTACGTCCCGGAACGCGCGAGAGCGGTGAGGAAGACTAGGGTGCGCCGACTTCCGCCTGGATTCCCAGGTCTGCTACGAGGCCCCAGATATCTTGCCAGGTGGCGTCTTCGACGAAGATTCCGTCTTGGCGGCGTTGGTTCTCCGTTCGCCATTCGAGTTCTCCCGGATAGAGGACTTCTTCGAAGCCATCGGCGGGAGGCGAAGCCTTTACGAACCTGGCGAATTCGTCGACGCTGGTCTTGAATTCGTCAAGGGGGCGGAAGGCGGAGACATTGAATACGGCTATGAAGCAGCCATCGTTGTGGCGTCCGTGGGGGTCGATGCCGAAGCCCAGCCCTGTTAGCAGGCCGGAGAGGACCTCGACCATGAAGGAGAGGCCGTAGCCCTTGTGGCCCTGGTCAGCGCCTAGGGGGAGAATGGCGCCGCCGTCTTCGTAGTCCTGAGGGTCGGTGGTCGGTTGGCCGTGCTTGTCGACTACCCAGGAATTAGGGATTTGCTGTTGCCGGTTGAGGGCGAGACTAATCTTGCCGGAGGCAACGGCGCTGGTGGCCATGTCCAGGAGCACAGTGCCTTCCAGGTTGGAAGGAATGGCGATGGAGAGGGGGTTAGTGCCCAGACGTCGATCGCTACCGCCAAAGGGTGCAACGCCCTTCGGGCCCTGCCCGGAGTCTGCGGTTATGATGCCGATCATGCCCGCATCGGCGGCCATGGTGGGGTAGTCGCCCAGCCGGCCAATGTGGCTTTGCTGGTAGACGGTCATGGCGGCGACGCCGTTGGTCTTTGCCTTTTCGATGGCCATTTCCATGGCCTTTTCAGAGACGACGTAGCCGAAGCCCCAGTTCCCGTTTACCCGCGCGGTGGTTGGGGTCTCGTCCTCCACCTCAAAGGGCGCACCGGGGACGATGTGGCCTACTCGGATGCGTTGGGCGTAGACGGGGACCTGGATAACTCCGTGGGAATCGTGGCCAACGAGGTTCGCCCGCACGACGTGGGTAGAGACGACTTCAGCCTCCTCAGAGGAGGCACCCATCGCAACGAAGATTGAGCGGCAGACCTTGTGCAGATATGAATGATCAAAGGTTGGCATTGTCAGCGTACTCCGCGTATAGCATCTGGGTGGTGATATAGCCCGGGATCAGCCGGGCCATTCGTCGTTTTCGAATGGGGCGTCCCAGAAGAGGTACTCGTAGCGGGTGCTGGCAATGTAGACCTCTTCCATCTTCTGAATTGTGACGGGGCCGTGTTTGGCAGCCAATTCGTCGGCGAGATTGCGGACCCATTTGGCCAGTCTGCCGAACTCTTCAGATGCGTACATCTCGATCCACTGGGCATAAAGCGGGGCGTCGGCTGGGGGGCCCTGGGAATTCAGGTGACAGCCTATTTCCCAGTAGCCCCACTGACAGGGGAGCAGGGCTGCTACGAGTTCAGGATAGGACCGGCTGTTGGCAACGGAGAGGAGGAACTGGGTGTAAGCTGTGGTGTTTGGGGAGGGCAGGGTTTCCTCCAGATTCTGCCGGGAGATGCCGAATTGTCGGCAGTACTCGCGGTGGAGTTCCATCTCCGTGTTGAGGGTCTCGTGGAGGAGGCGGGCAAACCAACTCATTTCATCAAGGGTATCAGCGCGTGCGGAGGCGAGGGCGAGGACACGGCTGTAGTCGATGAGGTAGAGATAGTCCTGTCGGACGTAGAACTTGAACTTCTCCACGTCGAGGGAACCGTTTCCGATGCCGGTAACGAAGGGATGTCGGAGGATGGCGGCGCGAAGATCATTCGCTTTCTCTTCTGCTCGTCGGCTGAAGCTCATGGGGGCTCCTTGGGTCTTGTGGTGGTCTACCCACGATGGCGCAGGCGGGTTCTCTTCGTACAGTTCGACGGTATGATAGCAGGGGAGGGGATAAAGTTCACGTTGCAAAGAGTTGACCCCTGCAATAGTATGAGTCTACTCATTCGAGGAGGGCCAGGTGTCCGAAAAAGGGCGTTTTATCAAGAGGCTGCAGTCCATTGTAGGCCGTGATTACGTGGTCCACTATCCGGAGGACCTGCTGGTCTACGAGTATGACGGGTCGGTGGACAGGGCGATGCCAAGGGCCGTTGTTCTGCCTGCCACTACGGAGGAGGTTTCGCAGGTTTTGGCGGTTGCCGAGGAGGTGGGAGTAAATGTGGTGGGTCGCGGTTCCGGCACAGGGCTGAGCGGAGGGGCGATCGCATTGGAGGAAGGCCTGCAGGTGGCGCTGACTCGCATGAATCGGATACTGGAGATTGACGAAATTAACCGGTTGGCAGTTGTGGAGCCTGGGGTCATCAATCTTCACCTGGACGAGGCGGCGAGAAAGAGGGGACTACGGTACGCGCCAGACCCTTCCAGCCAGAAGGCCTGCAGCCTGGGGGGCAACGTGGCGGAGAATGCCGGGGGCCCCCATTGTCTGGCGTACGGAGTGACGAGCAACCATGTTTTGGGGATGGAGGTGGTGTTGGAGGATGGGGCCGTCACGTGGCTGGGGTCCAAGATTCGTAATCCGGTGGGGTATGACCTGCGGGGAGCGTTCATCGGCTCGGAGGGGATGTTTGGCCTGGGGACGAAGGTCGTCGTTCGTCTTCTGCCTGCGCCCCCGTCGGTGAAGACTTACCTGGCTGTGTTCCCGGATGTGCGTGGAGCGTGTCTGGCGGTTTCGTCAGTGATTGGGCGGGGGATGGTTCCGGCGGCGATGGAGATAATGGACGCCTTGACCATTGAAGCAGTGCAGCGGGTGACGGAGGTGGGGTTGCCCTCGGGAGCAGGAGCAGTGCTGCTGGTAGAACTGGAGGGGGAGGAGGACGAGGTGGAGGACGAGGGGATGCAGGTGGAAGCGATTTTGTCTGAATCGGGAGCGACGGAGATTAGATGGGCAGAATCGGCGCGGGAACGGGAGCGATTGTGGTCGGCGCGGAAGAATGCGCTGGGGGCCCTGGGAGCGCTGGCGCCAAACTACTACCTGGTTGACGGAGTGGTACCTCGCACGAGGTTGACTGATTCTCTGGAGCAGGTTTCGCGGATAAGCTCCGAATACGGGATACCGATTGCCAACGTTTTTCATGCGGGCGATGGGAACCTACACCCGTGTATTCTGTTTGACGAGCGTAAGCCGGGCGACGTCGAGCGGGTAATGGAGGTGGGTGGCAAGATACTGGAGGTGTGCGTTGAGTTGGGTGGGACGCTGAGCGGAGAACATGGCATAGGGTTGGAGAAGAAGGCCTACATGCCGTTGGTGTTCACCAACGCGGATCTGGGTGTGATGGCGAGGGTGAGGGGGGCCTTTGCGCCCCAGGGTCGGTTCAATCCCGGAAAGGTGTTTCCTGGGGGTGCCGAATACACGCATGAGATGCAGCGGGGCGCGGTCATGGCCGTCGGCCCCGGCGCCCACGTGTAGATGCGATGTCTTCCCAGATAGCTTCGTCCGTAAGTGCCAGAGTGAATCCGGAATGGTTGGCGCCGGGCGGGGATATTGCGTCCTACGCGGTAGACGGGATGATTCCGACCGCGGCGGTTCGTCCACCCGACTTGCAGGCGCTTGCAGAAGTGGTCGGAGATGGCAACGACGAAGGACTGGCAATTGTCCCTTTCGGCGGAGGTACGCAACGTTCATTAGGAAACCCTCCGCGACGATACGATTTGGCATTGGATACCCGGGGACTGGACCGTGTCGTCCAATACGAGCCGGCAGACTTAACGGTGACGGTGGAAGCGGGTATGTCGCTCGCCGGCCTGGATGGAATTCTGGCCGCGGAGGGCCAGTTCTTGCCTTTGGAAACGCCGCGGCCTTTAGAGGCCACGGTGGGGGGAATGCTGGCCGCAGCATCTGCTGGGCCATTGAGTTTATCCTACGGGTTTCCCAGGGACTGGCTTATTGGAGTGAAGGTAGTCAATGGTGACGGGGCCGTCACCAAGGGAGGGGGACGGGTGGTGAAGAATGTCACCGGATACGACATGAGCAAGCTCTATACGGGATCTCTTGGTACGCTGGGAGTGATTGTGGAGGCGTCCTTCAAGGTTTCGCCAAAACCGGATTCGTCGGTGACTTTGACAGCGGAATTCGACAGTCTGGGGGGGGCCATTGAGGGGGCATGGGGGATGCTGGAGGGCTACGGAGCGCCAAATGCGTTGACTGTGCTGAATCCAGAAGCTGCGGAACGGCTGAGAGTGGGTGTGGGTGGGCACGTGCTGATGGCGCGGTTCCTGGGTAGGGAAGGGGTTGTGCGGGGGAGGGTCAGCCGGGGCAAGGAGGGCTTGAGACTCCATGGAGCTGGGGAGATGACTACGTTGGAGGATGAAAAAGAAAGATCTGTGTGGCAGTCGCTGGTGGACCTTCCGTGGAGCGGAGGTGAGCATCCGACGCTGTCAATTCGGAGTTCGGTGCTGCCATCGGAGGTTGGCGAGTTGTTGGAGAAACTCTCGGAGACGTCCGGTTGGAATCTTAAGCATGGTCTGTTCGCGGATATCGGGACGGGATTGGTAAGAAGCGTCAGCTGGGGAGACGCCGCTCCTATCGAGTTCGACCACAGAGCGCAAAGGGTCATAAGCCAGATGACGGAAATGAAGGCGGCTTGGGTGGTGGAGAATTGCCGACCGGAGTCGAAGAGCGGGAGGGACGTGTGGGGCCCTCTTCCACCGGGGTTGCGCATCATGAGGCGGTTGAAGCTCTCCCTGGACCCGCATGGAATCTTGAATCCGGGGCGGTTTGTGGGCGGGATATAGGGATGACTTCGATTAAACCAATCAAGCTGGATATATTCAGTCGAATTCAGGACGAGGACCTATATCGCTGCGTCCATTGCGGACTCTGCCTGAACGTGTGCCCGACCTACCTGGAGACGGGACTGGAGACGGAGTCGCCCCGAGGTCGGATAGCGTTGATGAAAGGGGTCAAAGAAGGACGGATAGAGACCAACAGGCGGGTGGTGAATCATTGGGACCTGTGCCTTGGCTGTCGGGCCTGCGAGGCGGCGTGTCCGTCGGGGGTGCCATACGGGCGGCTAATTGAGCGAGTACGGGAAGAGGTCTCTGAGAAGGGGGATGATTCGTGGCGGAACAAGTTTGTTTCGGCAGTGATGTTGCGGGGGCTGCTGCCGAGATTGGGGCTGCTGCGGTTGTCAGTGCGGATGCTCAGGTGGTACCAGCGGCTTGGGGTCCAGAGGTTGGTGAGAGGCAGCAGGGTTTTGAGGATACTGCCGGGCGGGCTGGATAGATTGGAGGGGCAGCTGCCTAAGATTCCCGGAAGATTCTTCGAGCCGAGCGTCCGCGTCTATCCCGCAATTGGCACTAGGCGTTTGAGGGTTGGGTTGCTGTCAGGCTGTGTGATGCCGCTGGTTCAAGGCCCGACGATGGAAGCTGCAGTGCGAGTGTTGCAACGGAACGGGTGCGAGGTTGTCGTACCGCCGAAACAGGGCTGCTGCGGGGCTTTGAACTTGCACAGCGGTGAGGGGAGAGGGGGGCGAAGGATGGCTAGGAAGAACATCGATGCATTTCTGGAGGCGGGCGTGGATCGGGTGGTTGTGGCCTCGGCGGGGTGCGGCTCCGCGATGAAGGAGTACGACCATCTTCTGAAGGATGATGAGGAGTATGCAGAAAAGGCGAACCAGGTGGCGGGGATGACGGTTGATATTACCGAGTTTCTGGCTTCCTTGCCCATTGTACCTCCCAACGTAGCGGTGAACCGGAGGGTTACGTACCAGGATGCGTGTCACCTGGTTCATGCGCAGGGGATTTCGGGAGACCCGAGGCGACTGTTGGAGGCGATTCCTGGCTTGGAATTAGTGCAGATGGAGGATGCGAGCCGCTGCTGCGGGGCTGCGGGGATATACACGATTACGCAGAGGGGCATGTCGGCGCGGCTGTTGGAGTCCAAGATGGAGGCGGTTCTGGCCACGGGGGCGGAGGTTGTGGCTACCGCGAACCCGGGGTGTGCGCTTCAACTGGAGGCGGGTCTACGACTCGCTGGGGTGGAGGGTCGGGTGTGCCACGTGGTGGACCTGCTGGATGAGGCATATGGGGGTATGATCGAGTAGGCAGAAATCCCTAATGTGTCCGATTGTACTCTGGCAGCCAGAGAATTCCTCAAGAGAGAAGGGTGCGGATGGCGGCGGGGAGGGAGTTGATGATGTCTCCGGCGGTGGCGCCGCGATCGCTGTGGGTGGTGCGGAGGGACTTTGCAGCAGCACCGTGGAGGTAGACGCCGCAGGCTGCGGCGGTTGCGGGCGGAATACCCTGAGCGAGCAGTCCGGCGATGATGCCTGCGAGAACGTCTCCCGTGCCTCCTACGGAAAGAAGAGCATTGGTGAAGGGTGAGATATGGCTTGGACCATTGGGCTGAGCGACGACGGTGTGGGCGCCTTTGAGGACGACAACGTGTCCCCAGGTGTCTACGAATCTGCGGGCTGTTTCGGTACGACGAGATTGGATTTCCTGGGTGGGAAGACCGGTGAGGCGGGACATTTCTCCGGGATGGGGGGTGAGTACAGAAGGGGAAGGAATTCGTTGCCACCAATTGGGGGTTCCGGCGAGGATGTTGAGAGCGTCGGCGTCGATGACCGTGGGTTGTGTGGGTGCGCGTTCGGAAAGGAGAAACGTCTCCAGGAATTGTTTTACCGGGCCAGAGCGTCCGATGCCACAACCGATGGCGATTGAGGTGTACTCTGGGAGGGATTGCCGAATTGTCGCCAGGGCCTGGATGTGGAGGGTTCCCATGCCGCTGTCCGGTAGGGGGAGTTGTATGGCTTCTGTAAGTTTCACCGCTGCGACCTGTGAAATGGAATAGGGAACGGCGACAGTAACGAGGCCAGGACCGGAACGCAGGGCGGCACCGGCGGCTAGCAGAGGGGCGCCGGGGTAGTTGGTGGAACCACCGATGATTAGTGCATGGCCATAGGTGCCTTTGTGACCATCCTTCGGACGGGGGGGTAGCTGTTGGCGTACCCAGGAAGGGGTTATGAGATTCAGTTGTATGTCTTCGGAGAGTTGGGGAGGAATGCCGATGTCCAAAGTCTTGAGGGCGCCGATCAGGCTGGCGGCGGGGAATTCGAAGTGGCCGACTTTGGGGAATCCCAGGGCGAGAGTCAAGTCAGCAGGTGGGGTTAGGGGGTCGGCGTGGCCCGAGGCGGCATCTACGCCCGTTGGAACGTCGATGGCAACGTAGATGGGCCGCTTGGCCCTGGGGAGGGTGGCGACCTGGGAGACTCGGGCCATTACTTCAGCCAGGGGGCCGGAGATGGGGCGGGATCTCCCGGTACCGAGTACAGCGTCTATGACGAGATTAGAGGAGCTCAACAAATCGTTGAGATGTTCGTTGTGGTTGTCCGTCGAAGCGTCAAAAACCCGCGCACCCTCTCGCATGGCCCGCTGGAGGTTGGCGTCGTCTTCGCTTCTTTTGGCTGTCAGATAGACATGGGTGGCAGCGCCCCAGCGCACGAGGTGCCGTGCTGCGACAAGGCCATCGCCACCGTTGTTGCCCGGGCCGACCAGGACCAGGACGCGGCGGCCTGCAATCCCCTGCTGTAGGGTTCTAATTTCGGTTGCAATGGCTAGGCCGGCGTTTTCCATGAGGTCGTCGGTTGTGATGCCAAAGGCGGCGGAATCCCCTTCCAGTTTCGCCATTTGGATAGGGGTGACTATTTTCATGATTCGCTCTCACGCCATCCGACTACGGAAGCCACAGCGTATTCCCTGGAGTGAGAGATGGAGATGGATAGTTGGGCGATTTTGAGGAATTGGGCGCGTTTGGCTGCTTTGCCGTGGAGTTTGATGGAGGGCGGGCGGCCGCGCTGTCGGACCACTTCGATTTCCTTCCAAGCGATGCCACGGATGCCGAGGCCCAAGGCTTTGGAGGTGGCTTCTTTGGCGGCAAAGCGAGCTGCGAGGCGATTGGCTTTGCCAGCGCAGAATTCCAGCTCCTGGAGGGTGTAGATTCGGCGCAGAAATCGATCGCCCCAGCGTTCGATGACTCGCTGGATGCGCGGAATCTCTATAATATCAATGCCAGTTACTAGCATGGCTACGTTTGAGGCGACGGTTGTGCCCCTTGAGGCCGTATTATAGGCTTGGTGGGAGAGGGTGTCGAACGAGGAGCTTTGACGAGGTAAGGAGGCGGAATGGCGAAGATTCTTGACGGACGGGCCACGGCTTTGGAAATTCACGAGGAAGTAGCCAGGGATGTGGAGCATCTGAAGCGGGACCATGACACGGCCCCCGGTCTGGCGGTTGTGTTGGCGGGAGACGATCCGGCCTCAGCGGTGTACGTCCGGAACAAGGCAAGAGCCTGCGAGAAGGTGGGGATTCGGTCGAAGACGGTACATCTGGGGGCGCTGACTTCCCAGGAGGAGCTTCTTTGGGTTATAGATGAGTTGAACTCGGAGGATGAATATCACGGCATACTGGTGCAACTGCCGCTCCCATCGCACATAGACGAAAGGGAGGCGATAAGAGCGGTGTCGGCGGACAAGGACGTGGACTGCATACACCCTTTGAACGTGGGTCTATTGAGCCATGGGGCGTCCGACTTCCTTCCTGCCACCCCGGGTGGTATACAGCAGTTATTGTTTCGGAATGAGATCAACCCAGAGGGGAAGCATGTGGTGATCTGCGGGAGGAGCAACATTGTGGGGAAGCCGCTGGCGATCATGCTGGCGCAGAAACAGGCCGGGGCTAACGCCACCGTGACGGTGTGCCACACAGGAACAGCGGACCTGGGCAGCATTACGAGGCAGGCGGATATTCTGGTGGCGGCAGTGGGACAAGCGAATGCCATAACGGCAGAAATGGTCAAGGATGGCGTGGTGGTGGTGGACGTGGGGGTAAACCGGGTGGAGGACTCGTCTCGGAAGAGGGGTTACCGCCTGGTGGGGGACGTGGACTTCGAGGGGGTTTCGGAGAAGGCGGGTGCCATAACGCCGGTGCCCGGTGGAGTGGGTCCGATGACGATTGCGATGCTGCTGGTGAACACGGTCACGGCGGCGAGGAAGACTATTGGCTAGTTCGGGGAGAATTCGGGAGTCGTAGCAACGAGCGTGAATGGCGACTTCGTAGTCAGTCGTTCTCCCCTTCACAAAGGCACGCAGTCAATATATACTGCCAGCCAAAAGGGGTCTGAAGACCCTGTAAATTTGCATCGGCTAAGGGGGAGCGCATGGCCATAGGCGCAGGGCTGGAGAAGCTCAAGGCATACCTGGTAGAGAACAAGCCCCGGCACATCGAACGCATTCAGAGGCTGATTCGTCAGCCCAGCGTATCGACGGAAGACCTGGGGGTGGAGGAGTGTGCGGAACTTCTGGTGGAGCAGCACCTGGAGGCGGGATGCCATGAGGCTGAGTTAATCCCGACGGGAGGACTGCCCGGAGTTTGGGCGGCTTACGATGCGGGGGCGCCGAAGACAATCATAGTCTACGCAAACTTCGACACGAGGCCTGTGCTTCCCAGCGAGAAGTGGGAACACCCTCCGTTCGGCGGGATCCTCACCACGATGGGGTCCGGTGGACGCGTGTTGATGGGTCGAGGAGCCATGTCGTACAAAGGGCCGTACGGAGCCTGGCTCAACACTCTGGAGGCGTTGATTGCGGTTGAGGGAACCCTGCCGGTCAACGTGCTGATGCTTCTGGAAGGGGATGAGATTCTGGGCAGCCCGTACTATCGGGACATGTTCGAGAAATACCGCGACCGGCTCGAGAAAGCGGACGCAAGCCTGAGTCCGGGCGCATCCCAGGGCGCGAACGGCACGGTGGGTATGACACTGGGTTACAAGGGTATGATCTACGCCGAACTCACTGCCAGCGGAGACAGGTGGGGTCGAGGACCCCAGGGGGCCCCGCTTCATGGAATGACGAAATCTGTGGTGGACAGCCCGGTTTGGAGGCTGGTCCACGCGTTGTCTACGCTTACGGAGAAGGACGGTAACACCATTGCGGTGAAGGGCTTCTACGACGAGGTGAAGCCGCCGACGGCTGAAGAACGAGCCGCCGTGCTTTCGGGGAAGCCGTGGAACCAGGCTTTGGCGGGGGTAGCGGGGGCGCCCGTCCCTGCGGGTGATCTGAGCGACGAAGAGACTATTCTGAACTTCTATTACGGGCCCAGCCTTAACATCAACGGGATTCGGGGCGGGTTCACGGGGCCGGGTACGCTGCCCTTCAGTCTGCCCCACGAAGCCTCGGCGAGGTTCGATATTCGCGTACCACGCGGCTACCGAGCACAGACTGCGGTCAGGTTGATCCGGGAGCATCTGGATGCGGCGGGATACGAGGACGTGGAATTCAATGCGATGGGCGCCTATGATCCCTCCAGCGCAGACCCGAACTCGGAACTGGTGCAATCTATTGTGAGGGCTTTCGAAACGATGGAAGTGCCTTTGAGCATTGCACCCTTCAGCGGCGGAGGCGGGCCATGGTCGTTGTTCCCCACGGAGTTGGGGATACCGATGGTCCGCAGCGTTGGCGTCGGAGGCGGCGGTGCAGGGGCCAACGAGTATCTGGTTATCGACCGTACAGATAAGATGGGCGGGCTGGTAGAGTGCTCGCTCTCCCACATACACATGTTGAAGTCATACGCAGAAGGGAGTTGAAGATGAATCGGCAAAACCTCATTCAGATGATTGACGAGGAGCTTTCGGGAGAACGTGCGCTGGCAGACGCAACGCACATGACCAACTTCTACCGTTCACCCGGAGCGGCGGGTTACCACAGGACGACGGACTTTGTGGCAGACCTGTTTCGGGCCAACGGAATGGACAAGGTGTGGGTGGAGAGATACCCGCTGGACGGCGAGACCAAGTTCGTCACGCAGTCTATGCCTCTGGCGTGGGATCCGATCAGCGCAGAGCTACGCATTGGGTCGGCCCAGGGCGAACTCCTCGTATCCTATGAGAATTCACCTTCCTGTCTACCCTGGTGGACGCCTCCCACACCGAAGGGGGGCATTACCCTGGAGCTGGTGGACGTGGGCACGGGAGAAAGACCGGAGGACTACCAGAAGCAGGACGTCAAAGGGAAGGTGGTGCTGATTCGGAGCACGGAGCGGGCAAGCGGATGGGGACACGCCGCAACATTGGCGATGGAAGCGGGGGTGGCGGGGATCGTCACCGACTACCTGCTTTACCAGACTGCGCCCTTCCGAACTCGTGAGACGCTTCCTGACCCGGTGATGTTGCTTCGGATGCCCGGAATTCGAAACACGGCCTGGGCGATAGTTGTCAACTACCACGCCGCGGAGAAGCTGGCTGCGCTGGCTGCGAATGGCGGCACCAAGGTGTTTGCCGACGTGCAGTGCACGACGTTCAGAGGAGAGGGGCAGAACCTGTTGGCTGAGATTACGGGGACGGATAAGGCGGATGAATTCATCCAGTTTGTGTGCCACGCCACCGCAGGAACCAAGCCGGGCGCCAACTGCGCTTCCGGGCCCGCACTGCTGGCGGAGATGGGCCGGGTATTCGCGACTTTGATCGCCAGCGGCAAGATCCCCAGGCCGCGACGGAGCATCCGCTTCCTGGTGAACGTGGAGGGGCAGGGCACGAAATACTACGTTCACAACCATCCAGAGGCGATTGAGAAGACACACGTGGTGTTTGCGCTTGATAGCGTGGGGCACGACCAGGAGAAGTGCAAGTCGGCGCTGCTCTTCTATCATTCGCCAGACTCGGTGCCCACATATATCAATGACTTTTACGGGAGCCTGATGGAGGAGACTCCTAAGGAAACCAGATGGGTGTTTCACAACGTGAATTCGATACCCTTCGTGAGTTTCCTTGAGCATCCATATTGCCCGTGGAGCGACAACAAGTATTACCCGGCGTTCGGGATTCCATCGCCGCTGCTGATGTCCTGGCCGGACATATTCTTCCACACGGACCACCTGACGGCGGACAACTTGGACGCCAAGGTGTTCAAGCGAGGTGGAAATACGACGGCTCTGGCCGCGTTGCTGCTGGCCAGCGCCGGTTCCGACGAGGCGGAGGACATCATGCGGATGGTGGGCAGCAGAAGCCAATCGCGGCTATCCAGTATTGCTTTGCAGGGCAAGGGAGGGCCGGAGGAGGGGCGGGTGCGCAGCCGTCTGGAGCATTATGCCCGTCGTGACCAGAGCGCCGTGGAATCAGCGTTGGGTTTGGCGGACGATGCAGACAAAGCGAGACTGGGAGCTACGAGCGCGGCAATCCAGGGCGAGATTGGCGACCGGTTGACGGAGGTCAGCAGCTGGCTTTCCGGCGACGACGGCGCTCCCGCGGACTTTGGCCCCGGCAACGTAGTTCCACGTCGACTGGCGGTCCGGGACGCGCCCGGACTTGCGGGGACGGACTACTGGGACCTGTATGACATGTGGCAGGAAATGGAAGGTCGCGACGGCAAGATGCGGTACGACTCTCTACGGATTATCGGGGACGAGATCTGGAACTTCGTGGATGGTAAGCGCTCGGTGAACGACATTGCTTCGGCCATCGGGGCGGAGTTTGACTTCGACCTGGAGTCGCGACATGTGCTGAAGCTCTTCCAGGGACTGGAGAAGGAAGGGTTCGTCTCCCTGGACAGTCCCAACTAGGGGAATCTATCTCCCATAAAGGGGTCTTTATAGCCAAATAGGGGGTGGACATGTCGCGGACTCTAAAGGCGCATCTATTGTTGCTGGCCGTGGTTGTTGTGTTGTCACTGCCGTTCTACGGATTCCGGTGGCATCTGACGCTGCATATTCTGGCGGCGATACTGTTTGCGGGCGGGCTTGTGTCGTCCATGCTGTGGGTGGCGCTGGCTCACCGTAATGGAGAAGCAGCGATTGTGAGATTTGCCGCGAACTCGGCTAGGAAGGCGGGGCTGCTTCTCGTCGCGCCGGCGGCGTTGCTGGCGCTGCTGAACGGGTTGATAATGGCGGCAGACAGATGGGGAGGCTGGGGAGGATTTCACGAGTATAGGTGGATTGAGTACGGGTTGGGGCTGTATATGGCTGCCCTGGTTATTTGGGGTGGGTTTGTGCACAGGTATACGGTCAAGCTGGTGCGGGCCGGAGAGGGTGCAGGAGACGGGCCGGTGGGGCCGGAGGTAAGTTCCGTATTGAAACGGTGGTACTTCTGGAGCGGGGTGGTTCTGGCGTTGTCGGTGGTAATTCTGTACTTGATGGTAGCCAAGCCGTGAGAGCGGCGTCCTGTGTTTAATCGCCATAGGCCAGCGACGGATGTTGATGTAGAGTCAGAAGTGGGCGGTGTGTGGTGAACAGCGCGAGGGTCAACGCCGGGCTTTATTACGGCTGGATAATCGTCGGGGCGTCTTTCTTCATATCGTTCCTGACGGTGGGTGGGCGGAATGGGTTTGGGGTGTTCGTTATCCCGATGAGCGAGGAGTTTTCCTGGGACCGAGGGACGATTTCGCTGGCGGCGTCCATCGGCTTTCTGCTCAACGGTCTAAGTCAGCCTTTTATCGGAAGGCTCTATGACAGGATCGGCGGCCGCAAGCTGATCCTGGTCAGCCTGATTACGATAGGGATTTCGAACCTGCTGCTGGCTGCCACCAACCACATTGTGTTTCTCATCATCGTTTTTGGGGTGGTGATGGCGATTGCCATGAGCGGGGGATCGATCAACACGACGATTTCCATAATTTCGAAGTGGTTCGAGCGGAAGCGGGCGCTGGCTGTAGCGATTGTGGCGGCGGGAGCGCCGATGGGTGGGCTGGTGCTGGTCCCGATGGCGTCTTACCTGATAGAGCTGGCGGGATGGCGGACCACATGGGCGGTGCTGGGGGTGATGGTGCTGGCGCTTTCGGTACCTCTGGCGTACTTCGTGATGCGCGAACGACCGGAGGACATGGGGCTGGAACCCGATGGCGATTCTACGCCGAAGACGGCGGAGGAGAGGGCTGAGGCCGGAAGCAGGCGGGCGCCGCTGGAGTCGGACCGGTGGTTTACGTGCTTCGGGTCATTCCCCATGTGGCAGTTGAGTGGGGCCTATTTTGTGTGCGGGTTCACGACGGCGCTGATTTCGGCCCACTTCGTGCCTTTCGCTATCGAGGAGGGGTATTCGCAGTCGATGGCGGCGTCTGCATTCGGGGTGATGAGTGGGTTGAACGTGGTGGGGGTCATGGCGGCGGGGGCGCTGGGGGACAGGTTCAACCGGAAGAACCTGTTGTCGCTGGTGTACTTCTTGCGCGGCTGCGCGTACATCACCCTGCTGGTGGTGCCAGGACTGCTGGGGTTGTGGAGTTTCTCGCTGGTGGCGGGCTTTTCGTGGATTGCCACGGTACCATTGACGACGGCGCTGACGGCGGACGTGTACGGGCTTCGCAATATTGGCATACTTGGGGGCATCGTGTTTACGGCGCACCAGATCGGGGGGGCGATCAGCATTCAGCTGGCGGGGGTGATTCGAGACCTGACAGGATCTTATGATTCGGCGTTGGTGATTGCGGCGATTCTGCTGATGTGCGCCAGCCTGGTGAGTTTCTCCATTCGAGAGAAGAAGTACTCGCTGAGGTACCAGGAAAGGGCAACGGCGGGGGAGGCGGCTTGAGTTGGAGCCTATATGTAACGAGTTTCTTTGCTTCGCACTGGATGACGCGTGGTTGTCTAAGGACGGATCGCTAACCGCCCCGGCGAATACCAGGACAGGGTGATGTGGGGATTGCTTTCGGTGGCTATTCATCATGGCGAAGCGGCGGACCCGGATTTGATGGAATGGGTCATGCACCGGGTGGACTCGTTGGTGGGGCTGGGGCCGGCTGCTGCGGTGATTGTTTTGGCGGGAGTGGTGGTGCTAATCCCGGTGGGGGTGCTGGTGATGTTCGCGCTGTACCGGCGAAAGACGGAGCCAACGGGCGACGAGCCGTGATCTTTACCGGGTCGGTACGCAAACGACTAGTTTTCGGGCTTTGCCCAAAGGGAGTTACCGTCGGTGGTGAGTTCTACGGTGCCGTTTAGAGACGTGACGTAGATTTCGTCTTCGCTGACGTGGTCGCGAAGCCGGTCGATTACCTCTGAATGGGGATGACCGTAGCGGTTTTCTTCGCCAGCCTGAATTACGGCGACGGCGGGGCTTACGGCGCGGAGGAAGAATGGGCCGGAAGAGTGGCGGCTGCCGTGGTGTGAGACCTTCAATACGGTGCTGGCTATGGGATGCTTTCCTTCGATGAGTTCCCGCTCCGTCTGCTCCTCGATATCCCCAGTAAGCAGGAAGCTGACGTTTCCGTATACAAGTCGAAGGACCACACTGTCATTGTTCGGGTCGCGGTCGGGTCGCAGGGCGGCTTCGAGAGGGGGATTGAGGACTTCCAGGGTTAGATTGTCTCCAATGTCGATGGAGGCCCCGCGATGTACGGGCAGAGGGATGATGGACTTCTCCTCTAATGCCTGACGCCAGCGGAGATAGTGGGGCGTATCGCCGGGAATTCCTTCAACCACAGCGCCAATCGGGTGCCGTTGGACGACCCCGACGAGGCCGGCGATGTGGTCTTCATCGGGGTGGGTGGACACCAGAAGGTCCACGCTGCGATCCCAGAAGGGGAGGTGGGCGTTCAAGACCTGGATCACTCCGACCGGGTCGGGGCCACCATCGACTAGGACGCGCTGGCCGTTGGGAGTGACGATGAGGATGCTGTCTCCCTGGTCCACGTCAAGGAATATAACATGGAGTCGTCCATCGGGTGATGAGAGGGCCTGGGTCCAAGTCAGGGCGGCCAAAAGGAACAGGGCAGCGGTGGGAATAAGCAGCCGAAGGTTTGCTACTCGAGGCCAGAATTGGAATTGTCCCAGGGTGCTAGTGGCCTTTCTTCGCAGATTGACGAGGTAGGGCCAAGGTGTGAGAGCGGCGATCGTAAAGGGGACGTAGTAGAGCCACACGAGAAGGCCGCTGAACGCTGGCATTTCAATGAGGCCGCCAGGGATTGCCGCGAATCCCTGGATGAGGGTTGTGAGATATGAAATGGGGAGGTAGGCGGCCCAGCCGGCGATTTGGCCCAAAACGGGGTGGATAGCGTCTACGGACACGGTGAGGGCAGAGGTGAATAGGATGGGCGGCAATGCGGGGAGAGCGAGGACTGTGGCGGGAATGCCTAGAGTGGGCAGCTGCTGGAAGTGGAAGGCGACCAGGGGTAACGTGGCCAGGGTGGCAGCAACAGATACGATGGCGCCCAGCAGTGCACCCCGGGCAAGGGAGGGGACGAAAGATTGATGCTGGTGGGTAAGAGTCAGCTTTTGCTGAAGCCAGTCGGTGAGTGGGGGCGCGATGAGGGCTATACCGGACACGGCTGCAAAGCTGAGTTGAAAGGAGAGGTCCCGGAGGATCTTCGGATCGATGCCAGCCATCACGGCGGCCGCCAGGGCAAGGGCGGGGAAGACGTTGCGGGGACGTCCGGTGGCGACTGCTGCTAGATAGATTGTGCCCATTACGGCGGCGCGGACGACGGATGGGGACATGCCACTGAGGAGCGCATAGCTCCATAGGGCGAGAAGAGGGACAAGGAGGAAGTAGGGCCCTTTCCGGCCCAGCAGGAAGGCGGAGGCAGCCATTGTAAGCACGAGGACGACGCCCACATGCAGGCCGGAGATTGCCAGTAGGTGGGAAGTGCCTGTGCTTCGGAAGTCTTCTCGCATTTCCGCGGGAAGGTTGTCACGATTGCCGGGGTTCGGGCAGGGCCCGAGACAGGCTCCTGGTCATTGCGTCCCTAAAGTTGTAGATAGCGGTCAACGCGGGGCTGCCGAGGCCTTCTTCCCGAAGTTGGACGGTGGGGAAGTCCATCACAAGGTGGATACCCTGTCGAGCCAGGTAGTCCCGGTAGTCGAAGGTCTCGAGGATGGGAGGAGTTGTCAGGTTGCCTTCAAGGGTGAGCCGGTCTCCGTAACGGATGAAGGGGTCTTGACGAAGGGACACGAGTTCAGGGGTGGGTCTTGCCGTCACCAGGATGTCGGTGACGAGTTCATTCAATCCTTCATCGGCATCGATGGAGACGGTACGGAGGACAAAGCGTAGGGAATTGCCGGTGGACTCCGGTTGGGTGGTTACTATCCCATTTATGCGCACCCGGTCTGGCAATTCGCCGGGATCAGGTGGGAGCAGAGATTCCGTAGATACGGACCTTACCACGCCGAGGAGATATATGGAGGCTAACAGGATTGCGGCAAAGATGCGCAGGGACTTACGTCCGAGCATTTCTTTCCAGCTTCCGGCGGAGTATCGGCGGATGGCGAGACCGATCAACCCTATAGCCAGGAGGGTGAAGAGGAAGATGAGGCTGGGCCAGATGGGAGGGGAGAGAAGCAAACCCCATAGGAGGCCGCCAACCCACGCCGAGGTCAGATATAGAAGTCTCACGGAGAGGGGAGTTCGGCGGTTATCAGGTGTTGAATGTTCTCCAGGGTAGCGGGGCCTATGCCGGGGACGTTAGTGATTTCGGCGGGCTCTGCGAAGGGGCCGTAGCTGCTGCGGAATTCGACTATGGCCTCAGCCTTTACCGCGCCAATGCCAGGGAGGAGCTGTAGCTCCGCCAAAGGGGCGGTGTTGATGTTTATGGGGGTGTCCGTTGAGGGGGATTCGGGGGTGGGGGCCTGATCTTCGGTGGCGGCGGCGGGAAGGGGGTTGGTGGTCAAGGTGGGGGATTCGCCAACGGAAGGAAAGTGATAATGCTGCTCGTCCTCAAGGAGCGTGGCCAGATTGACGCCGGATGTGTCGACATCAGACAGGAAACCGCCCGCGGTTTCGACTACGTCCTGTAGTCTATCGCCCTTCTGGAACTCGTAGACGCCGGGGTGGGCGAGGGCGCCGCTGACGTAGACCATAAGACTTGGGGAAGGGGTGGGAGTTGGAAGGGCGATCTCCACTCCAGGGTTGGGCTGCGGTCTGAGCAACATAGCGACGATGCCTGAGACGGCGGCGATTGTGGCGATTGCCAGGAGGATATTGGTCCATCGGTTGGAGGGGTTGCCACGGGGGTCGCTTTGCTTGTTCTCAGTGGGACCCAACTTATGCCGCCCGGCTGCCAGTCCCTCTGTTCATTGGGAGAAGATAGCTGAAAAGAGGGTCGAAACTCAAGCCCTACGTGCCAGACGCGAGTTGTCGCTAGATAGGAGGACGTTGGATGTGCCAGGGGGTGGCTTGCTGGAAGCGGTGGGCGACCCTGAGCAGTAAACCGTCGGAGAAGGGGCGGCCTGCCAGCTGGAGGGCGGTGGGGAGCTTGGGGCTGCCTTCGGCGGAAACGAAACCACAGTGGACGGCCAGGGCGGGGACGCTCGCCAGATTGAAGGAACCGGTGAGGCTGCGCCTACCGGACATGCGGGTAATGGCCTCCTCCTGGCTGAAGATGCCGGGCTTGTCGTTGATCAATGGCGCGGGTTCCGAGGTGTTGGGAAGGGCGAGAACGTCGACCTTGCTCAAGGCGTCGAATACCTGGGCCCTGATGAGTTCTCGCAGCTTGAGGGCCTTGTAGTAGAGCTGGCCGGGGACGACGCAGCCGGTTAGGAAATCGGTGCGGACGTTGTGGTCGTAGTTCTGGGACTGGGTAGCCAGCCATTCGCGGTGGGAGGGGGCGGCTTCGACCTCGATGTGGATGCGGTTGATGGCGGCGGTGTAGGGCATAAGCGGGATGGAGACTTCGTCGATGGATGCGCCAAGACTCTCCAGAGTGCCGATTGCCTTTGCCACGGTCTCGCGGACCTGGGGCTGGACGAAATCAGCGTAGAGTCCTTCTCTGACCACGCCTATGCGGAGCCCTCGAATGTCGCCGTTCAATTGCGACTGATAGTCCACATTTGAGACCTTTGCACTGTAGGGGTCCTTGGGGTCGTAGCCGGCGATGGCCTGAAGGGTGATGGCGCAGTCTTCGGCGGTACGTGAAATGGGCCCGCCAGTGTCGTTGGACCAGGAAGCGCCGAGCATGCCGTGGCGGCTGACCAGTCCCCAGGTGGGGCGGAGGCCAACGAGGCCGCAGTTGTTGGCGGGGTTGCGGATGGAGCCGCCGGTGTCTTCGCCGAGAGAGGTGGCGCAGAGGAAGGCGGCGGTGGCGGCGCCTGAGCCGCTGCTGGAGGTGCCCGGGTTGCGGGACAAGTCCCACGGATTGCGGGGAGTGCCCCAGTGGTGGTAAACGCTGTTGCCGGTGGCGAATTCGCTCATGTTGAGCTTGCCAAGCAGGATTGCGCCGGAGTCATTGAGGTTCGTGATGACGGTGGCGTCGTGGTCGGGGACATTTGTGGCGAGGACCTTGGAGCCGCCGGTGGTGAGGATGCCTTCGGTGTTGAATTGGTCCTTGACGGCGACGGGGACACCGTGAAGGGGACCGCGATGCTCGCCGGCGGCGATTTCGCTTTCGGCCTGACGGGCGGCGGCGAGGGCTTGGTTTCGACAAACGGTTATGTAGCTGTTGAGCTTGCGGTCGACGCGGTAGATGCGTTCCAGGTAGGCTTCGACGGCCTCAACGGGGGAGACTTCTCTTCGCTGGATCAAGCGGCCGAGTTCCGCGGCGGTGAGGAAGGGGATTGCTGCGCTGTTCACTGGCCTATCTGCTGGTAAGGGTGGATGATGGGAAGGGGTTCCACTTCGTCCAGGCCAGGTGGGTTCAGACCGTCCAGAAGCTCCTTGAGAGCGTTGATATTGTAGGTAACTTCTGTGAGGTGGGGTTCCTGAAGGTCGAGCCCGGCGGCCTTGCCGAGGGACTTCACTTCGTCTTTGGTCAAATCAGCCATGAGCGTCGTCCTCTGTATTGATGGTGCTGGTATTGTGCTACTCGTGGGTGTGCAAGTCAATAAGTAGTATGGCACTAAAAGCGGGAGTCTGGGATGTCGGGTGGGTGATGTTCGAAGCTGGTATAATGGCGACACCAGGCGGCTGCTTGTATATGTTGAAGCGGAGGCTTGGGAGCACACTTCGGAATTGGGAATTGACATGCGCTTTGGCCCCTTCGTACTTCAGATAAGCCCGGACCCGGACTTGGACAGCCAGATTATTGACAGCACGTTGAAGGAGGCCGAGTTGGCTGACGCGCTGGGGTATGACGTCATCTGGCTGACGGAGCACTATTTCGGTGGTGATACGGTGTACGCCGACCCGGTGGTCTTCGGGGCGGCGGTGGCCGCGCGCACGCAGCGGATCAAGATTGGGTTTGCGGTGGTGCAGATGGCGTTTCACCATCCGGTGAAGCTGGCGGCGCAGACGGCGCTTCTGGACAATCTGAGCCACGGACGCCTGATTGTGGGTACCGGGCGGGGTTCTGCGTATAACGCCTACGAGTACATGGGCTTCGGGACGACCATCGAGGAGGGTCGGCGGCGGCTGGACGAGGCGGAAGACCTGCTGTTGAAATCGTGGACGGCGGATGAGCTTGATTTTCAGGGGAAATTCTGGCGGGTGCAGGTGCCCATCATGCGTCCGAAGACGTACCAGCAGCCCCATCCGCCGCTTATAAGGGCTTCCATCAGCTTGGAGTCGATGCTCGAGATGGCGCGGCGGGGTCGTCCGGTTCTGACGGGCGTGGATAGCGTGGAGGACACGGCTAACCGGCTGAAGCTATATCAGGAGACAATGTTCGAGGCCGGGTACGACGAGGCACACGTGAAGTTGTGTATGGAGGAGACGTGGGTGCGGCGGAGCGTTTACGTGGCGGAGAGCAACGAGCAGGCGTTGGAGGAAGCGGTACCAGCGTTTCAGGCGGAACGGTCTCACATCAGCGAGGCGCGGCAGAAGCTGAATCCGGCGAAGTATGTGGACCCGATTCCGACGCCGCCATCGATCTCATCAATGCCGGAGCATTACCTGCTGGCAGGGACACCGTCTTACGTGGCGGAGAAGATTGCGGAGCTTCGGGACGTAGGAGCGCGAAACGTGCTTTTGGGGATGAGTCCGAGCCACATGGAGCGGGGGAAGGTAGAGAAGTCGATGAAGCTGTTTGCGGAAGGAGTGGCGCCGCTTTTCAGGGGGGACTAGAGCCTGAGGTGAGGAACAACCGACAGGCCGCCCCTTCGGATGGTGAAGGTTGTTGCTTAACCTGTTGGTTCCTGCCGTCGCGGGAGCACGAATAGGTAGTAGGACCTGAGGTTCGTTAACGAGTGGGAGAGATGTGCGGTAATGGCGAAGCGTTTCCTTACTCCCCTTCGCTGCACTTGGATTTGTAGATGTGAATAGAGGGGAGGGGGTTAGTTGAGGGTGAAGGACTGGCCGGCGAGGTGGGCGATGTGTGCGCCGATGGAAAGGGATGAGGTGGCGCCGGGGGAGGGGGCGTTGAGGACATGGATGGCACCTTGAGTCTGCTGGATGCTGAAGTCGTCGAGGAGTGCACCTTCCCGGCTGACTGCCTGGGCACGGACCCCGGCGCCGCCGGGGACAAGGTCTTGGGAGCTGATTTCGGGTATGAGCTTCTGAAGGTCTTTGACGAAGACGCTCTTCATGACGGAACGGTGCATCTCCGCCATTCCGACGCGCCAGGTTCGGAGGGCCATGCGCCAGAAGCCTGTGTAGGTGAGGTGGCGGAAGGCCTCGGGCAGATTGACGTTTGACTTTTGGTAGCCTTCCCTGGCCCAGGCCAGGACGGCGTTGGGGCCGGCTTCTACTTCGCCGTTGATGCGCTTTGTGTAGTGGACGCCGAGGAAGGGGAAGCGGGGATCCGGGACGGGGTAGACGAGTCCGCGAACGAGGCTTCGGCTTTCGGGCCGTAGGACGTAGTATTCGCCGCGGAAAGGGATGATTCGGACGTCGCTTGATCCGCCGAGAGCGCGTGCGACGGTGTCGGAGTGCAGTCCGGCGCAGTTAATTAGATGGCGGCAATGGATATCGCCCTGGTTGGTCTGTAGGACCAGGCCGACGCCGTCCCTTTGGATGTCAAGAAGTTTGTGGCCGGTGAGTATCTCTCCGCCGTTTTTTCGGATGTCGTCGGCGTAGGTCTGGGACACGCGGTTGAAGTCTACGACGGCTGTGCCGGGTACGTGTAGGGCCTTGATGCCGCGGGTGTGGGGTTCAATTTCAGCCAGTTCGTCGGTGCCGATAATTCGTAGGTCGGGGACTCCGTTGTCGGTGCCGCGGCGGTAGATTTCCTGAAGGCCGGGGAGTTCGGATTCGTTGGTGGCGACTATGACCTTGCCGCACTGATCGTATGGAATGCCTTTCTCCTGGCAGTACTGCTTGAGGCGCTTGACGCCTTCCACGCAGAAGACGGCCTTGCGGGAACCTTGCTTGTAATATACGCCGGAATGGATGACGCCACTGTTGTGGCCGGTCTGGTGAAGGGCGAGTTCAGGCTCTTTTTCCAGGACGACGACGCAGGTTTTGGGGTAGAGGTGGGTCAGGTGGAGGGCGGAGGAGAGTCCGATGATACCTCCACCGATGACGGCGATGTCCCAACGGGGAGCAGTCACACCTTCACTCCAGTATAAAGGGGATACCCATCTCGGCGCAGGTGTCTCTGAACCACTGGATCACGTCCGGGTGGAGGGGAATGCCGTTGGCCTTGCGGTCCTGCTCGGCTTCCCACTCCATCTGGCCCGCGACCAGGACGCGGTCGGCGCCGGGGGCAGGGGGAGTGTCCTTCAGGGTCTGGAGCCATTCGTCCATCTGGGCCTTGAAGGTGGGAACGTCGATGAAGGCATCGATATTGTAAGCGGCGACGGTGTGGGCGACCTCTTCAGCGGGCCGGGTGGCGCCGTAGCGGCTGCCGGATAGTCCGCCGCAGAGGATGTCCACGACGCAGGCGAGGCCGTAGCCCTTGTGGGCGCCGGTGGCGGGGATGCTGCCGAGGGGGAGAAGCTGATAGCCGTCGCGGGGAGGCGCGGGCACCGCATCCATGATGGGGGTGCCGTTTTCGTCGCCAATCCATCCGGGGAAGAGGTTGCCGCCCATGCGCCGGACGATGTCTATCTTATTGTCCGGGACGACGCTGGTGGCGGCATCGAAGACGAAGGGGGGATGGGCGCCGGCAGGGGCGGCGACGGCGATGGGATTGGTGCCCAGTCTAACCGTGCTTCCGAGGGAGGGGAGGACGGTGGGGCGTACGCTGGACATGCAGACGCCGATCATGTCGTGCTCCAGGGCCATCATGGCGTGGTAGACAGCCATTCCGAGGTGGCGGGTGTTGCCGACGGTGACCATTCCGACGCCCACGTTCCGGGCTTTCTCTATGGCGATTCCCATGGCCTTGGGGGTGATGACGACACCCAGGGCGCGGTCGGCGTCGATGGTGGCGGTGCCGGGGGTCTCCCGAACGATGCGCCAATTGGGCTTGGGGTTCATGATGTCGGCGCGGAAGCGTTCGACGTAGCGATCCAGCATGTTGGAAACGCCGTGGCTTTCCACGCCCATCATGTCGGCTTTGACGAGAACGTCCGCGCCTATGAGGGCGTCGTCGGAGGGGACGCCGACGTGGGAGAGGATGTTCTGCACCGTGGTGCGCAGGCTGTCGGGGTTAACCCTCACGCGAGGGTTTGCGGTTGATGCCGGTTGTTCCGCCAATTCTTGGGCCTCCGTTGGTTTATTGCTGCCGCGAGAAGTGTGGTTGGACGCGGGGAGCTTTCACGCCCATCTAGGCCTTCCCCCGTCAAGGGGAAGAAGTAAGAGGGAAGAGATTTCTTCATGGGAAGGTTGTCGTCAGGAGGTACGGACGAACTTCTGGACGCGCTGGCCTTCGAGGACTTCGCCGACGTAAATGTCGCCCTTGCCGCAGACCCAGATGCCGTGGGCGCCCCAGAAGCTGCCCGGTTCCTGGCTGCGTTCTTCGCCCCAGCGGGCGAGGAGCTTGCCGTCCAGGTCGAGGATGCTGACCCTGTCGCCGAGTTCGGAGACGTAGACGATGCCATCGGGGTCAATGTAGATGTCGGTGGGCTGGATGAACCCGGACCAGGTGTCGAGGAGGAATCCCTGTCGTGCATAGATCTGGATGCGGTGGTTCTCGCGGTCGCAGACGAGGATTCGACCATCGGCGTCCACCCACAGGCTGTGGGGGAGATTGAGTTGGCCGGGGCCGTCGCCGGGTTCACCCCACGAGAGTATGAGTTCGCCATCGGAGTTAAACCGGTGGATGCGGGAGTTGCCGTAGCCGTCGGCGACGAAGATCTCGTCGTCGGGGCCTAAGGCGACCTTGGTGGGCAGGTTGAAGGGGCCCGCGGCCTGCTGGACCGTGCGGGTATTTGGGTTGTAGCCGGTGTCGGACTCCTGGCCTGGAGTGCCGATGGTGAGGAGGAGCACGCCCTCCTGGGAGTAGTGCTGGACCACGTGGGCGTCCCTGTCGGCGAGCCAATATGTGTCGTCGGGGGCGATGGTGATACCGTGGGGGTTGGCGAAGGCGCCGGAGCCCCAGGAGCGGAGGAAGTTGCCATCCATGTCGAAGATTTGGACGGGGTGGGCGCTGCGGTTAAAGAGGTGTACGCGGCCCTGGGAGTCTGCGGCGACGCCAGCGACCTGGCCGAACTCGCGGCCTTCGGGCAGGTTGCCCCATCCTTCCGCGAGTTGATAGGTGAATTTGCCTTCTCCATATTGGGACATGGACATCCTCCTTGTGGGTCTGCTGGCCGAACGGGGTGATTTGTTGGAGTAGTGTACTTTAGGAGGTGGGGAGGGTCAACAAAGGGGAGCAGGGGACACGAGCTGCGGGTTCAGGTTGGAATGGTTGGTCCGTCGTCCTGTACCTCTACTTCGAAGGTGTAGGATTTTTCGTTGATGGTGGCGACGATGGTCTTCTTGGAGGTCCGGACTTCGCCCTCCAGAGGGTCTAGTTGCGCTGCGGTTTCGCCTGCTTCGTCCTGGACCTGATAGGGCTCGTCGTCGACGAGGACGCGGATAGCTGATTCCTGGGCCTGAGAGGCGAGTTCAACGTGTGCTCTGAATTGGGCTATGGCCTCTTCCTTCTCCCTCAGGAGGCGGTGGGCTTCCTCGACGGTGACGGCGTGGAATGTGACGGCGTTGCCGGGGAGGGTCTGGGCGAGGATGGGGATATCGACGGTGATGACGGTGGCTATTTTGGTGTAGCCGCCGGTGGTGCCGCGGTCCGCCATTAGGATGACGGGTTGGCCATCGCCGGTAATCTGGACGGCGCCTAAGGGTATGCCGTCGGAAACGATGTCGGCGCCGCGGGCGTGGGTGATGGGAGGGCCTTCGAGTCGGTAGCCGACGCGGTCGGACTGCTGGCTGACGGTGTAAGCCGCGCTGAAGAATGCGGCAACTCCCTCCGGCGTGAAGGCGTCGGACTGAGGGCCCATGACCACGCGGAGGGGATGTTCATCGCCGCGCTGGAGGAGCAGTTGGTCCGGGATGACGGCGGGATTGGGACGGATGTTGTTGCTGTCGCGGTTCATAGCGGCGATGCGATCACCGGGCTGGAGGGTACGACCCTCGTGGCCGCCGAGCAAAGCGCGGACGTATGTGGAGCGGCTTCCCATCTGGACGGGAACGTCGATGCCGCCGGGGAGGGCGAGGTAGGCGCGCTGGCCAACCATGGGGCCGTCGAAAGTGAGAAGGCTGCCGCGTGGAACGCGGAAGGCGCGCCACATCGGGGCAGGGCGGCCGTTGAGGCGGGGAGACAGGTTTGCGCCGGCGAGGGCGACGACCGTGTCTTCCAGGAACTCCAGCTTGGGGCCGATGAGGGTGATTTCGAGGGCGGCGCTTGATTCGTCGTTGCCTAGTAGGATATTGGCGAGTCGGAGGGAGTAGACATCCATAGCGCCGGAGACGGGAACGCCGTAGCGTTGGAAGCCGTACCGTCCAAGGTCCTGGACGGTGGTGTAGAAGCCGCCTTCGACTACTTCAAAGGTCGCCATAGCTACTCGGGGGCCTCCGTTCTGGTCTGGTAGACGCCCTGCTTGACCTCTTGAGAGATGGCGTCAAACTCGTCCTGGTCGATGGGGACGAAACGGATGAGATCGCCGGGTTCGAGCAGGCTTGGGGGACTGGCGTTGGGATCGAAGAAGTGTAGGGGAGTCTTGCCGATTATCTGCCAGCCGCCGGGGGACGCGGTGGGGTAGACGCCGGTCTGCTTTTCGGCGATGCCGACGGAGCCGGCAGGTATGATGGTGCGTGGAGTGTCGAGTCGGGGGGTCTCGATTCGCTCGTCCATGCCGCCGAGGTAGGGAAAGCCGGGGGAGAAGCCGAGCATGTAGACGAGGTACTGGGGGCGGGAGTGGATTGCGACAACTTCGTCGACGGGGAGGCCGTTGTGTTTGGCGACGTGGTCGAGGTCGGGGCCTGCCTCGCCGCCGTAGAGGACGGGAATCTGGACGCAGCGAGGGGTGGCGGGTTCGCCCGCGGAGACGGATTCGAGGAGGGCGTCGAGTTCTTGGTGGAGTTGGGGGAGTTCCAGGATGAGGGGATCGTAGTTGATGAGGACGGAGCGATAGGAGGGGATGAGGTCTACGACGCCTTGGATGGGGTTTTGCTCGAGGGCGACGAATAGGTCCCGTACGGCAGCGTTGGTTTCAGGAGTGATGTCGTCGCCGAGTTCAACGGCGAGGGCGCGGTCGCCGGCTGGAAGGAAACGAGGTTGGGCGTACATTGACTTAGACCAGTTCGCTCATCGGGACGATTTTGACGCCTGCAGCTTCTAGACCTTCGCGGACGGCGCGGGCCATTTCGACGGCGCCCGGTGTGTCGCCGTGGAGGCAGAGGCTGTCTGCCTGGAATTCGACCTCCTCGCCCGTTATCGCGGTGACCTTGCCTTCGGTGACCATCTTCACGCTGCGCTCAACGACGGCATCGACATCATGGACGACAGAGCCGGGTTGGGAACGGGGCACGAGGGTGCCCTGGGCGGTGAAGGCGCGATCGGCAAAGGCTTCACGGGCGACGCGAAGGCCCATTTCAGCCGCCAAATCGACCCAATCGGTACCCGCAAGGGCGACGACAATCATGTCGGGGTCGACGTCCTTGACGGCCTGGCAGATGGCGCGGGCAAGGGTGAGGTCGGCGACGGCCATGTTGTACATGGCGCCGTGGGGCTTGACGTGCTGGAGCTTGCCTCCAGTGGCGAAGGCCTGGAGGGCGCCAATCTGGTAGGTAACGTCGTTGCGGGCCTCCTCCGGGCTGACCATCATGTTACGACGTCCGAATCCCATGAGGTCGGGGAAACTGGGCTGGGCGCCTACGCCGACGCCGTGCTTTTCGGCCATTTCGACGGTGGTGCGCATCCACATGGGGTCGCCGGCGTGGAAGCCGCAAGCGATGTTCGCGGATGTGATGTAGCGGATAACTTCTTCGTCGTAGCCGAGCTTGTACATGCCGAAGCTCTCGCCCATATCGCAGTTGAAGTCAATTCTGTCGGCCATCATATCCTCCTAGCGGGATTATGCAATTGGGCTAAAGTATAACGTAATTGGGGGTGATGGTGAATGAGGAGGGACGGTAATCTGGGTGACGGGTGGGCGGGTTAAGGTGGTTGTTGAGAAGGGGTTTCGGTTCTGTTGGCGATTCGTCAGGGAAATCGAATACCCTGGAATTTGAAACGAATCAGGCGTGAAATGAGGGAAATTCGGGGGGGAAATGTGGGTTTATTCGTTTTTTGGCGAATCAGGTAAGGGATCCCATATTTGTGCATCGGTATTACGCGTGGCGAGGCTGTGGGAGGTGAAGCGGGTGGTTGAAAAAGGGATTTTGTTCATGGGGAGAGGCTAGCAGGAGAAATAGGAGGCTGACAAGGGGCAAGGTGTCAGTCTTGGGGGACGGGGGAAGGTGTGGAATTGGAAGGAATTGGAGTGTAGAATCTTCCGAGATAGGACCGGAAGGCAGGAGGAGCGACATCAGCTTCGATACGAGCGAGGCCCTGACCATCACGTTGATAGGGGTAGCGACGGCTTTCAGTTTGCTGGCGTTGCTATCCCTGTTTACTGCCTTTCTGCCGAGGGTGGCGGGTCTATTTTCCAGCGACGAGGCGGAGCAGTCTACGGAGCCTGAAACAACGGAAGAGCGAAACAAAGCGCTGGCGGCGACGATTGCGGTGGCGGTGGCGATGAGGCAGGGACATCTGCCGGAGGTGGGCGGGGGAGCCGGTAGTTCACCCCCATCTGAATCTTCCCCCATCAGGGGGGAAGAGGTAAGAGGGCGACTGGATTTCAGCTTGCGCCGGAGTGACGATGGCGTGAAGAGGGAAGAGGGAGAGACTCGCGAGGGGGAGGCTTAGGCGTTGGAGGAGCTACGGGAGTTTGTAAATGCAAGCGGTCTGACCAACTTCGGTTGGCAGAACCTGCTGCTGCTGTTGGCGGGGGCGGGCTTCGCTTTCGTGGCTATTGCGAAGAAGACGGAGCCATACGTCCTGCTGCCGATAGGGATCGGGATCATACTGGCGAACCTGCCTTTGACGGGGCTGACGCATTACAGTCCTGAGGCGGGACAGCAGGAGTCCGGGATTCTGGGGGTGGTGTTCGAGTTCGCGATATTCAAGTGGAACCTGCTGCCGCCGCTGATATTTTTGGGGCTTGGGGCGCTGACGGACTTCGGCCCGATAATCGCAAATCCGAAGACCCTGCTGCTAGGGGCGGCGGCGCAGATGGGCGTGTTCGCCGCCTTCTGGCTGGCGCTGGTGGTGGGATTCGATCTGCAGGAGGCGGGGGCAATTGCGATCATTGGGGGCGCGGACGGGCCGACGACAATTTTCGCTTCGGCGCGGCTGGCGCCGGAACTGCTGGGGATAACGGCAGTGACGGCCTATTCCTACATGGCGAGCGTGGTGTTCATTCAACCGCCATTGATGCGGCTGCTGACGACGAAGAAGGAGCGAGAGATTGTGATGCGTCCGCTGCGGGAGGTATCGCGGAGGGAGAAGCTGCTATTCCCGGCGGTAACGATGGTGATAATCATCCTGGTGGTGCCGGAATCGGCGCCGCTGATAGCGATGTTCATGATAGGGAACCTGTTCCGGGAGAGCGGGGTGGTGCCGCGTCTGTTCAACTCTGCGTCTAATGAAGTGTTGAACGTGGCGACTATCTTCCTGATGATCACGGTTGGAGCGCAGCTATCGTCGGAGCGAGTCTTCGACGTGGACACGGTCAAGATTCTCGGGCTGGGCCTAGGGGCGTTTGCTTTCAGTACGGTGAGCGGTCTGGTATTCGCCAAGGTTATGAATTTGTTCGTGAAGGAGAAGGTCAACCCGCTTATCGGCTCGGCGGGAGTGTCGGCGGTGCCGATGGCCGCACGGCTGTCGCACAACATAGGTCGGAAGGCCAACCCGGCCAATTTCCTGCTGCCCCACGCCATGGGGCCGAACGTGGCGGGAGTCATCGGATCGGCAGTGGTGGCGGGCGTCTTCATTTCGGTGCTGAGCTAGGACGGCGGAGATGAAGAAGTATGTGAGACTTCACCCCGATCCCCGTATCAAGTACGGAGAAGGCTCGAACTTTCCTCCAGCAAGGGGGAAGGGGTTGAGCTGTGGAGTTTCGGGGAGCAGACGTTGAAGATTAGACTGCGAGTAAAGGTTGAGGACCGGTGGTATGAGGTGGAAGTGGGCGAATGGGAGAGGGACAGAGTGCGGGTGATGGTGGATGGGGATCCGGTGGTCGTGCGTCTGGGTGACGTGGCCGCGATGGGCGTTGGGGCTGAGTCTGAGGGGGAGGTTGAACCTGCCGGCGATGGTGGGGATAACGCTGTCGTTTCGCCGCTTCCCGGCGTGGTGCTTTCGATAGACGTGAAGGTGGGAGACAGGGTGTCGGCGGGGGACAAGGTCTGCGTGCTGGAAGCGATGAAGATGGAGCAGGAGATAACGGCTTCCAGCGACGGACAAGTGAAGGCAGTGAAAGTACAGAAGGGTCAGAGCGTACTCATAGGCCAGACGATTATTGAGTTGGGGTGAGTCGAGCAATTTGAAGAAAGTTAGAGAGGACGAGAATGACGGTTGAGTCGGTAGCGATTCTGAGTCCAGGGGACATGGGGCATTCCGTGGGGACCGTGTTAAGGGAGGGGGGTCTGGAAGTAATCACCTGCCTTGAAGGACGGAGCGAACGAACGCGGGGATTGGCGGAAGCTGCGGGGATTGTGGACGTGCCGGACCTGGAGGCGCTGGTGGAGCGGGCGGACCTGATCCTTTCGATAATGGTGCCATCGGAGGCGAAGGCGCTGGCCACACAGGTGGGGCAGGCGCTCCGAACCATGGGAGAGGACACTTTCTACGCCGATTGCAATGCGATTTCGCCAGAGACGACGCTTGATATAGAGGAGATAATTGCTGGAAACGGTGGTCGATTCATAGATGGTTCGATAATCGGCGGGCCGCCGCGGGGTGGCTATCTCACCCGATTCTATGCGTCGGGGGAGTATGCGGAGGTGATGTCGGAACTGGACGGGAAGGGAATCATCGTGAGGCAGTTGGGGGACGAGGTTGGTCGGGCGTCGGGGATAAAGATGTGCTACGCGGGACTTACAAAGGGCACTTCGGCGCTGCAGGTGGCGGTGCTTTCCCTGGCGGAGTCGCTGGGGTTGTCGAAGGAATTGGGAGAAGAGTTGGCGTCGAGCCAGTCGCAATTTTACGGTCAGATGCAGTCGGGCATCGCCAGGTTGCCGTCGAAGGCGGGGCGGTGGGTTGGGGAGATGGAGGAGATTGCGGCCACCTACGACAGCCAAGGTCTGCCGCCGTCCTTTCACCAGGGAGCGGCATCGATTTACAAGCTGCTGAGCCAGACGCCATACGCAGACGAGCGGGCGGAGACGGTGGACGATAGCCGGACGACGGGGGAGACTATCAAGGCGGCGGTGGACGCGCTGAAGGAGCCCAGCTAGGTGGCTAATCGGGAGGGCAAGTGATACGCCGACGGGCGAATTCATAGAGAGATACTCCAAGGGAGAGATACAGATTGAGCTCCAAACAGCGGTATTCCAAGCGGGTGAGCCTTTTCACAGAGTCGGTGATTCGAGAGATGACCCGGGTCAACAATATGTACGACGGCATCAACCTGGCCCAGGGCTTCCCCGACTTCGATCCTCCGCGAGAGATTATTGAAGCGGCGAAAAAGGCGCTGGACGACGGGTTCAACCAGTACGCAATCACGTGGGGAGCGCCATCGCTTCGACAGGCGTTGGCGGAAAAGTTCGCCTGGTATAACGGGGTTGAACTGGACCCGGAGCGGCACATAACCATTGCTTGCGGTGGCACCGAGGCGATGCTTTCAGCGATGCTGGCCACCGTCGATCCGGGGGATGAGATTATCGTTTTCGAGCCGTTTTACGAAAATTACGGGCCGGATACGCTGCTTTGCCAGGGTAAGCCAGTGTACGTGCAGCTATATCAGGAAGGCGATGAGTTTGTCTTCGATGAGGATGAGCTTCGTAGGGCCTTCAGTCCAAAAACCAAGGCCATAGTCATCAACACGCCTCACAATCCGACGGGCAAGGTGTTCAACCGGGCCGAGTTGGAGGCCATTGGGGACCTTTGCCAGGAGTACGACGCGCTGGCGATTACGGACGAGCCCTACGAGCATATTTTGTACGACGGCGAGACCCATTGCAGCATCGCGTCGTTGCCTGGGATGGGGGAGCGGACGATAACGGTGAACAGCGTATCGAAGACGTACAGCGTGACCGGGTGGCGGATAGGGTGGGCGATTGCGCTGGACGAGGAGATAACGACCGGGATTCGGCGGGCGCATGACTTCGTGACTGTGGGGGCGGCGGCGCCTTTGCAGGAAGCGGCTGCGGCTGCGTTGCGATTCCCGCAAAGCTACTATGACGAACTGGCGGCGGGGTACGTGGCGCGCCGCGATACGATGCTCTCGATACTGGGCGAGATGGGCTTTGACTACGTGACGCCGAAGGGTGCGTACTACGTGATGACGGGTTATCCGGACTGCGGGTTCGATGACGAGAATGAGTTCTCGCTGTTTCTGGCGAGCAAGATAGGCGTGACGCCGGTGCCCGGTAGGGCCTTTTATCACCGAGCGGAGATGGGGAAGCCGTATATCCGGTTCGCGTTTCCGAAGCGTCCGGAGACGTTCGCGCAGGTGCGGGAGCGGCTTTCCCGGCTGGCTGATTATCGTCGATAGGAAGCCACTGCGCGATGGGTCACTGCATGACGGCTAAGTTTTGAGGTAGGACTTAGAGTTAGGTACTACTGGCCCATGCGGTAGAGGTTGACGGCGTTGTCGCAGGTGATCTTGCGTCGGTCTGAAGGGTCGAGCTTCCCCATTGTGTTGTCGATGACTTCCTGGGAACCCGGCCAGACGCCGTCAGGGTGAGGGTAGTCGGAACCCCACATGAGGTTGTCTACGCCGATGTGCTCGGCCATGTAGTTGACGCAGGGGTCCTGCTGGAAGGTTGTCGCTCCCTGACGGTACCAGTATTCGCTGGGGAGCAGGCTCATGTTGGGCTGGAACTTTTCGTCCAGCAGGCTGTCCTTGTACTTGATATCCATGCGCTCAATGACGAATGGGATCCAGCCGGCTCCGCATTCGCCAAGTACGAAGCGGAAGTTGGGGAGTCTTTCGCAGGTGCCGCTCATGATGATGCTGATGAGCCATTCGGAGCCGGCAAGCTGGCCCAGGGGGAGAGACGTGCCGACGAAAGCAAGCTGATTCTGGGTGGGTTCGTCGGCGCTGAAAGACTTCTGACCTTCTTCGCCCTCGATGGGGCCGGGGACCTTGATGCCGCCCCCGCCGATGTGGAAGGAGATGGGCAGGCCCGTTTCCGCCGCCGCGTCCCACAGGGGGTCCCAGTGGCCGTCGCGGAGGTAAATGGGTCGGGTGGTGCCGCTAACGTAGAGTTCGCCGCCACGGATGCCGGGATTCTTGGCGGCGCGGCGGAGTTCTTCTCCGCCGAGGGCAGGGTCGTGGATGGGCATACAGGCGAGGGCGTACCAGCGTCCGGGGGTGGCGGTGCAGAAGTCGGACACCCAGTCATTGTAGATACGATAGCTTTCGGAGAGCACCTCGTGGTTCTGGATTCTCATGCCGGCGGTGGTCATGCCGTAGAGGATTTCAGCGTCGACGCCGTCGATGGCCATGTCGTTGAGGCGGAGTTCGGGGTCGATGGCGTGGGCGCCGCCTTCGTAGTAGCCGACTTCATACATTTTGTCGACCTGCCTGCGGTGACCGCGCTTGGGGGCGCTGAAGCCAAATCCGAGGCCGCCATAGACGCCTAACTCGCGTCCTTCGGTGACCCAGCGGGGGCCGGAGTCGGTATCGACGACTTTGGGCATGACGTCCTTTAGGTGGCTGGGGCCGTTCTTCTCGAACAGGTCTCCGGGCAGCCAGCTCATGTCCATGTGGGAATCGGCCGAAACAAGGTTGTACTCCATGAAATTCCTCCCAGTGCAGGTATTGAGGCTACTATATCATAGGTTGAGTTACCGGGTGGGAAGGACTAAGTCAGGGGCATACGGGATGGGTATAGGATTTTCGGGCGTCGCAGGGGGTGGAAATGTTTGGGTGCGCCGTTTCAACAGGCCCACGGCGAAAATGCGCTATACTAAGCCCGAATTCAGAACCCAAGGAGATTCGCATGGCTGACAAGAAACTTAGAGTCGGCGTTCTCGGCGCCGGACGTTGGGCTAACATGGCCCACATCCCCGGCTGGATGCGCGACCCACGCGTCGAGGTCGTCGCCCTCTGCGACGTCGAACTCCCGATGGCCAGGGACATGGCCGAAAACTTCGGCATCCCCGAAGCTACCGACGACTGGCAGGGATTAATCGCCCGCGACGATATCGACGTTATCGACATTGTCACCCCATCCAATACCCACCATCAGCTCGCCTCCGCCGCCATCGACGCCGGCAAGCACGTCCTCTGCGAAAAGCCCGTCGCCCAGGACTTCCGCGAGACCCTCCGCCTTTCCGCCCTCGCCGAGTCCAAGGGCCTCAAGACCAAGCTCGGCTTCACCTTCCGCTACACACCCGGGGTCCAGTACGCCAAGTCACTCATCGACGACGGGTTCGTCGGCAAGCCCTACATCTTCAACGGATATGAGCAGAACTCCCAGTGGATCAACCCTCAAACCCCCCTCCGCCGCTCCCAGATGCGTGAGGACCAGTCGCAGATTCAGGTCGTGTCCCTCGAAGGCTACGGCGCGCCCATCATTGACATCGGGCGATGGTGGGTCGGCGCGGAGTATTCCAGCGTCGTAGGCACCATGCGCAACTTCATCCCCAAGAGAATGGTCTACGGCAGCGACGAACTCACCCCCATGAATATCGACGACGGGGACGTCTTCATCGCAGAGTTCGCCAACGGCGTCATCGGCTCCGTCCAGACCAGCTTCGTCACCATCGGCAATTCTCCCGGCGTGGAGGCCCGTATCTTCGGCGACAAGGGCGCCATCATCTGCCGCATGGTCGAAGAATTCGGGGTCGCCGAGACCATCAAGGTTGCCACCCCCGACAGCGTCGAATTCAAGGAACTCACCATCCCCGACAGGTTCTACCCCGGCGGCGGCTCCCAAACTGAAAGCTGGCGCAGCCTCTTCTACGCCAACCTCATCAAGGACTTCATAGACGAAATCCAGGATGGCGGCCCCCGCAACCAGGGCAACTTCGTCGATGGCGCCGTCGTCCAGGAGGTCATCAACGCCGTCGAACTCTCCTGCCGCGAAAGACGCTGGGTCGACCTCCCCCTGGAGAGATAGTCGTGCAGCAGACGCAGACCGGCTTCCCAAGTTGGCTCAACCGCTTTCTCAACTCCTACTACCGCCACAGACCCGTAAACGCCACCTTCATAGGCGTCCACGACTACGACCACCTCCTCCCTGACTTGTCCCCGGAGGGCGTCGATGCCTGCGTCTCCGACATGGCCCGGCTCCAACAGGTGCTGGCAACGCTACCCAAGGAATCTTTGTCACCAACCGAAGAAATCGACCGACTGCTGGCGTCGAACTTCCTCGAAATCCAGCAGTGGGAGTTCCAGTCGGACCACTTCCACCGCGGCAATCCCTCCTTCTACGTGGGAGAGGCCATCTTCGGCATCCTCTCTCTATTCAGACGAGATTTCGCCCCCTTCGACGAACGGCTCGATAACGCCATCCGGCGCATGAACGCTGTCTGCGCCCTCCTCCAGCAGGCCCGCGATAACATCGATGCCGCGCCCGCCGCCTGGATTGAACGCGCCATCAACGAATGCGACGGAGCCCTCGCTTTCCTCGAAACCGGCCTCCCCCACCTCCTCCGCGACAACAACGTCGACTCCAAAGAAGCCGAAACCGCCGCCGCCAATGCCGCCGCAGCCTTCCGCACCTTCCAATCCTGGCTCCGAACTGACCTCCCCGCCAACGACGCCTATGCCTCCGGCACTGACGCCTTCAACATGATGCTCCAAAAGGGCCACTGCCTCGATATGACCGCCGAAGACGTCGAAACCTACGCCTGGGACCAGCTTCACCAAAGCGTAGCCAGGCTGGAAGCCGGCGCCTCTGACTTCAATGCCTCCCATTGGAAGGACGCCCTTGTCGGTCTCGAACGCCAATACCCCACCGTCGATCACTTTTTCCCCCACCACTACGGCCTCTGGCGCGCCTGCCGCGCAGTCTCGGAGGCGAACCGCCTCGTCACCTGGCCCGACTGCGACATCCACTTCATCCCCCGTCCCCCCTGGGCAAGAGGCGCCGCCCCCAAGCTCTACTTCCTTCCCTATCATTCCGCCCCAGCCTTCGACGATATCCCCGCCGTCGACTGCATGCTCCCTCCCATCGACTGGTCCATTCCCGCCGCTCAACGCCTGCAGATGCTCAGGTCCTCCAACAACAGCGTCATCAAGCTGAACCACGTCGTCCATCACGCCGCCCTTGGCCACCACGTCCAGAACTGGTACGCCTACAACAAGGCGGAGTCCCGCATTGGCCAAATCGCCGCCGTAGACGTGGCCTCCCGCCTCGCCTTCTTCTGCGCCGGCACCCTCGCCGAGGGTTGGGCCACCTACAGCGTCAAGCTCATGGACGAGATGAATTTCCTCACCGCCCTGGAAAGCTACTCCCTCCATAACGCCCGCCTCCGCGCCTGCGCCCGCGCCATCGTCGACGTGGGCATCCACACCGGTAAAATGACACTCGCCCAAGCGCAGTCATTCTACGAAGAGCGCGTCGGCATGTCCGCCGCAGCCTCCCGCGCAGAGGCCGTTAAAAACACCATGTTCCCCGGCGCCGCCATGATGTACCTCATAGGCTCCGACGCCATCGTGGACCTCCGCTCGGAAATGCAGTCCAAACACGGAGACCGCTTCAACCCCCAGAAATTCCACGACACTCTCCTCTCCCACGGCTCAATCCCAGTCTCCCTCATCGCCCGCTCCATGCGAAGCAACGACAACTGGCTGTTGGATTGACCCCGCAAATGGCGCATAATGTCCCCACCATTCCCAAGGAGGCCCAATGAACAAGGAAACTGTCCAGGAACTCATAGGCCACGCCAAGGACCACGTCTGGCTGAGCCACCAACAGTTTACGGGCCGCGACGATCCCAACACCCTCGGCCTCGCCGTCAAGGGTGAAGGGTGCTACGTCATCGACAGCGACGGCAACCGCTACCTCGACGCCACCGGCGGCTCCCATTGCTGCCTGATTGGCCACGGCAGGAAGGAAATAGCCGACGCCGTCTATCAGCAGATGCTCGACATCGAATTCACTGGCTCCGGCCTCACCCCCTTCACCAACGCCTCAACCGCCCTCCTCTCCAAAAAGCTCTCCGAACTGTCGCCTGGCAACCTGACCCGCTGCTTCTACACCCTCTCCGGCTCCGAGGCCATCGAGGCCGCCCTCAAAATCGTGCGGCAGTACCACGCGCAGAACGGCAACCCCAAGAAGTTCAAGGTCCTATATCGCAACTACTCCCACCACGGCTACACCTGGGGCGCCATGAGCGTCAGCGGGGATCCCGCCATCCGCTCTCTCATCTTTGAACCCACAATCCCCATGGGCGTCATGGTCCCCGAAGCCAACCCCTACCGCTGCCTCTTCTGCACCGGCACGTGCAACCTGGGCTGCGCCCGCTCCATCGAGGAGACCATCGCCTACGAAGACCCCGACTCCATTGCTGCCATTGTCGTCGAACCCATCCCCAAGGGTGCCCTCGTCTCCCCCACGGAATACTGGGACGTGGTGAAGGACATCTGCGCCCGGCACGATATCCTACTCATCGCCGACGAGGTCGTCACCGCCTTTGGACGCACAGGCACCTGGTTCGGCGGCGATCACTTCGACCTGGAACCGGACTTGCTGGTCCTCGGCAAGACCCTTGGCAGCGGCTACCAGCCCATCGGCGCCGTCGTAGCCACCGAGCAGGTGTTCGAACGCTTCCTCGGCGATCCGGACAGGACCCTAGTCCAGTCCCACACCCTCAGCAGCCACCCCGTCGTCTCCGCCGCCGCCCTTACCAACCTGGAGATCATCGAACGAGAAAACCTCGTTGACCGCAGCGCCTCCCTCGGCCCCCTGTTCAAGTCCCAGTTGGAGACCCTCAAGGAGCACTCAATAGTCGGCGACGTTCGCGCCATCGGACTCCTCGCTGAAGTCGAACTCGTAAAGGGCGATGGAACCAAGGTACCTCTGGGCGGCAAACGGATCGGACGCGAACTCACCCGCTTCATGGTGGACAACGGCCTTTACATGCGCACCGGCGGGGAGCGCCTCAACATTCATCCTCCCCTCACCATCACCGAGGACGAGATCCGCGAGATGGTGGAAATCTTTGATAAGACCCTCACCTACGCAGAAAGGAATCTCCTGAACTCATGAACAACCCCGCAAGGACCCTCATGGTCGGCCTCGGCACCCGCGGAAAGAAATGGGCGCGCATAATGCACGAAGAGCAGAAATCCCAGACCGTCGGCTACGTCGACCTGGACGACGACAATCTCGAATGGGCACAGACCATGTACGAGGCGGACCCCAAGGTGTGCTACAACGACATGGGCCAGGCCCTGAAGGACCTCCAACCCGATTTCGTCGTCCTCGCCACCCCTCCAATGGACCGCTACGACAAGGTGATGAGCGTCTTCGAAAGTGGCGCCCACCTCCTTTCTGAGAAGCCCCTATCCCTCGACTTCGACGAAGGCATACGCATGGCGAAGGCCGCCGAGGAAGCCAAGCTCGGCTTCGCCGTCGGCCTGAACTTCCGCTGGCAGCACTGCATCCTTAAGGCCCGCGAAATCCTGCGCAGCCGCAAAATCGGAGCCCCCCGCTTCGCCGGCTACTCCTACTGGCGCAACCGCGACGGCTACGCCCCCTTCCTTAACCGCTTCCCCCTCACCATGCGCCAGCCCATGCTCTACGAACAGGTCATCCACCACGTGGACTCCATACGCTTCGTCTACGACGCCGAGGTCGAGCGCGTCACCTGCCGCTGCTCAAACCCGCCTTGGAGCATGTACCGCGACGACGCCACAACCATCGCCATCCTCGACATGACCGCCGGTCTCCAGGTCAACTACTTCGGCACCTGGTCCGGCCAGACTAAGCTCGACCAGTTCCTATGGCGCACCGATTGCGACGACGGCGCTCTCTTCCAGTACGAACTCTTCAAGGACCTCCGAATCATCCGCGGCTCCGAAAACGACGTCATGGAGAAAATCCCCCTCCCTGAGCAGGAACAGCTTGTGGACGACGCCCGGGTCATGGTCTCCGAAATCCTCGACCAGCTCCACGAAGGCAGCGTAAACCTGGAACCCAGCGCCATCGACCACCTAAAGACCTTCGGCATAATCGCCGCCTGTGAGGAGTCCAACAACACCGGCCTACCTGTTGAAATGGACGAGTTCTTCGACCGCCACGGCATGCCCTCCCACTGGCGTTGAGCAGCTCTCCCTCCTTTATTCCTTCCCCCTCGACGGGGGAAGGTTAGGA
>CAYQLZ010000003.1:85594-95420 GCA_964418665.1 uncultured Dehalococcoidia bacterium | reverse complement strand
TGTCTCTTCTGGTTGGGGGGTGTTTTTGTCTGTTTTCTACCCCCCCCCCGGCTCGCCCCCCCTCGGGGGTTGAGACGCTCCCCCTCTTTTATTCCTCCCCCCCCGCGGGGGTTTGTTTTGGGGGGGGGTGAGGGCCACACCCACCAACTCCCACTGGCATATACTTGATTTTCGAAGCGCAATGACCTGGATAAACACCATCCCCTACCACAAGGCCGCCGGGAAGCTGGCGGACCTCTACCACCGCATCAAGGGCCCCGACGACAACGTCGACAACATAATGCTGGCCCACAGCCTCCGTCCCCATACCATGGAGGGCCATCTCGCCCTCTACAAGGCCACCCTCCACCACAGCGGCAACTCCCTCCCCAAGTCATTTCTCGAAACCCTCGGCCTCTTCGTGAGCATCATCAACCGCTGCAACTACTGCATCGACCACCACTTCCAGGGCCTCCGGCGCTTGCTTAAGGACGATGAACGGGCCGAAGCCATCCGTGTGTCACTCGACGCCCACCGGCCCCAGGACGCCTTCGATGGACGAGAACTGGCCGCCCTCGCATACGCCAACGCCCTGACAAAATCCCCCTCCATCATCGCCGAAAAGCACATCAACGGCCTGCGAAAGGCGGGCTTCGACGACGGCGAAATCCTAGAAATCAATCAGGTCGTCAGCTACTTCGCCTACGCCAACCGCACCGTCCTTGGCCTCGGCGTCACCACAGACGGCGACGTCCTCGGCCTCTCCCCCTCCTCAACCGACACCGAAGACTGGTCCCATAGGTAAGCACGCAATGCACACCCGCAAACTAGGCCCCATCACCGTCCCAGTCATTGGCATGGGCTCCGCCTCGTCCTCCGGCTTCGACGTGGAGTCCCCCGCCGAGGTCGAAAACTGCCGCCGCATCCTCGATAACTGCCTCGCCTCCGGCTCAAACTTCCTAGACACATCCCCCATGTACCGCCGCGCTGAAGCCGTAATCGGCGAAGGCATCCGCGACCGCCGGCACAATTTCCAGCTTGCCACCAAGGTCTATAGCGCTGGTATCGAAACGGGCCGCGCACAGATCCAGCGTTCATTCGACCTCCTCGGAACCGACCACATAGAAGTCCTGCAGATACACAACCTCGTCGACTGGCGCACCCACCTCTCCTACCTTGAAGAGCTGAAGGCCCAGGGCAGAATCGACGTCATAGGCATCACCCACTATCTGCCCCGGCATTACGACGAACTTGAGTTGGTCCTCCGCAGCGGACGCATTGACGCCATCCAGGTCCCCTATAGCCTGTTAGAACGCGAGGTGGAAAAGAGAATTCTGCCCCTCGCCGAAGATATGAACATCGGCGTCATAGTCATGCGCCCCCTTGTCAAAGGCTCCGTCGTCACCGCACTTAAGCGTCAGCCCGACCTCGCTCCCCTGCGAGAATACGGCATCGAAACCTGGGGACAGGCCGCCCTGGCCTGGATACTAGCCGACCGGCGCGTCTCCGTCCTGATTCCCGCCACCGGCCGCCCTGACCGTATCCTCGAAAACGCCGTCGCCGGCGACGTGCTGCTCCCACCTGCATTGCGGGAACACGTAACCCGCGAATGGTACCGCTGCACCTAGCCCGCATCTGTCCCACAACCCCTTCCCCATTGTTGCCGCCATCCTCCCTTGCTACAATACGCCCGCCAAATACCCATTTAGGAGAGAAGATGTACGTAATCATCGCCCCCATCCAGATCAAACACGACTTCAAGGAACAGTTCATTGAAGCCATGATCCTAGACGCCAAAGGATCCGTCGAAAACGAGCCCGGCTGCCTGCGATTCGACATCATCCAGGATGCCGACCACTCCGACCGCATCTGGCTCTACGAGGTCTACAAGGACGAAGCCGCCTTCAAGGCCCACACCCAGACCCCGCACATCAAGAAGTGGCTCGAAACCACCAAGGACTGGCGCGACGCTGGCCCCTCCGGCGCAGGCCGCGGCAGCCACACCATCTGGCCACCGGACGAAGACTATAAATAGGTCCGGCCGTCCCGAAGAGAGACGGACAGGCCTGTCCTGAGCTTTTAGGAGGGAGGGGGATGAATTACTCTTCCTCCGCCAACTCCTTCGCCCCTCGCAGGGCCAGGTAGTACCCAAACACGCCAAACCCGTATACCAACCCCCGGCTCACAGGCTGCACCTTCGACGCCACACCCCGCGCCGACGGGTTGGAAGCATGCACCTCGATAACCGGAAACCCCACCTGCGTTATCGCCGTCAGCAGCGGCCCCGTCCCCGTGGTATAGCCGGAGGGGTTTATCACCGCCGCGTCCACGTCACCATCATGGGCGTCGTATAAGGCGTTTACGACCTCGCCTTCTATGTTGGAGTGAAAGATCTCCACCTCCACCCCCAATTCATCCGCGTAGCTACAAACAGCGTCGTTGATCTCATCCAGCGTTGTGGTTCCGAAAATCTCAATCTGTGCCCGTCCACGCATATTCATACCCGCGCCCTGGATGACGAGATTTCTGGTCATCGCTCTACTCCTATATGATGCTCATTAGCCAGCAACTTTCACCAGCTTCTGAAGGCTGCGAATCTCCCTCGGCGGGTCCATCAAGCTCCCGGTGTTCGTCCACGAAACCTCCGCCACGTACATGTCCCCGTTCGAGTCAAGAGCAATTCCGTGGGGCGCAATGAACTTCCCTGCCTCCAGCCCCGGCCCCGTATCCCCCAAACGCGCCAGCATCCGACCCTGCAGGTCGTACACGCTCACCCGCGGCCCAAGCCCGGGCGCGCCCTCATTAGCCGAAATAGCCGCCCCCAATTCGCCGATGTAGCACAGCTGACGCCCCTCCGCATCGAAGGACCCATCGTCCACGTACAGCCCGCACGGCTTCGCCATGTTCACCCACTGCGTCTCATACTTCCCCTTGGAATCAAACACCTGCACCCGGTGGTTCTCCCGGTCAGCCACGTACACGTACCCGTCCTTGTCCGTGGATATGTTATGTACGATGTTGAACTGCCCCGGTTCCGTTCCCGGTCCACCCCACGAGAACAGGAGGTTGCCGCCTTCGTCGTACTTATGGACGCTGGCGTTGCCGTACCCGTCGGACACATAAAAGTCGTTGTTGATGGGGCAGATGGCCACATGCGTGCAACGATTGAAGGGATTCCCGCTATGGAAGGGAGCCGGCTTCCCGCTCGTCCCCAGCTTCAGAAGCACCTTCCCGTCGTAGGTGCACTTACGCACCGTGTGGTCGTCGTCGTCCGTTAGGTAAATCGTCTCGTCCGGCCCCATCGTCACCCCATGCGCCCGCGGAAACATCCCTTCTCCCCAGGAATTCAAGAAATTCCCTTCCCGGTCGAACACGATCATCGGATGCTCACCCCGGTTGAACGCATACACCCTTCCCTTCGCGTCCACGCCTACCGCCGCCACCTCCCTGAAGCCCCAACCATCCGGCAGCTTCCCCCAACCCTCCTCCACCTCATAGACATAATCTCCCTCGCCAATTCGTACGCCCATAACTTGAACTCCTTATGCTTATGCGATTCCACAAGCCTATCCCCTCCTATAGTCGGATTCAAGCTCCAGGCGGATGTTTCTGAGCTGGCACGAATCTATTCTCAGGTCACCGCCATCCCACTCCACTCACCAGCCTTCTACATGTCTCTGGCGGGGTCGCCAAGCGCGTAACCGGGGGTTAGTGGAATGGGAGATGGGGCTTTTAATTGATGGAGAGCGCGCGGGCGGGGTTTGAGACCATGATGGTGTGGATCTGGTCTTCGGTGACGCCAAGTTTTCGGAGGCGGGGGAGGAAGGTCTCGAAGATGTGACAGTAGCCGGTGCTGCCGCCGTACTTCATCTCGTAGTCGCGGTTGCGGTCGTGGGAGATCATCAGGTGGTCGACGTAGCCGCGCTGGATGAGGGCGTGAACCAATTCAGCTCGTGTCTCGTCCAGGAGGTAGTGTTCCTTGCCGATGACGTCGAATTGGATGAAGCAGCCTTCGTCGGCGAGGCCGGTGAGGACGTCGATGTCGGGGCGTTCGTCCACGTGGCCGACGATGAAGCGGGTGGGGTCGACGCCTGCTTCCTTGAGGATCTGAAGCTGGTGAACGCCGACGGTGCCGCCGGGGACTTCCATGCGGCGGCCGCCGGTGGTGTGGGTGGTGATGGCTGCGCCTGTGCGCTTCTGGGCGATGGCGACAGCCTGGAGCACCTTGAGTTCGACGGCCTCGACGCGGGCTCGGTGGATGGCGGACTTGAAGACGCCGCATTGACGCTTGCTATCGCCGACGCCCTCCTGGACTTCGGCGGTGATGTAGTCGGCGAGCTGGTCGACAGAATAGTCGTCGACGAAGTAGGGGATGTGGGGTTCGATGTAGAAGCCGGAGGTGGAGATGATATGGACTTCGGAGGCCTCGGAAAGACGGGCGAGCATGTCGAGGTCACGGCCCCAGCCGTTGCAGGTGACTTCGACGATGGCGCCGCCGCCGGCGTTCTTGAAGTGGCGAAGTTCGGAGGCCACGAGGTCGAAGTTGTCCAGCTTCATGAAGCCGGAGGGGTTCCGGGTGGAACCCATGACCTCGAAGCGGGGACCATAGTTCTGGTCGCACCAGATATGCTCGTGGGGGAGGCAGACGCCGAGGTCTTCTTCCTTGATGGGGCCGAGGACGGTTTGGATCATTGTTTTTCTCCTGGCGGGGTTGTTGGTGGCAGGTGGATTCACCCCCATCCTAACCTTCCCCCATCGAGGGGGAAGGGATATGACTGGAAGGGTTAGATGAGGACGGAGCCCTTGTTTGCGAGGGTTTGGAGGAGTAGGAGGAGTTCGCCGGTGGTGCGCATCTTCACGAGGCCGTGGGTGACGGCGTCGGCGGTGAAGATGTGGCCGGCGTCGGTGAGGCCGAATGAGGCGTCGCTGACGATGAGGCTCTGGATGCCGCGGTCGCTGAGATCAAGGCAGGTCTGACGGAGGCCGAAGTCCAGCATTGAACCCATGACGATGACGTTCGTTATCTTGTTGGTGGCAAGAAAGGTGACGAAATTGGGATTGGCGAGGGCGCTCCAGCCGGGCTTGGAGTAGACGGGTTCGTTGTCGAGGGGGCGCCACGCTTCAGGGTGACGTCCGTGGGGTGTGGTGAGGTCCCAGTCGAGGCCGGTGGCGAGCTGGAAGAGGGAGGCGGACTCGAAGGTGCCGTGGCCGAGGCAGCTGTAGGCTACGCGGATGCCCATGCGGCGGGCGGTTTCGAGGACGCGGGGGATGTTGGGCCGGATGAGACGGAGCAGGTGGAAATAGTCATCGAACTCGCGCATGAGGACCTTCTGATTGACCTTGTTGACAAGCCAGCCATCGGTGTCGTCGGTGAAGGGGGAGTGGAGGTCCTGCAGGAGGAGACAGGTGTTCTCCGCTGTTAAGGTGAGGGCGCGAGTTTCCTTTATTATGAGAGTCAGTGGGTGACGGACCTGCATGGGTTACTCCTTGCCGTAGTTGGCTTGCCAGTGGAAGCGGGCTTGAACGTCGTCGGCGTAGGGGGTGACCTTCCCGGGGGAGAATTCGAAGTCCCAGCCTTCGGCGGCGATGGTGTCGATTATGGGGCCGGCGTCGAAGCGGAGGCCGGTGTAGCGGGAGGGGGGCTGGTTGGCGAGCCAGACGAAGGCTTTGCCGAGGTCTGTGGGGTCGGTCCAGGCCGCTTTTTCGTCATCTGCCATCCTGTCGACCTCGGACTGTCCGACGCCGGTCGGCTTGATGGGCTTGCCGGGGCCGATGGTGTTGAAGGCAATATTGTAGGGGGCGGCTTCGAAGGCGAGGGCCTTCACGAAGCCTTCGACGCCGTGCTTGCCGGCGCAGTAGATGACCTCGTCAACGTAACCGCGGAAGCTGGAGCCGCTGGCGATGCCGATGACGTGGCCGCCGCCCTGGTTCTTCATGACGTCCCAGACGGCGCGGGTGCCGTAGATGATGCCGCCGAGGCAGATTTCGAGCTGGCGACGGGCGGACTGGAGGGAGGTGTATTCGAACTTGACGAGGGGCATGATGACGCCGGCGTGGACGAAAACATCGAGGCGGCCCCAACGCTCGACGACTTCGCTGACAGTTTGCTGGAAATCTTCAATGCTGGAAGCATCAAGGCGGCGGAGGATGAACTCCGAGCCGTCTTCTTCGTACCTCCGGCGGGAGTAGTTGAGTTCGTCCATTTTGACGTCGGTGGCGCAGACTTTTGCGCCGTGCTGGCCAAGGGAGCGGGCGATGCCCCAGCCGAAGCCCTGGGCGGCGCCGGTAACGAGGGCTACTTTGCCGTCTAGTCGCATGTTGGGGTGGCCTTTCTTAGGGTGGGTTTAGGATCAGCCTATGACGTTTCGGATGAAGTTCATGGCGTTTTCGCCTGCGAGCTTGCGGACGTCTTCGTCAGAGTATCCGCGGGTGATGAAGCCGCGGACGAGGTTTTTGCCGTCGGCAGGGGACTCGAGGCCGTTCAAGTAGGGGGCCGGGAATTCGCGCATGAGGCCGCCGAGCATCTTCTTGTGGAAGGCTACGTGGTCGCCGATGAGGGTGTCGGTGCCGATGGCCACATGGTCGATGCCGACGAGTCTGACCATGTAGTCGTAGTGGTCGAGGACGCAGTTGATGTCCTGGTCTGGGTCGTCGCTGAGGGAGTTGGGAACGGCGGTAATGGAGATTAGGCCACCCTTCTTGGCGCAGGCGACAAGCTCGTCGTCCTTGCGGGTGCGCCAGGTGGGACGCAGGGTGTGGGAGGCGTTGTGGCTGTAGATGATTGGCGTCCTGGAGTGTTCGATGGCATCCATGGCAGTCTGCCAACCGGCGTGGGAGACGTCGACGGCCATGCCGAGTTCGTTCATGCGATGCACGACGGCGATGCCGAAATCGGAGAGACCGGCGTCGTGGCGTTCGGTGAGACCGGAGCCGATGTTGTTCTGGTGGTTGTAGGTGAGGCCGCCCATGCGGACGCCCATGCTGTAAAGGACATCGACGCGGTGAAGGACGTCGCCGATAGCGAGGTGTTCGACGGTGGGTAGGATGCCGACTCTGCCTGATTCCTTCGCCTGAAGGATCTGGCCGGCGGTGGTGACGACGACGGCGTCGGCGCGGTTGATGCGGACGTCGGCGACCATCATGCCGACTTCGTCCGCCAGGTCTTCGAAGGAGATGAAGGAGAGTTCGGGGCAGCCGACCATGCCGCGGAAGGCGTTGGCGGTGGCGGCGGCGGCCCAACCGCCGTGGCGGATGGCATCGTAGCCCCACTGGTACTCGCCGAGACGGAGGTATTCGATGAAGTCATCCATGCTGTCCGGGCAGACCATGGGATGCTGGTGCATGTCTACCATGACCAGGTCTTCCATGAGCCGCTTGTAGCGGAGCTCCTGGAGGGGGTCCAGGGGGAGGGTCATGGAGGGCACACGGCCCACCTGCTTGGTGAGGGTGTACGGACTGTTGGCCATGGGCGTCTCCTTTCCGGGCGGCTTGGGAGGGCTATTCGAGGGTGAAGGGGATGTTGAGGGTTTTGGCCAGATCACGGAGTTGCTCGAAGACGACGGAGTCTATCTTGGCGCCCGTGCGGCGATATTCGGTTTCGCGGCGGTAGTCGATTTCGCCGGGGACGAAGATTTCGTCGAAGCCGGGTCGGAGCTTGCTGGCCTTGCATTCGGATATGAAGGCGTCCATGCGGGCTTTGAATTCGTCCACGGGCATAAACCATTCGATATCAATGGCGGTGAAGCTGTGGGATACGTCCAGGCGGGCGAGGCTCGAGTAGGGGGTGAGACCGAAAGCGCCGCCGGAGATTACCCCGGTGAGGACGTCGGTCATCATGGCGAGGCCGTAGCCCTTGTGCTGGCCGATGCCGAGGAGGGGGCCGTCCATGGCGGCGGCGGGGTCGTCGGTCTCATCGCCATCGGGGGTCAATGCCCAGTCGAGGGGCATCTTCATGCCCTCGCGGAGGAACCAGCGCATCATGCCCTTTCCGGCGGTGGTGAGGGCGATATCGAGGACCACGGGGAAGGGGCCGCCGGCAGGTGCGGCGATAGCCCAGGGATTGGTGCCGACGACGCCTGTGGCGCCGCCCCAGGGGGCCATTTCGGGGCCTGCGTTGGTGTAGGCGATACCGATGCAGTCGTTGTCGGAGGCGAGGCGGGCGTGGACGCCGGAGGAGCCGTAGTGGGTGCCGTTTTTGACGATGACGGTGCCGATGCCCACGTCCTTCGCTTTCCTGACGGCGAGGGCCATAGCGCGTTGACCGGCGGGGGAGCCGAGGCCGTTGTGGACGTCGACGAGAGCGAGGGCGGGGGACTCTTTGACGATTTCGAATTCGGCGCCGAGGTTGACGTAGCCGTCGACGATGCGCTGATGGTAGTCGGGGAGCCGGCGGACGCCCTGGCCCTGGCCGGGGAGGCAGCGGAGCTCGCTTTCGATGAGGCCCCTGGTGCAGCCGCGGGCCTCTTCTTCGCTCATGCCCATGGCGGAGAAGGCGTCAAAGGTGAACTGTTCGAGATCATCGACGGATACAGTGACCATATCTATGGGCATGAAGGCGCTCCTTTTGGCGAAGATGGGCTTGATTCGAGGGCAAGTTTAGTATCTGAGGGGTGGGTTATCAAGGGAGAAATCAATGGGGACGGTGAAGTTTAACCGGAAAGTGACAAAAGGGGTTAGATAATTGGGCAACTGTCGTGTTAGAATGTTGCAGACTCCCAGACCAGGTTGTTAAGACGATCCGCTTGTTGAGTTTACTAGTTTCGTGCTCTTTGCGGCGTTTCCCAGGTAAGAGGAGAAAATTAGGCAGCAAGGAGCGCCATTAATGAATATCTACGTGGGTAATCTCTCATATGACGTTTCGGATGAGGAGCTGGGCGAAGCTTTCAGCGCATTCGGGACGGTAACTTCGGCAAGGGTAATCAGGGACAGGTACACGGACAGGTCCCGTGGCTTCGGATTCGTGGAGATGGACAACGACACGGAGGCGGAGGCGGCCATCGCCGAGTTGAACGGCAAGCCGATCAAGGGCAGGCCGGTGAACGTGAACCAGGCGAGGCCGAGGGAAGACCGCCGCCGAATGTACTAGAGAGCATTTGGCAAAACCGCCGAGTTCGGTCCGATTCGCTCGGTGGAAACGGGATAGTATGAAGACAGGACGGGGTTGTACCAGCCCCGTCCTGTTCATTTACGCAACCTGGTCTGAACGGGGAGTTTGCTTGTTCCGGGGCGGGAACGTTCCCGGCAAGGATACGGAACTCATCCGGAGTATTCTCTCCCAGAATTTGCCCTGCTAGTAGGCCAAAATGAAGAGGGCGCTCGGGTGAGCGCCCCCTTTTGTTATCTGGGGTATGGGGTTATTGACCCATTCGGTACTGGTTAACGGCGTTGTCTCGGGTGATCTTCGTCAGGACCCGCTCGTCGAGGTCACCCATTGTTTCCTGGATGATGGCCTTGGAGTCGGGCCAAACACCGTCGGGGTGGGGGTAGTCGGAGCCCCACATCATGTTGTCCTCACCGATGAGGTGGGCCATCTGGGCAACGTCGGACTCCTCCTGGAAGGTGGTGCTGCCCTGGCGGAACCAGTACTCGCTGGGGAGCATGCTCAGGGGCGGATCGAATTTCTTGTCGAGGGCGCTGTCGAGGTAGATGTGGTCCATGCGACCGAGGACGAAGGGGACCCAGCCGGCGCCGCATTCGCCCATGACGAACTTGAAGTCGGGGAATTTCTCGCAGGTGCCGCTGAGGATGATGCCGATGAGCCACTGGACGCCGGAGAGCTGGCCGAGGGACTAGCTCTCCTACCACGGCGTCACCCAGTCCCTCGGCCAGCTCACCGATGAGCCACAGG
>CAYQLZ010000003.1:0-85584 GCA_964418665.1 uncultured Dehalococcoidia bacterium | reverse complement strand
AGACGCGCCGTTTGAGCCGTCGGGGGGTGCGGGCACGGGGATGCGACCGCCGCCGACGTGGAATGAGATGGACATCTTGTTTTTGGCGACCACGTCCCAGAGGGGGTCCCAGTGGCCGTCCCGGGTGTAGATGGGCCAGGTAACCTCGCTGGCGATGAGGTCCGCGCCGCGGATGGGGCCCTTGTCGGCGGCACGCTGTAGCTCTGCCGCGGCCAGGTTGGGGTCGTGGATGGGGATGCAGGCGAGGGCGTACCAGCGGCCGGGGTTGCTGTCGCAGAACTCGGCCACCCAGTCGTTGTAGGTGTGGTAGGTGGCGGCGATGGTGTCGTGGTCCTTGAGCCTCATGCCGGTGCCGGTGATGCCGTAGAGGACCTCGGCGTCGATGCCGTCCATGACCATGTCCTGGAGGCGGAGTTCGGGAGTGGTGGGATGGGGGCCGCCTTCGTAGAAACCGGCGTCCCACATGCGGTCGATGCGCTTGCGCATGCCGCGGACGGGAGGGCTGAATCCGTGGCCGGCGGCGTTGGCGACGCCAAGAACGCTGCCTTCGGCTATCCAGCGGGGACCTTCGTCGGTCTCCTCGATTCGCGGGACTTTGTCCTTCAACGCTTCGGGCGCGCCTTCGACGAAAAGGTCCCCAGGAAGCCAGCTCAGATCGACGTGCGAGTCTCCAGACACGAGATTGTATTCCATGACGTTCTCCCCCTATGTTCTTGAGGTCACTGTACCACAGAAGCGCCGGGAATCGCTATGGTGGTTGGAACGGGAATGAGTCGCGAAACTTGGATGATTGGGGTATTCGTTTTACTTGCCGTAAGCGCGTACCGGGGATTAGAGTTTACGTAACCAGTAACCGCAAGGGCTCAAGAGGAGGCAGGCATGGACGTATTCGAGTGTCTAAACACGCGACTGACGATAAGGGAGTTCAAACCGGACCGGGTGCCGATTGACGTGACGACAAAGATCCTGCAGGCGGGGCGGTGGGCGCCAAGCTCGCGGAACCGGCAGCCGTGGCACTTCGTGGTGATTACGGACAGCGACATTTTGAAGACCATCGGGTCCATCGCCAGCAGCGGCCCATTCATCGGGAGTGCGCCGATGGCAATTGCGGTCTTCATGCGGGACGCGGACCGGCCGGATCTGGACGCGGGCAGGGCTATCCAGCAGATGGAGATAATGGCGTGGTCGTTGGGACTGGGGACATGTTTCGTCGGGTTCCGCGAGGAGGGCGCAGCGCTTCAGGTTAAGCAGCTACTGGGGGTTCCTTTGGACTTCGAATTGATCACGGTGTTGCCCTTCGGCTACCGGCTGGATTCCGTTCAGGGTCGAAAGAGGAGGAGGAAAGCGATGTCCGCCATCGCCCACATGGGCCGGTTTGGATATCCGTACCTGGCCAAATAGGGGCCTACCAATAGTTTGTCAGGAGCAGGGTGAATGAAAACAGCAGGCAGCGGTCGGTTCCAGTATCGGATAATCGAAGAGTGGGCGAAATTGCCCGATGGTTGGCAGTTCGGCATTCTGGTGGGCGTGGCGGTGGATTCCAAGGACCGGGTGTACGTGTGTCACCAGAGGCAGGAGCCGCCGATAATCGTCTTCGACAGGGAGGGCAACTACCTGTGCTCGTGGGGCGAGGGGGACATTAACGAAGGCCACATAATGACCATTGCTCCGGACGATTCGATGTACCTGGTGGACCGGGGCGCACACCAGGCTTTGCACCTGAAGCTGGATGGGACGCGGCTGATGGAGCTGGGGAGGAAGGGCTATCCGTCGAACACGGGGCTGACGGAGATTGGCGGTTTGCCCAGGCGGGCGGCGGAGCCGTTCAACATGCCCACGCGGATGTTCAGCTCGCCGTCCGGGGACGTGTACGTGTCCGACGGTTACCGGAATGCGCGGGTGCACCGGTTTTCGCCGGCGGGGGAGCTGATGTCGTCGTGGGGGGAGCCGGGGAACGGTGGGCCGGGGGAGTTTCACCTGCCACACAGCCTGTGGGTGGACTCGGAGGGGTTGGTGTATGTGTGCGACAGGAAGAACAACCGGATTCAGATATTCTCGCCGGAGGGCGAGTTCGTCAGCCAGTGGGCGGGCCTGACCAGCCCGGTGGACATCTGCATGGACGGAGACGAGAACGTCTACGTGCACGAAGGGGGTACGGACGACGAATCGCCACGGATTACGGTGCTGGACAGGGCGGGCAACGTGCAGGGGAGGTTTGACACGGTGTACGGCCACCAGATCTGGGTGGACTCGCACGGGGACATCTACATGGCGGTGTGCTGGGAGCAGCGGGTCCAGAAGTTTGTGCGCCAGGGCTAGCGGCTTCGGGAGGGGTGTCAGGTGATGGAGGCGTCTACGGCGATGGCGGCGAACAGCAGGAACAGATAGGCGAGGGAGTAGAGGTATGTGCCCAGGGCGCCTTCGATACCCGGATTTCTGAGCAAGCGCAGGGCCTGATAGACAAACACGAGGCCCAGGAAGAGGGCCGTGCCCAGGTAGAGCCAGCCGACGACGCCGGTTACAAAGAACATGGCAGTGAGGGCCAGGAGTAGGATGGCGTAGAGCAGGATGGCTTTCTTGGTCTTGCTTACCCCCATGACCACCGGGAGCATGGGCACGCCGACGCTCCTGTAGTCTTCCTTGAGCATGAGCGAGAGGGCCCAGAAGTGGGGAGGGGTCCAGAAGAAGACGATGGCGAAGAGGTAGAGGGCGGGGAGTGCGAGGCCGCCGGTGACGGCGGTCCAGCCGATGACGGGGGGAAGGGCGCCCGCAGCCCCACCGATGACGATGTTCTGGGGGGTGGTGCGCTTCAGGTTCATGGTGTAGACAAAGACGTAGAAGAGGGTGGAAGAGAGGGCGAGAACGGCGCTCAGGACGTTGACGAGGGTGGCGAAGAGGATGAAGGCGATTAGGTTGACGACGAAACCGAAGATCAGCGCCTGACGGGGACTGACGCGCTGGGCCGCTACGGGACGCTTGCTGGTCCTGCGCATTTTGGCATCGATGTCGCGGTCGAGGAAGTGGTTGAGGGCGTTTGCGCCACCGGAAGCGAGGGCGCCCGCGATCATTACAACGGCGGCCAGTTGGAGGCTTGGGGGGCCGCCGGCCGCGAGGAACATGCCAACGAGGGCGGTGAACAGGAGAAGCAGGACTATGCGGGGCTTGGTGAGGGTGATGTAGTCGCGGATTGCGGCGGAGAAGCGGGGGCGGGGGCTTTCGTTCGGCTGCTTCAGCCTCGCATCGCGGTGGCGGGTGATTGTCGGAGTCAAGATGTTAACGGCCGTTGGTAGAGGTCGCGTCGAGGATGGCGTCTATCTTGGCGATGAATTCTTCGGTTTTGACCATGTTTCGGGCAACTTTATCAACACTGAAGGCGTTTTCGTAGAAGTTGGAGTGGAGTCCGTTAACGAACATAAACAAATCGTGTAATTCTTGGTCACGCGTTTCGTCCGCCAACTGATTAACGGTTACGAACAGGCCGCGGTGGGAGGTGTAGTCCCAGCCACGAAGCTGTGCGGCGGCTTTGACTATCTGAGCGGCGGCGCCCCACGCCTTCTCCGACGCCTGTCGGAGGTCGCCGGCGTCGAATTCGTCATGCGCCTGGGCGAGCAGGTGGCGGGAGGCTTCTCTGTATGTGACGTCGGACGTGACCATTTCGGATACAACCTTCGCAGATATTATAGCGTGGACGGACTTGAGGTAACAGAGGGCCGCCTTGTTCTGGCGACGGGCAGGATATATTATTCGACCACAGCCGGAAGTTAAGGAGTGAAGCATGACAGAGCAGGACTGGGGCAGCATCTACAAGGAGCTGGGGGCCAAGCCAGTAATAAACGCCATCGGGAGCGTGACGTTGTTGGGAGGCTCGACGCCGATCCCTGAAGTTAAGGAGGCGATGGAACGAGCCGACGACGCGTATATTCCGTTGATGGAGCTGGAGGAGAAGGCGGGAGAGGCTATCGCCAAGATGGCCAACGTACCGGCGGCGTACGTCACTTCGGGGGCGGGTTCTGCCTTGACGCTGGCAACCGCCGCAGTGATGGCGGGGGACGACGACGAGAAGATTCAGATGCTGCCCAACACGGATGGGATGAAGGACGAGATTCTGATTCAGCGCCGGCATAGATACTGGTACGACCGGTGCCTGGAGTTGGCGGGAGCCAAGCTGGTGGACTTCGGGTCGGACGAAGGGACGACGAGGGAAGACCTGGAGCAGGCAATCGGCGAGAACACGGCCGCGGTCCACTACGTGGCGATGGAGCAGACGCCGGACCCGCACGAGCTGTCGTTGGAGGAGACGGTGGAGGTGGCGAAGGAGCACGGGCTGCCGGTGCTGGTGGACGCGGCGGGGCAGATTTACCCGCTGGAGAATTTCGGGAAGTACGTGAGGATGGGGGCTTCGTTCCAGTGCATCGCGGCCAAATACCTGGGGGCGTCGCAGTCGGTGGGGTTGGCGCTTGGCAGCGAGGACTTCATGAGGAAACTATCGCTGCAGTCGTTCGTGGGGTACGAAGGACGGCGGATTCGGGGGGTGGGACGACCGCAGAAGGTGGACCGGCAGGAGATTGTGGGCGCGGTGGCGGCGGTCCGACACTGGATGACGATGAACCACGAAGACCGTCTGGCAAAGGCGGAGCGGATGAGCCGGACGGTGCTGGCCCCGCTGCAGGGCATTCAGGGACTGGACGCTTCGATTATGGACAACGTAATTGGGCACCAGCCATTCGGGGTGCGGCTGAACGTGGACCCGTCGGTGACGGGGATGACGAACGAGGACATCGTAGCAAGGCTGAAGGAGGGGGACCCGCCGGTGTGGACGCGAGTTAAGGAGGGGGAGGACTTCATTGCGATCCACATGTTTGGACTGCGGGACGGCGAGGAGAAGATTGTGGGGGAGCGGATCGCGGCGCTGTTCGACGGGGTCTAGGGAGTTCTAGCGGCGGGGGCCGCCGTTAACGGAGAGGGTCTGACCGCTGATGTAGCTCGCGTAGTCGGAGACGAGGAATATAACGGCGTGGGCGATGTCTTCGGCGCGGCCGGGGCGTTTTACGGGTATGCTCTGCATGAGCCTCTGCTGGCCCTCCTCGCCCATTGCCACCCACTGCAGTTCGGTGGTTGGGTTGGAACGGATGAAGCCTGGAGCGACGCTGTTGACTGTAATGCCGAAGGGGCCGAGTTCGTGGGCGAGCTGTCGGACGAGGCCGATCTGTCCTGCCTTGGCGGAGGCGTAGGCCTGGATGCCGGTTAGGCTGACGCCGAGTCCGGCGCCGCTGGAGATGATGAGGATTCGTCCCGCGCCCGCTTTCTTCATTCCAGGCGCAACGGCTTGGGAACAGATGAAGGCGCCCTTGAGGTTAACGTCAAAGATTGCCTGCCACTTCTCCATCGTGACGGATTCCAGGGGCTGACCCGCCTGGCCGACGGTGCCACCGGCGCTGTGGACGAGGATGTCGACGTGTCCGGTTCGGGCGGATGCTTTTTCGACCAGGGACGCCACGGCTGCGGCGTCGGTGACGTCGGTGTTGGAGGAGTGGACGCTGCCGCCGTTCTGCGGCTGGGCTGTGTCTACGGTTTCCTGCAGGACATCGGCGAGGATGTCGCAGGCCCAGACGTGGGTGCCGCTGGAGGCGAGGCCGTGGACGATGGCACGTCCGATGCCGTGGGCGGCACCGGTGACGATTGCTGTCTTGCCGGTGAATTCGATGTTCATTGCAGTCTCCTAATGGCTGCGGGCCAATGCCGCCGGCTGGAGCGTCTTTTTGCGGTAGACCTGGACGCGAAAGCGGATGTTGTCGACGACGAATATGCGGCCTTCGTTATCCACCTCGATGCCGGTGGGAAGGGTGAAGCGATATTCGGGTTCGAAGTTGGTCACCATGCGGCGTTTTTCCAGGTCGGCGATGTTCAGTTCCAGGTACTCCTTGCCGCGGGGCGAAAGTTCTTTGGAATCGCCGAACAGGGTTGCAAGGTGGGCGCCGTGTACGTCGTAGATTTCGACCTTGTCCTGGCCCCAGTCGCAGACGTAGATGTCTCCGGCGGAGTCGACGGCAACGTCGCTGGGGCGGTGGAGCCTGCCGGGGCCTTTGCCGGGTTCGCCGATGGTCCGGAGGAACCGGCCGTCGGGGGAGAATTTCTGGACGCGATCGTTGCCCCAATCAGCGACGTAGACGTCGTTTCGGCTGTCGACGGTGATGCCCCAAGGTTTGTCGAACTGGCCTGGGCCGGAGCCGGGGCCGCCGAAGGTCGACAGGAAATCGCCGTTGCGGGTGAATTTGGAAATGCGGTTGTTGCGCTGCTCCGAGATGTACAGGTCTTCGTTACTGTCGAGGGCCATGCCGGCGGGAGCGCCGAGCTGTCCGGGTCTGTCGCCTCCGACGCCCCACTTGCGGAGGAAGTTTCGCTCTTCAATGTCGGCGCCGTTGAACTCGACGTTGGTATCGAAGATTGAGATGCGGTTGAGCCAGTCGTCGGCGACGTAGGCTAGGCCCTGGTTGTCGACGGCGATGGCGGTGGGCCAGATGAAGCGTCCGCCGGTTTCGCCGTAGCCGCCGAACTTGCCGATTTCCGTTTCGTCGACGGTGATCTTGTTAATGCCGAAGATCCACTCGCCGTCGTGGCCACGGTTGACGACGTAGAGGGTGTTGTCTGAGTCGAGGCAGAGGTGTACGGGGTAGTTGAAGACCGCGGCGTTGCCGATGGTGTGGCTGTAGGCGAATTCTCTGCCGCGTATGGCTATTGCTTCCAGGGTTCTTGCTCCTATGTGGGTTAAAGGGCGGGTTTGTAATCCGTTCCGACGCAATTCCGTGGGTGGGATGGGCCGGATGTGGGTTCCTGCGCGTGAAGAGTATTGCGCAACCTACGGATCGGCCCTATCGCCATGCTGATAACCCTCACCTCAGCCCCTTTCCCAGGATGGGAGAGGAAGGAAGAAGGGTTGAGGGAAGGGATAGGGAGGCGGGAATTTCAGGCCATCTCCTTGCGGTAGACCTGGAGGCGCAGGCGGATGTTGTCGACGATGATGATGCGTCCGTCACGGTCAACTTCTACGGCTGTGGGGGTGTTGAAGTAACGTTCGGGGTCGAAGTCGGTCACGAGGGCCCGCTTTTCGCTGTCGACCGTGTTGAGTTCCAGGTACTTCTGGCTGCGGGGAGAGAGCTTGTTGTGGTCGCCGTATAGAGTGGTGAGATGGCTGCCGTCGGATTCGTAGACCTCGACCTTGCTCTGACCCCAATCGGTCACGTAGATGTCGCCGTCGGCGTCAACGGCAACGTCGCTGGGGCGGCGGAGCTGGCCGGGGCCGGAGCCCGGCTCGCCGATTATCTGGAGGAACTCGCCCTCGGAGGTGAACTTCTGGATGCGGTGGTTGTTCCAGTCGGCGACGTAGAGATTGCAGTCGGAATCTATGGCGATGCCCCAGGGCCGGTCAAACTGGCCGGGGCCGGAGCCGGGGCCGCCAAAGGCCATGAGGAATTCGCCTTCGCGGGTAAACTTGGAGACGCGGTTGTTGCCCTGCTCGGTGATATTGAGGTCCTCGTTGGCGTCGAGGACCATGCCGGCGGGTTTGTCCAGTTGTCCGGGTGCAGAGCCCGGGACGCCCCACTTGCGGAGGAAGTTTCCTTCTTCGACGTCGCCGCCGTTGAAGTCGACGGTGGTGTCGAAGATGGAGATGCGGTTGTGCCATTCGTCGGCCACGTAGGCGAGTCGCTGGCTGTCTATGACGATGGACGTGGGCCAGCGGAAGCGACCGTCGGAATCGCCTTCGCCACCGAAGCGGCCGATCTCGTCCTCTTCGATTGTTATCTTGTTGACGCCGAAGACCCAATCGCCGTCGTGGCCGCGGTTGACCACATAGACGTTGTTGTCGGCGTCGAGCCCGACGTCCACGGGATAGCGGAAGATGGTGAGGTTGCCGAGGGTGTGGCTGTAGCTGAACTTACGACCGCGGGCGGTTGCTGCTTCCAAGTTTTTTCTCCTAGATGTTGGGTTTGGGCGGTTACCGGGCGGGTTTCAAACCCGCCCCTACCAGATTCTTCGCTGAGTAATGGGAGGCGTTGGGGTCAGGCCATCTGGAATTCGCGGCAGGAAGTAATGAGCTTGAGCATGGTGGCTACGCGGTTGGCGAAGGCCACGTGTTCCTCTTCGGATTCGCCGCGGCGCAGGTCGCCTTCAGTTTCGGCGTGGGCAATCAACTGGCTGCGGGTTCCTTCGGCAACGGTGATGGGGCCGAGCAGGTCCAGGCAGCCGTCGACGAGCTCCGACGGGGACAGTGCTCCCTGCCGAGAGAGTCTTTCGACGATGTTCTGGACGCCGGGCAGGTTGGGGTCGCCGATCCTGTCGGCGGCGAAGTTGATGCGCTGAAGGAGGGCGCCGCTGTCGATCCACTCGTGGCCGGTGTGCCAGCCCTCCACGCTGGGGGGATTCAGGATGGCCTGGCCCTGGATGGAGGGTTCCATGGCGATTTCGAAGAAGCCGGGGCGGTAGTCCTTGAAGTCCTGGGTTAGCCGCATGGTGCTGACAACCAGTTCCGTGGGACTCTTGACCTTCTCGAACCAGACGCTCTCATCCTTGAAGAAGTCGGAGTTGAAGAGGACGCGAAGGGTCTCGCGAATGTTGTAGTCGGACGAGACCAGGGTTTCGGAGAGCAGGTCGATGGCCTCAGGGTCCCGGGGCGGCTCGTCAAGCCAGCTGGGGACCTGGACCTCGTCGGCAACGAAGAAGTTGTAGAGGTGGCGGGCGATGAACCTGGGCGTGGCGGGGTGCTTGAGAATTATGTCGATGATGTCCTCACCGTTGAAGTTGCCCGTCTCGCCGAGGAAGGTCTTCTCGCCGTCGTCGTGGTCGTCTGGGTCGTACTTAAACTCCCAGGGGAAGCGGTTGTATAGGACGCCGGGGAGGGTGGGGCCGATGGTCCAGCCCGTGAAGGCGCGGGCGCACTCCTTGACGTCTTCCTCGGTGTAGTTGCCCTGGCCCATGGAGAAGAGTTCCAGGAGTTCGCGGCCCCAGTTCTCGTTGGGGGCGTCCTTGTGATTTTCGTTGTTGTCGAGCCAGAAAATCATGGCGGGGTTCCTGGAGAGCTCCAGGAGGATGGTGCGGTAGTCGCCCATGCCGATGTCGCGGAAGAGGTCGATCTGGAGGGTCATTTCGAGGGGGCTGGCGACCTTGGCGTTGCCGGTGGCGAAGATGTGGTGCCAGAGGAGGGCGACCTTTTCTTCCAGGGGTCTGGGGGTGTTTATGAAGCGGTACATCCAGTAGCCGGACATGTTCTCCGGGTTGGCGGGCACCTTGAAGCCGGGGGTCATACGGAAGAGTTCGTCGGTGTCGAGTTCGGGGATGCCGTGGGCCTCGGGGTCGAGGAGTTCCTCGACGGTGGCCTCGTAGCCCCTGGCGACGCGGCGTTCGAGTTCGTCCCTGTCTGCGCCGAAACCGGCCCGCCGCATGAGGTGGGCCATGAGTGCGATGTCCTTGTTAGCCATGTTTTAGTCCTTTAGGTTGAGAGTTTTGGTAATGATATCCGTGGTTTTGGGGGGTAGTCAAGAATCGGGGTGTTGAAGGAGGGAATTGATGAGAAGGGTGTTGTGGTAGGATGGGCTGCAACATCAGCGGAGGGAACTGGAATGGCTGTACCTAGTCAAAGCGAACTGAATCGACCACTGCTGGAGATTGCCGCGTCGAATTCAGAGGAATTGACTTCCCGACAGTTTAGAGACGAGATAATTCCTCTACTAAGTTTAACGGAAGAAGATGTGCAGGAGAGAACGTCCACGAACGCCTCTACGCTAATGACAAAGATCAGTTTCGCCCTTTCGGAGCTAGTGAGAGGAGGACTGCTTGATCGTCCGGCAAGGGGATATTACGTTATATCCAAAGCGGGAAGGGAACTTTTGCAAGTCCATAGCGGGCGAATCGGTCCCAGCATGCTGAACGCGCTGATTAAACAGAGGAGAACGGGCGAAGAGCAGCCAGTCCCGCTAGTTGAAGATGACGACACACCGGATGAGGACCCGCTGGAGCAGATCGAGAATGGTCATAGGGCAATCATGGAGAACCTGATTGGTGACCTGTTGGACAGCTTGCTGGGCATGTCGCCAGATGGGTTTGAACGGCTGGCGTTGACGTTGCTTGAAGCGCTTGGCTACGGGAAGGGAGAAGTGGTTGGGCGAAGCGGGGATGACGGTGTCGACGTGATTATCAACCAGGACGCTTTGGGGCTGGAAAAGGTGTACGTACAAGCGAAGAGGTGGCGTCCATCCGTGGGGGCTGGTGAGGTCAGGAATTTCTCCGGCAGCCTGCAGATGCACGGTGCGGCAAAAGGGGTCTTCGTCACAACGTCGCACTTCACCAAGTCGGCCAAGGATACAGCTGACAGGATATCTCAGACCAACCAGACCATTCTCTTAATAGACGGCCAGGGATTGGCGTCGCTAATGTTCGATAGCAATGTGGGGGTGGTGACGGAGCAGACGTATGCTATCAAGAAGCTTGACGAGAATTACTTCGCGGAATTCTAGGGTAGCAGTGCTTCGCGTCGCAATTAGGATGAAACGAACGCATTTCCCATATATCCTTATCTACACACACTGCTTAGAATTTGATACACTTGCTTTCAACATCTGACGGGGGTATTAAAATTGGAATACAATATCGTTTCCGGCGATTCCCATGTGGACATGAGCTGGCTTCCGGGAGACCTGTTCGTCAAGAATAACTCCCAGCCTCACCTGCAGGACCTCATGCCGCGCATCATCGACACGGACCAGGGCCTCATTTGGAAGGCCGAGCACGACAACATCCTCGGCGTCGCCCAGTCTGCGGGCTTCGAATTTATCCCACCCCAGAAGGGCCGAAGAAAGCGCACCGACAAGATGCTGGACGCGGGATTCTACGATGGCCCAGCCCGTCCCGTCGACCCGGAACTCCGCCTCATGGACATGCAGACCGATGGCGTCGACGCCGAGATCCTCTACGGCATCACCGGTTCCGGCAAGAACCTCAAGAACATGGAAGTCGTCACCGAGGTCTACCGCATCTACAACGACTGGGTCGACCGGTTCGGCGCCAGCAACCCCGGCCGCTGGTACGGCCTCGCCTGCCTCCCCATCCACGACTCCAAGCTCGCCGCCGCCGAAGTCCGACGCGTCGCCGACCACCCCTTCATCCGTGGCGCCGACCTCATGGCCGGCGGCCTCAACTATCCCCTCTACGCCCGGGACGGCTACTGGGACTGCCTCTGGCAGGCCTGCGTCGAGACTGGCACCCCCATCTCTTTCCATATCGGCGGTGGGCGTATCCCCATCCCCACCACTCCCGACATGGACACCGGCTTCGTAGTCGAAGGCCGCCCGCCCAGCCAGAACGAGCAGGGCTACCAGGCCGTCCGCGGCTCCCTCGGCATGTTTTCCATGGTCCAGGTGCTCATGGGCGTCATCTTCAGCGGCGCCTGCGAGACCTACCCGGACCTGCAGTTCGTCATGGGCGAATGCGGCGCCGGTTGGGTCCCCTTCGCTCTGGACCGCATGGACCACATCCACGATGATGGCATGTATGAGCAGAAGCTCGACCCGCCCTTGTCCATGAAGCCCAGCGAGTACTGGTACCGCAACGGCTTCACCACCTTCCAGGAAGAATACGGCGTCAGCAACATCGCCCACCTTGTCGGCTTCGACAATCTCATGTGGGGTTCCGACTACCCCCACCCCGACAGCGTCTGGCCCGACTCCCGGGAGATCATCGCCGAAACCGTCGGCCCTCTCGGACCCGAAAAGACCCGACAGATAGTCCGCGACAACGCCGTCAAGCTCTACAACATGGGCAACTAACCCGCTCCGCGGGACCATTCCTCAACAATGCTCAGAGGGGCTGGTTTCAAACCAGCCCCTCTCCTTTTTGCACTTCCCCCTCCCCCCTCTTCACCCTTCCCCGTGAGGGCAATCCCTTGTGGCTGTTCGCTTCACCCCACCCCTTGTTCCTGCGAAGGCAGGAACCCACTCGCAACCCTCTCCGCGCTTCGCAAAAACCCCCTAACTGTCCCTATCCCCATCCCCCTCAACCAACTCCCACCGCAACCAAACCCCTCTCCCTACGCCCAACCCTGTTAACTTGCCGTCACGCAGTGACCCGTCATGCAATGACCTCAGCCCGCGCCGGCCGCACCGGTCGTCTCGTCAAATAGATCAACACCGCCGCCACCAGGTATATCCCCGCCAGTACGACGAACAACTCGTCGTAGCTCCCTGTCACCTCCTTCACCTTCGCCCCAAGGAACGGCCCCAACCCCAACGCACCCATCGATAGCGGAGTCAGAATCCCCGTTATCGTCCCGAAAGACCCCCTCCCGAAATACTGCGCCAGCAGCATCTGCTCAAGTACCCCCGTAGTGCCGGAAAATAACCCCCACAGCAACCCGAAGGTGTAAGCCTCCCACACCGTGTCCACCATCACCAGCCATAACGCCAGCCCCGCCGAAGTTATCAGCACCGCGACGAGCAGACGCCTCGGGGTCACCCTGTCCGCCACGTACCCCCACATCAGAACACCCAGCGAAAGAAACGTGCTCAACGTCAACACCAGCGCCGCCTGCGTCGTCGACATCCCCACTTCCTCGCTCAAGTAGGGCACCATCGCGAACCCGATGGTCGCTGCGCCCAGAATGGCAAGAACCGTAGTCATTCCCACCAGCCAGAATGCCGACGTACGAATGGCCTCGGCAGTCTTCCAGCTGAACTCCTCCGTCTCCGCCTTTAACGGTTTTCCGTCCTTGTCTGACCCCACGGGGGTGGGCTGGGCCCCGTCAGGAAGCAGGCCGATGTCTTCCGGCTGTCGCCGCATGATGACAATCAAGGGCAGCACCATCGCCAGGCTCAAAGCCCCCATGTATTGATAGGCGGCTCGCCAGCTCAGACTGGATGCTATTACGGCTATCAGCTGGATGTTGATAGCGCTTCCTATTGGTCGGTTCAGAGAGTTCAACGCCAGGGCCAGGTTACGTCGTTTCCTGAAGAAGTTCACCGCCACCGTCCGCGGCACCACTCCTATTAATATCGGGTTCCCCAGCCCCCGCCCAAAGATGTACGCGGCATAGAAGTGCCACACCTTGCTAACCCGGCTGAGCGAAAAGAAGGAGATCGCCATGCATACCGTTGCCACCGGCATCAAGACCCTTGGCCCATGCTTATCCGCCAACCGCCCGATCAGTGGCGAAATTAGGCCCGACGACCACGTCCCAAGCGTCACCGCAAGGGCAATGGTACTTCGACTCCACCCCGTATCTTCGAATATGAAGTCCTGAATCCCGCCTAGTACCACCTGCGTAATGCCTGTGCAGGCGAAGGTGGCCAGGGCAGCCATGCCCATGATCAGCCACCCGTAGTAGAAGGGCGTCGGCGGACGCCACGTAAGCGCCCTCGCTAGCAAAGGCCTGGACTCACAGCGCCAAAACCATGGGCAAAACTAAGGGCAAAAAAATCAAAAGGCAGGTCTCTGCAACACCGAGGAGTCAATCTTCCGAAACACCAGCTGCCCGTCGGTGGGCCCTCCCAATAACACGCCGTCCTCCACCATAACCTTCCCCCTCAGCATCACCGTCGTCGGCCACCCCTCAATCTCCCACCCCTCCCAAGGGCTGTAGTCCCGAAGGTGCAGGTCGTCCATCGAAAGAGCCTTACGAATCGATGGGTCCATGATCGTTATATCCGCGTCGCTACCTACGGCGATCGCCCCCTTCTGCGGGTAGAAGCCCAGCATCTTCGCCGCATTTGCCGAAGTCACGTCCACGTACCGCTCCAGGGACATCCCCCGCTTCACCACCGCGTCCGTGTACACAACCCCCATCCGTATCTCGATGCCGATGTTCCCGCCCCTCAGGTCCAGCACGTTCCGACCCGCCATCTTGTCCAGGTACGTCGTGAACCCGCTGTCCGTCGCCGTAAACGCCAGGTCGTCCTTCATCAGCCCCTTCCACAGCTCCAGCCGATCCTCCTCGTACTTCAGCGACGGGAACGTGTGGTACTTCATCCCGTCCTCTTCCTTATACCGGCTGCTCTCGAAGGACAGCGCCAGCGTGAGCACCTCTCCGTATACGGGTCGTCCGTCGCTCCTGGCCTCGGCGATGGTCTCCAACCCCTCATGGGCCGTGACGTGAACGAAGTACATCCCCACTCCCGTCTTCTGCGCCAGCCTCGTCACGTTGCGGAATGCCAGCTCCTCCGCCAGGTTGGAGTGAATGAGGTGGGCGTTGTGCCAGTCCCACCGACCCCTCTCGTGGGCCGTCAGGTAGTTGTACATCGTAATCTCATCATCGGACCCGTGCACTGCCAGTACACCGTCATGCCGCGCAATCTGCGTCATCAGGTCCGCCAACCTCCCGGTGTCCAGCTTGGCCACCAGGCTTATCGGAATCCGCCCCTCCGGCGGCTTCGTGTCCGTGGTGAAAATCTTGATGCTCGGAAACCCCGCCCGCACCAATTCTCCGTACCTCGAAATCGCGTCCGGCGTGTTGGAGCTGGAGTAGATGCAGTGGGTGGAATAGTCCGTGTACGCGTTCCCCGGCCATACCGACATATAGTCGTGAATCCCCGCCGCCAGGTCCCCCTCGTTCGGCACAGGGGCGAAATCCACAACCGTCGTCGTCCCGCCCCAGATCGCCCCCAGCGAATGCTCCAAAGGCCCCGCATTCGGCACCCCAGGCACCGACTCCGGTATCCCCGGTTGCACGTTGGAGGCCGCGTGAATATGCGGCTCCACTCCCCCCGGCACCACAATCTTGCCCGTCGCGTCGATCACCCGCCCCGCCTCTGGCAGCGGCGCCCCCTGCATCCCCACCACAACGATCTTCTCCCCCTGAATCCCCACGTCCCACATGCCCGCGCCCATTGGCGTCACCACCGTCCCACCACTGATAATCGTATCCAGCATCGCTCAAACCTCCCGTGCCTAAGCATTCCGATCCCGCCAGCGCCCCTCCGTAGGGGCGAATTCAAGCCTGCCCCGCCGAATCAAGTCCACTCTGGCATTGTAGACCAGCCATGCCAACTGTCAAGGGCGCTCCCCTTTCAGGGTCACGGCTGAACGTCGGGGATCTCACGCCCGGAAAAGACTCACGGATTAAGGCAGCCGCCGGAATTGCGCTCGAGCGATCATGGTCCCTGGGAAGAGGGGATAGGATTATCGATAATCGGTGTTCTTCAGGTGGGCGACCATCTCGTCATAGTAGTTGTCTATGTAGTGCTGCGCCATTTCGTCGGCGGTGGCCTGCCAGACGCCTTCATGGGAGAGCATGTAGGTCAGGGCGTCGTTGAGGTGGTCGATGCGGCTGGGGTGGCCGGCGAGGGCTGGGTGGAGGGAGACGCAGATCTGGGTGGCGTTGTGCTCGCCCTCGGCGTACATCACGTCGAACTGGTCCTTGAGGCACTGGGCCCAGTAGTCCGCCGGACAGCCGAAACGGTTGAATGTGCCGTCGTTCAGGTCGAGGTTGTAGGGCATGGAAATGAGGCGGCCGGACTTGACGTTCATGGGGAAGGGCTGGTCGTCGTGGCCCCAGTCGGCGTTGTAGATGAGGCCCGCTTCGGCCATGAGGTCGGGGGTGTTTTCGGTGGGGGAGACGCCGGGGGTGAGCATGCCCTTGAGCTTCTTGCCGGTGTGGCGATAGAGGGAATGGACGCAGTCCTTGAAGAAGGCGCGCTCCTCGTCGATGGACAAGTGGTTGAGGTAGCGGTTGTTGAAGATGCCGTGGGACATGTAGTCGTAGTCGCGCTTGACCATGGCATCGCGAATTTCGGGAAATAGGTCCAGGACGCCCTCATTGAGGGAGACGGTGCACTTGATGTTGAGGCCGTCGAAGACCTCCAGCATTCGCCAGAGGCAGACGCGATTGCCGTAGTCGTGGCTGCCGTAGGTCATGACATCGGGGATGGGCGTGCGGTCGTAGGAGGTGCGATAGAAGTCCTGGCCGTAGTTGGGTTCGGGGACGTAGTCCTTGAATTCGATGTTGGGGGCGACCCAGACGGCGATGCGGGCGTTGTTTGGCCAGCGTAGGACGGGGCGGTCGATGATGGGGGCGAAGGGGGAGCGGTTCGGTTCAAGCAAGGTTCAACCTCTTGGTGGGATTTCCACAGGTAAGTTAAGGGGTATGGTTACCAGGCGGCTATCAGCGGGGATTGCGATGGAATGAGGTGAGCTGGGTGGAGGGACTTCCAAACCATCCTTTTCTGCAACGATTACATAATCGCGGAGCGCGTCTTCGGCGTTGACTAGGATATCCTCGACCGTATAGCCCATAGCTACCAGTCCACGTAAGTCTGGGAAAACGATGCCATAGGCGCCCTCTTCGCCGTCAATAAGAGCGGGGTATGTAATCATTGGGCTACCTCCTAGTTCTTCCAATCTGCCGTTTTTGATATTTCTGCGGCTGTTGACTTCGTCAATGTTCTGTGCCTAGGCAGAGAAATGATTCCTCAGACGTTAGGATGCCTGTAAATGTCATGATTGCGGCCATGCCGCTCCAGATACCAACCATCGCGCAGCAAACTGCGCCTTACTCGATTGGTGTTTAGTTCCATTAACTGTAGATGCTAGCACACTCGGCCTGTGTTGTCATAGCCTAAACGATGCGCTCTCCCATACGCATGACCATGGTCATAGTGCGGAGGGCTTTGATGTCTTCGAGGGGGTTTTTGTCTACGACTATCAGGTCGGCGTCTTTGCCGACTTCTAAGGAGCCGACGATTTCTCCAGCGCCGAGGGCGTGGGCGTTCAGGCTGGTGGAGGATCGGATGACTTCCATGTTGCTCATGCCCGCTTCGGCCATGATTTCGAGGCCGATGCAGTAGTCGCCAAATGCGGAGATGGCGTCGGTGCCGGACACGATGGGAATCTGCCACTCCGACCATAGGCGGCCGAGAAATTCCATTTGGCTATCGCATTTGGCCTTGGTCCATTCGAGCCGTTCTTCCTCTATGGGGGAGAGTCCTTCTCGCTCCTGCTTGGCGAGGAGGGCTTCCATGCCGCGGTAGCCGGTCTGGACGGTGGGGCTGATGTAGGTTCCCTGCTTGGCGATGCGCTCCGCGACGTAGGGGTCAAACTTGTAGGAGCCGTCGGGCTCGATGAATCCGGCGTGTTCGATCATGTCGACGCCGGCGTCGAGGGCGTTGACGATGCTGCCGGTGGCGAGGCAGTGGGCAGTGGTGGGCTTGCCCATATTGTGGGCTTCGTCGACGATGGCGCGGAGCTCCTCGACGGTGTAGGAGGGGCGGCGAAGATCGGTGATTGCAGTACCGCCGCCGGAGGCCATGATCTTGATGTGGTCGGCGCCGTCCTTGACGAGCTCGCGGACGGCGGCGCGGACACCTTCAACGCCGTCGGCCTGCTGGTTGCACCAGTAGAAATGGCCGCCGGTGACGGTTACGGGGCGGCCGCACAGGAGCATCCGGGGGGCGGTGACGTAGCCGCGGCGGGCGCCCTCTCTCAGGTTGAAGGTGACCTTATTGCGGGCGCCGTTTTCGCGGAGGGTGGTGACGCCGGCCTTGAGGTGGATCATGGCGTTCTGGGCCGCGCGGAGGAGCATGACTTCATCGGAGTCGTTGTCGATGACGTCCTCGTAACTGGCGCCGGAGACGCCGAACATGAGGTGGGTGTGGGAGTCGATGAGACCGGGGAGGATATGGCCGTCCGGGAAGCTGTAGTGGTGGACGTTCGGGCCTTCGGGCAGGGCGATCTGTCCCTGTCGGTCGATGATGGAGACATGACGTCCCTTTGTGATGACGACGGGGTGATCGATGGGGCGGGCGCCGGTGCCGTCGATGAGGGTCTTTGCCTCGATGACGTTGATGCGGTCCTCGTCGAAGGGCACGGAGCCGCCGGGCTCCAGCCGTTCGAGGCCCTTGTAGAAGCTCTGCGGGGGTACTGCGATACCAGGCGGGTAGTCGTCCATTTTTATTCTTCCTGATTTGGAGATTTGGATTAGTTGGGAGGGCGCCCACAAGGGACGCCCCTACGGAGGATATTCATGTTAAGGGAACACCCATCTCGGCCTTCCTCCAGCTAAGGGAAAGAGGTTCAGGTGGCGGAGAGGCTGCGGTGGTAGTCGACGATTTCGCCGGCGGAGGCCTTCCAGATGCCGCCGTGCCTGCAGATGTGGCCTAGGGCTTGGTCGAGATATTTGCTGCGGAAGCCGGTGCCCATGAGCCAGGGCTGGAAGTTCAGCACGAGCATACGGCCATTTTCGGCGCCTTCGCGGTAGATCACGTCAAAGGAATCCATGATCATCTTGGCGTATGTGTCCACGTGGATGCGACCGTACCAGTGGCTTCGAACGTCGACGAGGGTGAGATTCACAGGCAGGGAGTAGAGGTCGCCGGTGGGGGTTTTCATGGGGTAGGGTTGGTCGTCGTTGGGCCAGTCGCAAACGTAGTCGAGGCCCTCATCGGCGAGGATGGCCGCGGTCTCGGCGGACTCTCCGAATTCGGCGCCCATCCATCCCTTGGGAGTCTGTCCCGTCGCCTTGGTGACGGCTTCGACGGAGCGGCGGATGTAGTCGCGCTCCTGGTCGGGGGTCATCTTGCTGGTGAGCAGCTGGTTGACAGCGACGCCGTGGGCCATGAATTCGCAGCCGCGCTCCTTCAGGGTACGGACCACGTAGGGATAGTTCTCGGCGGTCAGGGCGTCGATGGCGATGGTGGGGGTGATGCCGTACTTGTCCAGGATTTTGAGGACGCGGAAGATGCCGACGCGGGGGCCGTACTCACGGATGGAGAAGCCGATGACGTCGGGGAAGGGGCGGCCGCCACCGCTGACGCCGCCGGGGGATTCGGGGGCCTTGTAGGCCCACTCAGGCTGGGAGCCGGGCATACCGCCATTGAGGAAGTCGTTGGTGGGCTTCCACTGGTAGTGGTCCATGCTCAGGATGACGCACAGGGCAACACGGGCGTCGTTGGGCCATTTCAGGGGAGTACGGGTCGGCAGTGGCGACCAGTCGTAGTAGGGCATGTCGTATCCGGGCTTACGCTCTGCGGGCATTTTTTCCTCCGGTGATTTAGTTGGGCGAAATTCGGGCAGAGGTCTATCTGTATTCGGTGTTTTCGAGGTGTTTGACCATAATGTCGTAGTAGTTGTCCATGTAATACTGGGCCATGTCGTCGGCTGTGGTCTGCCAGACGCCGTCGTGGGACATCATGTATCCGAGGACTTCGTCCAGGTACTTGATTCGGCTGGGGTGTCCCATGACCGAGGGGTGCAGCGAGACGCAGATCTGGCGTGCGTTTTCCGCGCCCTCCTCATACATGACGTCGAACTGGTCCTTGACGCATTGGGCCCAGTATTCGGGGGTGCAGCCGAAGCGGCTGTAGGTGCCGTCGTTCAGGTCCAGGTTATAGGGCATGGAGAGGAGGCGGCCCTTCTTGACCTTCATGGGGAAGGGCTGGTCGTCGTGGCCCCAGTCGGCGTTGTAGATGAGGCCCGCCTCGGCCATCAGGTCGTGGGTGCGGGCGGAGGGGGAGACGGCGGGAGTGAGCATACCCTTCAGCTTCTTGCCGGTGTGCTCGTAGAGGGTATCCACGCAGTCCTTGAAGAAGGCACGCTCCTCGTCCTCAGACAGGAGATTGAGGAAGCGATTGTTGTAGATGCCGTGGGACATGTAGTCGTAGTCCCGGTCAATCATGGCCTTCTTGGTCTCCGGGAAATGCTCCAGGATGGCCTCGTTGAGGGAGACGGTGCAGCGGATGTTGTGATGGTCGAAGACCTCGAACATACGCCAGAGGCAGATACGGTTGCCGTAGTCCTGGTTGGCGAAAGATGCAACGTCGGGTGGGGGAGTGCGGCTGTAGACGTTCCGGAAGAAGCCGCCCTTGCCGTCGTTGGGAGCGGGGATGAAGTCCATGTATTCAACGTTTGGGGCGACCCAGAGGGCGACGCGGGCGTTATTGGGCCAGCGGACCACGGGGCGGTCGACGATGGGGGCGTAGGGTGAAAGGCCGGGTTCCAGCATACTGGCATCTCCTTATTCAGGGTAGTCGTGGCAGGCGTATTTTCGCGCCCGCCAAGGGCAGTTTAATGGCGTCTCGAAAATCAGTCAACGCTAGTTTGAGCAGGTTGATGGCGGGTAGCGGGGACTGGGCGACCGGCCGGTCGCCCCTACCGGAGAATGACCTGTAGGACAAGGCTTCTCTACAGGTTGGGGCGGCGCTTGTGCCAGTCGGTGGTCTGCTCGTAGGCGTGACCGACGTTCAGGATGCTCTCCTCCTCATAGGGCGCGGCCATGAACATGAGGCCGATGGGGACGCCATTGGAATCGAAGCCGCAGGGGACGGTCATGGCGGGGGTGCCGAGGAAGGCCGCAACGATGGTCACGTCACCGGTGCCCTGGCCGAATCGACCGCGGGCTTGATCACGCTCTGTTACAGGCTTGGCGTAGCTGATCTTCTTGAGGGTGAACATCAATGTTGGGGCGATGAGAACGTCGTAGGGGCTCAGAAGCTTCAGCCACTCGCGGCGCATGATGGCGCGGGCACGGGATGCGGTCTGGAGGATATGGCCCGGCAACAGCAGGTCGACTATCAGTCGGAGCCGCAGATTTCGGCCGTAATGTTCGGGGTGAGCCTTGAGATTTTCGGCGTGAACGTGTCCTGCGTCGCTGCCCGTGACCGGGCTGGCGATTAGCCGAGCGTCTCGAAGCATGGGCAGGGAGACTTCTTCAACGGTAGCGCCGAGGCTTTCCAGATGTTTTGCAGAGGCGGCGACGGCTTCGACGACTTCGGCCTCGCAAAACTCGGGGTCCATGAAATCTGTAATCAGGCCGATGCGCTTGCCTTTGATGTCCTCATTGAGGCCGGCGGTGAAATCGGGCACTTGGCGCTTGGAGGTCAGCGTGTCCTTGGGATCGTATCCAGCGACAGCGTTCAGCATCAGGGCCGCGTCTTCGACGGAGCGAGTGATGGGTCCGCCGGAGTCCATCGACCAGGAGAGGGCGTGCATCCGGTAACGGCTGAGCCGGCCCCAGGTGGGGCGAAAGCCGACGGCGCCGGTGGCGGAGGATGGGCAGCGGATGGAGCCGCCGGTGTCTTCGCCAAGGGAGATGGCGCACATGGAGGCGGCGATGGCGATGGCGGAGCCGTTGCTGGAGCCTATGGTGTCGCGCTCCAGGTCCCAGGGGTTGCGGGGAGGTTCGCCGAACTGCCAGGGGTCCCCGAGGCCGGAGGCGAACTGGGTCATGCTGGTCTTGCCGATGAGCACGGCTCCGGCGTCCTTCATGCGGGCGATGGTCGTAGAGTCTTCGGGCGGGATGTTGTCGGAGAGGCTGCGGGAGCCGGAGGTTGTGACGACCCCTTTGGTGTCGAACTGGTCCTTTGCGCCGAAGGGGAGGCCGTGGAGGGGCGACAGCGTGTCGCCGCGCATGACGGCATCCTCGGCGAGGCGGGCGTCGGCTAGGGCTTCTTCCTGGCAGACGGTGACGTAGGCGTTGACCTTTGGGTTAATGCGGTCGATGCGGTCGACGTAGGCGTCGACGAGTTCGACGGGGGAAAGCTCTCTGGAGGCTATGAGCCGGGCCATCTGAGCGCCGGAGAGGTCCATAAGCAAGTTTTGGTCCATGTTTCGTCTCCCTTAGCGATGTAACCCGGCCTTCGGGACGGGTTGACTGCATCTTACGCCAAGGAAGGGGATTCGCCAAGGGGGTCAGGACTTTACGGTTTGGGCGCGGCGGGCGGCGGCCAAGTTGTAAGTTGACTGAAGCCTCATCCAATAGTCTGCGTTGCTCCAACCGATTTGCTCCAACCCAAGAGCTACCTTGGGGGAGATTCGACAATGTCCGTTCAGGAGGCGCGAGACTGTGTTCCGGCTGACGCCCAGCTTGTCGGCGAACTCATTGGTTGTCCAACCAACCTCTGACAGAGATTCTCTCAGTATCTCTCCCGGGTGGACGGGGTTTCTCTTGGTCATAGCGAGTTCTTCCTTTGCTAGTGATAGTCTTCCAGGTTTACGTCGACTGGTTCCCCATCATAGAACTGAAAGGTAATTCTCCAATTTCTGTTGACCCGAACGCTCCAGTGTTCGCTCCGATTTCCGCTAAGACGGTGTAATCGGAATCCTGGGTAATCCATATCGTCCGGGCGGGTTGCATCATCCAGCGCCGTAAGAATGAGGTTGATACGGGCAACATTGTCGGGGTTGAGCCGACTGGCGTTGTCACGCAACCAGAACCTCCGCAGGCCGTTGTGCCGGAATTTCACTGAATGAATGTACCACATTGATAGGCATCATGGAAGGTCGACAGCGGATACCACCATTGTGATGTCATGTTGCAGACGCTTCGTTGTTGCGAAATGCGTTGCTGTGGGTGGGCCGGTTGGCATTGACGCTAAAATGGCGGGATGATAGATTCTATTGTGGCTAATTCGGTCGAGAATCAATCGTAGGCGGAGGGGAATTATGTCTGAAAAAGATCTGGCTCTCATGGCCCATCTGATGCGTAGGGCGGGCTTCGGCGCCACCCGCGAGGAGGTGGAACGACGAGCAGCGAAAGGATACGAGGCCACGGTGGAGGAGCTGCTGCATCCGGAGTTGCAGCCACCGGCGCTGGACGACGAGGACGTGGTCCGCCGGTATCACGCGGATACGAACAATCTGATGGGACTGCAGAGCTGTCAGATCTTCTGGATCTACCGGATGATAAACACCCGCCGACCGCTGGAAGAGAAGATGGCCCTCTTTTATCACGGCATATTCGCCACGGGCTATACCAAGCTAAACCATCCCAAGTCCATCCTGAATCAGATTGAGATGTTCAGGAAGCTGGGGTTGGGAAGCTTCCACCGGCTGTTGGTGGAGATTTCCAGGGACCCGGCTATGATCTTCTGGCTGGACAACAAGGACAACCACAAGGGCGCGGTCAACGAAAACTACGGTCGGGAACTGCTGGAGCTTTTTTCCATGGGTGTGGGCAACTACACCGAGGACGACGTTCGCCAGGCCTCCCACGCCTTCACGGGCTGGACCATCGCCGACGCAACCCTGCACCAGGCCAGGACGGACAGGGACTCGATCTGGCCCTACGGCCGGCTCGACTGGCACTTCCAGTATCGCGATGACGACCATGACGAAGACGAGAAGCACTTCCTAGGCAATAGCGGGCCTTTCAACGGGGAGGACATTGTTGACATAATCTGCAAACACCCGGCGACGGGTCGTTTCGTTGGACGTCACCTGTACAACTTCTTTGTCGCAGACGAGCCGCAGGTGCCTGCGTGGAACACGACTCCTCCCAGGGACCCTGAGGCGGTCGAGACGCTGGCAAGGGCGTTCAGCGAAAGCGGCTACGACATGCGCTCCGTAATGCGGACGCTGTTGAATTCCGACTTCTTCAAGGAGGCCGCGTTCTCCAAGATCAAAAGCCCCACGGAGTTTGTGGTCGGTACGGCCAAGCTGGCCGGCGGCTACGACTTCCCCAGCGTGAAGGACCTACGTCTGGCGGAGGAAGCGGGCAACATGGGACAACAGCTTCTGGATCCCCCCAGCGTTGAAGGCTGGCACACGGGGGTCGAGTGGGTCACCACGGGCAGCCTGGTAAGCCGGGTGAACTTCGCCGCCGCGGAGTTCGCCGACGCCCAGCGTCCCGGCGTGAATTCCATGATCAACCACGTTCGCAGCCAGGGTTCATACGCATCGGCGGAAGCGCTGGTGGACGAATGCCTGGGGCTTTTGGGATTCATCGACGTGTCTGACGAGACACGCGCGGACCTGGTGGCCCACGCCACGGCGGCGGGCGAGTTGAGCTTCGATACGGAAGAACAGGCGCAGACCTCGTCGGAGCGCATATCCCAGCTGCTACAGGTAATAGCAGCCACCACCGAATACCAGTTGGCATGAGGAGATAATGATTACGAAGACGACAGCCAAGCTGCAATACAGCCATACCGTGGGATTCATGTCACTCCAGGGCGGGCGGGGTTTTGCTAACCCGGTGGATATGGTCTTCAACCGGGACGGGATCATGTACGTCGTTAGCCGTGGAGCATCGGACACCGATGACGAGAAGATCTCCAAGCGTGTGACGATGTGCACGGTGGATGAGGAGTACCTGGGCCAGTTCAGCGGCGGAGGTACGGATGACGGCCAGATAATGTGGGCTTCATCCATTGCCATGGACGCTGACGAGCGGGTGTACGTGTCCGATGAGGCGCTGAACCGCATTTCGGTCTTCGATAAGGATGGGCAATACCTGTCCAAGTGGGGTCGAATGGGCAGTGGCGAAGGAGAGTTCAATCGACCTTCCAACATCATGTTCGACGCCGATGGGACCCTGCTGGTTTCGGACAGCCTGAATCATCGAATCCAGCGTTACACGGCCAACGGGGAGTTTCTTTCCCAGTGGGGCAGCGCGGGCACAGGCGACGGGGAATTCAACATGCCCTGGGGTCTTGCCAGCGACAGCGCCGGGGACATCTATGTCGCTGACTGGCGAAACGACCGGATTCAGAAGTTCTCGTCGGGTGGCGAATTCCTGAGGGCGTGGAGTGGTTACGACGACGAAGACGGCAGGCTCAACCGGCCGGCGGGGCTGGGCGTGGATGATGACGGCGTGATGTACATTGCCGATTGGGGCAACCAGCGGGTGGTGGTCATGACTCAGGAGGGCGAATGCCTGGCCACGCTCCGGGGCGAGTCTGGTCTATCCAAGTGGGCCCACGAGTACTTCACCACCAACATGGACGAGTTGGAGGAGCGGAAACTGGCGAACATGGAGCCTGACCTGGAGTACACGATGGGGGACCCACTGCACCAGGAATCGGCAATGGTGGAGAAGCTCTTCTGGGCGCCGACGACGGTGAAGATAGACGCTTCCGGCAGGGTGTTTGTGGTGGACACGGCACGGGCACGGGTGCAGGTGTTTGCGTGGGGGCCGTAGACAATTATTCCATTTAAGGGGGGCTGCGTGGAATGCTTGACGATCTTGTAGATGTGATAGAGACGCTGAAGGCTCGGATTGCATCTCATCGAGATGCGCTTGGGGGAAACGAGTATCGTACCCGTGTTTCGCTGATTGACCCGTTGCTTGGCGCCTTAGGGTGGCACACGGCTGATCCTGAGGTTGTTAGGCTTGAATATGGAACCGATTCTGTCATTGAGTCGGATGATCAAGTTGATTACGCTCTGCTTCAAGAAGGTGTGCCACTTGTTCTGGTAGAAGCCAAGCGGGGAAGCCGGAATCTAGATAATCGCAAATACTTCAAGCAGTTATTCGATTACTTTGGCAAGACTCCATCGGCCAAAATTGGCATTCTCACCAACGGCATTCAATACCGTTTTTATAGCGATCTCAAGTACACCAATGTCCTGCATTCAAAGCCCTTCTTGGAAATTGACGTTACGAACTTGTCGCCAGGTGAGAAGGAGATTCTGGAGTGCTTTTCCAGGGAAAAATACAATCTGGAGAAAGCGATTAGGTTGAGTAGAGAGTTGGGGGAAGAATACATGGAGGATTCTCGCATTTCGGATCGCGGTAACAACGCGGTTCCAATGAGAAAAAAAGTAACTGGCATCCCTGCCGTTCCTCCTGTATCAGTGGACGGTTGGACCCCCTTAAATAAAATAGTACCCTATTCGAAAATGCCTCCACCGTCTGCTGTCAAGTTGCCAGATGGCACAGTGGTTGGCATACCAAACTGGAAGCAAGTTTTTGTTGAAGTGGCCGAGTATCTCGTCAGGCATGGCATTCTCACTTCGGACCGTTGCCCAATTTCCCCTCTAAAATCTTTCGGCATACACACTCAACCATATCATCCGGCCGCGACACGCCAACTATCCAACGGCCTCTATTGGCGATGCTTTGGCGGTGCGGCTAGTGTGAAGCGTAATACAACAAAACTCATGGACGTCCTCGGCCAAGATCCCTCGCAGCTCAGGTTGAAGACGCGGTGAGGGTGGGTTCGGTGCCTTTGGGTTGGGATGGCATTGCAGTCAAGGGGGTTTGACGGCGAGGGAGTGGGGTCAGCCGACGTTAGTAAACAGGTGGGGTATTTTTTGTTGACGAGTGTGGGGGAGAGGGATGGGGATGGGTTTGTCGCGGCGTGTTTCGAGTTGGGGGCCGTTGGGTCGGGTGACACGATGGACGAAGCGTTTCAGAACCTGGCCACCGCAGTCCGCGTTCAGTTGGAAGCATTGGAGGAAGCGGGGGAATTGGAGCGGGTATTCATGGAGAACGGCGTTGAGGTGGTGTCGTCCGTTGTCGATGCGGAGGAGTCTGTTAGAGACATGGGCGAGGGAAGGGTGATGAGAGTCAGCCGGCACCAAATCAACTTGGAAAGTTGATGTGCGGAATTCGGCGTAGGAAGGTTGGTACCCGGCGGCCGAGCCGGTCGAAATTCCTGTGATATAGTGGGCGGGCCGATATTCATCCGCCGACACGACCTTTTTCTTTTGGCTGAGGCCACGTGCCTGGAATTCCCTGTGGGATAGACGACTATGACCGCTCAACCCTGCATCGTTGACTCCGGCCCTGTTCGGGAGTCCGGGCGCATACACAGCCTGGACCTGATACGCGGAGTTGCCGTGCTGGGGATTCTGTTGATGAACGCCGTCTACTTTGGATTGGGCAGCGCACCATCGTTTAATCTGAATGCGGGCGGGCCGGAGACGTGGCTCGACTGGGCTATTGGCGTATTCGGCGAGGTCTTCATCGACCAGAAATTCATGGGGCTGTTCTCCATGCTGTTCGGCGCGGGGATGATCCTGTTCATCGACCGGGCCAGGGAGAAGGGCAGACGCGCCGTTCTGCTCAATCTGTGGCGGAACGGGTTGCTGCTCGTCGTCGGCTTCGTCCACTCGATAGCCTGGAGCGGGGACATCCTGATGATATACGCGGTGTCCTCATTGTTCCTGATTGGGATGAGAAAACTGTCCAGCCGGACGCTCATATCCGCAGGCGTCGTGATCTTCCTTTCGTCGGCGTTCTGCGCAGTTTGGGCACAGCAGTTGGCCAATTCCGGAGAGACGCTTGCGGGGCTGTGGACGCCGGGGGAGTCGCCGGAGGAGGGGATAATCGTGGTCCCGTGGGCGTTGGGATACTTCCTGCGTGGGCTGGGGTTGATACTTGTGGGGGCAGGACTGTACCGCGCTGGATTCATTAGCGGCGAATCGTCCCCGAGGACTTACCGAAAGGCGGCAATCTGGGGGTTAGTCGTGGGGCTGCCCCTTGCCGTCGTTGGCGTCGTTATTGCCGCGGTCAACGATTATTCCAGCGAGATCGCATTCCTGAGCCAGGTCCCGAACACCCTTGGGACCATCCCGGCAGCACTGGGATACTTGAGCCTGATCATTATCTGGAGCAAGGTTGCGGACAATTGGCTTAAGATACGTTTGCGCGCGACCGGCAGAATGGCATTGACTAATTATCTGGCGCAAACCGCAATGGGGCTGATAGTCTTTGGAAGTGTTCTGGGAGGCTACGATTTCGTAAACCGTAGCGTGGTCCTGATCTTTGTGGTTGCGGTATGGGCGTTTCAGCTATGGTGGTCGCAGGCTTGGCTGAGCCGGTTCCTGTTTGGGCCGATGGAATGGTTGTGGCGAGTGGGGACATATCGGAAGTTGCAGCCCTTAATTCGTAGCCGCGTGGCGGGCCACGCTTAGTAGAAGGCTGTAAGTCCGTGGAGAAAGCAAAGTTGCGAGGAAATTTAGAAAATGGCGGACCAACAGGAATACGTTAGAGAACAGATTCTGGCCCTCGTTCGCGAGTTTGTGAGGAGAGACGTGGCCCCGCAGGCCGCCATACACGACAGGGAAGACAGCTACCCCCACGAGCTCGTCGACCAGATGGCGGATTTGGGACTATTCGGCATCGCAGTGCCGGAGGAGTACGGTGGATTGGGTCTCGACCATACCACCTTCGCCATGATCTTCGAGGAGCTTGCCAAGGAGTGGATGAGCATAACGGGGGTCCTCGGCACCCATTCCGTCATGGCATACACCCTGGCATACTTCGGCACGGAGGAACAGAAGCGGCGGTGGCTTCCCCGGATGGCAAGCGGCGATATACGGGGCGCCCTGGCGATGACCGAGCCGAATGCAGGGAGCGATGTTGCCGCCATCGAGACCGTGGCCGTGCGTGAGGAGGGAGAGTACGTGGTGAACGGAAGCAAGATGTTCATCACCAACGGTCGGAACTGCCATGCCGCCCTGGTCATGGTAAAGACAGACCCGAACGCCCAGCCTGCCCATCGTGGCATCAGCGCGCTGGTCATAGAGAAGGGCATGGGCTTCAACGTGGGGCTGGACATGGACAAGCTGGGATACCGGGGCGTGGACACCTGCGAGCTAATCTTTGATGAGTGCCGTGTGCCGGCGGAAAACCTGGTAGGGTTGGAAGAAGGCCGGGGATTCAGACAGGTGATGGCAGCGCTGGAGGCGGGGCGGATCAACATCGCAGCCCGGGCTGTCGGGGTCGCCACAGCAGCCTTCGAAGAGGCCATTCGCTACGCCCAGAGACGGCGCACCTTTGGCAAGCCCATCGCGCAGCACCAGGCGATACAGACGATGCTGGCGGACATGGCGACGAACATTCGGGCCGCCCGCCTGCTGACCTATGACGCCGCAGCCAAGAAGGACCGGGGCGAACGATGCGACGAGGAAGTGGGCATGGCCAAACTATTCGCCAGCGAAATGTGCGGACAGGTGACGTTGGACGCCATGCGCATCCACGGCGGCTACGGATACATCAAGGACCTGCCGCTGGAGCGATACTATCGGGACGCTCCTTTGATGATAATCGGCGAGGGAACCAACGAAATTCAGAAGCTCATAATCGCAACGAGCCTGCTTCGACGGTACGAAATCTAGACCAAGCATCCAAGGAGGACGGATGAGCACGACCGAACCACGACCGGACTACGGGGGACTATTCGAAGATTTTCGCCCCGGACAGGTATTCAAGCACTGGCCGGGCAAGACCATCACAGAGTCGGACAACAACCTGTTTTCGCTCCTGACCCGCAACGACAACCCCCTGCATTCCGACGCCCACTACATGGCATCCCACCAGCACGGGAGGATTCTCGTCAACGGGACGCTGGTCTTCAGCCTAGTGGTGGGCATGAGCGTTCGTGATACCAGCGGTCAGGCCGTCGCGAACCTGGAATACGAGCGGGTGACGCACGACGGGCCAGTGTTCATCGGCGATACCATCTACGGGGAGACGGAAGTGCTGGAAACGAAAGAGACCAGCCGCGGCGATAGGGGGCTGGTATACGTGGAGAGCCGGGGCTTTAACCAGAGGGGAGAGAGAGTGCTCACCTTCAGGAGACGGTTTCTCGTCCCCAAGCGCGGCTAGAGGGGTGGCTTTACGATGATGCTACACAATGATATGCTTGTGTCGTGATACCCGAGTTTGATAAGGAAGGACTGTTGCCACCGGGAATCCATAAGGCTTCGTGGGAAGAGCTTGAGGACAGGTTCGGGAGAAACTATTGAAGGAGGCTTCTCCTGGCAGGATTGAGGCAGGCGATGCAAAGCTTTAAGAAAGCCGGATGCAGGACAGTATACGTGGATGGGAGCTTTGTCACGAACAAAGAAATACCGGGGGATTTCGATGCGTGCTGGGAAGAGGCTGGCGTTGATCCCACGATGCTGGATCCAGTTCTCCTCACCTTCGAAAATGGAAGGACTGCGCAGAAAGCAAAATACCACGGAGAGCTGTTCCCGGCATCCGCCACCGCTGATGAAATGGGTTCTCTTTCGTGGAGTTCTTTCAAGGGGTTATAGAATCAGGAAGGCGGAAAGGCATCATCGCCATAGACCTGGAGGAGTTGAAATGATCAAAAATGAACGGCAATACAGGATAACCAGGGCCCAGGCGGAACGGCTGAGGAAATCTGTCGTAAGGGCTGGGAGTTCGGATGAATCCGGCGTTCATGGCGCTAGAGACTTTTCGACGGGAGTGGTGAGAGAAGCGAGGCCGCCATATAGGGCGGTGCACCCGCTCATCGCCAAGGCGCAGAAAGACGCAATGATCAGTCAGCTGGCGGACCTGGACTCTGAGTTGAAGGAATATGAAGCAATCAAAGCTGGGCAGTTTGATGCCCGGGGCTTGGATGCCGTGGCGGGCATACCGAAACTGCTCATACAGGCCCGAATAGCCAACGGGCTAAGCCAGAAACAGCTGGCGGAACGGCTGGGGCTGAAAGAGCAGCAGATACAGCACTACGAGGCGACCGAATATGCGTCGGCAAGCCTGCGGCGCATCCGGGAGGTGGCGGCTGTTTATCAATCAGAAGGGAAAAATCACGTTCCCTTGCATCAAGGGACGCGCTTAGAAGCCTCATAGGTGACTGCCTACATAGCCACATCCTGCTCTCGGGCCTGGGGGGCCATGGCTTGGATGTCGGAGACGATGTCCAGCACGGCGGGTTTGTTGGCGGCGAAGGCGCGGGTTAGGGCGCCGGCGATGTCGGAGGGGCGCTCTACGCGCTCAGCGTAGCAGCCCATAGCTTCCGCAACCTTGGCGAGGTTGACGTCCGAGAACATCATCAGGTCGTCGTAGGCGCGCTGGGTGGCGTTGCCGTCATAGGCGCGGTCGATGGGGCCTTTCTCCTGGTTGAGCGAGCGGTTGTCGTTGACAACGATGACCAGGTTCACATTGTGGCGCAGGGCCGTTTCGAGTTCGCCGATGTGGTACCAGAAGCCGCCATCGCCGGTGAAGCACAACACCGGCCGTTCCGGCAGGGCGAGCTTCGCGCCGATGCTGCCGGGGAGGCCCCAGCCCAGGGAGCCGACGCATCGCATATAGTTGTGGCCTGGCTGTTTCAACTCCATCATAACGCCCGTCCAGATGCCGGAATGGCCCGTGTCCGAAACGACCATAGCTCCTTGAGGCAAGTTTTCGGCGACCTCCTTCACCATGCGCTCCGGACGCATGGGCGAGGCGTCGGACTCGATCATGGGGCGGAACTCCTCGCGCCACTCGCCGACGATACCCGCAACCTCGTCGAGGACGTCCTTACGGGGACTGACGGGTTCCAGGACGCTGATGAGACGCTGGAGGGAGACTTTTGCGTCGCCCTGAACGGCGGCCGTGGCGGGGTAGTTTCGGCCAAGTTCGGAAGGGTCGATGCCGATCTGCACAGTTGGGGTGTTTGGTGGGGGCACGCGCCACTCCCAGGTGGCCATGCCGCCGAGTCGGGTGCCGACAGCGATGACCAGGTCCGCGGAAGACACGATGCGGTTGGCGCTCCAGTGGGAATAGCGTCCGACGACGCCAACATTCAGGGGGTGGTCGGCGGAGAGGGTCAGCTTGCCATTTAGGGTGGTCGCAACGGGGATGGTCAGCATTTCGGCGAGTTGGGCCACTTCTTCCCAGGCGCCGGAGGCCATGACGCCGGAGCCGGAGATTATCACGGGCCGGCGGGCTTCAGAGATGAGTCGCGCCGCTTCCTTCACCTGGTCCATGCCGGGTTCGGGGCGAAAGGCGGGATAGCGGGTGTGGCGTTCTTCGACGACGAGGTCCAGGTCGGCTTCGGCATATAGTGCTTCGTCGCGAACGTGGAGGTGGACGGGGCCGGGGGAGCCGGAAGTGGCCTCGCGGAAAGTCTGTCTGAGGGAGTCGGGGATGCGAGAGACCTTGTCCACTTCGAAGCTGGCCTTGGTGACGGATTGAAACTGGGCAGCGTGGTCGTACTCCTGGTAGACGTGGCGGTAGCGGTGCTCGGCAGGGATTGCATTCGTCATGGCGATGACGGGAGACTGGGCCATGAAGGCGTCGGCGAGACCGGCGGCCAGGTTTGCGGCGCCGATGCTCTGCGCCATGCAGATGCCGGGGACCCTGGTGGCGCGGGCGTAGCCGTCGGCCATGTACGCCGCCGCCTTCTCGCCGTGGGTGACGACACGGCGGATATCCATGTCTTCCATCTCAGCCATCACGCCAAAGAAGGCGGTGGGCACTTGGAAGACGCTGGTGACGCCGTAGGCCTCCAGCATTCTTGCGATGTAGCGGTTTCCGGTCATTCGGGGCATGGTGGGACCTCCGTTGGGTGAGAGTGAGTTTGGATTGGTGGGCATGGTAACACCGACTGGATGGGTGGTGCACGTTTGGGGGGATGTTCGTGATTTACAGGTGTGGTTAACAAACGGATTGCCAAGTCAAATATTTGGCCCACGAAGTCTATATTGTAAGGAAGTGCAAATGATTGAGTCTGCGAGACAAAACGCTGGGTGGCTTATCCTTGCCGTTATTGTAGTGTCCCTTATAAGCGTCCTAGGATATCAAGAGATGAATGGACGTGTTTCGGAGGCACGTCAAGAAGCGGCATTTTGGGAAGGCGAAGCGCTTGAGGCAAGGCGGGATGCGGAGGCCGCAAGGCTAAGGATGGGCCAGGCCATTCAAGGTGAGGCAGAGGCGATGGGAGAGTTAAGGCGGATTGAAAGGGAAATAGGTGTCCTCATTTCCCAGTTTGTGGATTTGAGGGATAGCTTCGAAGATGGAGTTTTCGCATCGACAGAGGTACAGGAACTCGGCAGAGGACTCATTGATCTCGTCAAGTTAATGGGGGTAGAAGGGTTCATTGCGGGTAACCTGCTAGACCTTTTCCTTGCCGAATTGGACGACAGGTGAAAATATAGGTGAGTTAGATACTAATGCTGCGGTCCGCACAACGGTAGATAAACCACAACAATCCTAGCTGTGCGAATGGTTGAGAATTCCCGAACGTGGCTGTTGGGAATGCTTCACAGAATTTTATTCTGTGGTAGACTTTCACTGGCGTTTGCGGCTGCCTGAGCACATCCCGCAAGCGCAACCAGCTATAGGAGAGAGAAATGACTACAAAACCAGGAAGCGCCTCGGCGTCTGAAGTTTGGGCCAAGGCGGACATTCGCGACTACCTATCCGACTCTGCCCTCACTGTAGGGGCGGGAACGCCCACCGACGCGGGCACCGGCTGGGAATTGCCGGAACCCCACCCAGACCCCATCATCGCAGCCGGCGGCATCCCCGACTCCGGAACCCTTCCATCGGAAGAATTGGAGGCGGCCTTTGGGCGCATCCTCAATTCAAAACCGGACGTGGCTCTCCGATACGGCGGCGTGTTGGGATTCGAGGGTCTCCGAGAGGCCATGGCGGAGCGGCAAAGCGTCCTGGACGGCATGAGTTTCGAGCCGGACAACTTCATCATCCACAACGGCGGTTCAGGCTGCCTGGACAATCTGTGCCAGGCATACATCACCCCTGGAGACGTGGTCATTGTAGAGGGGCCGTCTTATTCCGGGACAACCCGCGCCATTCGCGGACACATGGCGGAGTTGATCGAGGTCGAGGTGGAGAACGACGGCATATCCGTAGATGGTGTTGCAGAGGCAATACAGCGAGCCAAGGGAGAGGGTAAGCGGGTCAAGCTCGTCTACCTGAACCCCGACTTCCAGAACCCCACGGGCACCACGCTCACCGAATCGCGAAGAGCGGAGCTAATCGACCTGTGCGCCCGGGAGCAGGTGCTCATTGTGGAAGACGCTACCTACAGCGAGCTATTCTTCCAAGATGCGCCACCTCAGTCCATATACTCCATGGCCGAGGGCGCGGGCGTCTTGAAAATCGGAACCTTCAGCAAGGTCATTGCCACCGGCCTGAGGGCAGGCTGGATTCAGGCTTCCAAGGAGCATATCGACGCCCTTGGACGTGTGCGATTCGATATGGGCACCAGTCCGCTTCTGCTACATATGCTGGCGGAGTTCGTAACTTCTGGTAGGCTGGACCCACACATCAGGAGGATGCGCAAGGTTTACGCTGAGAAGTGCGCCACGCTGGCCGGCTCGCTTCGAGAACATTGCGAGCCCTACGTGCGATTCAACGAGCATGGCGGGGGCTTCTTCTTCTGGTTCGAGTGCCTGGGAGCAACCTCCACTGAGGTGTCGGAAGCGGCGGCCTACGAGGGGCTGCTGTTCCCGCCGGGGACGGCGTTCTACCTCGACAAGGAGCACGAGCCGGACAACCACGTGCGGCTGGCCTTCAGCAACGCTTCACTGGAGCATCTGCGGGAGATTGGCCCGCGGCTGAGGCGGGCGTTTCAGCGGGTGGTGGACTAGCACAGCGAGGACCGCGGAGTCCGAGTGGGGCTCCGGCTTCCCATAAGATAACCTCGACCTGAAAATGGCAAGTTCCGTCGATCTGCTTTCCGTTCTCAAGGCCAGGTTTGGGTACGATGGCTTTTGGCGTCCTCAAGAGGAGATCATAGAGGATGTCCTTGCCAATCGGGACGTGCTGGCCGTCATGCCAACCGGCGGCGGAAAGTCTCTCTGCTATCAGCTGCCGGCAGTGGTCCTGAACGGGGCGACCCTGGTGATCTCACCCCTGATCGCCTTGATGAAGGACCAGGTGGATGCGCTGAACGCCAACGGCATTCCATCGCGATTCATCAACTCCAGCCTCTCCCCCAGGGAGAGCTGGCAGGTCCAGGATGAAGTAAAGTCGGGCGCGGTCAAGCTGCTGTACGTGGCCCCCGAACGGCTTCCAATTCCCGGATTCCGGCGATTCCTGCGGGATGCCGATCTAAATCTGATTGCCATCGACGAGGCGCATTGCATTTCCGAGTGGGGCCACGAGTTCCGCCCGGACTACCGCAACCTGCTGGAACTGAGACGAGACTTCCCGTCGACGCCCGTCATAGCCCTGACGGCCACCGCGACTGAAAGAGTCCGCTCAGACATTGGCGAACAGCTGGAGATTGGGCCGGACAGGATGTATGTGTCCAGCTTCAACCGTTCGAATCTCAGCTACAGCGTGCGTCCCCGGGACGAAGGCGCATTTTCGGAACTTGTCGAGTTATTGAGGGCACACAAAGAAGGTTCGGCAATAGTCTATTGCTTCTCCAGGAAAGACACTGACGAACTGGCAATACAGCTGCAGGATTGCGGAATTTCAGCCCTTCCGTATCACGCCGGCCTGGATGCGAACACTCGACGGGATACCCAGGACAAGTTCATACAGGACAGGGTGCCGGTAATCGTGGCGACGATCGCATTCGGGATGGGTATTGATAAACCGGACGTGAGATTGGTGGTCCACTACAGCCTGCCTAAGTCCATCGAAGCCTACTACCAGGAGACGGGGCGAGCCGGCAGAGACGGACTGCCCAGCGAGTGCGTAGCCTTCCTGAGTCCTGGCGACAGGGTGAAGCAGGAATACTTCATCAGGCAGATGGACGATGAGGCGGAACAGCGTAACGCACGGGAGAAGCTGGACAAGATTGTTCAGTATTCGCAGAGTCCCACGTGCAGGCGCCGGTTCCTGTTGGGCTACTTCGGGGAGGAGTATGAAGAGGAGAGCTGCGGCGCTTGTGACATCTGCCTCGACACAAGGGACACCTTCGATGCAACCGAGGTGGCACAGAAGATACTCTCTGCAGTTGTGAGGACGGACGAGAGCTTCGGGACAAACTATGTGGTGGACGTGCTGGTTGGCAGCAAGAACAAGAGGATTTCCGCCTCGGGACATGAAGGATTGACCGTCTACGGGATAGTCAAGGAATTCAACAAGAGACAGCTGAAGGAACTGGCGGGTCAGCTGCAGGCCGCGGGCCTGCTGGTTCGCAGCAGGGGCGAATACCCCACGCTGTCCCTGAGCGAGGCTGGATGGGAGTTCCTCAGGAAGCGCAAGTCTATTTCCCTGGTAAGGCCTGCACAGGAACGGGGAGGTGGGAGACATGCCAGGTCGGCTGACCCGGTGCTTTTCGACCGGGCTTTGTTTGATGGGTTGCGTGACCTCAGAAAGAGACTGGCGGAACAGCGAAACGTGCCACCCTACGTGGTTTTCGGCAATGTAACCCTGATGCAAATGGCTGCGATTTATCCCCAGGACGAATCCGAGTTTTCTGATATCAGCGGGGTGGGCCGACTGAAATTGCGGGAATATGGCCCTGCATTCATTCAGGTAATCAGGGAATACGTGGAGTCCAACGGCATTACGACCAACAGGGCCAACTCCGGAGGGAAACTGGCCGGAAGCGTTTCAAGGAGACCGCGGCGGAAGTCGCTGGGGCCCACCCACGAGTTGACCAGGAAGATGTTAGAGGACGGGCAAAGCCTGGAGGAGATTGCTAATGAGAGGGGGTTGGCCCTTACGACAATCGTTGGACATATCGAGCGCATCGTCAACAGTGGTGGATTTGTGGATTTGGGCCACCTGGCTCCCACCGGGAAAAGACTGAAGCAGATAGAAGAGGCTTTCGAGGAGATTGGGGATGCCATTCTGTCGCCGGTGAAGGAGCGGTTGGGAGACGGGTTCGGGTACGAGGAGTTACGGCTGGCACGACTTTACATAAACCAGAGAAGATGATTGCCAGGCCAAATCCGGCCTGAGCGATTGGAGCCGCCGTTCCCTTCTGGACAAGGGTGGGGCTTTGGGAGTATTCTGCTAATCAGAAAATCGCACCCCAAAGGGCAATCCATCATAGGAGGCTGGAATGAGAAACGGATTCAAAATCATCGACGGGGACGGGCATATGCAAGAGCCCCTGGACATTTGGGACAACTACGTTGAGCAGCCGTTCCACCATCGCCGCCCACTGGTAAGCGGCCACGTGGGTCGGTATCTCTTCAATTACCACCCGTGCGAGGCCTTCCCGGAGGGCCGCGGTTCCGTTCGACCGGAGAGCGTCTTCGCCGACTGCGAGGAGCGGTTTGGCGACGCCTGGCGCAACTGGTGGGCGCTCCCCGACCGGCTGACGGAGATCGACAAGGAGGGGTTGGACATCCAGGTGGGCTTCCCCACAAACGGCAACAGCGCCACCTCCAGCAGCATCACCGATCCAAAGCTGCAAGCAGCGCTGGTCCGCGCCTACAATAACTGGGCAACTGACTACTGCAAGGACTCCGACGGCCGGGTGCAGTTCATCGCCCAGGTGACGCTGCTGGACGTGAACGAAGCCATCGAAGAGGCGCGTCGGATGGGCCCCTGCCCGCAGGCGACGGCCATCAATCTGCCCGACCCGGGCGGTTCCCGAAAGTGGTCAGACGAAGAGTTCGACCCCCTTTGGGAGACCCTGGACGAGCTCAGCCTGGCGGCATCGTTCCATGGCGGAGGGTCCCAGCAGCGCGTATTCAAGGACTACACGACCACACCCACGCTGGCTTCCGTAAGCCACGCCCTTTCGTTCCCTCTGGACGCCATGCTGGCCATGGGCACGTTGATCTTCGGCGAGGTGCTGGACAGGTTCCCGAATCTGCGGGTGTCATTCCTGGAGGCCAACGCGGGCTGGGTGCCGTGGTGGCTGAGCCGCATGGACGACCACGCCGTCGGAAGACAGGGTCGGTTCCAGTACGGGGAAGAGGTGCGACTGAAGCCAAGCGAATACTTCGCTCGCCAGTGCTTCGTGGCCTGCGACGCCGACGAAGGTCAGTTGGAGTTCGCCGCTTCCCAGTTGAGCGACAACCTGATTTTCAACACGGACTGGCCCCACCCGGACGCGCCGATACCCGGCGCCGTGGACAGCTTCCTCGGCCACAACATCTCGGACGAGACGAAGCGTAACATCCTGTGGGACAATTCCGTCAGGCTGTACGGCCCGCGGGTTTTGGGCAAGAACTAACGGATTTACGCAAGTCTGAATATCAGCAGACGGTTTGCAGTAGGGGCAGGTTTGAAACCTGCCCCTACATTTCTATGTTCAGGCCGATGCCCTGCTCGATAGCGGCGGCGAGGACCAGTTGGGCGGCAACGGCGTCCTGGGCCGCCACGCCCACGGACTTATAGAGGGTAATCTGGTCGTCGGAGGTGCGGCCGGGATGGGAGCCCGTCACGAGCTCGCCGATTTCAGCCAACACGTGACTCTCATCGATGACACCGTCCCGAATGGGCCAGGTAAGGTCGTTGGCGCCGGCGGGTGGTGCGGCCAGAGAGGCCTCGCGGGACTCGACAAACACCTTAGACCGACGAATGGTCTCGTCGTCCATCTCGCGGCCCTGGAAATTCAGGCCTACGGAGTTGACGTGGGAACCGGGACTGAGCCAGCGGCCCAGCAGCACCGGCGCATCGGCGTGAGTGCAGACGCAGACAACGCCGGCGCCGGACACGACGTCCTCGAAGGAATTGACTGCCTTTGCAGGGAGTCCGAGCGAGTCTGAAACTTCGTTGGCCAGGGATTCTGCTTTGACAGCGTTCCTGCCTACGATCCGAACTTCTTCGATGTCTCGGACGCGGGTGATGGCGATGGCGTGGGCCTTTGCCTGGACGCCGGTGCCGAGAACTGCGAGTACGCGGGCTTCGGTGCGGGCGAGCAGGCGGGTTGCGAGGGCAGAGCCGGCCGCGGTACGCATGGCCGTTATGTGCTCGCCGTCCATGAGGGCTGCCGGCGCGCCGGTTTCGGAATCGAAGACGGCGATAATCGCCTGGTGGCTGGGAACGCCAAGCGTGTGATTGTGGGGGAAGACGCTCACAAGCTTGACCGCAAGGGCTTGCGATTGGGGCAGATAGGCGGGCATGACAAGCAGGTTGCCCTCCCGCTCGCTCACCCGGGCGGCGATACGTGGCGGCTGGGAAACCTGGCCGCTGCTGACTTCGACCATGGCCGTAGCGAGGCCGTCTATCAGGGCGTCAATGTCCAGCAGCGCTTCTACATCGTGGCGGTTGAGGAACAACATGGGATCAATGCTAGCCGCAGGGTTGGAGTCGGTCAACCGATTGCCTGAGAGAGTAAATATGGATGAGGTGGGAGACTCAGACACTCGGTCTATGAACCACTGTTGCGAGTGATTGTCCGATCCGAAGCAGATTTTCTAGCGAAGGCGGAGGAGCCTGCGCAGCAGCCACGACAGCGTGCGGAAGACTAGCCTGAGGAGGAGGAAGGGGACGTTGCGGCCGCGTCGGACGGCGGCGCGTTGGCGTTGACGATGATGCCAGGGCCGGACGCCGCCATCGGGCAGGCTCCAGACACCAAGCTTCTTCCGGCGTGCGTCCCTTTCGGCCCGGGCCAGGTCCAAGCCCCCCATCTCGCCGAAACGGGTGAACCGGTACGCTAAGCCGGACTCCACCATCTGTCGATTGACGGACTGTCCCAGCCTCCGGCCATATAGGACGCCAACGACGCGGCCGAACTGGTCCCGAGGTTCCCAGACTTTCAGGGTGAAGCGCTTGCGATTAGCCAGGCGCGTCAACCGTTTCGACGACTCCCGTCCGAAGGGCTGGTCGTACTCCGGGGCATCGATGGCGTGGAGACGGACTTCGAAGGTCTCCTTCTTCCGGCGAAACCAACCCTGCCGCTCCGCCATCACGCCGTCGCCGTCCGTAACCCGCAAGACCCGAACCTGGAAAGTCTCGCCGCGGCGGAGGTTCATAGGAGGGACACTATGGAAGGAATTTCTGGCCCGGAAGTTTCGTCGCTATTCGGCGAAGGCCTTGTCCGTCTTGGCGGCCATGATGAAGTCGTTGCGGTGCAGGCCTCGGATCTTGTGGGTCCACCAGTCTATGGTCACCCTGCCCCACTCTGTCACCAGTTTGGGGTGATGGCCCTCATCTTCCGCCATGCGGCCGATGGTCATTGAAAAGTCCATGGCCTGCTGAAAGTTGCGAAACCGAAAACTGCGTCGGAGTCGATTAACGCCGTCCACTTCAATCAAGTCCCAGTCGGAAACAAGGGGGTGCAGCTGCTCAATCTCTGCGTCCGTAACCCTGGGAGCGTCCCTGCGACAGGCCACGCACTTCTCGCCAACAAGCTGTGTCATGATCAATCCTCCACGTAGAAGAAGGTTCTCTATTCAGGTCGTTTTGTTCATGATAGGCGGATGGGACGTGAATGGAAAGTGTGGCAACGTGCCCCAAACTGGAGGGCAGGTAGCCAGAAGGCGAATTTATGAATACAATATAGGCGGTTTGCCCTGGTTGGGGGCGGCCGGTCAGCTTTGGTTAAGGAGAATAGGAGATGGAAAAGGACATCGCATTAATGGCGCACCTCATGCGTCGGGCCGGATTCGGAGCGTCGCGAGACGAGCTTGAAGCGAGGACGGCCAAGGGCTACGAGGCAACTGTCGAGGAGTTGCTGGACCCGGAGGCCCACGGCATCCCGGCGTTCAACGAGGGCATCTTATACCGGCACCTCCTCGGTTTCCGGAATCCGGGCAACCCGCTGCACATGCAGGGCAACTGGATGTACAGGATGATCAACAGTCCCAGGCCCCTGGTTGAGAAGATGGTCCTCTTCTGGCACCACGTCTTCGCCACCGGCTACTCCAAGGTGGATAATGGAAACCAGATGCTGGCCCAGATAGAGACCTTCCGCCAGCTGGCGCTGGGCAACTATCGCGATATTCTGATTGCCCTCTCCAAAGACCCGGCCATGATCTTCTGGCTGGACAACAACGAGAACCACAAGCACGCGCCCAACGAAAACTGGGGCCGGGAGCTTCTGGAGTTGTTTTCCATGGGACAGGGCAACTATACGGAGGAGGATGTGAAGGAGTGCGCCCGCGCCTTCACCGGTTGGACGGTCTCCAACAAGCTGCCGCGAAACCCCTACGGCCGCTTCCTGTGGGAGTTTGAGTACCACGAGGAAGACCACGACGACACGGAGAAGCTATTCCTGGGACACCGGGGCAACTTCAACGGCGAGGACATCATAGACATCGTGATTCGTCAGCCGGCCACCGCCCGGTTCATCGCCCGCCACATGTACAACTTCTTCGTGGCCGACGAGGTGCAGGTGCCCAGCTGGCAGGACGTGGCGCCAAGGGACCCGGTAGCCATAAACCTGATTGGAGACACCTTCATCAGCTCCGGGTACGACATGCGCGAGACCCTCCGGACGATTCTCAATTCGGACTTCTTCAAGGACGAGAGCGCCTGGTACGCCAAGGTGAAGAGCCCTGCAGAGCTCATTGCCGGCACCATGCGTCTGGTGGGAGACTTCCAGTATCCTAAGCCGGGCATTACCATGCTGGTTGAGGAGTGCAACTTCCAGGGACAGGCCCTGCTGGATCCCCCCAGCGTGGAGGGCTGGCACACCGGCGGGGAGTGGATCGACAGCGGGGCGCTGCTCCGTCGCATCAACTTCGCCGCCGACCAGATGGTGAAGCAGGACCTCCCCGGCATCCAGGATATCATCTCCAGGATGTCCGACCGCAATCCCCAGGGCGCCGCTGACATGGTCGACGGCTGCCTGGACCTGATGGGCCCGGTGCAGGTGGAGGACCAGACGCGCCAGGAGCTCATTGACCACGTGAGCAAGAATGAGCCCGGCAACGGCAACGGGGACTCGACCAACTTCTCAGAGCGGGTAGTCGGGGCCATGCAGATTATCGCTTCCACCAGGGAGTACCAGTTCGGCTAGACGGCGGGCTGGAATATTCAACCGAGAAAACACACATCGACAAGGGGAGAAAAGAGAATGCAGACGGTTATGGTTAGGGGCCGCACCTACAACTTCCTTCATGCCATGGGCATGGGCACGCCCGGCGGGCTGGGATTCCGCAATCCGATGGACCTGGCGCTTTCTGACGACGGCACCATATACGTGCTGAGCCGGGGTTCCGAGGGCGAGCCATGTCAGCGAGTTACCGTGTTGACCACTGATGAGGAGTTCATCAAGGAGTTCGGCGGCCCGGGCGAGAACGACGGGGAGTGGGTGTGGGGCACCTCCGTGGCGTTCGACGCAGACGGTAGGCTGCTCCTGGCCGATGAGTGGTTGAATCGAATTTCCATCTTCGACAAGGAGGGGAACTTCCTCTCCCGCTGGGGCGTCCCCGGTTCAGGGCCGGGTGAACTGAACGGCCCGGCGGGGCTGGCCTTCAACAGTAAGGGCGAGCTCCTGATAACGGAAAACCTCAACCACCGCGTGCAGAAGTTCACCCCCGACGGGCAACACCTGGGGAGCTTCGGCTCTGAGGGCAGCGCCGAGGGGCAGTTGATCCGCCCCTGGGGCCTGGCGGTGGACAAGTACGACAACGTATTCGTCGCCGACTGGCACAACAACCGTGTCCAGAAGTTCTCACCGGAGGGCGATTACATGATGACCTTCGGCACTCCCGGCACTGGAGTTGGTCAGTTGAATCTGCCCAGCGACGTAGCGGTGGACTCGGACGGGGACGTTTACATAACGGACTGGTGGAACAACAAGGTGGAGGTCTTCGACGGGGACGGAGAGCACCTGACTACGTTCATCGGCAACGCCGATAAGCCCTCCAAGTGGGCGCAGATGTTCCTGGACGACAACCCCGACTATCGCAAGGCGCGAATGCGGGCGAAGAGCCTGGAGCCGGAACAGCGCTTCTACTCGCCGGTGGCGGTGGAGGTTGGCGATGACGGATCAATCTACATCCTCGAGGACTCCCGCTGGCGAATTCAGGTCTACCGTAAGGAACAGGACTGGGTGGACCCGCAGTTCAACCTTTAATCCGGGCGGATTTCAAGAAAGGGCAGTGACGATATGGCCGGTGAAGAACAGGCTACTGAGGATAGGATAAGGGTAGACCCGGACGGCCTGCGGACCTTCGCCGCCGACGTGCTGACCAAGCTGGACGTTCCCCCCGAGGATGCGGCCATGGCTGCTGACGTGCTGGTCTTCGCCGACCTGCGAGGCGTGGAGACCCACGGAATGTCCAACAACAACCTGGGCCGCATCTACGTCCGGGACATCCAGGGCGGCAAGATCAAGCCCAGGGCGCCCCTGACCGTGGTGCGCGAAACGCCTGTGACTGCCCTTCTCGACGGCAATTTGGGCCTGGGACTCTCCGTGGGAGTACGCGCCATGAACATGGCCATCGAAAAGGCGCGGGAGTCCTTCATCGGCATGGTGGCAGTGAGAAACAGCCACCACTTCGGCGCCGCCCAGTACTTCTCCATGATGGCCGTGCCCCACGGGATGATCGGCATTTCCAGCACCAACAGCAACCCCATCGTCCTACCCACGGGAGGCCGCCAGCCGGTCTATGGCACCAACCCCATCAGCGTCGGCGCGCCCTCCGGCGAGGAGCCGGACTTCTGCCTGGACGTGGGAACGAGCGCCATGGTGTTCCAGAAGCTCATCCTGACCACCCGGCTGGGGACGGAAATTCCCCTGGGCGTAGCGGCAGACGAAGAGGGTGTTCCCACGTCGGACCCCAACGTGGCAGTGAGCGCCCGTAATCTGCTGCCACTTGGCAGTACGCCGGAGTTGGGCAGCCACAAGGGTTACGGGCTGGGGATGCTGGTGGACGTGCTCTGCGGGATACTCTCAGGACACGGTGCCTCCATTCAGATGGACGCCCACGAAAGCTACGGTAGCGTGGGGCATTTCTTCTGCGCCATCCGCGTGGACGCCTTCCGGCCCCTGGACGAGTTTCAGTCACAGATGGACGACATGTTCGACCGGGTGCACAAGACGGAGCCGGCCCGCGGCTTCGACAGAGTGTTGGTGGCGGGGGACCCGGAGCATGCGAAGGAGCAAGCGCGAAGGAGCAGGGGAATTCCCCTGCTCCCTGCAGTCGTCGACGAGTTAAGGCAGCTGTCGGACGACGTGGGCGTCCCCTGGACGCTGACAGACTAGGGAAGCCTGAGCGTTAGCTGCCGTTGTCGAGGCCGTACATCTCGGCGGCATTGTCGCGCAGAATGCCGCGCTTCTGCTCCTCTGTCAGGTCCTTTCGCTCCCAGATGTGGTAGAGGCTCTCGGGATACTCGTTATCCCAATGGGGCCAGTCGGAGGCGTAGAATAGGCGGTTCCGGCCCATGACGCGGATCACCTCCGGTATCAGTTCCTCGCCCGGCTCGGCATGGATGTAGACGTTGCCGCCCTTGATGTAGTCGCTGGGCTTCATCTTGCAGTTGGGGGTCTCGAACCAGCCCCGCTTCTCCCATTCCTCGTCCATGCGGTCGAGGAGATACGGCACCCAGGTGCAACCGGCCTCAAGATAGCCGACCTTCAGGTTCGGGAACTTCTCGTAGACGCCTTCGTAGGTCATGTGCATCATCTGCATCATGGCGGAAACGGGGAAGCCAATGGTGTGCCGCTGGATGAACTTGGTGTATTTCTGATCGGCGGTGGCGTGGCCGCCGTGGACGGCGATGAAGGTCCCCAGCCTTTCGGCCTCTTCATAAAAGGGGTCGAGGCGCTTCTCACCGAGCAGACCGAAGCCCACGGCGGCGATGAAGACGCCGTTATAGCCAAGTTCGGTTACGCAGCGTCGCATCTCCTTGATCGACTCGTCCACGTCCATGAGAGGCATGAGGGCCACCGACTTGAACCGGGGGTTGAACTTCAGCCACTCCTCGGAGACGTAGTTGTTGTAGGACCTGGTGAGGGCGATGAGGTAGTCCGGGTCGATGATGCGGGAATAGCCTAGAAGTGTGGTGGGGAAGACGAAAATCGTCTCCAGCCCACCCGCGTCGGCATTGTCAAGCCACTCCTGGGGGGTGGGAAAGTCAGGGCCGCCGTGGGCGCCCAGTGTGCCTCCTAGGGTGGAGTCCAGATAGTCCTTGCCCGCTATAACGCTGCCGCCGACAATTCCGTCGTTGCCAGGAATATAGCTGTGGAAGCTCTTGATCTTGGCGTAGGGACCTTCCATGTATTCCATCAGCTTGGTTTCCGGCTCATTGATATGGCCGTCCGCGTCAACGGCTCCAAAGGGCACTTTCATGACAAACCTCCCAATTGATCTAGGGCTGACTTGACTCAGAATACCACAGCTTCTTTAGTTCTTCATCGGTACAGCGTACTCCCAGTCGTGCACCTGCCAGATGCCGGCGCTGGTGTAGTCTTCAATTACCCTGGAATTGATGATGTAGTCGGTGAATACCCAGAATAGCGGCACGTATGGGACTGTCTCTTGCATCACGTTTCCAAGGTTCAGGAGCTTTCGATCCATCTCTTCGGTGCTGGTGGTGTCCAGCAGGTCCAGGTAGAGTTCGTCAAATCTCTCCGAAGTGAAACCTGCGCCCGGCCTGCCGCTCCAGCTGTAGATTTCGAATCTGGCCTCAATCGGGGCGTAGGTAGAGTGCCAGATGTAAACGTACCCGGCAGTTTCCTTCGCCCTGCCAGCGCCTCCCCACGTGCTTCTTTCGGTGGTTTCTATTTCGAGCTCAACGCCTATTTCCTTCCACATGGCTACCACGGATTCGGCAATGTCGAGAACCTCCGGCGCGATGTCTATGAAGAAGAGAGACCACTTGTAGCCGCTAATGCCATCCGGATATCCGGCCTCCGCCAAGAGCTGACGGGCCATCTCCGGGTTGTAGGCATGAAGTTCGTTGTACCTGGCCTCCCATTCGGGATTCCAGGGTCCGAGACCTGGATGGAACAGCGACACAATCACGGGTTCTCCGTCGCCGTCGTAAAAGGCGTTGTTGAGTGCTTCTCTATCGATCGCCATTGACAGGGCACGCCGGACCTTAACTGCGTTCTCGCTGTGTCCATACCAGGGAAGGCTCTCATCAACCGCCGGTTCGCCCGCAGCGGTCATAAAGCCCATCGGGTAGTTTCCACCAAAGAAGATGTTCAGGTGCAGCGTCGGAAGCGTAGTTGTGACAACCTCGAGGTGTGGAATACCCTCAGCCTGGCTGGTAAGAGTCTTGGACACAACGGTGGTGTGGGCTTCCTCATTCACCATCATAGCGATCCTGGTCGCTTCCTCATCGGAAAATACCAGCTGCAGTTCCGGAAACTGGGGATTAACCCTGTAGTGGTCATAGGGAACTGCTTCCCAGAGAGTGTATTCCGCCGAGCGAAGTTCTACGAACTGGTAGGGACCTGTGCCGACCGGGTTGTCCCGGTAACCATCTTCGCCAACAAGGTCAAAGTAGCTCTTGCTGGTCATGAATAGCCCTTCACTCCCGGCGACCGCCTTGTGCAACCGGGTGTAAGGACCGGTCAAGTCGAACCTGACCTCGTTGTCTCCGACGGCCGTAATGCTCCCTACAACCTGGCCGGCCGTGCCATCGGGCAGAGGCCAGCGGCTACGGTAGCTATGTACGGACACCCTGGCATGGGTGCGGTCGAAGGAGTGAATCACGTCCTGAGCGCCAAAGTTGCTGCCGATTCCGTGCCACGGAATATCTTCTCTCAGCTTGAACGTCCATGTCATTGCGTTTTCGCCTACTGACCACTCGTTGGCCAGCATCGGGTAGTATTCGCCCGTTATGTGATGATCACCCACCAGGGACTCCGCGTTCGGCAGCAGGAAACCGCCGACCACGTTATGGACCGAGGCTTCCATACGTTCGCCGTAGGCCGGATTCGGCATGGCCACGCGAAGCCTTGATTCCACAGGTTCCATCATAGCTACCGGGGTGGGAGCGGGGGTGGGTTGGGCTGTGGCCATGGGTGTAGGTGCGGGCGTGGGGGCAGGGGTGGCGACTGCCGATCGCACGATTCGCTCCACGTCCGCCTGGGTCAATGGATCTGGCTGTGCGGCAGCGGCGGCAGCCAACGCTGCCCCGATGGCCGCGGTCACGTCCTCCTGGTTCACGCCCTCTGCGGCTGCGGCTGCGACGGCGCTATCCACCATCGTCCCAATCTCGGCGGCGGAGATCCCTTCCGGCGCGCTCTGGCTCACCTCGGTCTCAATCAGGGAACGAATCTCATCCTCGGAGAGGGGCGGCTGCATTTGCGCCATGGCATTGAGCAGCGATTGCTCCAGATTGCTGATCTGATTCGCTATTGGCGAAATATCCACCGGCGCGGCAGTGGGAGCCGCCTGGGGCGTCGATTCCGGCTCATCGTCGCCACAGCCGAAAATCACCAGGGCGAGCGCCAACAGCGCCGCAAAGGCCGTCAACGAGGTTAGTCTTTTGGTAGTTACGAAATTCGTCATCGTTATCACCTTCCAGAAAGCCATATCGTGGTAGTACCGAAGTACATCAACAGTACACTATGCTGTTTTGGGGCGATAGTACCGGAAGGCAATTCTCTAGTCAAGGGATAAGAAATGCAGCCGAAATTGGCCGCGGAATTGCGGATAGACTGCCGGCAAGAGCGAAGCGGACGGGATCCGTTACAGGTTAGGCCGTGCCTTGTGCCACGGAGTTGCCTGCTCGTAGGCGTGCCCCAGGCGGAGAATTCGGGGTTCATGCAGCGCGCCTCCCATCAGCTGCAGACCGATCGGGAGACCGTTACTGTCGAACCCGCATGGCACCGAAAGCGCGGGCAGTCCCGTCACGCTGGCGATGGAGGTGACCTTCAACAGGAGTTCCTGATAGTTCATCCTCTCGCCGCGAAGGTCGATGATCTGGCGTTCTCTCGAAATTGGAGCGGCTGTGGTCAGACAGGTGGGAGATACGATCACGTCCACGTCTTCGAAAGCGTCAGCCGCTTCCTGTCGCAGGACCGCCGCCATTCGCTGGCATTCCAGATATTCGGCCATGGTGTAGGAATCGCCCCTGCGGATATACTCCTTGATGTCCTCGTCTATGTTGTTCAGCCTCTCCCTGGGAAAGACAATCCGGTAGTCGACGGCGGACTCCACTTCAGCCACCACGGTCAACACCCGCGTCGATTCTTCTGCGTGGGGAATCTCGACTCGCGACAGGTGCACGCCCAGCCCCTCCAGCACAGACAGCGCTCGGCGCATCGCCGATTCCACTTCCTCGGTGCAGTTGTCGCCCACAAACTCCTCAAGCACACCGACTCGCATGCCTTTCATATTGCCATCCAAAGAGGAGGCATAGCAGGGCACGGGCTCTCGAATACTGATGGGATCGTCGGAATCGAACCCTGCTATTTGCTCAAAAATCAGGGCCACGTCCTCCACCGTCCTGGCCAATGGCCCAAGCTGGTCGAAGGACCAGGAAGGACCCAGGGCGTTGTGCCGGCTCAGTAGGCCGAGGGTGCCGCGCAGTCCAACCACACCCGACCAGGACGCCGGAATTCGGACGGAACCTCCGGTGTCCGAACCGATGGAAGCGAGACAGAGGGACGCCGCCAACGAAGCGCCGGAGCCGGAGCTTGAGATGCCCGGCGAGCGGGTGGGGTCCCACGGATTCCGGCACGAGACAGGAATGTTCCGCCGGAAGTGGCAGTCCACCTTGCCGACCAGGACCCCTCCGGCATCTTCCAGCCGGCGATGCACCGTGGCGCTGCGCTGTGGTACGTAGTCCTGGTGGCTGCTGTAGCCGTAGGTGGTCCTGATGCCATCGGTGTCGATGAGGTCTTTCAGGGTGTAGGGTATGCCGTGGAGCGGCCCCTTGTAATCTCCGCCGGCAATCTCGCTTTCAGCTTGACGGGCCTTTGCCAGCGCGTAGTCGCTAGTGACGGTCGTGAATGCGCCAATCTTGTGGTCCAGCCTTTCGATTCGCTCCAGCGTTGCTTCTGCCAGTTCCACCGGCGAAACTTCCCTGCTTTGGATCAGCTTCGCCATACCGGCGATGGTTGCATCGGTCAGTTCGATTGGCGTCATATCAGCCTCCCACGGCTCGTATTGGAAGAATCTTAGGCGCAAGGGTAAACTTGTACAAGATGCCGAGCGGCACGGCGGAGACGATAAAGGAGAGTGAATGAACATGGACGTAATGCAGCTGGTGGCGGAAACCCTGGAGGAAATCGACAGGGATTTGGAGTCGGCGCTTGAAGGGTTGACCAGGGACGAGGTTGAGTGGCGGCCCAGCGACGATGCGAACTCCGTCGGATTCAATCTGTGGCATCTCATCCGCGCCGAAGACCACTGGCTCAGCGTGTTTGCGCAGGGCAAGGACCACCTCTTCCAGCGAAACGGCTGGGACCGGAAGTGGCAGATGGTTGGCGCCGGCACGGGCTGGGGCTACGGCAAGGAGGAGCTGGCCGCCTTCGTCACTCCGCCGATGGATGAGCTGTGGCAGTACGGGCGCGAAGTCCGAAAGCAGACGCTGGAGTACATGGCCGGACTAAGGGCCGACGAGCTTTCCAACACCTCCCCCTGGGCCACCGAGTATCAGCAGGGCTACACCTTCGGGCGAATGTTTGGACACCTGCTGTGCGAATTGAGCCAACACCTGGGCCATATTCGCTACATTCGGGGCCTGCGCAGGGGCATCGATCAATAGGCTGGAATTCCCTGTGATAGAATCAGGCTACACCCATCTGGAATCTAGACAAACAGCAGCGGAGGTCAACTGATGGAATCCAACGTGGTCCTCGCAACGGAGAAATACGACGTGGTCGGCACCCGACCGATCCGGCACGACGGCACCGACAAGGTGACGGGCCGGGCTCAATACGGCGCGGACGTCCACATGCCGGGCCTTCTCCACGGAGCGGTCCTGCGGAGTCCTCACGCCCACGCCCGCATCAAGTCCATCGACGCTTCAGGCGCGCTGGCCATCCCGGGCGTCAAGGCCGTGATTACGGCTGCTGACTTTCCCCAACCCTCCGGCGAGACAGCGGACCTGGGCGAAGGGGCAATGACGAACCCCAAGTTTCTCAGCAACAACGTGCTTGCGGCGGAAAAGGCGCTATACAAGGGCCACGCGGTGGCCGCCGTAGCCGCCGACAGCCCCCACCTGGCCGAGGAGGCCCTTTCCGGCATCCGCGTCGAGTACGAGGAAATTCCGGAAGTGACGGACGTTTTGGAGGCGATGAAGGAGGACGCGCCGCTGCTGCACGAGAGGTTGGAGACCTTCTCCTTCGCGGGAATCCAGCCGGGGGGCCTGCTATCCGACGACGACGATAAGAAGGGGTCCAACGTTTCCAACCACTTCGTCCTTGAGAAGGGAAATCTGGCAGAGGGGTTTGCCAAGGCCCACGTCACAGTGGAGCGCGAGTATCGCACCGCCACGGTTCACCAGGGTTACATCGAGCCGCACAGCGCAACGGCCCTTTGGAACAAGGACGGCGAGCTGACCATCTGGTGCAGCTCCCAGGGCCATTTTGCCATCCGCGACAACACCGCGTTAATTCTAGACATCCCCGTTTCGCAGGTGAAGGTCATACCCATGGAGATCGGCGGCGGCTTCGGCGGCAAGCTGAGCACCTACCTGGAGGCGGTGGCGGCGGTCCTTTCTCGCAAGACAGGCCAACCTGTGAAGATGACGATGAACCGCGCCGAGGTCTTCGAAGGCACGGGCCCCACGTCGGGTGGATACATCAAGGTCAAGATGGGCGCCGATTCCGAAGGAAATATCACGGCGGCGGAAGCGCTGCTGGTCTATGAGGCCGGCGCGTATCCGGGGGCGCCCATCGGCGGCGCGTCCCAGTGCATTTTCGGCGCCTACAACCTCTCAAACGCGCGGGTGGAAGCCTACGACGTTGTGGTCAACAAACCCAAGACTGCCGCCTACCGCGCACCGGGCGCGCCCGCAGCAGCCTTTGCGGCTGAGACGGTCATCGACGAACTGTCGACCCAGCTGGGTATTGACCCGCTGGAACTGCGTCGTCGGAACGCCTCCAGGGAAGGAACGAGGCAGATAAGCGGCATTGCCTTCCCTCGCATCGGCTACCTGGAGACGTTGAAGGCGGCCCAGGAGCACCCCCATTATTCCGCGCCCCTGGAAGGCCCCAACCGGGGCCGGGGCGTGGCCACGGGATTCTGGCGCAACAATACCGGACCCTCCACCGCCTTCGCCAGCGTCAACTCCGACGGCACCGTGAACCTGGTCGAAGGCTCGCCGGATATTGGCGGCACCCGCGTGGTGGCCGCGATGCACATGGCGGAGGTGCTGACGATTCCCGTGGAGGACGTTCACCCACAGGTTGCCGACACCGACAGCATCGGTTATACGTCGAGCACCGGCGGCAGCAGCGTGGCTTTTAAGACGGGCTGGGCGTGCTACGAGGCGGCCCAGGACATCAAGCAGCAGATGATTGAGCGGGCCGCGTCGATCTGGGATGTGGATGCCGCCGACGTGGAGCTGAATGGCGGCTCGCTGGTCCATTCCAGCGATCCCGAGCTGAGCATGAGCTTCAAGGAACTGGCGGGAATGCTGAACGGCACCGGCGGCCCCATCGTGGGCCGGGCATCGGTAGACCCGAGGGGTGTCGGCGGAGCCTTTGCCGTGAACATCGTCGACGTTGAAGTTGACCCGGAGACCGGCAAGGTCGACATTCTCCGATACACCGCCGTCCAGGACGCGGGCAAGGCGGTGCATCCCGACTATGTGGAGGGGCAGATTCAGGGGGGCGTGGTCCAGGGCATCGGCTGGGCTCTGAACGAGGAGTATTTCTTCGACGAAGGCGGCCGCATGTCCAATTCCACCTTCCTGGACTATCGTATGCCCACGTCCCTGGACCTGCCAATGATCGACACGGTAATCGTCGAGGTGCCGAATCCGGGGCACCCCTTCGGCGTTCGCGGCGTGGGTGAGGTACCCATCGTCCCGCCGATGGCGGCCATCGCAAACGCCATTCACGACGCTGTCGGCGTCCGCATGACCAGCCTGCCCATGAGTCCAGGCAAGGTGCTGGAGGAGATCTGGAAGAAGTCTGCCTAGCTCAGGGGTAGCCGCACATTTCCCGAAGACAACATTCGTCGCATATCGGCGTGGGACGGCAAATGTCCTTTCCGTGCTGCACCAACAGGGCGTGATACTGGTTGAAAATGTCCACGTCGGAAGGGAGCGCGTCGTGGAACAGCCTCTGCCAGTCAGTGTAAGACCGAAGGCGAATGCCCTCTCCCACGCCCACCCGCTCCATGATGCGGCGGGTGTAGGCGTCGATGACGAAAAATGGCCTGTTGGCGGCGTAGAGTAAAATGTCGTCCGCCGTCTCCTCGCCGATACCGTTAATGGCCAGCAGCTGTTTACGAAGGGCAACGCCGTCGGATGCCAGCATGGCTTCAATGTCCCCGTCGTGGGCTTCCCACAGGTAATCGATGAAGGCCTTGAGGCGCCGCGCCTTGACGTTGAAGTAACCTGACGGGCGAATGATGAGGGCCAGGTCGTCAATGGGAATATCCCGCAGAGCCTCCGGCGAAAGGAGACCGCCGCCTTTCAGGTTGTCGAGGGCCTTGTCCACATTGGTCCACGACGTGGCTTGGGTTAGAATGGCGCCGACGATGATTTCGAAGGGGGAGTCGCCCGGCCACCAGTCCTGGGCACCGTAAGCGTCAAGCAGCCGACGGTACACTTCCAACACCGGATGTGATCTGGCTCTCGCGTTCATTCCAGAATCACCGGGATGCTGCGTTGGATGGCGATTTCACTGTGGTTTACGCGGCAGTTGTAGGCATACACCTCAACGCCCTTCTCCCTGGCGTCACGAAGGGCGTCTGCGAATGCAGGGTCCGCTGAGGGATGGGGACGGAAGGCTTCGGCGTCGGGACGCTGTATGACGAAAAACGCCGCCCCCCGGTGACCGGCCTTCACTGCCTTCACCAGCGTGCCCAGGTGCTTGCGGCCCCGTTCCGTGGGCGCATCGGGAAACAGGGCAACGGAGTCCTCCACCAGGTTCACAGACTTCGTCTCCACGTAGCAAACGCCCTCGTCACCTGTGAGCATCAGGTCGAACCGGCTCTCCTCGAAGGTCACTTCAGGTATGGACTGCCGGAATTCATTGAACGGCTCCAGTCTCCGTTCCAGGAACGCCTCCTCTACAAGGCGGGGCGGCAGGCGGGAATCGGTGGAGCAGAGGCCGAATCCCAGGTCCACCAGCATCAGGTCGAAGGCCGTCTTCCGCTCAGGCTTCTTCACCGGCCTCAGGAGCACGAGCCGTCCCGGCATCAGCAGCTCCGTCATTCGGCCGGTGTTGGCCACGTGGACCATCACCTCGACGCCTTCCATCGTCACGAGGGCGGCGAATCTGTTCAGCCTCCGAATAAATCTGGCCTCCACGAGTTCCGTTTCGAAGCGGACCATGGGCCGATGATATCAATGACAGACGGTGGCCACAACGGCGGGCGCGACTGGTATACTTACGCCGCTATGACAACATTCGTGGAAAAGCTGGACGCCGCCTGCGAGGCAAAACAAAGCCTCCTCTGTGTAGGTTTAGACCCTGACCCTCAGTTGATGCCCGTTGCAGATGTTCTTAAATTCAACAAGGCAATAGTCGATGCTACCCACAATCAGGTCTGCGCCTTCAAGCCCAACATGGCCTTCTACGAGGCCCTTGGCCTTGACGGCTTGAAGGCCCTGTCTCAAACCATCAACCATATCCGCAAGGTGAGCCCAAAGACGATTATCATTGCCGACGCAAAACGGGGCGATATAGGTCACGTCAGCGCTGCCTACGCGTCGGCGATGTTCGACCATTGGGAGGTCGACGTGGTGACGGTCCACGGGTACATGGGTCGCGATTCGGTTGCACCCTTCGCGTCGCGGGATGGAAAGGGAGCTTTCGTACTGTGTCGAACGTCAAATCCCGGCGCAGGCGACTTCCAGGACATGGAGAATTCCGAGAATCTGCCTCTCTATCAGAGGGTTGCCGGCACGGCAGCGGCTTGGGGATTCAACGGTAGCCTCGGCCTTGTCGTGGGCGCTACTTATCCCGGGGAAATGAAGGCGGTTCGTGATATCTGTCCTTCTATGCCCCTTCTCATCCCCGGAGTCGGCTCCCAATCAGGCGATCTTCGTCAAGCCGTGCTCAACGGCACGGACTCCCGTGGCCGACGCGCCATCATCAATGCTTCTCGGAGTATCCTCTACGCCTCATCCGGCCCTGACTACGCGGAAGCAGCCGGCCTGGAGGCCAAGCGACTCCGCGACAGCATCAACGCCATCCTGGAATCCGAGGGTCTGGGTTGGCGCTAGAGCTTCACCTCGGCGACAAGGTGCGGTTGAAGAAGGCCCATCCCTGCGGCAGCTCTGAATGGAAAGTCGCACGCCTTGGCGCAGACGTGGGGCTGGTCTGCCTGGGATGCGGTCGACGAACTATGCTGCGTCGTTCCAGGCTGGAGCAGCGTCTTAGAGAGTTAACGGCACGGAGCCGACCAAAAGCAATCGGTTAGCATTTTCAAGGTAGTCGCCCCATTAACCCGGCAGCGATCCCGGCATTACTGACCGTCTCTTCATCCAGGCGTAACCACCGCTCACCTCCAATTGCAGGCAAACACCGATTGCGCCTGGCTGGAATCGGCGTGACGAGCGCATCGAAGACCACCGCTGTTTCGGACGCTTGCAGACACATTTGCCACGGACGCATGTTGCTTACGCTCGTATTCGCAGCTCATCCTGTACGGGCCTGCATCACCGTAATAGTCGTCGGCGTTGCAATATGCAAGCCCATCTACAAACACTTCCAAATGGAATCTCTCTACATCAAAGTTGGGATCTGCAAAGACCCGAATGTACTGGGAATTGTCCGTGTCCGGCCTTATGTACACCCATACGTCCGCGGTTGCTGCATCAGTCTCAACGACACCAACTGCGGGCGTAGGATCAGTGGTGGTAACGCTGGAATTTGGACCTGGAGAAGCATTCAATCCAGGGCTGCCCCTTGGGCCGGGCGGGCCCTGGTCCCCTTTGTCCCCTTGGTCTCCCTTAAGACCCTGTTCTCCCGGTGGTCCCGGCGGGCCGGCATCTCCCTGCACCCCCTGGGACCAGCAACTCCCTGCGAACCGGCAACGCCCGGTTCACCCTGAGGCCAGAGGCCCCTTGCGGGCCGGGGGGTCCCTGTGGTCCAGGAATTCCCTGTTCACCTTGGGTTCCTGGGGGCCCCTGTGGCCCGGGATACTCCTGAATAATTCTACGTACGTCCTCTTCGGTGAGGCCGTTGGACTGGCCACAGGCGATCATAACCGGAGATAATAGTAGGACTAAAATTACAAGTGGCAGACGCATTTCAACCTCGCTGGGAGAGTGAGCGCAAAGAGTACAAATATGCTTCCGAATGCTTGGTCAAGCCCAATTATATCGATTCTTGGGATAGTGAGTCCGACGGACTGGAAGTTCGGTTCTCGCAGAATGCTGTCTCCAAGTAAACCCAATTGAGGCAGTCTAGTTCAAGGGCCTCAAATGAACAGTTGCCGGTTTTGTTGACTGTCCTTCGGCCCCGTTGATAGACTCAAACTATACCATTCCTTAAAAGTAGGGTTGTGACTTCCACCAGAGATAAAATCGAAGCCCCACCGACAACAGCTAACCGCCGTCTCAAGGAACGTCGGGAGTCGTTCAAGACCTCTTCGAACATTCCCGTAAAGCGGGTCTATTCTCCTGAAAACGTGGACGCGGTGGAGTTGGGCTTTCCGGGCGAGTTTCCGTACCTGCGTGGCATCCACCCGACGGGTTATCGCGGCAAGCTTTGGACCATGCGAATGTTTGCCGGTTTCGGCACCGCCGAGGAGACCAATCAGCGGTTCAAGTACCTGTTGGAAGGCGGCCAGACCGGCCTGAGCGTGGCCTTCGACATGCCGACTCTGTACGGCTACGACACGGACGACCCGGCGGCGGCGGGCGAGTTCGGCAAATGCGGCGTGGCCGTTTCTTCGCTGGCGGACATGGAGCTGCTTTTCGACGGCATTCCCCTGGACCGGATCACCACGTCCATGACCATAAACGCCCCCGCAGCCATCATCTGGGCCATGTACATCGTGGCGGCGGAGAAGCAGGGCATCGACCATGGCGTTCTCGGCGGCACCCTTCAGAACGACATCTTGAAGGAGTACTCGGCGCAGAACGAATATATCTTTCCGCCTGCGCCTTCCATGCGGCTGGTGACGGACACCATTGAATTCGCCACGGAGCACATGCCCCGCTGGAATCCCATCAGCATCAGCGGCTACCACATCCGCGAGGCGGGTTCTACCGCCGTGCAGGAGATGGCATTCACCCTGGCCGACGGCTTTGAATACGTGGATTGGTGCCTGGAGAGGGGTCTGAAGTTGGACGACTTCGCGCCCCGGTTGAGCTTCTTCTTCAACGTTCACAACAACTTCTTCGAAGAGATCGCAAAGTTCCGCGCCGCCCGGCGGGTGTGGGCGCGGGAGATGACGGAGACCTACGGCGCGGAAAATCCCCGTTCCGGTTGGATGCGATTTCACGCCCAGACGGCGGGGTGCTCGCTTACGGCCCAGCAACCCGAGAACAACATTATCCGGGTGTCACTGCAGGCTCTGGCCGCGGTGCTGGGGGGCTGTCAATCGCTGCACACCAACTCCATGGACGAGGCATGGGCGCTCCCCTCGGAGCAGGCGGCGCTTCTGGCGCTGCGGACGCAGCAGATAATCGCCGAGGAATCGGGCGCCTCCGACACCGTTGATCCTCTTGGCGGCAGCTACTACCTGGAGTCTCTGACAGCGCAGGTTGAGGAAGCCGCCTACGACTATTTCAAACGAATCGAGGACATGGGCGGCGTAATCCCGTCCATCGAGTCCGGTTATATTCAGCGGGAGATTGCCGAGGCCTCCTACGCACAGCAGCGGGAGTTCGACAACGGAGAGCAGACGATCGTGGGCATCAACGCCTACACCGACGGCGGCGAATTGTCCATCCCGCTCCTGAAGGTGGACATGGAAGGAGAGAGGCGCCAGGTGGGCCGCCTTGAGGAGGTCAGAAGAAGCCGGGACGACCGGCAGGTGGCAACGACGCTGCGCAGCCTGGAGGTCGCGGCGGGCCGTTCGGACAACCTGATGCCGCCGATCATCGAGGCGGTGCGGGCTTATGCCACCCTCGGGGAGATCATGGGTGTGCTCCGAAACCGTTTCGGAGAATACGCGCCCACGTGGGGCATCTAGGCAGCAACAATGGCTGAGAAACAGAAGCTGCTGGTGGCCACCGGAAACCCCGGCAAGCTGCGGGAGGTCGCCTCCATTTTGGAGGGGGCGCCCTTCGACGTTGTATCGCTTAAGGACCTTGGGATCAAAATGGACGTGGAGGAGACGGGTGAGACATTCGCCGCCAACGCCATCCTGAAGGCGCGGGCCTATGGCGCCTCCGCGGGCATGTTGACCCTGGCCGACGATTCAGGACTGGTGGTTGATGCTCTCGACGGCCGGCCCGGAGTCCGATCTGCCCGCTATGGCGGCGAGGGACTGACGGACGAACAGCGGGTGGAACTTCTCTTGAAGGAGATGGAGGACGTGCCGTGGGAAAAACGAACCGCCCGCTTTCGGTGCGTCATCGCCCTTGCGTGGCCCGATGGCAGGCTGGAAACGGTGGATGGCACCGTAGAGGGGATAATTCAGAATAAGCCCGAGGGCAGCAACGGCTTCGGCTACGACCCCATTTTCCACCTGCCGGAATGGGGCTGCACCACCGCCCAACTTCCGACCCCAGACAAGAACCGCATCAGTCACCGCGGTCAGGCGGTCAGAAAGGCTGCCAGGCTTCTGATCGAATCGGGCGTGGCAGCGTCCTGGCAGGCAGGGTCGAAACATCGTAGCCTAAAGAGATGAAGCCGCTTACAGATACTTTCGGAAGACCGCTTGGAGACCTGCGTGTCTCGGTGACGGACCGGTGCAACTTCCGCTGCCCCTACTGCATGCCCCTCCAGGTCTACGGCGAGCGGTACCAGTTCCTTCCCAAGTCGGCGATCCTCACCTTCGAGGAGATAGCCCGGCTGGTCCGGCTTTTCGTAGACCTGGGAGTGAACAAGGTCCGCTTGACGGGGGGCGAGCCCCTGGTCCGACAGGGGCTGGAGAAGCTCATAGCTATGCTCGCCGGCATCCCGGGCGTGGACGACCTTACCCTCACCACCAACGGCTATCTGCTGAAGCAGCAGGCCGCGACTCTGAAAGCGGCGGGATTGCAGCGCATTACCGTCAGCCTGGACAGCCTGGACGAAGCGGTCTTCAAGCAGATGAACGGCCTCGGATTGAGCGTCGCGCCTGTGTTGGCGGGGATAGAAGAGGCGGCTCGGGTGGGGCTGAGACCGATCAAGATTAACTCCGTCGTGCAAAAAGGCGTCAACGACCACACTATCCTGGACTTGGCGCGTCGATTCAAGGGCACTGGGCACGTTGTCCGCTTCATCGAGTACATGGACGTGGGGAATCTCAACGGGTGGAAGCCGGACGAGGTGGTGCCCGCGTCGGAAATATTTGACATAATCGGTGCCGAGCTTCCCATCGAGCCTGTGGACCCGAACTATCGCGGCGAGGTGGCCCGACGCTATCGTTATCTGGACGGCGACGGAGAAATCGGCATCATTTCGTCGGTTTCTCAGCCCTTCTGCTCCGACTGCTCCCGAGCCCGGCTATCCACGGAAGGCAAGGTCTACACCTGCCTGTTTGCCGGGCTTGGCCACGATCTGCGGGCGCCCCTGCGGAGCGGCGCAACAGACGCGGAGCTGACGGAGATAATCACCGGCATCTGGTCCCGCCGCCGGGACAGGTACTCGGAGGAGCGGTTCGAGCTGGCAGGTTCGCGCCGACGCAAGATTGAGATGTACCAGATTGGGGGCTAGTTTGCGACGGGCTATTCTCCCAAGGGAGGCGCACCCATGATTGACATCTACACCGATGGTTCGTGCCTGAAGAATCCCGGCGGCCCTGGCGGTTGGGCGGCCATCGTGGTCGAAAACGGAAACAAGCGGACGCTGTCGGGCGGAGCGGCCCGCACCACCAACAACCGGATGGAGTTGCTGGCAGCCATCGAAGGTCTGGAGTCGATTCCAAGGGATGCAGTAGTCACTGTCCACAGCGACAGTCAGTACCTCGTCAACACCATGACGCGCAACTGGAAGCGCCGGGTCAACACGGACCTGTGGAATCGTCTGGACTCGTTGGTAACGGGCCGCAGGGTGCAGTGGAGGTGGGTGCGGGGTCACGCCGGCCATCCTGAGAACGAGGAGGCGAACGACCTGGCAATTCATGAGGCGAAAACCGCCTCGACCGGCGGCGGCAGCAGCAGGAAGAGCCGCACCCCAAGTCTGGACGCCACTGTCATAAGGGCGACGCCCGTGGTTGAAGCTGCTCCGTCAGAGCGTCTCACGCACCTGGACGCGCAGGGGCGAGCGCAGATGGTGGACGTGGGTGACAAAGCGATTACCAGGCGGGAAGCCGTGGCGAGAGGATTTGTTGCGATGCAGCCGGAGACGCTGGCCATGATTACCGGCGGCGAGGTCTCCAAGGGCGACGTGCTGGCGACGGCGCGGCTCGCGGGAATCATGGCCGCAAAGCAAACGGCCCTGCTGATTCCCCTCTGTCACCCGCTGCCCATCAGTCGTGTCACGGTGGAACTCACCCCTGATTCGGACCGAGACGGCGTGTCCATAGAGGCGTCCGTGCGGACGGAGGGTAAGACGGGCGTGGAGATGGAGGCATTAACGGCGGTATCCGTTGCGGCGCTGACAGTCTACGACATGTGCAAGGCCGTCGACCGGGGCATGCGGATAGAGTCGGTGCGGCTGGCGAAGAAGACGGGCGGGCAGAGCGGCGACATCTTACTGGAGGAGTAATCCCGCTCTGGTTCGTTGACACTCCTTGGCGTGGTTGGATATATTATCTAGCGGAGATTGGTCGGCGTCTGGTCGACCCTCCGCGGGTGGCAACGTAGCTCAGTCGGTAAGAGCGGGCGCTTCATAAGCGCTAGGTCACTGGTTCAAGTCCAGTCGTTGCCACTTTTTTCTTTGCCCTTCGCAACAACTTTCCCTCAGCCATGCTGCGCCGCTCAATACAGCAGGTCAAGAAGCTCAAAGAACTGCGGGCAGGTCTTGTCCACACAGTCGGCGCCCAATATTTTGACGCCGGGCGTTACGAGTCCCATTATCGAAAAGGCCATCGCTATGCGGTGGTCTTCGTGGGAGTCGATGTCCGCGCCTTTCGGAGTCGAGGGGTAGATGGTCAACGACGTTTCGGTTTCGTCGAATTCAACCCCCATTCTTGAGAGACCGTCGGCAAGTGCGCTGATTCTATCCGACTCCTTCACCCGGATGTGGCCGATGTTTTCGATGGTGGTGGAGGTGTCGGCGTAGGGCGCGATGCAGGCAAGGGTCATGACGGTGTCCGAAATCTGGGACATGTCCACAGTAACCCCATTCAACCGCTGCGGGCCGCTGACGGTTACCGAATGGGCGTCGGAGACGACCCTGCATCCCATCTGCTCCAGGACGTCGAGGAATCGAACGTCTCCCTGAACGCTGCGGCGACGGGAGAGGTTGTCGACGGTGACGATTCCGCCGGTGACGGCGGCGGCGGCGAAGAAGTAGGACGCCGTGGAAGCGTCGGGCTCGATGACGTGGTCGCCGCCCCGGTAGGTGGCCGGGGCGGGAATGCGAAACCTCTCGTAGCCGTCCTGCTCCACGTGGACGCCAAACTGCGCCATGAGCCCGCAGGTCATGTCCACGTAGGGCCGACTGACTGGCACGGCGGTCTGAATCTCCACTGGCGTTTTTGCCATGGGCGCGGCCATGAGCAGGGCGGAGAGGTACTGGCTGCTGACGTGGGTGCCGCCGAGGGTGAGCAGGCCGCCGTTGAGTCCGTGGGTTTCGATGGACATTAGGGCATCCACCCGCGGCTGCACACATATATGGGCGCCCTGGGAGGCGAGAGCGTCGACCAGGGGCGTCATGGGCCGTCTACGCAGCTGGGGGGTGGCGTCGAGGACGTAGCTGCCCCGGCCGGCCGCGACGGCGGCCGCCAGGAAGCGGGCGGCGGTGCCGGCGCTGCCACACCAGACGCGGGCCCTTTCGGACGGAATTCTCCCGCCGGAGCCTTCAATTGTGCACGCATCGCCGACGTCGTTGAATCGCAGCCGAAAGCCCAGGTCGGCAAGTGCCTGGGCGAAAGCGTCCGTATCGTCGCTGTGCAGGATGCCGGAAATTCGCGACGTTCCACGGGCCAGGGCGGCAAGAAGCAGCAGCCGGTTGGTGATGCTCTTAGACCCCGGCACAGGCACGCTGGCACGGACGGGGCCGGCGACAGATCTGATGCGTCTGGTGCGGTTTGAGTTGGTCAAGGATGTCTCACTGGCAAGAGAGTCGCAGATGATTATAATGGATTGGCCGTCACAACAGGATGGAGGAGACGTGGCCGATAGACCCAACTGGCACGGTGGACACCCACCGGCATGCACGTGCTGGAGGTGCAATGAGGGTGGTGGCCGGCGGCGCAGTAGTCGCCCGATACGTACAGCCACAAGAGAACGTCGGCCACCTTCATATCCTCCTCCAAAGCCTCCATTTCAAACGCCGAATGATAGGGAACCGGATAAGCCCTCGAATCTCTGGCCGTGGATAATTGGCGGGCTGGTGGTAGTGCTGCTGTTGGTATTTGGAGCTCTGATGATCCTTCAATCAGATTTCGATACGACTTCGCCGGCCTCGCCTGCATCTCCAAGGTCAACGCCTCAACTGTACTACACCACTTCCACGCCAACACCAACTGTCAGCCGGACTCCCTCTTTCTACGAGCAATATCAGGCAAACATACAGCGAAATGAAGTAGCTTCCCCCACTGCAACGGCAAGCCCCAGGCCAACCAGGACGCCACGGCCTACACCACTCCCAACACCGACTGTAGCGCCTGCTTTTGCAACGCCTAATGCCACTCCCTCGCGAACACCCTACCCGTTGCCCACTCTAATGCCGGCAGCAACCCCAATTCCGACACCCTCACCCACGCCTGTCCTGACCCCCGTTCCGACACCGGCACCCATGCCTATTCCGACGCCAGCATCAACATTACCTCCTACTCCAGAGCCGACTCCCCTTGCCACACCTGAGCTATCACCATTCCCTGGTGGCACTCCTTTGGATGCCGATGTAATCTTCCCTTGGGTGATTGAGTTTACCAATGAAGCGAGACTTGCTTCAGGTCTTCCACTCCTTTTGCACGATCCCGCAATCAGTGAAATAGCATTGGCTCATAGCGCGAACATGGCTTCAAATGGAATGCTAAGTCATACTTTGAATGGCAAAGATCCTACCGACAGGGCTTTGCAAGCAGGCTACGATTGCAAAGCGTATCGCACCGCTACCAGTTATACGTATGGGTTGTCGGAGAATGTCTCAGAATACCCAAGGGTCAGAACCTGGACTACCACGACAGTTAATGGCAGAACCGTCTCGATTGAGCCTACCAGTTACCATAAGACATCTTCGGACATGGCACGAGCCTTGGTTACAGGCTGGTTGAATAGCCCAGGACATAGGGCAAACATCCTTGACCCTCACGCAACCAGGATAGGAGTCGGGATTTATGTCCAACGAGAGATTGAACACGGATATGTTTCTGAAACAGTATGGGCAACCCAGAACTTCTCTGAGTGTACGTGAGAAATCGTAGAATTAACCCCAAACACGGAGATTATGACCCAAAAGGAGAATCCGCATGTCCTTTCAAGACCTCATTAAAGACCTCGCAAGCATCAACCGCATGCTCTTCGTCGTGGGTGGGGGCGCTTGTGTGAGCGAGATGTACAGCGACGGGCAGACGGCGCCGGAGTTTCACGACCGGTGGGGTATGATCGAGTCCGGGCCGTGGCATCTGCACCTGGACATGAGCAAGATCGCTCAGGCCCAGTTCGTCGAAGCCGACAATCACGGCGCGCCGAAGCTGTACTACGTCCGCTTTTCCGACGCCTCAGAGGAGACCATCGTCCGCGCCTATTTCCCCAACCCCTACCTGGACGATTCAGACAAGCGGACCGACTTTCAGCCTGAGAAGCTGGCCCTCTTTGAGGAGATGCGGGACAGGCACGTGAACGACGACGACGTTGTCTTCGTCAAGCGTCCGAGGAACCCCGGCTAAAGAAGAAGACCTACCCTATCCACCCTGTCGCACCAGGTTGAGGGCGGAACCGGCCTTGAACCATTCCAGCTGCGGTTCGTTCAGGGTGTGCTTCAGCTTCAACGACTCCGTCGAGCCGTCGGCATGGTGCAGGGTGCAGTCCACGGGGCGTCCGGGGGCAAGCTCGCCCAGGCCTGTCAGGCTCAGCCTGTCGTCCTCGCGGACCTTGTCGTAATCGTCCGGGTCCTGGAAGGTTAGCGCCAGCAGCCCCTGCTTCTTCAGGTTTGACTCGTGGATGCGGGCGAAACTGCGGACGATAATCGCCGCGGCGCCCAGGTATCGGGGCGAAAGGGCAGCGTGCTCCCGGCTGCTGCCCTCGCCGTAATTGTGGTCGCCCACGGCAACCCAGCGCAGCCCCTCTGCCTTGAACCGGCGAGCAATCTTGGGGAACTCCTCACCCGTCTCGCCGGTGACTGGATTGAGCCCGTGGCCTGCCTCGCCGGTGTAGGCGTTGGTGGCCCCCAGGAACATGTTGTCGCTGAGGTTGTCCAGGTGGCCTCGAAAACGGAGCCACGGCCCGGCGGGAGAGATGTGGTCCGTGGTGCACTTGCCCTTGGCCTTCAGCAGGATGGGCACGTTTACGAAGTCCTCACCGTCCCACGGGTCAAAGGGTTCCAGCACCTGCAGTCGCTGGCTCTTCGGGTCGATGACGATTTCAACGTCCCTGCCGTCCTCCGGCGGGGCCACGTAGGTCTCGACGCCTGGGTCGAATCCGTTGCCGGGAACCTCCGGGGCAGTCTTGGGCGGTGAGAGGGTGTAAGTCGAACCGTCGGCAGCGGTCAGCGTGTCCTCCAGGGGGTTGAATGAGAGACTCCCGGCGAGGCTCATCGCAACGACGATTTCCGGGCTGGCGATGAAGTTCATCGTCCCCGGATTGCCATCGTTGCGCCGGGGGAAGTTCCGGTTGTAGGAGGTGACGATGGTGTTTTCCTCCCGCTGGGCCACCTCTGCGCGACGCCACTGTCCGATGCACGGGCCACATGCGTTGGCGAGAACTGTGGCGCGGATCTCCTGCAGCGACTTCATCTGCCCGTCCCGCTCGATCGTGGCGCGAATCTGCTCTGAGCCGGGAGTTACCAGCAACCGCGTGGCGGCCTGGGCGCCGTGGGCCTGTGCCTGGTTTGCCACGTCGGCGGCGCGGCTCATGTCTTCGTAGGAGGAGTTGGTGCAGCTGCCGATAAGGGCCGCCGATATGTTGTCGACGTAGCCCTTCTCCTTAACCTCCTCAGCCAGCTGGGAGATGGGCCGGGCCAAGTCCGGTGTGTGTGGACCGACCACGTGGGGTTCCAGGGTGGAGAGGTCGATGTGAACAACACGGTCATAGTAGCTGTCCGGGTCGGCTTCCACTTCGGGGTCGGCCTCCAGCAGGTGGGGATGCCAGCGGGCCTGCTCGACAAGGGCGCCGCGCTCCGTGGCCTCCAAATAGAGGGCCATGTGGTCGTCGAAGGGGAAGAGGGACCCGGTCGCGCCCAACTCTGCTCCCATGTTGGCGATGGTGGCCTTGCCGGTGCAGCTGATGGTGCGCGCGCCGGGGCCGAAGTATTCGATGATGCTGTTGGTGCCGCCCGCGACGGTCAGCACCCCGGCCAGGTATAGGATGACGTCCTTGGGTGCCGTCCAGCCCTGCAGCTCGCCGGTGAGCCGGACGCCGATGCGACGGGGATACATCACCTCCCAGGGGAGACCCGCCATCACGTCCGCACCGTCGGCGCCTCCCACGCCAATGGCTAGCATCCCGAGGCCGCTGGCGTTAGGGGTGTGGGAATCCGTACCTATCATCAATCCCCCAGGGAAAGAATAATTCTCCAGCACCACCTGGTGGATGATGCCCGCGCCGGGCTTCCAGAAGCCCATGCCGTACTTGGCGGAGGTCGACTGAAGAAACTGATAGACCTCGCTGTTCTCCAACAGCGCGTCGGCGGTGTCGGAGCGGCTGCCAACCCGCGCCTGGATCAGGTGGTCGCAGTGAACAGTGGTGGGAACGGCTACGCGGCTGCGGCCCGACTGCATGAACTGCAGAATTGCCATCTGCCCGGTAACGTCCTGGTGGGCCACCCTGTCGGGGCGAAGCAGCAGGTAGCTTTCGCCGGGGACCAATTCGCTGCCGGCGGGGTCGTCGAGATGAGAGAGGACGATCTTATCCGCGAGGGTCAGGGGGCGGCCCAACCGCTCTCTGACCGCTTGAAGCCTCTGCTCCATTTTCCGGTATGCTTCCGCCACGAACTCAGGCGTCGAGCCGATCCTGTCCATATAGCCCCCTTTGCTGTCTATAAAGGTGTGAGGTCAATCATAGCATCGGAGGTGCGGACTGAAAATAGCTGGGTTAGAATGACTGCGGCAAACACAGAGGAGGCGGAAATGAAGATTGAAACGCTGGCGGTGCACAAGGGACGGGCGGTGGACCCTTCGACGCGGGCGGTGACGCCGCCGCTCCACATGTCTACGACTTTCGAACGGGACGCCGACGGCTCGTATCCCCAGGGGTTCATCTACGGACGGTCGGACAACCCCAACCGGCGGCTGTTGGAGGACTGCCTGGCGGCCCTGGAACGAGGAGACTCCGCGGCGGCCTTCTCTTCCGGCATGGCGGCGATAATGAGCGTGTTCCAGACGCTGCGGCCCGGCGACCACGTGATAGCGCCTTCGGACATCTATCACGGCACCGCCAAGCTGCTGCGGGAGGTGATGGCATGGTGGGGCCTGCAGGCGACTTTCGTGGACATGTCGTCGACGGACGCCGTTGAACATGCGGTGGAAGATGCCACCCGTATGATCTTCATCGAAACGCCCTCCAACCCCCTGCTGAAAATCACCGACGTGGCGGCAGTGGCGGAGTTCGCCCGCCGGCGCGGCATCCACACCGTCTGCGACAACACGTGGGCGACACCCGTGCTGCAACGTCCGCTGGAACTGGGCGTGGATCTGGTGGTTCACTCCAGCACCAAGTACCTGGGAGGACACGGCGATGTGACCGGGGGCGTGGTGGTGGCGGCAAGCAGCCAGGGGTTGTTCGAGCGCGTGAGACAGGTGCAGCAGGACGGTGGGGCAGTCCCCTCCCCCTTCGATTGCTGGTTGCTGCTCAGAAGCGTCCGGACCGTGCCCTACCGCGTACGCGCCCACACGGAGAACGCCGGACGAATCGCGCGGTTCCTTGCGGACCATCCCCAGGTTGTCGAGGTCTTCCATCCAGGTCTGCCCCAGCATCCCGGACATGATGTGGCGCGACGGCAGATGAGCGACTTCGGCGGGATGCTCTCCTTCCGGGTGAAGGGAGGCAGCGAAGCGGCCTTCAGAGTAGCGGCGAAGACGCGGCTGTTTACGCGGGCGACAAGCCTGGGAAGCTACGAGAGCCTCATCGAACATCGCGCTTCCATTGAGGGGCCGCACAGCGCCACGCCCGACGACCTGCTGAGGGTGTCGGTGGGGCTGGAGAACGCGGAGGACCTGATTGCCGACCTGGGTCAGGCGCTGGAGAGCTAGCTAGTCCAGCGTCGCGTCCAGTGTAAGCAGCGACTGCAGCAGGACGTTAGCACCGTTTGCGCAGTCCTCCGGGGAAGTGTACTCCCGGGGGGAATGGCTCACCCCGTCCACGCTTGGCACGAAGATCATGCCGGCCTTCGTGATCTCAGCCATGGACTGCGCATCGTGGCCCGCGCCACTGGGCAGCGATGACAGACTCAACCCCAAATTTCGCGCCGACTCCCGGATGACTGACCGGATCTCGTTGTGCATGGGGGCAGGTGACGCAAGGCCAATCTCCTCGATGTCGATGGTCACGTCCCAACGACGGCACAGTCCGTCGCAGACCTCCCTGAAACGCTGGGCGGCTTGACGGATGCGTTGGGTCGTCTCATCCCGGAACTCCACGCTGATGTCGACACGACCGGGGATGACGTTTTCGGCGTTGGGGCTGACTTCCACCATACCCACTGTGCCGACGCGGCACATCTCCTCGTCGGTGGCAATTCTGTTGACAGACTGGATTACGTGGGTGGCGGCCATGAGGGCGTCGCGACGATGACCCATCGGAGTGGTCCCGGCGTGGTTGGCAAAGCCCCGGACGGACACGTTCATGCCTATTCGGCCAGTGATGGCGGTAACGTCGCCGATGGCGATCCCGGTGCGGTGCAGCACGGGTCCCTGCTCGATGTGTAATTCCAGGTACGCGGCGAATTCGTCGGCGCTGCGGGTCGCTTCGTTTATGCGCGAAACGTCCCCGCCAATGTTCTTGAGACGATCGCCGATTGAAACGCCCAGTTCGTCGACGCAGGTCAGGTCGTCGTCTTCCATCAGGCCGGCCATGGCGCGGCTGCCATAGAGCCACCGCCGGAACTGGGTCCCCTCCTCGTTGGTGTAGACCAGCACCTCCAGGGGGTGGCGGGTGTTGACGCCCGCGTCCTTCAGGGTCTGGACGCACTCGATGGCGCCCAGGACGCCAAGGGCGCCGTCGTACTTCCCGCCCTTCGGGACGGTGTCGGTGTGTGAACCCATGCCGATGGCGGGCAGACCGTTTACGGAGCCTTCCTTGCGGGCAATGAGGTTGCCGGCGGCGTCTACGCGGACCCTCAAGCCCGCTTCCACCATGAGGCCTGCGACATACTCACGCCCCTCCACGTCGGCGGGACTGAAGGCTATGCGCTGCATTCCCTCCGGCGTCTCACCGATGCGCCCCAGGGATTGAAGGGTTTCATTCAGCCGTTGGGCGTCAATCTTCAACATGGCGACGATTGAGTCCTAGCCTATGCCGTAGAAGACCGGCTTCAGGCAACGCTGGGCCTCCGAGAGGATGTACGACCGCATTTCGGCGCGAATGATCATGTCGCCTGCGGCGGCGTTCTCGATTATCCGCTGCGGACGTCTGGTGGCGGGAATCAACACTGTAATGCGGGGGTCCGCCAATAGCCAGGCCATGAGGGCCTGTCCCCAGGTTCGGATGCCGAACTCCTTCAGGGGTTCCAGGTCCGGTTTGTCGATGAGGTTGCTGAAAAGCTGGCCCGCGCCGACCGGTCGCATGACGATTACGCCGATGTTCATCTCCTCCGCCAGGGGCAGGATTACGTCCTCCACCTGACGCTCCATCACGTTGTAGGAGATCTGGATGGAGTCGATGCGCCCTGTGCGCATGATTTCAGCCATTTCCGGCAGGGCGTCGGGCGAGTAGTGGGTGAGTCCGATGACGCCTATCTTGCCCTCGGCCTTCATCTCCTCCAGCAGGGGCAGGTGGGTGCGCCAGTCGACCAGGTTGTGGATCTGCATCACCTCGATATAGTCGGTCTTGAGCAGTTCGAACGAGCGCGCCATCTGTTGCACCGCCGTATCCCGGCCCGTGCACCACACCTTCGTGGCCAATTGAAACTTGTCCCGCCTGCCCTCCATGGCAGCGCCAATGACCTGCTCCGAGCGGCGGTACATGGGCGAAGTGTCGACGAAGTTGCTGCCCCGGGAGATGCAGTTGTCCAGGATCTCCTTGCGCACGTCGAGTTCGCTCATCGGCACGTCGAAGCTCCCGGCGGTGCCCATGCCGATGACGGGCACTTCGAGGTCTTTAATCATACGGGTCTGCATGAACTATTCTCCTTTGGATGAGGGTACGTCGTCCTCTTCAATGGTGTACCGAAAGTCGCAGTGGCTTGCGCCTTCCATGATGGTCTGGGAACGGGCGAGTTTGATGCGGGAGTTGAACCCCGTGGAGAGAGCGCCGTCCCTGCCGCACGAGAAAATCCCACCCAGGTCCGCCATGCCCAGCTCCCGGTACATCTCGGCGTAGCGGCAGCGGGTGACATTGAAGGAGACGTTGCTGTCGTTGTCCTCGAAGGTCTCCGTCTCCAGGGCGCCGCCCCGAACCCAGGGGTCCTTACTCTGGGAGAATGCGACCAGGTCGTCGCCGCCCATGCGCTTGGCCAGGGCGCGGCCCTGCTCTTCGGCAATCTTGACTATCACGCGGCGAGCGACGGCGTGGGCGCGTTCCCGGCCGATCTCTTCCTCGAAGGCGCGAATCATGGGGCCGAGGACCATCGCCTCGATGCGGCGGCGGTCCAGGACGCTCATGTTGTCGATATCCAGCGGCATTTTTTGTTCCTCTTTCGGAGTGGTGGCTTAGGAGGCAGAGGCACGAACGGAAGGGACTTCCACGGCGAGGGTGTGGATGGCGTTGTTGGCGTAGCCGCGGAAGTTCCACGGCACCCGCATGGGTTGGCAATTGCCCGTCGAGTCAGTGGCGCGAGCCATGAAGATGAAGTGTCCGGGATCGGTCGCCCGCCACGGAAATTCCCACGCCCGCCAGGCGTTGGGGTCGGAATCGCCCAGGAGCTTTGCCTGCGCCCAGTTCTTGCCGCCGTCGGTGGTGACCTCCACGGACTTCACGTCACCTTCGCCGGACCAGGCGAAACCGCGTATTATAAATTCCCCCGGTTGAATCACCTCACCGTGTCGGGGGGAGGTGATGAGAGACTTCACCTTCAGGGTGGTTACCGGTTTGCGGGCCGGTTCGTCTTCGACACCCTCGTCGATGAAGACGTAACGGCGCTTCTGGAAGAACCCGTCGAAGGGCGTGTCCACAACATCGATTCGGCTGAGCCACTTCACCGACGCCATGCCGTACCAGCGGGGCACCAGCAGGCGGACGGGAAAGCCGTGGTCGGGGGTCAGGGGTTCGCCGTTCATCTCGTAGGCTAGAAGCATCTCCGGCTGTCGAGCGGTGGCGACGGGCAGGCTCCGGGAGTAGGGGAGTTCCGTGGAGTAGACCACGCCGTCCTCTTCCTCTTCGCCCGTATCGGCGCCGTGAAACACCACCTCAACGGCGTTATCTGAGACGCCTGCCCGGTCCAGCAGGTCCGCCAGCGGCACACCCTTCCAGCGGGCGGTGCTTACGGCGCCGTGCATGAAGCCGATGCCCTCCGCTGGCGGCGTCAGGTATGATCGGCTGTTGCCCGCGCACTCCAGGGTGACGACACACTCGCGGGCGGGCATAGCCTTCAGTTCTTCCAGGCTGATCTCCAACGGTTGACTCACCAGGCCGCCTACCCGCAATCGCCACTCGGCGGCGTCTATCTGCGGCACCTCGGTGAAATGGTTGCGTACGTAGAACCGCTCCGTGGGCGTGATGGCGTCGTCCAGGTTGGTTACGATGGACTCCCTGACGAGGGGGTCTTCGGAGATGGTATTCAGGCTTGGGGTGGTGGTTGCGTCGGGCGTGGCAGCATCCATAGTCACCTCCGGGCGTGGCTTCTTGAGTGTATAAGGATGTCTGGGCCGCTAGCCGACAATATCAGTCGAGCTTCCGGCGGCGGTGAGGGTGATGTGGGAGAACGACGAATCATCCGTCGCGCCGTGCCAGTGCTTCTCTCCCGCCGTCACGTGAATGGTCGTGCCTTCGGTGACCTCGTGTTCCTCGTCCTCCGTGGCCACGATGCCTCGTCCGTGGGTGACAAGCAGGATCTGGTCGCTGGTGTGGACGTGGAACTTGTTCCGTGCTCCGGCGGCGAAGTTCACGACGCTGAAGTTGAAGAACTTGCTGCTCTTCTCCGTCACCAGGTCCTGTCGTGAAACGGCTCCTCCAAAGAAGATTGGAGCGTCGCTGGAGTCTTCCTTGGGCACGTCTGCAATTCTTATTACCTTCACACTGCCTCCTCGAATCCTGTAATGGGCGTATTGGTGTGCAGCCATGCCATCGGGCGGGCTGCGGCCTCATTGTATCAGGTGGGATTCGCATAGCCAACTGAAACCGGAGTCGCGCCATTTCCCCCAAAACCGTCCGGCGGTGCTATACTACCGCAGAAGTTCGCCAGCAGTACCTGAGGGCCGACGTGGTCAGCGCACCGGTTTGGCCGCGTAGGGCAGCGTCGGTGGAGTTGAACGCCTTCGACGGAGAAGCATAGTGAAGAGCATTGAAATAGACCGCACCAAGATGTTGAAGGACGAACCTCACACGGGCCACAACCGCTGGCATCCTGACGTGGAGCCGAAGATTGAAGCAGAGCCGGGGGAAGAGGTGATCCTGGAAACCCGGGACGCCTGCGATGGCCAGATCCGCTTTGGCGATTCCGTGGAGGCGGTGTCGAGAATCGCCCGCGGGGTTGTCCATCCGCTGACCGGGCCGGTTTACATGAAGGGTGCCGAGCCCGGCGACTTGCTGGAGATAGAGTGCCTCGACGTGATCCCCGAGGCGGCGGGATGGACTCGCATAAGCCCCGGCATGGGTTTCCTCAAAGACCTGTATCTGGAGCCGTACCTGGTCCACTGGGCCATCAGCGACGGCTGGGCAACCTCGGAGATGCTTCCTGGTGTCCGCATTCCCTATGGCGCGTTTATGGGAACCGCCGGCGTGGCTCCCTCCCACGCCCAGTTGGAGGAGTGGACGCGGCGGGAGGCGGACCTGGCGGCGCGGGGCGGCATGGCCCTCCCACCGGACCCCACGGACGCCGTGCCCGCCGGCGGCGCTGTGGCCGAACACGGGCTGAGGACGCTTCCGCCACGGGAAAACGGAGGCAACGCCGACGTTAAACAGCTGACCAGGGGGTCCCGTCTCTTCGTCCCCGTGGCTTTGGAGGGGGCTCTGTATTCGGCGGGCGACGGTCACTTCGCCCAGGGCGACTCCGAATGCTGCGTGACGGCCATCGAGATGGCAGCCACCCAGGCCGTTCGTTTCCAGGTCCACAAGGGCGAGGCCGAGCGGAAGAACATCCGCTGGCCCCGTTTCTCCCACGAAGGCTACTTCCAGCCCCCGGAATGGGCCGCGCCGCGCCGGTTTGCCGCGACTATGGGCATGCCTGTCACAGACGAAGGCGAGAACCGGGGAGAAGACCTGACCCTCGCGGCCCGGAACGCCCTGTTGAATATGATCGACCTGCTGCAGGAACGGGGCTGGAGCCGCGAACAGGCATATATTCTCTGCAGCGTGGCTGTTGACCTGAAAGTAAGCAACGTTGTGGACGTGCCAAACTTCGTGGTCAGCGCCTTCCTGCCGGAGGATATTTTTGAATAAAAGGGGAACATCACACCCTTGTAGACGAGGATGGATTCCCGACTTCGAATGAACAACGGATTGAAGTGAAATACAACCTGGAATAGGAGAAAAACAGAAAGATGATGCTAACCAGAAATTTCATGCCGGAGGGCGGCAGCTCTCTCACAGCCCACAGGCCGGTCATAACGGGCCGCCGCGGGATGGTAGCCTGCGCCCACTATGAGGCGTCCCTGGCGGGACTGAAGATGTTCATGCAGGGGGGCAACGCCGTCGACGCGGCGGTAGCCGCCGCAGCGGCCCTGAACGTAGTGGAACCCTTCATGTCGGGCTTGGGCGGCATCGGATTTCTGCTCATCAGCCGCGACTATGGCCGGGAACGCCGGGTCCTGAACTTCTCCGGCGTGGTGCCCCAGAATGCCACCCCGGACAAGTTTACGCCGGAGAACCACAGCGTGGGCGCACGCTGCCCGCTGGTGCCGGGCAACGCCCACGGCTGGCTGACAATGCTTGAAACCTACGGAAATCTGCCCCGGGAGGCCGTCCTCACGCCCGCCATCGAGCTGGCGGAACAGGGCGTCGTCATCTCAGGCTCCGACAGCCGTTACTTCGACGTGAACGTTGGCCGCTTGGCCCAGTTCGCGTACTCGAAGGAAGTCTATCTCCCCAACGGCGGAGCGCCCAAACCCGGCGACATCCTGACGCAGCCCAAGCTGGCACAGAGCTTCAGGGCATTGGCCGCCGACGGCCTGGACGGCTTCTACCGCGGGGCCGTCGCCCAGGAGATCGACAGGTTCATGCGAGAGGAGGACGGTCTCATCACTGCTGAGGACCTTGCCGCCTACGAACCCGACTGGGAGACGCCCATCAGCACCACCTACAAGGGTTTCGAGGTGGTGACGACAGGCCCGAATTCAAACGCTTTCCAGGTGCTGGAGACGCTGAACATCCTGGAGGCATTCGACCTTAACAGCATGGGCCACAACTCCGCCGACTACATCCACACGGTCTCCGAGGCGATCAAGATTGCCGTACCGGACCGAATTGCCTACGGCGGCGATCCCAACTTCATGGAGGTGCCCGTACCCGGCCTGCTTACCAAGGAGTACGCCCGCAGCCGAAGGTCTCTGATGAACCACAAGCGGGCGTCTACGGTCATCGGCGAGCGCTACACGGAGAACCCGCCGGAGGGCGCGATTCTCGCCGGATCCCCGAGCGTCTACACCAGCGGCGAAACGACCCACTTCTCCGCCGCGGACGCCGACGGCACCGTTGCCAGCATCACACAGACGCTGGGCGCTGGTTTCGGTTGCGGCGTGGTGGCGGGGAACACCGGCATCCTGCTGAACAACAACATCGACCTGATGGACATCGTCGCGGGCAGCGACAGCAGACTGCTCGTCCAACCAGGTAAACGGCCCGGAAGCAACATGGCGCCGATTCAGGTGTTCAAGGACGGGAAGTTCATCCTCTCCATCGGCACCCCTGGCAGCTACGGCATCCCCCAGACGACGACACAGATGGTGCTTAACGTTCTGGAATTCGGGATGAACGTGCAGGAGGCCATCGAGGCGGCGCGGTTCCGGGTAATGACTGGCACCACCATCAACATGGAGGAGCGGGTTTCCCTCGCGGCACGGGAGGAACTGGCAGACCGCGGCCACGACGTGAACCTGCTGGGCGAGTGGGGCATGGAAGTGGGCGGCGGTCACGCCATCGGGGCAGACCCGGATTCGGGAATCCTGATGGGCGGCGCGGACCCCCGCCGGGACGGGTACGCGCTGGGAATCTAGTCAGCGATTACGATAGGATCTTCCAAGAGGGGCGGGTTTCAGACCCGCCCCTCTTGCATGTAGTCAAATGTGGGAAGTGGTCAGGGTTGACCTAGTCGGCCACTTCGACAATCATCTCCACCTCGACGGCAACGCCGCCGGGGAGGGTGGCCAGGCCCACCGCCGAGCGGGCGTGACGGCCGGCATCGCCGAGAACGTTCACCAACAGGTCGGAGCAGCCGTTGACCACAGCGGGGGGCTGGGTGAAATCGGGGTCGGAGTTGACCATGCCTAGAAGCTTGATAACCTGGGTAACCTTGTCCAGATCGCCAATCTCCTTCTTCAGATTTGCCAGCAGCTTGAGAGCGCAGTTCTGCGCTGCCGCATAGCCTTCCTCTACCGTCAGGTCCCGGCCGAGCTTGCCCTTGAAGGCCGTGCCGTCGGGTCGGCTGGGCGTCACGCCGGAAAGGAATACAACGTTGCCTGTCCTTCGGGCGGGAATATAGTTGCCGCCGGGAGGCGGGGGTTCGGGGATTGTGAGGCCCATTTCCTTGAGCTTATCTTCTACTTGTGACAAAATTTCCTCCTGATTTTCTGAGTTTATACAGAGTTGGCGTTTGTTGTCGTATGGTTTTGCGTGGGTTGATTGACTCAGTCGGACGCCCCGCACACGTCCAGGGCTGTGAGCGCGAGCACTTTGGACACCTGGTGCATGTGGCTGATTAGAGAGTATTCGTCGGGCACCGTCGGCGACTCAATCCCGCCGGCCGGACCGTGCAGCAGGCAGGGAACGCCGGCCTTCAACAGCTTGGAGGTGTCGTCGCAGCTGTAGGACCAGGGCAGAACCGTGCCCACGCCGTCGGGTTCCCGTCCGGTGACGGTCCTGTACTGCCGCAAAACGCTGTCGATGATGTACTCGTCCTTCGGCAGGTCGAAGGGCTCCACTATCATGGTGAAGGCCTTGTACTTGGGCGGCGGCGGCATTTCGATTTCGTAACGGAACTCCGGGTCGTCGCGTCGTATGCCCTCGAGAGCGTTCTCCACGTCCTGCCTCACGGACTCCGCGGTGGTCCCCGGCGGGAATCTGACATCAATGACGATTGTGCAGTAGTCCGCGTTGTAGGTAGCCTCGGACCGGTCGTGGTCGGGGCCTATCCCGCCGATTATCGTTCCCACGTTGATGCGGGGCAGCCCCGGCAGGTCCGGACGGGGAGCGTGGCGAATTTTCAGCCCCTTGATGACAGGGATGACTTTGCACATCTTCTCTATAGCGTCGATCGACTGCTCAGCGAGGTTCATGTGCCGCGCGATGCCGATGGTGTGGATCGCCATCTCCGCCGATCCGGCATGGACGGTGACGATGTTGTCGGCGCCGAAGGGTTCCGGCACCACGGCCATGTCGGCCAGGGGACCGTTGCGGCACAGGTAGTCGGTCCCGACGCCGCCCTGCAGCTCCCCCGCAACACAGGCGACGACCAGGTCGCCGGCCAAGGGCGTCCCTGACAGACGGACTGCCTCGGCGGCTTCTATCATGGCCGCGACGCCGCTCTTCATGTTGCGAATGCCCGCCCCGTAAAGCCGGTCGCCTTCAATGTTCGGTGTCCACGGGTCGCGCTGCCACTTGTTGGCAATGGGGTTGATGTCGATGTGACCGTTGAACATCAGCGACCTGCCGCCGCCGGAACCCTTGAGGACGGCAATAGTCTGGAACCGGCCCGGCTCCACCTCCTGCAGGTGGACTTCGTAGCCGCGTACATTGAAGAAGTCCGCGAGGAAGCGGGCCGCATCCGTTTCCTGGCCCTTGAAGCTGGGAATGCTAATGAGGTCGCCCGCCAATGCCAGCATACGCTCCTTGTCGACCGAGTCGAGGATGCGGGAGGCGTTGGGGTTTGCGTCGTGGGGCGAATCCATCGGGGAGAAGTTTGCCCTAAGCCGGCGTGGAGGTCAAGGGGAGGGCATTGTCGACGGAAAGCGTGGCAAACGGCGGGTTATGGCACCTTGGCCGTTTAGTTAGTGGGATGGCTTCCATGCAAGCGCACATGCCGTTACAATGTTCTAGAAGACTCAAGAGAGGGGTTCCGCAATGGGGACGTTCAACTGGCCCATCCGGTTGGAGACAATGGACGGCAAGGAGTCGTTGGAGATTGAGGCAATGGTGGACACTGGCGCGAGCTACACCATTGTCCCGGGCAGACTGCTGAAGGAGATCGGGGTTTCGCCAATAGATGAGATCAGCCTGGTCTTGGCCGACGGACGTACGGTGGAGTACCCGATGGGAGAGGCCCGGGCGTTCATCAGCGGACGCAGCATTCCGACGCTGGTGGTGTTTGGGGCGGACGACGCCCGTGCGCTGTTGGGCGCCTACACCCTGGAGGGTCTTCGCTTGGCGGTCGACCCCTCCCACGCCCGGCTTGTGCCGGCAACTTCGGCCTGGGCCTAGCCTCGGGACACTCGCCTGTTAGCTACGTTTCTATAGCGGGCGACTAAGGACCACCCCTAACCCATCCTATAGAGTTCTGCGCAATTACCGCCGACCATCATCGCCCGCTCGTCGTCAGGCACGTTCTCCATGATTTCGTCCAGTATTCGCTGAGACTCGGGGAAGGTGGACTCGGCGTGGGGGTAGTCAGAACCCCACATGATCCGGTTGACGCCTATGATGTCCCTCAGCCTGATTCCCAGTTCGTCCTCCTGGAACCCGTGGTAAACGTTGCTGCGCATGAAGTCGCTGGGCAAAGCGTCGGACTGGAAGCGGTGGGTGGCCTGGGTGTGACGCTCCACGTAGGTGGTGTCCATCCGCTTCATGAAGAAGGGTATCCAGGAAAGTTCGTGCTCCACGTTGACCACCCTCAGATTTGGGAACTTCTCGAACACCCCTGAAAAGACCAGGTGGCCCAGGGATAGCCGGACCCAGTAGTCCGCCACGCTGCGTTCCGCTGCCGATTGGGTTATGCGCCCTTCGGAGCGCATCTGCGCCACACCCTCTCCGGGACGCTTGGTGCCCACGTGCAGGCTCAACGGCATCCCCAGGTCCTGGGCGGCGGCCCAGAGGGGATCGTACATTGGCAGGTCGTAGGTCTCGGAGGGCCTTGGATAGAGCGGGATCATCGCCCCGCAGAGGCCCAGTTCGGCGGCCTGCTCCAGCTGGGCAATGCCTGCGTCCATGTCGTCGTCCAGAAGCACCTGCGCGATGCCCTTCAGCCGGCTGGGATACGCGCTACAGAAATCAGCCAGCCACTGGTTGTAGGCGGTGAACACGTCACGCATGAACCCGGCGTCCGGCACGGCGTACATATTCCCTGCAACGGAGGAATAGAGGACGCTGCCGTAGACCCCGTCCACGTCCAGGTCCTGCACGTGGGCGTGGGGATCGTAGCCGCCGGGGGGCACTTTGGCGAAGCTGCCCTCCAGCGTGATCTCCTCAGGTCTGGAGAATCGCATACCCGCAGATGAAGCTCCTCCCAGGGTGCCGACAACCTCGCCGTCGCAGCGCCACTGGTCGTGGAGGTCTCCCATCTCCAGGTGAGGGATGCGCTCGCCATGCACGGGGTCCATCCGGTCGCTCCACAAACGGGGCGGTTCCACCACGTGGGAATCCGATGAAATAATCAGCGAACTTGCGCCCATAGAATCGCACCTCTCAATTTCACGGCTGGCCGGAGCCTACCGCGGACTCCCGAAATCGACTGGGTTTTCGAACCGGTTAGAGACTAGTTGAGGTTGTAGAGCTCGGCGCAATTGCGCGCGACGATCATCTCTCGTTCTTCATCGGAGACGCCGTCCAGAATCTCCTCAAGCACCCTCTGGGATTCGGGGAAAGTGGACTCGGCGTGGGGATAGTCGGAAGCCCACACCAGCTTGTCCACGCCGATGATGTCCCTGTCGCGAATGCCGAGACCGTCGTCCTGGAAGCTGTGATAGATGTTGCGGCGCATGAAGTCGCTGGGCACCATGCCGTCCTTGAACCGGTAGGAAGCCTGGGTGGGACGCTCAATGTAAGTCACGTCCATCCTCTGCATGTAGTAGGGAATCCAGGCCAGGTCGTGTTCGACGTTTACCACCCTCAGCGTCGGGTACCGCTCGAAGACGCCGGCGAAGATCATGTGGCCCATGGACATTCGCACCCAGTAGTCCGTGTTGCTCCTGTCCACGCCAGTCTGTGATACCTCTCCCTCTGTGCGCATCAGTGTGGAACCGGGCCGGTTCGTGCCCGTGTGAAGGCTGAGGGGTACGTCCATTTCGTGGGCAGCCGCCCAGAAAGGCTCGTAAATCGGGCTGTCGTACGTCTCGTGACCCCTGGGATAAACGGGAATCATGGCCCCGCAGAGACCCAATTCCGCGCTGCGCTTGAGCTCGCTGATGCCGGCTTCGATGTCGTCATCCAGCAGAAGCATAGCTATGCCCTTGAGCCGGTTGGGATACGCATTGCAGAATTCGGCCAGCCAGTCGTTGTAGGCGCGGAACACCTCGCGCATGAAGACCGGGTCCTGAATGGCGTACAGATTCAGGCCGATGGAGGGATAGAGCACGTCGGCGTAGACGCCGTCCACGTCCAGGTCCTGCACGTGCGCGTGGGGGTTGTAGCCGCCTGGAGGAACGTCTGCAAAGCTGCCCTCAAGGGTGATGTCCTCCGGGTTGGAGTAGCGCTTGCCCGCCTGGGAGATTCCGCCGAGGACTCCTACGCCCTCGCCGTCGCAGTACCACTGGTCGAAGGGATCGCCCTTCACCAGGTGGGGAATGCGGTCGCCGTGCTTCGGGTCCATCCGGTCCGTCCAGAGGTCTGGCGGTTCTACAACGTGGGAGTCCGAGGAGATGATCAGCTTCTTAGACATTGCAAGCTCTCCATTAAAGGTTGTGGCCAGTCAGCTCAAAGAATATGCTCTTTGCGCAGTCATAAGGCCCAATTCCCGAGTATTTCCAAGATTCTACTCCAACGCAAAAGGCCTTGCAATCGGGAAACGAGTCGAATTTACATAAACGTCAGAGGCAAAGCGGGCCGGCATCCAGCAAAATAGCGCGGGAATTCCACCGTTTCTACGGGAAAGGGGGCCTGGCAGACCGAATTCAGCCGGACTGTTCCGTGTACAACCAGGGCTCGGTGAGGGGGTTGGACTTGGATTCCTCGAATGTGGCCCGGAAGCGGTAGAGCGTCATCTCCGGCTCGATGGGGGCGTAGGGCAGATGCTCCGTCTCCTCAATCTTGGCGACGATAAACCAGGGGCCCGGCGTGTTCAGGGCCTCTCGGAGCACGGTCTCCAGCTGTTCCTCGCTGCTGACGGTGGCCGTGTGGGGAATGCCGCAGCCTTTCGCTACCTGTTCCAGGTCCGTGCCCATGGCGGTGTGGGAAGCCTGGTGCCCCGTTTGCCCCCACTCCTCATTGTCCCAGACTATGACTATGAGGTTCTCCGGCTTCTCCCGTCCAATGGAAGATATCGCGCCCAGATTCATGAGTAGTGAGCCATCTCCATCCAGGGAGATTATCTGCTCGTCCGTTGAAAGGGCCATTCCGAGGGCGATGGATGAACAGAGACCCATGGAACCCCAAGTATAGAAGTTGCGGTCCCTGTGTCCCGTATGCCAGAGCTCGTCCGTCGTGGGGCCGAGATTGCTTACGATGGGACGGTCACCCGCCTGTTCCAGGACGACTTTGGTCGCTTCTATTCTATGCAAGGGAACCTCTGTGAAGGAGCGGAGTCATGCAGAGCGCCACGGGCTCCCTGCTTGCGTAGCAGAGGTCCAGGGCGCCATCCAGCACGGTATCCAGTTTGTCGGTAGTGGTGAGGGTGTAATGGGGAATACCCAGAATGTCCAGGATGGGCTTTGAAGCCCGCCCCATCGCTACCTGGGCGATGTTGAATTCTCCCAGCTCCCCGCGCAGGTTCACAAAGAAGGGGATTGGGGTCCGGCAGGGGAGGCATAGACTGGCGATGGCGTTGATGCAGTTGCCCAACCCGCTGGACTGCATGAACACGGCGGATCGCCGTCCAACGGCATAGGCGCCGACGGCGACGCCGATAGCTTCCTCTTCCCGCGTGGACGACACCACCTGGAAGTACGGATCGTCCTCCATCAGCTTGGTCGCCTGGTAGATGCTGATGTCCGGTACGTATGCAATTAGGGAGATTCCCGCCTTTTTGAGGGCGGCAACCAGAATATCGGCCCAGGTCAAGGATTGCCTCTCTGTCTTTTATTTTGAAGCCGGAGCCAAAATAGCAGAGCAGAGGTAGTCCTGTCAAAGGACTGTGTCGCCAGAGGCACGGGCCGACAGGCCCAGCATCAGGCCCACGAGTTCAACCTGAAAAGCCGCGTTGACAAATGGAAACGCGGCCCAGGAAACGTCTCTAAGCTGTGGCCTTGCCGATGCGGAACATCTTCGTGCCACACACCGGGCAAACGCCGCGGGTGGCCGGGCGGCCGTTCTTCATGGTGATCTGTTCCGGGTCGTTCATCTCCTGAGAAGCTCGGCACTTCACGCAATAAGCTTGCATTCCTATAACCCCCGTTCGTAATATGGTCTATCCTACTCTACATAAACACGAGATTCACTATAGTCAGGCACGAATTCACGTGAATTTCGGCAGTTTAGGCGTATTTTGGCCCTTTTTTACGACTGAGAAGGCTGCCCGTACCCCGTCACCTACGCTTGCAGCCCTATTGGGAACGAATCCCAGCGTGACGCACGACTAACTCCAATGAACCTCCTGACCCCGCAATCCTACGGATACAACAGGCTGGATTAACGCATTGATGCCAACGATTCAGCTTCCCTGATAAACAGTCTCGCCGCCGACTATTGTCCGCTTCACGGGAATGTCGATTATGGACCTGGGGTCTACAACCCTGGGATCCTCCCCCAGGATCACAAGATCCGCCAGCTTGCCCGGTTCTATGGACCCCTTTACGTCTTCCTCGAAAGAGGCATAGGCGCCATTGATGGTGTACAGCTTCAGCGCCTCGTCCACCGTGATGCGCTGTTCCGGCCCCCACACCTGGCCGTTATAGTCCTCTCGGGTCACGCAGCTCTGAATGCCCATCAGGGGTGGAAGTGGGCTGCATGGATAGTCTGCGGCGCCGGTGGAATTGATCCCGTAGTCGATGAACGACCGCTGGGCAAACATCCACTTGAGCCGGTCCTCCCCGTAGAAGCGCATCTTCTCCCCGTGGTAGTAGACGTAGGAGCAAAACGGAGTCACCACGCATCCGGCGGCCTTGATCCGTCGGAGCAGGTCCGGGTTGACGACACTGCAGTGTTCGATGCGATGGCGCGGGTCCTTCCGTGGAAACGCCTGCTGCGCCTTTTCGTAGGCGGTGACGACCATGTCGATCGCCTCGTCGCCGTTTGAGTGGATGCAGACCTGGAACCCGGCCTTGTGCGCTTCCAACACCCTTCGTTCCGTTTCCTCCTGGTCCATGACCGCCAGACCGTGATCGCAGCAACTGCCGACGTATGGCTGGGAGAGGTAGGCGGTGCGAGTGGCGATGGCGCCGTCGGCCACCATCTTGATTCCGCCGATACGGAGCCGTTCGTCCCCCAGGCCGCTGCGGATACCGGCGTCCCGGAGGGCCGGAAAGTGGTCGCGGTACATGAGCAGGTATACGCGGAGGGGCAGTTCGCCCTCGTCCCGCGCCTGCTGGTAAACCCGCAGGTCGTCGATGGAGACCATGGCGTCATGCACGCTGGTGAGACCCGCCTCGGCGAACATGCGGCAAATGAGTTCGAGCCCCCGGCGTCTGTCCTCATCGGTGTGACGAGGCAGCACCTTCTGCAGGACAGGATAGATTGCCGCGCCGTAGACTCTTCCGTTGAGCTTGCCGGTCTGTTCGTCTTGGCCCAGCCGACCGCCGTGAGGGTCTGGCGTATCATCGGTGAACCCGGCCCGCCTCAGGCCTAGGGAGTTGAAGAAGTAAACGTGGCCCGCCTGATGGGCAACCATGATGGGGTGTTCGCAGGACACCGCGTCCAGGTCGCGACGGTGAAGGAAGCGCTGCTCGGAAGTCTTCGTATCGTCGAACTTGAACCCCCGAATCCATTCGCCCGGTGGAGTGGTCACTGTCCTGACCTTCAGCGCCTCCTGAATTTCGCCGATTGAGCGCAGGTCGCAGTCCTCTTCGGCCACGTGACGGAGACCGCTGCTCATGACGTGGGTATGAGCGTCGATGAAGCCGGGCAGGACAGTGCCGCCCTCCGCGTCCAGAATCTCGGTGGCGGCGTCCCTCAATGGGGCCAGATCCTCATCCTTGCCCACCGCCAGGAACCTGCCGTCCTTGATGGCCACTGCTCCTGCCGAAGGCGCAGCAGGATTCATCGTTATGACGTTGGCATTCAGGATGATCGTGTCGGCCCGTATGGTGTCGGCGAGGCTGAGTTTGGACGCTCCCACAGGGGCGCCTTTGGAATGACCATTGCCATACAGCCGCCAGACGCCCCACCCTGCGTTCGGGTCGCAGCGACCGGACCTCTCCAATCGCTTATACGCCTGCCTGATGGCCGACTGCACGTCCGTATCCGAAAAGTCTGCCAGCCGGTACTGGCTGATGAGCAGCCGACGCTCAGTCTCAGCCGATTGGGTCAGCATGTGCTCTCTCATGGCCGCAATTCGCTCTTCCTGGGCGTCGTTGGAGGAAAGTCCGTCGTGCTCTAAGTCCGCCCTTCTGGTGATCACTCCATTTCGGCGGCCTTCTATTTCATACAGAATTTCCGCCGTCCTTCTGATAACGTCCTTCACCTTGCCCTGACCGCCAATCTCTTCCAACGCGGCGAGCACTGCCGGGTCCAGAATCTCCGGGTCCTCCAGCGCCAGGGCGCCATTAGTAGATACCGAGGTCTCATCGTCTTGATATTCGAAGGGATAAATCCCTGGAATGGCGGGCAAGTCAGCCTGCTGGTGCGCGTCTTTGTGACACAGGTTACACACTTTCTCGTGGGAAAACCCGCACTTGCCGTCCAACGACCAATTGGCGAAGGTGCGCCACTTACCGCAGCGTTGGCAGTCGACTCCGAAAGAAGCATCGCAGTGCCCGCAGGCGTGGCTGCCCGCGGGCGAAGCGGAACGACACTGGCCGCAGAGGACCACTGGCGAATCTCCTGCGTCAGCCTCTCCCCGCGCCTCCAGCGACCAATGCCTCGGTGCCTCCGGCAGCCCATGTTCCAGGGCGTTGCCCGCAAGGTCCAGGATCAGGCAGTTGCCCCCCTGCTCCTTCGGACGTAGACCTCGCCCCACCATCTGCAGGTACAGGGAGAGACTCTTGGTTGGTCGTGCGATGACGACGCAAGACGCGTCCGGAAGGTCGAAGCCCTCAGTGGCAATGGCCACGTTTACCAGCACCCTCAGCCTGCCCCGGGAGAAGCTGTCGATGGCCTGAGCCCGGGCCGCAGCATCAGTCCTGGCGTGAATCGCTGCGGCGGGGATGCCCTGACTCCGCAGCAGGACAGCCAGATTGTCGGCGTGGGCCACGGAAACGGCGTACATAATCGTCTGCCTGTCGGCGGCATATTCCTGCCAGAATCTGAGCGCGCGGGCCGTCATCACATCGCCAGAATCGTTTGCCGCCTCTATTCCCCTCTCCGTATAGTCCCCCGTGGAGCCGACGCTGCCGCCGACAATACGGCCTTCTTCATCGGGAAGCACCACCTGGGCAGAACAGAGAAAATGCTGCGCCTGGAGCTCCTGAATCTCCGGCCCCGATACAAGTTCACCGAATAGGTGGTCGAAGCCTTCCTTCCTGGTCAGCCGCCAAGGGGTGGCCGTCATTCCCAGAACCTTGCCCGGCCACTGGCGAATCGCCCTCTCCCAACCCTTCGCCACGGCGTGATGCGCTTCGTCGATGATCATCAGGTCATCGCTGTCGTAGTCTCCCCAAACATCATCGGCGATATTGATCGTCCGTCGCCCCACCGTCTGCGCCATCAGGATCACGACGCCGCCGGCGATGCGGGGCGCTCTTGTACCGGGCGTCCATCGCACGTTGTGGGTGGCGGACACGCCGGATTGAAACAGCCTGCCCTCCGTCTGGCTGGCAAGCTCCCTGCGATGGGTGAGCCACACCGCCTTTCGCCCGCCTTCCAGGTATTTCGAAAGGAGGGAGGCCGCAATGTCAGTCTTGCCGCCACCGGTAGGCAGCTGCATCATCACCGGACGCTCGCTATCCTGAAGCGCAGTCCGGACCTGTTCCAGAAGATCTTGCTGGTATTTCCGCAGCCCGTGGGCCGCAGCAACGGTTTGCGTAGTGGTGATGATGCGCCTCCTGGTTGGCCGGATTATATCTAGAATATATCACGGCGTAGCAGGCGCAGGCATTGAAAATTGTGCCTGTGATTGAGGCTAAACTGGAGATGATAGTCACATTGCCTATTATTGATTCGGCAGACTTCCTGAAGATTGGCCGTTGGGGAACATATAGTGAAAGCCCCCAAGCCCTTTGACACCTGCGAGAGATTGATGCGACTGGAGGGTCAATACTCACACACTCAGGTTGGAAAGGGGGCAGAGACTCAATCGAACCCCAGCCGTGAGACTGTCTTACGCTGGTGGACCTATGGCAATTGACAATCACACCCGGTGAATCACTGGTTTTTGCGATGAGACTCCGTTGACGCCCCGACGACTACCTTCATATACTGCTGCTTTACAGTAATCCTTTCGTCGGAGGGTTTGATATGGCAGTCGGCCCCATTAACATCTACGAATACGAACCTCTTGCCAAGGAACGCCTCTCCAAAAGTCAGTACGACTTCATCGCCGGTGGCGCTACCGACGAAATCACCCTCCATCGGACGCGCCGAATGATGGATGCCATCGTCCTGCGCCCCAAGGTGATGGAGGACGTGAGCGTCATCGACACCTCAACAACGGTGTTGGGCCACGAAATCAGCTTCCCGGTGATGCCCGCGCCCTCCGGCGCCCACGGCCGCGCCCACCCGGACGCGGAGCTCGCCACGGTACGCGCCGCCGGCGACGCGGGAACCGTTATGCTTCTTAGTTCCGGCTCCACCTTCACCATGGAGGAGGTCGCCCAGGCCGCCACCGGCCCGGTGTGGTTCCAGCAATACTTCTACACCGACAGGGGCATGACCGTGGAGATGGCCCACCGGGCGGAGGAATCCGGCTATTCGGCCATCGCCCTGACCCTGGATATCAAGACCCTCTCCAAGCGCGAGCGCAATATCCGCAATGAATACGTGCCGCCCCAGACGGCCAACTACCAGTGGGCCAGCAACCTGGTGCGCGACCCGGCTGCCTCGTGGGACTACCTGGATTGGTTTGCGTCCCAGACATCGCTGCCCATAGTCATGAAGGGCATCATGACGGCCGAAGAAGCCGCCCGCTGCGGCCAGTACGGCGCGAAAGGCCTGGTGGTCTCCAACCACGGCGCCCGCCAACTGGATACCACATTCGCGACCATCGAGGTCCTCCCCGAGGTGGTCGACGCCGCAGACGGGCAGGTGGAAGTCTACTTGGACGGGGGCATTCGCCGCGGCGCGGACATCGTCAAGGCATTGGCCCTGGGCGCCCGCGCGGTGCTAATCGGACGCCCGCTGTTCTGGGGCCTGGCCGTCGACGGTCAGGCGGGAGTCAGAAACGTGCTCCAGATCCTCAGGGACGAAATGGAAATGACCATGAAGCTCTGCGGTCGTCCCACCCTAGCCAGCCTCGACCGCTCCCTCCTCGGCTTCCGCTCCCCTCTGATGGACCTGCTGCCTGAGGTAGGAAAACTGGACCTTTAGCGCGACACTGTTTTCCCCCTCGGCTGCACGCGCTGCCTGATGAGACTGCCGGATCTGGTTTCAGCCTTTCGCAGCTCGTATGTCTTCTGAAGGTTCAGCCAGAATTCTGGCGTAGTTCCAAAATAGCGCCCGAGGCGAAGAGCTGTATCCGCAGTTACTCCCCGCTGTCGGTTCAAAATTGCCGTAATACGATTTGTTGGGACGTCCAGGGCTTTGGCTAATCCGTTTGCGGACAATTCCAACTCTTCCATCTCTTCAACCAGGATTTCCCCCGGATGCACAGGTCTCATTTGATTCCGAAATTTCATTTCACGCCCCTTAGTGATAATCAACAATTTCTACGTCGTACGGGCCATCCTCGCCCCAGCGAAAGCAAATTCGCCACTGACGATTTACCCTGATGCTGAATTGGCCGGATCGCTCACCTGCAAGGGGATGTAATCGGTTGCTTTGCAGCGCTGCAAGGTCTCTTAGAGATTCCGCGTTATCGAGAATCGTAAGCCGTCTCGCCGCCTGGCTCGCAAAGCCTTGGAAGTCCCTCACCATTTCGCCCTGATAGAGGCGGAAGGTCCTTCGATCTCTAAACCCCAATCCACCGAAGAAGTAGGTGGGAGGATGTGGAAAAGGGGAAAAGAAAG
>CAYQLZ010000002.1:151122-151736 GCA_964418665.1 uncultured Dehalococcoidia bacterium | reverse complement strand
CCTTCGCAGGGACAAGAGGTGGTCGCAGGGGGAGTTGGTTTTGGGGGTTGGGGGGTGTGGGTGGAGGGTGGGTCCCTGCCTTCGCAGGGACAAGAGGTGGTCGCAGGGGGAGTTGGTTTTGGGGGTTGGGGGGTGTGGGTGGAGGGTGGGTCCCTGCCTTCGCAGGGACAAGAGGTGGTCGCAGGGGGAGTTGGTTTTGGGGGTTGGGGGGTGTGGGTGGAGGGTGGGTCCCTGCCTTCGCAGGGACAAGAGGTGGTCGCAGGGGGAGTTGGTTTTGGGGGTTGGGGGGGTGTGGGTGGAGGGTGGGTCCCTGCCTTCGCAGGGACAAGAGGTGGTGGTGTGGTTGACTTTGGGTTTGGGGCGGGGATATACTTTTTTCGTGAGCTTCTCCCCCGTTGATGGGCCCTTTTGGGGGTTTGTCGGAGGCGGGAGGCAGGAGCAGATCCCACTCCCCGGAGCGACCTCGCCCCTTTTTGCTTATGAGGGTTTTCACGTTTTCTTGTGAGTTTGGCTTGGTATGGGTGCGCGGTTTTTTGGGGGGATTTGGGGGAGGGGCGCCAGGGGGAGTCACCAGGAAGGGCGCCCACAAGGGACGCCCCTACGGGGTTTGGGAG
>CAYQLZ010000002.1:104723-151112 GCA_964418665.1 uncultured Dehalococcoidia bacterium | reverse complement strand
CCCTTCCGCCCCCCCACTTGTTCCCCCCCTCCGGGTTTGGGGTGGGGGGGTGTGGGTCCCCGCGTTCGCGAGGACACGGGAAGGGGGGTTGTTGTGAGGGCTAAGTTTATTTTCGTGACCGGGGGTGTGGTGAGCGGCATTGGGAAGGGTGTGAGTGTGGCTTCGATTGGGCGGATTTTGAAGAGTCGGGGGGTTTCGGTTTCGGTTATCAAGTTGGACCCGTATTTGAATGTGGACCCGGGGACGATGTCGCCGTATCAGCATGGGGAGGTGTTTGTGACGAAGGATGGGGGGGAGACGGATATGGACCTGGGGCATTATGAGCGGTTCATTGACATTGAGGTGACGCGGTCTTCGAATTTGACGGCGGGGCAGGTTTACCAGTCGTTGATTGCGAAGGAGCGTCGGGGGGATTTTCTGGGGGGGACGATTCAGGCGGTTTCGCATGTGACGAATGAGATTAAGGGGCGGATTGTGGCGCTGGCGGAGGAGTCGGAGGCGGAGGTGGTGGTGGTGGAGGTCGGGGGGACGGTGGGGGATATGGAGGGGCAGCCGTTTTTGGAGGCGATCCGGCAGATGCGGAAGGAGGTGGGGAGGGAGAATGTGTTTTATATTCATGTGACGCTCTTACCTTATATATATGCGGCGGGGGAGTTGAAGACGAAGCCGACGCAGCATAGTGTGCGGGATTTGCGGGCGATTGGGATTCAGCCGGATGCGATTATATGTCGGAGCGATTTTGAGGTTTCGGACGGGATACGGGAGAAGATTGCGCTGTTTTGCGATGTGGACAAGGATGCGGTTATCCCGCTTTTGACGGTGGATACGATTTACCGGGTGCCGCTGATTCTGGAGGAGTGGGGACTGGGGGATTTGTTGTCGTCGACGTTGCAACTGGGTGCGGGGGAGCGGGATATGCGGGCGTGGTCTGCGATGGTGGAGCGGATGGGGGAGTATTCTGGGCGGGTGCCGATTGCGCTGGTGGGGAAGTATGTGGAGTTGCAGGACAGTTATATTTCGGTGAAGGAGGCGCTGCAGCACGCGGCGTGGCGTTTGGGGCAGGAGGTGGAGGTGCAGTGGGTGCATGCGGAGGAGGTGGAGGCCCGGGGGCCGGAGGGGTTGCTGGGGACGGCGTGCGGGATTGTTGTGCCGGGGGGGTTTGGGTCGAGGGGTGTGGAGGGGATGATTGCGGCGGCGAGGTATGCGCGGGAGAGGGGGATTCCGTACCTGGGGTTGTGCCTGGGGCTGCAGGTGATGGTGGTGGAGTTCGCGCGGAATGTGCTGCGGCTGGAGGGGGCGCATTCGTATGAGGTGGACCCGGGGTGCGCGGACCCGGTGGTGCATTTTATGCCGGAGCAGCAGGCGGTGACGGATATGGGGGGGACGATGAGGTTGGGGAATTATCCGTGTGTGTTGGTGGAGGATAGTTTGGCGCGGCGGGCGTACGGGGAGGGGGAGGTGTTGGAGCGTCACCGGCACAGGTTTGAGTTGAACAATGATTACCGGGAGCGGTTGGAGGGTGCGGGGATGAGGTTGAGCGGGCTTTCGCCGGACCGGCGGCTGGTGGAGATTACGGAGGTGGAGGGGCATCCGTTTATGGTTGGGGTGCAGTTTCACCCGGAGTTTCGGTCGAGGCCGTACCGGCCGCATCCATTGATGAGGGAGTTTGTGGGGACGGCGATGAGGACGTTGCGGGAGGGGAGTCAGCCGACGCTGCCGCTGGGGGAGGATGTGGTGGGGGTGGGGAGGAGACGGCCGAATTTGAATGGGGGGCCGGCTTAGAGGATATGAGGTTTTTCGTGGATACGGCGGATGTTGACGAGGTGCGGCGGGCGTCGCGGCTGGGGGTGGTTTCGGGTGTGACGACGAATCCTTCGCTGGCGGCGCAGGCGGGAGTGTCGGGGATGGAGGGGTACCGGCTGGCGGTGGAGGAGATTGCTTCGATTGTGGACGGGCCGATTTCTATCGAGGTGGTGAGCGAGGATGTGGAGGGGATGATTACGGAGGGGAGGGAGTATGCAGGGTGGACGCGGAGGCCGTGGGTGAAGCTGCCGAGTACGGCGGCGGGGTTCGAGGCTATGCGGGCGCTTTCGGATGAGGGGATTGAGGTGAATCAGACGCTGTGCTTTTCGGTGAACCAGGCGTTGCTGGGAGCGGCGGCAGGGGCGGCGGCGGTGAGTCCGTTTGTGGGTCGGATTGACGACACGGGGCAGCGGGGGATGGAGTTGGTGGAGGAGATTGTGTCTATATATAGGAATTATGGGATCGAGACGCAGGTGCTGGCGGCGAGTATACGCCACCCGCTGCACTGCGTGGAGGCAGCGCGGGCGGGGGCGCATATTGCGACGGTGCCGTGCGCTGTTTTGGAGCAGATGGTGAACCACCCGCTGACGACGGTGGGGGTGGAGCGATTTCGACGGGACTGGGAGAGGGCAAGCGGGGGTTGAGACGAAGGAGTAGATCCAGGGCTCAGGGGAGCAAAATCTTTGGAAAGAACGTGAACCAATTGGCCGCCAAACCGACGTTAGACGTATCAGAACTGGAAAGGAAGAGCAAGGAGGAGCTGTTGGACATTGCCCAGCAGATGGGCATGGAGAACGGCAACTCGCTCACGTCGCTCCGGAAGGAGGACGTGGTGGTGCGGATTGCGCACAGGTTCCCGGACCAGCACCGGCTGAGAGGGTCCGGGGTGCTGGAGCTGATGAGCGACGGATACGGGTTCCTGCGGCACACGGGGTTGAAGCCGGGGCCGGGGGACATCTACGTGTCGCAGTCGCAGATACGGCGGTTCGGGCTGAGGTGCGGGGATACGGTGGCGGGAGGCGTGCGCTCGCCGAAGGGAGGGGAGCGGTATTTCGGGATGACGCGGGTGGATACGGTGAACGGGCTGATGCCGCCCAATGCGCGGACCAGGCCGACCTTCGAGGAGTTGACGCCCGTCTTTCCCGATGAGCAGATAACTCTGGAGACGACGCCGGACAATTTGACGACGCGGATGATCGACCTGTTCGCGCCCATTGGCCGGGGGCAGCGTGGGCTGATAGTGTCGCCGCCCAAGGCGGGGAAGACGACGATATTGAAGCACGTGGCGAGCGGGGTTACGGCGAACTTCCCGGACATACATATAATGGTGGTGCTGATTGGGGAGAGGCCGGAGGAGGTGACGGACATGCGCCGGTCGGTGAAGGGGGAGGTGTTCGCGTCGACCTTCGACGAATCGGTGGAGGACCAGGTGCGGCTGGCGGATTTGGCGTTGGAGCGGGCGAAGCGGCTGGTGGAGTCGGGCAAGGACGTATTGATATTGATGGACAGCATCACGCGGGCGACGCGGGCGTATAACCTGGCGCTGCCTTCGAGCGGGCGGACGCTTTCGGGTGGAATCGACCCTGTGGCGTTGTATCCTCCGAAGAAGTTCTTCGGGGCAGCCCGGAACGTGGAGCACGGCGGGAGCCTGACCATCATCGCCAACTGCCTGGTGGATACGGGCAGCCGGATGGACGAGGTGATCTACGAGGAGTTCAAGGGCACAGGGAACATGGAGCTCCACCTGGACAGGAAGCTGGCGGAGAAGCGAATCTTCCCGGCGATAGACATCGGCCGGAGCAGCACCCGCCGGGAAGAGCTGATGTTTGATGCGAAGACGGTGAAGAACATCTGGCTGCTGAGGCGAATCGTGGGGCTGCTGGTGCAAGAGTCGGGCAACTTTACCGATGGCATCGAGCGGATACTGGAGCGACTGGCCCAGAGCAAGAGCAACGCGGAATTCCTAAAGCGGCTGGCCAAGAATCCCAGCTAGGTTAAGCAGGTCATCGGAGGCATGGACGAAATGGCGAAGGAGACGAATCACGGTGTGAACGTGGTCCCCGGCGAAGGGAACACTCGGGTGCTGCTGGGATGTGAGCACCAGCGAGGGCTTGTGTACCTGGTGCCGGCGGAGAAGAGCTGGGTTTGCGATGAGGAGATGCTGCCGGGGCATGCGCTGGCGGGGTTCCTGGGGGAGCTCACAGCCCGGGGGGACTCGGAGGTGGAGGAGATGATGCAGCGGTGGGGGATTTATTTCCGGCAGATGCCGCTGGACGAGTCGCAGGGGTAGGGGGGCCGAGCAACGGTTTTCGGCGGTCTGGCCGGTTTCGGGGATTGGGGCCGGTCGTCCTGCCGGGCCACATCACCGGCGAGGCGTCCTTGCCAGCCGAGACGCTATGACAGGCAAAACGACCGCGGCGCCTGCCGGAGCCAGTGTTCGCCATCTGTATGCCATGTGTATTTCATTGAACCGGCCTGAGTTGCAATCTGCTCCCCTCTTCGTCACCCACTGCCAGGAGTCTAGGCTTGGATCCATCTCGAACCATGGTGAACACCAGCACTCTGGGCAGCACATCTCCACCACTCTCTACTCGAATAGCAATCTTTGAGCCGTCGGGGGGCCAACGAATGTAGTTTTCGTATGCGAAGTATCCACTAGGCACCCTCGTAATAGCGCCGTAGCCACGTAACTCATAGCGAACATCACCTCCGCAGAGCGGGACCCCCCGATTCTCCAGGTTCCTGCCCATGATAGTAGGCGTTGATGATTCGGGCGTGGGTGGGATTGCATTTTCGGAGTCGCTGGGTTCTTCCGTCCATTTGGGTGTAGAAGTCGCTGTTGGGCGTGAGCGGGCGGCGGTTGGCGCTGCGCCAGGTGTGGTGATGATGCGGACTGTCGGAGGTGGCGTTGTGGCTGCGGGAGTTTCGGCGTCGGAGATGGTGCAGGCCGTTGCGGTCTCAGAGGCCAGGAGGGTCAGGAGGAAGACGATGCTGCGTGGCGCGACGACGTCATCTGGGTTGGAACAGGGGGCAGTTGGCGAGGATGTCGAAGTGGTGAGGGGCGCACATTGGGGTGAGCCAGCTGTGGGTCGAGAGTGGGTTCCTGCCTTCGCAGGAACAAGGGAAGGGGGCTAGCTGCCTTCGGGAATTGGGCGGTCGTCCTGCTGGCTGGCCAGGTGGGGCCTGGGTTGGGGGTCGATGGTGGGAGCAGGCTGAGCGGGGGACTCGACCTCCTGAGGGGCTTCTTCCACTTCATCTTCTATGACCGGTTCCCGACCGTCGAACAGGGCCTGGAGATTGTCACCTTCGACGGACTCATGCTGAATGAGGAACTCGGCGATGGCGGCCAGCCGCTCCCGGTTCTCCTCCAGGATAGTCTCGGCCTTTACCTTGGCGGTGTTGATCAAGTCCCTTACTTCCTGGTCAATCTCCTCAGCGAGCTTGGAGCTGTAGTCCTGCTCTTCGTGTATCTCCCGACCGAGGAAGACGAGCTCTTGCCGTCGACCCAAGGTCCTGGGGCCCAGCTTGTCGCTCATGCCGTACTGCTTGACCATTCTCTGGGCAATCTGGGTGGTGCGCTGGAGGTCATTGCTGGCTCCGGTGGTCATTTCGCCGAAGACAATCTCTTCCGCAGCCCTGCCCCCGAGAGCGGTGGCCATCATATCTTCGAACTGACCCTTGGTCCATAGATACCTGTCTCCGTCCGGGAGCAGGCGGGTGTAGCCGCCCATGGCGCCACGGGCGACGATGGAGATTTTGTGGACTTTGTCGGCCTGGGGCAGATTGAAGGCGACGAGGGCGTGGCCGGCCTCGTGGTAGGCGGTCATAGCCTTTTCCCTGTCGCTGATGACGCGGCTCTTGCGCTCCGGACCTGCGATGACCCGATCGATGGCCTCCTCGAACTCCGAGGAGCCGATGAGTTTCTTGTTGCGGCGGGCGGCGAGCAACGCACCTTCGTTAACGAGGTTCGCGAGGTCGGCGCCGCTGAAGCCGGGAGTTTCCTTAGCGATGACGTCCAGCTTGAGATTGGGGGCGAGGGGCTTGCCCTTGGAGTGGACCTTCAGGATTGCCTCGCGACCCTGGACTTCGGGCAGGTCGAGGACGACCCTTCTGTCGAAGCGGCCTGGGCGAAGGAGGGCGGGGTCGAGGATGTCGGGGCGGTTGGTGGCGGCGATGACGATAATGTTTGTGCCGGTCTCGAAGCCGTCCATCTCCACCAGTATCTGGTTGAGGGTCTGCTCCCGTTCATCGTGGCCGCCGCCGAGTCCGGCGCCGCGATGACGTCCGACGGCGTCGATTTCGTCTACGAAAACGATGCAGGGGGAGTTTCGCTTGGCCTGATCGAAGAGGTCCCGTACGCGGGCTGCGCCAACGCCGACAAACATCTCGACGAATTCGCTGCCGCTGATGGGGAAGAAGGGAACGGCGGCTTCACCGGCGACGGCCCGGGCGAGCAGGGTCTTGCCGGTGCCGGGAGGGCCAACGAGGAGGACGCCCCGGGGGATGCGGGCACCGAGGGATAGGAATCTGTCCGGGTTCTGGAGGAACTCGACGACTTCCTGGAGCTCGGCCTTGGCTTCGTCGGCGCCGGCAACGTCTGAGAAGCTAACTGTGGGACGGCTGGTGAGGATCATCTTGGCCTTGCTGCGGCCGAAGTTCATGGTCTGGTTGCTGCTGCCCTGGGCCTGGCGCATGAGGAGGATAATGAGGGCGCCAAAGAAGATGAGGGGCAGGAAATTCAGCAGCAGGCCAAGGTTGAAGCCGCCGGAACCCTTGAAGAAGACGGGCACGGATTCCGGAATGTGCTCGGTGATGTCTGTGCCTTCGCCGATGCGGCTTTCTACTTCTCCACCGCTAACGGTGTTGACCTTGAGTGACTCACCCCTGACCTCAATGGAAGAGACCTCTCCTTCTTTTGCCATCCGCACGACCTCGGTGAAGGAGACTTCGTCGGAGCCTCCGAGTCCGGGGACAACGATGAAGAAGATTGAGGCCACGGCGACGATAATCAGAAGATAGATGAGGCCGCTTCTCAACCACTTTCTGTTGCTCATATTCGTATAATTCCGTTCATCGATGTGGAGGGTGGTAGTCCGGGAAACAGTGGAGACCGGGGGAGAGATATCCGTATATTCATACTACGTGAAAACCGACGAAAAAGCAAAGTTGGACTCGTGTATCATTACGCCGAAAGCGGTGCGGTCGGTTCCCCCGGACTCATGTTGGAGAGTTCGCAGGGCGAATGAGGGAGGGACTGGAAATTTCGTGAAATGGCGATTTGGGCGGTTACACGTTTAGCATGCGGGCCTGGCCAGGGCGCCGGGAGCGACCTTTCGGGGGAGCCAACGACCCTGGTAGGAAGTGCCCTTTAGTACGCCGTCCTGCACCATGACGTTGCCCCTGAGAATGGTCATAACGGGGTAGCCTTCGCATTCGAAGCCTTCCCAGATGCTGTAGTCGGAATCGGCATGGAGATCGTCAAGGGTTAGGGTTTTGCGTATGGCGGGGTCGATGAGGACGAGGTCGGCGTCGCTACCGGGGGCGATGACGCCCTTTTGGGGGTAGAGGCCGAGGATTTTGGCGGCATTGGTGGCGATGATGTCGGCGAACCTTGTCAGGGACATGCCACCCTGGGATACGAACTTTGTGAAGGCGACGGGAATCCTGGTTTCGATGCCGTTGTGGCCGCCGCAGACGGACTCGATGGTCTGGCCCCAGAACTTGACGTCCTTATAGGTAGTGTATTCGTCAGTGGCGGTGGTGGATATGCGACCATCTTCGAGACCGAGCTTGAGGGCCTCCCTGTCGGAGGCGTACTTGATGGCAGGATAGGTGTGGATTTTGGTGCCGTTGGGCTTCTTGTAGTCGTCGCAGGTGAACTCGAGATAGTTGTGGAGGGCTTCGCCGTAGACGGGGAGGCCACGACTGCGGGCCTCGCCGACGGCGATGACGCCCTCTTTGGCGGTGACGTGGACGAAGTAGATGCCCACCTCGGCGTGTTCGGCCATGCGGATTACTTTGCGGAAAGAGACGTCTTCTGAGATGTTGCTGTGTACAAGGTGGAGGTTATGGCCCTGGTCGCGGCCCTCCCGCTTCAACTTTTCCTCCATGTAGGTGACCATGTCGTCGTCCTCGGCGTGGACGGCCATGATGCCGCCATGGTGCCCGACTTCATTAAAGATGGCCTGGAGGTGGCCGTAGGGGACGCGGCCCGCGAAGGTGGTGAATATCTTGAAGGAGGCCTGGCCCGCCTGGACGGCCTCGCCGATTTCGCCGATGGTCCTGGGGCTGACTTCGCCGGCGAGGATGTGATGATAGGCGAAGTCGGTATAGCTGTGGCCGATGAAGGCCTGCTTGCGGGACTCCAACTGATCCATGATGGAGTCGCCGCGGACGATTTCTTCCGGGGAATTGGGGAGGGAACCGGAGAAGTCCAGGAGGGTGGTGACCCCGCCAAAGGCCGCGGCACGGGTGGCGGCTTCGGGGGGCTGGGTGAAGACTTCGGGGCGGCCGGCCCACCGCTCGGGGACGGGGATGCCGATGTGGGTGTGGGGTTCGATGCCGCCGGGGAGGACGATTTTGCCCGAGGCGTCGATGACGCGGGGGGCTTCGGCGTTGAGAAGGCCGGGATGGGAGAGGGCGGCGATTTTTCCGTCCTGGATGGCCAGATCCATGACGGCGGCTCCCTGGGGTGTGACGACTGTGCCGCCTGTGATAATTGTGTCGAGCATGATGTCACCCCCGGAGTAAGGTTGGGGCCATTATAGCAGGACTCGTGGACGAGCAAGTCCTGCGGTTGTTCACCAACCGGCGGGTTTGGTTATAGTGCCGAAGCTATCTGACAGCGTTTCCGGGAATTGACTGCGCCGGAGGTGACTCTTCCAGAGTCTTCGTACATAGGTGGCGGAGTTGGACAGATTCCTGGGGCTTGACCTTTTGCGGTCGGGGTTGACGAGGGTGACCTTGAGGCTGAGGGAGTCCCGGACGTACAGCATTGCGGTGGCGAAGTCGGCGTCGTTGGAGATGATGGCGGCCTGTTGGTAGTCGCCGTTGAAGCCGTCGACGAGTAGGCGGGTGGCGAGATTGACGTCTGATCCCTTTTCCTCGGAGTCGAGGACGCGGACGGTGGAGGGGAGGCCGGGAAGGGGTTCGGCCAAAGGGCGGCGAATGACGCCGGACCTGAAGGTGCCGTAGAAAACCTCGAGGTCTTGAAGGGTGGCCAGTGCGCGTAGGTATATGTACTGACGCCGACTGACGCCTGGATTGTCGGGGCGGGGATTCACAAGAGCTGTGAAATAGGAAATCCTATTGATTGTGTCTTGTGGAAAGAGGGCCTGACTCAACCCCCTTAAGTCCAACCATCTGAACCTTGTTCCCTTGAGAGCACGATAGTAAAGGTTGAATCCATCGATGTAGACGTTTGTAATCAAGAGCTTTTTCCTGACAAAGACAGAGACCGCCTTTGTCAGGCGGTCTCGACCCTACCGGCGAAGCGGATAGGGGGGGTATTCAGAATTTATCACAGCAACGCCTTACCGTCAATTGCATTGTTGTCAAACAAAGACAGAGACCGCCCGAGGGGACGGTCTCGACCCTACCGCCGAAGAGATAGGGGGAGTATTCAGAATTTATCACAGCAACGCCTTACCGTCAATTGCATTGTTGTCAAACAAAGACGGAGACCGCCGTTGCAGGGAGGTCCCGACGCTGGCACAGGAGAGTTCTGACGGTCTGTTTTGGGAAGCTTCGCGGAGTGGATTTGCCTTGACAGTGACAATTTGCCTCTTTACCATTATGAGCCTAAGCCGAGGTAGCTCAGCGGTAGAGCAGCGGACTGAAAATCCGCGTGTCGTTGGTTCGATCCCGACCCTCGGCACCACGGGGTGAAGCCCGTTTGTAGGCGGAAGTGGCTCAGTGGTAGAGCATCTCCTTGCCAAGGAGAGGGTCGTGGGTTCGAATCCCATCTTCCGCTCCACCTTTCATTACGCATTCAGTTCAACCTGCATTGTTGACATCCCTATCCGCAATGGTTAGTCTTTTTGCCCAAGCGTTATAGGCTTGATAATCGGATGCATTGTGAAGGAGGCAATTAATGCCGTTACTTCTAACGGACGGGGATGTTAACCAGGTGATGACCATGCAGGACTGCGTGGGAGTCATAGAGGATATGCTGGACCAGGCCCACAGGGGAATGGCGTGGCTCACACCCCGATCCCACATCCGAACGCCGCAGGGATACCACCACATAATGCCCGGGGCGATTCTCGACACCGGGGTTGTTGGATTGAAGGTCTACACCGCCCGCTTTCCCGGCGGTTCCCGTTTTCTGACTGTGCTGCACGACAGCGAGACGGGCGATCTGCTGGCGCTGCTTCAGGGGGGGCGATGCTCCCAGTTGCGAACGGGCGCCATCAGCGGGGTCGCCAGCAAGCACATGGCGCGGGAAGACGCCTCCGTGGTGGGCATTATCGGCACGGGAGCCCAGGCGCGCGCACAGCTGGAAGGCACCTGCGCAGTGCGAAACATTACGTCGGTCAGGGCCTTCGACATCGTTCCCGAAAAGGCGGTGGAGTTCGCCGCGCAGATGTCTGAGCTTCTCAACGTAGAGGTCACGGCAGCGGAGAGCGCACAGGCCTGCGTAGAAGGCGCCGACATTGCGATTACTATGACCACATCCCCCAACCCGGTGCTCTTCGGAGAGTGGCTGGAGCCGGGGATGCACCTGAGCATAATGGGGTCCAACCACTGGACGCGCCGCGAGGTGGACAACGACGTTATCAGCCGCGTCGACACCATTGTGGTGGACAACCTGGAAGAGGCTAAACGTTACAGCGGAGACCTGCTGTTCAGCATCGACCAGGGACTGACGCGGTGGGAGCAGGTACAAGAACTCGCATCAGTGGCTGCCGGCCAAGGTGTGGGGCGTCCTTCCGAGGACAGCATTACCATGTTCAAGTCCCACGGGATCGGCGTCAGCGACGTGGCTGCGGCGGCCTTCGTCTACAAGCGCGCCAAGGAGGAGGGTCTGGGTACAGAGCTTCCCTTGAATGCGTAGAACCAACCAGCAATTGTTTTCTCTCGACGTGAAGCATTTAATCACGTGAATACCGGTATCCAGTTCCTTAGTCCGCATTTCTACTTAATATGTTTGGAGAAGACTCGTGAACAGTGACTCGTCCCAGAGGGACGGGGGGCCTTCCATTGCCCTTCCCGGCCCGGTAATCAACCCCAACTTCAACCGTCAGCTAGACCGACTTGTCGCCCTTGGAAAGCAGGGGCAGAGTTCCGACAACCCCCTCTTCAATCCTTCTGAGCAGTGGCTTATCGATAATATCCGCGTCTTCCAGGACCTTCCCGCCGATGAGCGGGAGGGGCTAATGGAGGAGGTGGCGAAGGTGGTGCAGGAGGGAGAGGAGGCCAACTCACAGGGCAAGGCCGCAGCGAAGGTGTGGCCGGAGACGGTGGTACGGCTGGACAACGGCGGATTGGCGTTCTTCAGCCAGCTTGGCGTGGCCCGTAGGCCGGACCTGACCCAGTATTTCATCGACGGCTTTTCGCGCAATCGGGACGCGCTCGCCTTTACGGAGGAGAGCCAGGCGCTGTTCACGGACGTGCTTGAGGTAATCATCGACGAGATGGGACGCCGATTCGAGGCGGGGGACGGGATCCTTCAGACGGACAGGCGCATCTGCGACGCGCCGGGGCGTTCGTTCCACGCACGCCAGATTCTGTTTGGGGCGCGATACCTGCAGCTGCCCCTGATGTGGAGGAAGCTGACTTTCGATCTTCCACAGGGTGAGCTTGCGGAGGAACCGGACATCCTTGAGGTGTCGATTCCCAACTGGCTCGAAGACCTGAACCTGCCGGAAGAGTTGAAGGACCGCGTCAAGAAGGCCGGTCTGACCCAACTGGTATTCAAGGCCCCCACCAAGGGGCTTTCTCTTCATCTGGGGTTCGACTACGTGGGCGAGCACAAGATGGGCCCGCTTTCGATTGCTATGTTCAAGGTGAAGCAGGCGCAGGGGTTGGCTATACAGGCGGCGCTGAGCATGGTGCGCATTCGCACCCTGGAAGACGCGATGACCAACTCGGCGATCATCACGCTGGGGCCTTCCCTGCACGGCAAGAGTACGCTTACGATAATGATTGAGCTAGCAAACAGCGAGACCGCTACCCTCCTCGGGCTGCCCGCAGACTCGGAGGAGGGGGTCTACCCGATGAACGACGACATTGTGCTTCTGCAGCAGCTGCCGGAACCCGTCGTCACGGAGCGAAACGGCAAGGGAGTGGAGATTCCCTACGGAATCGACGGGACGGAGAACAACCTGTACGCCGTGCCCTTCGGCCTGACCCGGGAAGACGATCCCATAACCTACGATGTGCTGAGGGGGTCCCCGGACTTCCCCAACCCGCTGGAGCTGCTTGAGAACGTGCCTGTGGACCACGAGAGCGCGGTACCCAAGTACGACGAAAACCCCGTTCGCAACATGCGGATGATATTGTCTCGGGAGCGGCTGCTGGAGCGGAAGGGCGCGGGCAATGTGTTGAAGAACATCACGGGCGGCGAGACGACGAACTCCGTCCACGTGCCGATGGAGCACACGGACCGAGTCTTCTGGCAGGCGGTAATGCGGCAGAACACGGTGGTGGCGCCGCTGCGGAAGCTGAAGCTGGAACAGTATATTCGCGTGCTGATGTACGGCGAAGCGGTGCAGATGGGAGCGGCCACCGGAGCCATCGGAAGACCATACGTGGAATACTTCTCGGACCCGTTCATCATTGGGCTGGAAGACGAGAACGCCAACATTATGTACCAGGTGCTGAAGCAGATGGCCGACGGCGGGCTGCCGCAGTATTACTACGTGTTCAACACAGGCGGTGTGGGCGCCGACTCTAACGAAGAGGCCAGCGGGAAGAACTATAAGAAGATTCCCAGGTCCCTGACGCTGATGCTGCAGGAGGCATTGCTGAGGGACGCGGTGAAGTTCGAGTACGACCCGATCATCGGCTCCGACACGGCGGTGGCCATCGTCAACGCCGACGGGGAGGAAGTGCTGGACCTCCGTGAGGAGTGGCTCCCGCGCTCGATTTACGGCGAGGAGGAATATGACCGCCGGATAATTGAGCTTCGCAAGCGCCGTTTCTACGGCAAAGACGAGAACGACAAGGCGGGAATTCTCCGGTATACGAAGGTGAGGGACGAACTCATTGACCTGCGCGAGATACCGACACCTGAGAACGAGCGAGAGCTGACCTGGCTTCTTTCCTACTGCTGGCACGTGGACCGGGCCTACAGCACGCTGGATGATTTCATGGCCCACCGGTCCGAGGGGTCCCGCCCCGCGGACGACACGCTGCGGGCCCTGGGTGAGAAGTACCGGGACGGGCTGAGGCGCGGTCTCGAGTTCAGCGCGAAGACCGACAAGCTCATGGGAGATCTGGGTATTTCCTAGAAATGAACCGCGCTATCCCGTACTCCGGAATCCCCGATCACAAAAGCCCACGCAAGGCTGCGATTTCCTGACCAACGAGGTGACTCTGTGACCACACTTGAGCCGATTTCCGACGAGACCCTTGAGGTACTGCGCCAGATCCCCACACAGACGCTGATTGACGGGCTGTGGGTCAAAGGATGGCCCATGTCTTTCATCCACGGGGCGAAGCCGTTGCAGCTGGGGCAGCGGATGGCAGGACGGGCGGTGACTCTCAGGTTTGTGCCCCATCGTCCCGATCTGGCGGCGGACAAGCCCAAGAAGGAGCAGTCGGCGGAGTACGTGGCCTTCGAATTGTGCGGCCCCGGCGAGGTGCTGGTGATAGACGCGATGGGCTGGGAGTTCAGCTCCGTGGGCGGAGATATCAAGTTTCTGCGACTGAGACAACGGAACATCGGCGGGCTGGTAACGGACGGCGCTGTCCGAGATACGGTGGCGCTGAGGGAGTATGGCTTTCCCGTTTATTCGGCCAACAGCACGGCAAAGCAGGGGCCGGCGGAGTTCTGGCCCTGGCAGGTGAACGACGCCATACAGTGCGGCCGGGTGCTTGTGCGGCCGGGGGACGCCATCGTGGGAGACGATGACGGCGTGGTGGTGGTGCCCCACAGCGTAGTGGACGAAGTGATTGCCATAGCCCACCAGCGCGAAGAGGTGGAGGAGGTGATCAAGGAGCAGCTCATAACGGAGCAGTGCTCACCGGGCAAGTATTACCCCTTCAACGACGCCACCTGGAAGCTGTACGAAGAGAAGACGGGGAAGAAACCGCCCATCTAATTCCCGTTTGCCATCAGGCGACCATACCCCTTGAAGGGTGACCAGAGGCCTATCCTGCGCAGGACAGCCCAGATTGTGGCCTGGTTTACGGTTATCACCGGGCGCTGCAACCGGTCTTCCATCTGCTGGACCATCTCCAAGGCGCGCCACGCCGTCCCGGGAATGAACACGGCATCGGAATCGTCTTTTACGGTCTCGCACACGAAGTTCGCGATGTGCTGCGGGTCCTGGTCTCCTATCGTGGCGTCCATGGTGCGATGCTGCATGCCGGTCTCGCCGACGGCAGAAACAACTTCCAAACCCTGGCTTTCCAGCAGGGGGGTGAGACGATCCCGGAGGAGGAAGTTGCCATAGGGACCGACGATGCTAAGGCGTCGAGCGCCCACGTGTCGGAGGGCTTGCAGTGAGGCCGCAACGGCGGTGACGGCGGGGAGGCCACTGGCCTGGGTTATGCGACTGGAGAGCTTGCCATCGTACTCCAGATTGCCTGCGTGGTAGGTGCCGCTGGTGCAGCAGTAGGCGATGACGTCAAGGTTGGCGCTGGCCAAGTAACGGACTCCGCGTTCAAGATCGTCGTTCATTTTGAGCAGATAGGAACCGTCGCCACCGCCTTCAGGCGTCGCTTCACCGTTCCAGAGTCGCTCGGTATGGAAGGTAACGCCGGGGGGCGTGAGGGAGGCGAAGTCGGGTTCGACCACCTGGTTGGTGGAGGGCACGAGGACACCGATGCGAACGGGTCTGGCCATGGCCGTACCTCCTACAGGGAATCTCTGATGGTGCGGGTCAGGAATTGGAAGGGTCAGCGTCGTCGGAACCGCTCCACTGGGGATAGGAACCGAAGATGCGGAACATGGAACAACGCTGCTTTAGGGCGTCGATGGCTTCCTTCACGTCAGGTTCCTCGCGATGCCCGTCGACGTCCACGAGGAAGATGTACTCTCCCAAGAGGTGCTTGGAGGGACGGGATTCCACCTTTGCGAGGTTGATGTTTCGACGGACGAATTCGCCGAAGGCCTCGTAGAGGAGTCCGGGCTTGTCTTCTGCAAACGAGAAGCAGATGGAGGTCTTGTCCCAACCGGTGGGGCGGCTGTCCCGATCCGCCAGAACCACGAACCGGGTTACGTTGGAATCGTTGTCCTGGATGTTCTTGGCCATGACGCGAACGTTGTTGAGGGCGGCGGCGCCAAAGGGAGCGATGGCGGCGGAGGTGTGCTTGCTCTGCTTCATGTCGGCCACGGCGGCGGAGGTGCTGAGGGAAGCGACAAGCTGGGCGTTGGGGAAGCAGCGCTCCAGGAATTCGCGACACTGACCAAGGGCCTGGGGATGAGAGTAGATGACTTCGATGTCGGGAACGTGGGTATCGGGCGTCACCAGGAGGCAGTGTTCGATGGGCAGGACCAACTCCCTTCGGATGAAGAGGGCGCGCTGGCTGATGAGGATGTCCAGGGTCTCGTTGACGGAGCCCTGCAAGCTGTTTTCGATGGGGACGACGCCCTCGTCCACGATGCCGGAAACCACAGCAAGGGCGACGCCGTGGATGCTGGTAAAGGAGTGGAGCACGGCATCGGGATTATGCAGGTGGACAGCCTGCTCGGTGAAGGTGCCCGCGGGGCCGAGATACGCAACGGAGCCGGCCACTACGCGGCTCCGGTCAGGGTCTCATAGAGGGCCTGTTCCTCTTCCAGGACGGTTACTGCAATGACTTCGTCGCCTGACTGGAGGAGGAGGTCCTCTTCGGGAAGCCGGGGGCCGGACTGTTTGACGACCAGGGTTATGAAGCTGTTGGGAGGCATCTCCACGCTGCTGATGGTCCTTCCGACCACGGCGGCGTCTTCCGGGATGGAGAGAGATACGATGTCCATGCCGTAGGTCTGCAGATTCAGGAGGTGCATGAGGGCCCGGCTGGGAACAGCCTCCTCAATGTTCGAAAGGATCAGGTGGGTACTGTTAATGACCCTGTCAACTCCAAGGAGGCGGAAGAGGCCAGCGTGGGAGGGGTGTTTGATGAGGCCCATGGAGGTGGGAGTCTTGAAGAGTTGCTTGGACATCTGACAAACGGCAAGGTTTGCGGCGTCGTCACCGGTGACGCCGATGACGAGGTCCGCCCTCTCCGCGCCGGCCTCCCTGAGCACGTCGGGAGAAGAGCCGTCGCCCTGTACGAAAGTGGCAGACATCTCGCGGGAGGCGGCCTCCAGGGCGAGAGGGTCCTGGTCAATGACGGTGATTTCGTGGCCCACGGTGAGTAGGGCGCGGGTCAGGTTGAACCCGATGCGGCCGCATCCCACGACGACAATATACATCAGTATGCGTCCTTCTCGCCGTCGAGCACAGCGTCGGCCAATGTATGGGTGGAACTCAGCACATTGAGACCGAGCTCCCGGTAGACATCCGCCTTGGAAACCTCGCCGACGTGACAGAAGGCTCGGGGCACGTTGAATATGTTGGAGGCAATCTGGGCGGCCATGGCGTTCCGGTTGTCGTCGAAGGAGAGTCCTATGACCATGTCGGCGCGTTCCACGCCACCGCGGCGCATGCTTTCCATGAGGTTATCGCCGCCGGAGAGGACGTAGCCGGGGACATTCGGGTTCTGCTGGTAGGGGCAACGCTCATGTTCGTCCACCACGACCACCTGGTGCCCATTCTGGGCCATGGTGGCGGCCATGTGGCGGACGAGGTTGCCGCAGCCAAGGATCAGTACGTGCACGCTACTATTCTCCCGAAAAGGTCGACGACTGAGAGCCGCTGCGCCAAAGAATGACGGGACACCGGGCGTTGCGGAGCACATAGTCGGCGGTGGTGCTCATGCGAAAGCCCGAGGGGTTGTTACCATAGTCGACACCCATGATTATCATAGTTGCGGGGATGTTGGCTGCCTCCTGGACGATGGCGGGACCGGCCTGACGGGCCTGGACGATTTCTCCCTGCAGGGACAGCCTACCGGAGAGGGAAAGGTGCTCTATCCAGGCCAGGGATTCTTCGCCCCTGAGGATTTCCTCCCCCACCTCGGCGTCCAGAGGGTACTTCAGCTGCATTTCAATGACATAAATGGCGTGGATTCTTCCGCGGCCACCCTGGACGAAGGAGCGAGCCAATTCCAGCACCTGCTCATAGCCGTGGGTACGGTTGACGGGGAGAAGAATTCTGTGTTCGTCTTCCAAGGTCAATCTCGCCCCGGGCAGGGAATAACGGGCGCTTCAAGCGGTGACATCGATTCCTCCTACCGCTAACGTGTAGCCAGGTGGAATTTACCCACCTGCTCGGCATTGCCCGCGACCACGAGGATGTCCCCGGGCATGATGGCTTCGTCCTTGGAGGGAACCAACACACACTCCCGGCCCCTTCTGATGGCCAGGACGGCCAGGCCGTATTTGTCCCTGGGGCCGCTGAGGCCGGCTTCCTCCAGGGTGCGCTTGATGATATTGTCCGGGGGTCTCATCTGGGTGATACCGTAATCGGAGGCGAGAAACATGTAGTCTATGACGCCGTCGTGGAATTCCAGGTGGGCCATGCGCCGGCCCGTTTCTTCCTCCGGGTGCACGACCCGATCGGCGCCGATGCGTTCGAGGGTATCGCCGTGGATCTGGTTAGCAGAGCGGGCGATGATAAAGGGGATCTGCAGGCTTTTCAGGAGCACGGTGACAAGGATGCTGGCCTGGACGTCGGAGCCGATAGAGACGACGGCCACGTCGGAATTCTGGACGCCAAGTTCCTCCAGCAGGGCCCTGTTGGTGGCGTCTCCCCGCACGGCATAGGTGACCCGGCCCATGCTATCTTGAACGGCCTGCTCGTCGGAGTCTATGGCAAGGACGTCATGGCCGGCCTGGTAAAGCTCTTGCGCCATGCTGGAGCCGAAACGGCCCAACCCGATAACAACCGCCTGTTTCTTCATTTAACCAATCCTGATGCTCTCCTGGGCGTAGCGGTAAACGGTGCCCTCCTTTTGCGGGGTCAGGGCGAGAGCGAGGGCGAGGGGGCCAAGACGACCCAGGACCATTACCGCCATGAGCATTATTTTACCCCAAACGGACAAGAGAGGCACTATGCCCATTGAGAGACCGGTGGTGCCAAAAGCGGACACGGTATCGAATAGAATATCCAGAAAGGGGAATTGGGATGAGGCCTCGGTCAATTCCAGGGCGAGGGAGGTGGCAAAGATGATTCCGCCGCCCAGGACGACGACGGTAATGGCCCTGTAAACGACGAAGCGGGGGATTTCGCGGCCGAAGGCCTCGGTCTGCTGCCTGCCGCGGATGGAGGAAAGGACGGTGGCCGCGATTACGGCGAATGTGCCGACCTTGATGCCGCCGGCCACGGAACCGGCGGCGCCGCCGATGAACATCATGGTGATGAAGAAGAGCTTGGTGAGGTCGGTGATGCCGGTGATGTTCAGGGCGGTGAATCCCGCCGTTCGGGCGCTGATGGCCTCGAAGATGCTGACGCCGAATTTGTCTGCGACGGAGCGGGCGCCGATGGTTGCTTCGTTGGAGTATTCGCTGAGGAGGAAGACGGAGGTGGCGGCGAACCAGAGGAAGAGGCTGGTTACCACGATCATCTTCGTGTCCAGGTTGAACCGCTTGAAGTAGCGCCGACGGAAAACGTCCACGGTGACGGCCCAACCGATGCCGCCCAGCATTATGAGGCCGCCGACGAAGATGAGGATGGGGACCTTGGACTGCAGCCCCTCCAGGCTGGCGGACTCCGGGATAATCGTCAGGCCGGCGTTGTTGAAGCTGGAGACGGAGAGGAAGGCGGACTGCCATAGGGCTTCCGTAACGGGGAAGAAGGATAGCATTTGCCAGAACATGAGCAGCATGCCCACGGCGTAGATGGCCATGACGACCATGACGATACGTCGAAGCAGACGGATTACGCCGCCGATTCTGTCGCCGCCTAGGGTGTCCCGGATGAGCATGCGGTCGGAGATGCTGAGCCGCTGTCCGATGACGGTAAGGAGGAAGGTGGCGAAGACCATGAATCCGAGACCGCCGAGGAGCATGAGGACGAAGATTACGCCCTGTCCGAAGGAGCTCCAGTGGGACGCGGTGTCGACGACGGTGAGTCCGGTGACGGTCACGGCGGAGGTGGAGGTGAAGAAGGCGTTGACCCAAGGGGTGTGGGTGTTGTCGACGGAGGCGATGGGGAGGGCGAGGAGGACGCCGCCGGAGCCGATGAGGATGACGAAGCCGTAGAGGAGGATGAGAGGGGAGGCGAAGATGCGCGGCGAGGGCCGGCGTATTCTAAAGCGGAACACCCGGGGCTGCATCTCCCGCAGCCGCGGGCGTCGGATTATCTTCTGATTGAGCCGGCCTTGACCGTCGGTCGACAAATTACTCCTTCTGGGGAGACCTCACAGGCGCGAAAGCCGATTGGCGGTGGGGCGCCGTGTGACCGGAATTCGGTGGAATTTGACGGAATTCTATGGTTCCCCAGAGTAAGTGTCAACCAAAGCGGGGGGCTTGAATTGGTCAATGATTATGTCCGGGAGGGCCTCTGCGGGGAAAGGGCAGGATCAACGGAAGAGGTCGCGGTCGGCGGGACGGATGACTTCGGATATGGAGGCGTCCGCCCGGTCGTAGCGGCAGCCTTTGAGGAGGACTGCGGGGACCCTGTCCAGCTTGCCCATGACAAGACCGGCCGCGGCGGCAAGCTCGTCGGCCACGGCTATGGTGGTTGTGCGCAGCTCGCGACCCTGGGGGTCTTCTTCGCCCCGGTAGTCCAACATGGGATGGATGCCGGCGACTCCGATGGCCACGTTGACGGCGCCTTCTCGCCAGGGACGGCCGAAGGTGTCCGAGACTATGACGGCAATTTCCACACCGAGAGTCCGCCGGAGACGGGCCACGAGATTGCGGGCGGAGGCGTCGGGGTCCAGGGGGAGGAGGACGACGGTGTTGCCACCGGGGGCGTTGGAGGCGTCGACGCCGGCGTTCGCGCAACGGAAGCCATGGCGGGTTTCGGCGATGATGACACCGCGATCCATACGGACGATGCGGTGGCATTCTCGCAGGACAACCTCGGTGTGGCGGGGGTCGCGTTCGTGAAGGGAGGAGATTTCGATTGCCAGGGGGGAAGGAGTTACGTCATCGAGGTTTACCAGCCGTCCCTCCGCCTTGGAAACTACCTTCTGGGCGACTACCAATACGTCGTTGTCTTCCAAGTCCACGCCCTGGGAGGCGAGGGCGTCAGCAATCAGGCCGCCGAGGTCGTCTCTAGGATTGACTTCGGGCAGGCCATGAATGCCTATGATACGAATTTCAGGAACCATGTCGCCCGGTAGTATAATGGTAGTGGAAGTGGGCGTCACGTTTGAATCTACAGAGAAGGAGCGGCGAAGGAGTTGGTAGGAGGCAGGCGGCTCTATACGAAGTATGGCGACGAGGGGGAGACGAGCCTCCTCTACGGCGGTCGGGTTTCGAAGGCCAACGTACACTGCGAGGCATACGGTGCGACGGACGAGACGGTCTCCGCGCTGGGGCTTGCCCGCGCCCTATCCCAGGACGACCGGGTGAGGAGCACGCTGCTGGAGCTTGAGCGGGAGCTGTTCACCGTGGGCGCAGAACTGGCGACGGCCCCGGACAAGTATGAGACGTTTCAGCAGTATTTCACGCCGCTGTCTGAGGATATGACGGGGCGGCTGGAGGGGATCATAGACGACCTTCAGTCGGAGGTGACGCTGCCACGGTCCTTCATCCTTCCGGGGGCGTCCCCGGCATCGGCGGCCATGGACCTGGCGCGGACCAGCGTCCGGCGGGCGGAGCGGGAGGTGGTGCGGCTGCGGGACGCGGGGGGTCTGGCGAATGGCGAGATTCTGAAGTATCTGAACCGGGTGAGCGACCTTCTATTCATCCTGGCCCGGTACGAGGACCGGGAGCTGCCGCTGGAGAAGCTGACGGGAGATGAGTAGCCGCGACGGGGAGGCTTTCGCCGGATTGAAGGTGACGCTGGTGGACTACGGGTACGGGAATCTCCGCAGCGTGGCGCGGGCGTTGACGAGGGCGGGGGTGGCGCCGGTGATTTCCGGGGACCCGCAGGAGCTTATGGAAGCCGACGCCGCGGTGGTGCCGGGGGTGGGGGCCGCCGATTCTGCAATGAAGTCGCTGGAGCGGCTGGGACTGACGTCTGCGCTGCGGCGGTTCATCGAGACGGGGCGGCCGCTACTTGGGGTCTGCCTGGGACAGCAGCTGCTTATGGACTGGACGGAGGAGGGGGATGTGCCGTGCCTGGGGGTGGTGCCCGGCTCGGTGAAGCTGCTTCCCGCCGGACAGAAAGTGCCGCACATGGGCTGGAACAGGGTGGAGTTTGTCGCGCCGCATCCACTGTTGGAGGGAATACCCAGCGGTTCCTACTTCTATTTCGTCCACAGCTATTACACGGAGCCGGATGCGGAGTCGTCGAAGGTGGGGATGACGGAGTACGGGGTGAGGTTCTGCAGTATGCTCTCGAGGGGGAACGTGGCGGCGACTCAGTTTCACCCGGAGAAGAGCGGCCCCTTGGGTCTGCGGATCTACGACAATTTCGTGCGGCTGGCGGCGGGGGGTTAGGCCGTCGTGGAAGTGATTCCCGCCATCGACCTGAAGGGCGGCGCCTGCGTGCGCCTGTTTCAGGGGGACTTCGAGCAGGAGACAGTGTTTTCACAGGATCCGTCGGAAACGGCGATGCGGTGGGAGCGTGAAGGAGCGTCCCGCATTCACGTTGTGGACCTGGAGGGTTCGCTGTCGGGGATACCCACGAATTTCAATGCGATACGGGCAATCGTAGACGCCATTGCGATACCGGTGCAGGTTGGCGGGGGAGTCAGAAATTTGGACACGGCCCGGGCGCTGCTGGAGGCAGGGGTGGAGCGGGTGGTGCTGGGTACGGCGGCCGTTGAGGAACCGGCACTGGTGAAGGAGATTTGCAGGCGGTGGGGAGCGGAGCGGGTGGTGATTGCGGTGGACGCGCGACAGGGAATGGTGGCCATTCGGGGTTGGACGGAGGACACGCCGGTGGACGCGACGGAGTTGGTGAGGGAGATGGCGGGGCTGGGTCCGAGGCGGTTCCTGTACACGGACATCAGCCGGGACGGGACGATGACATCGCCGAACTTCGGGGCGGTGGAGGAGCTGGTGCGGGATACGGGGATGGCGATAATCGCATCCGGGGGGGTGTCCTGTATCGACGACATACGCAGGTTGGTGTCGACGGGCGCAGAGTCGGCGATTGTGGGGCGTGCGCTCTATGAGGGGACTGTGGACTTGGGGGAGGCGATTGAGGCGGCGGCGGGTTGATTGGTGACACTTGGGCGGGATGACCGGGTGGTGGGGTGCTATCGGGACTCATCGATTCCACGGGAAGGCGGAGAGAGTTCGGCGCTGTGTTAGAATCGGGCTGCTATGAGTGACAACATCCTTGAGGGGCTGAACGAGGCCCAGAAGCGGGCCGTTCAGACGACAGAAGGGCCGCTTCTGGTTATAGCTGGTCCCGGGTCCGGGAAGACGCGAGTTATAACCCATCGGATTGCGTATCTCATCAACGTGGTTGGCGTGCAACCGTGGAAGATTCTGGCGGTTACCTTCACGAACAAGGCGGCCAACGAGATGAAGGGACGTTTGGAGACGTTGGTGGGGCCGGATGCGGACCGGCTGACGGTGCGGACGTTTCACTCGTTTTGCTCGACGGTGCTGCGCCAGTTTGGGCACCACATCGGGCTTGAACGGGGGTTCAGCATTTTCGATACGGACGACCAGTTGGCGCTCGTCAAGGCGGCGATGGAGGAGGAGGGGCTGGACCCGAAGAACTATCCGCCGCGGGCTATCCTGGGGGTCATTTCCAGGGCCAAAAGTAATCTGAAGGACGCGCATTACGTTGTGTCCACCGCCGGCAACGCCTTCGACGACGCGGCGGGGCGGGTGTATGAGCGATACCAGGAACTGCTTGTGTTGAACGGAGCGGTGGACTTCGACGACCTGTTGATGCGGACGGTGGAGCTTTTTCGGCGGTCGCCGGACACCCTGGAATACTACCAGGAACGATTCGCGCATCTGCTGGTGGACGAATTTCAGGACACGAACGTGGCGCAGTACGAGATATCCAAGATGATTCCGGAGAAGCATAAGAATATCTACGTAGTGGGAGACCCGGACCAGTCGATATATTCATGGCGGAGCGCGGACGTGCGCAACATTCTGGACTTCAAGAAGGACTTCCCGGACGCAAAGGTAGTGAATCTGGAGGTCAACTACCGGTCCACGGGAAACATCATAGAGGCGGCGAAGAGCGTCATCTCATCCAACAGGCGCCGGCCGGAGAAGGATATCCGGGCAGAGCGGGACGAGGGCAAGCCGCTGGTGATGTACGAGACCTACGACACGGAGGAAGAGGCGTATTTTGCGGTGACGCAGATTTCCAACCTGCTGCGGAGGAAGGAGTACAGCCTCTCCGATTGCGCCGTCATGTACCGCACGAACGCCCAGTCGCGGGCGGTGGAGGATGCCTGCCTGCACAGGGGGATACCGTATCACGTGGTGGGAGGGATGAAGTTCTATCACCGGGCGGAGGTGCGGGACATCATCGCGTATCTGCGGTTGATCAACAATGCGGGAGACGACGTCAGCCTGCTGCGCATCATCAACAAGCCGCGCAGGGGGATCGGGAGAAAGTCGCTGGACCTGCTGCAGGACCTGGGGAGGGAGAAGGAGTCGTCAATCTATCCCCTGCTTCGTCCCCTGGCCGAGCGAAAGAAGGGAGAGCCAATCCCCTACGGCCTATCCTCACGGCTGGCGAAGCCTCTGACGAGCTTCGTGAACTTGATGGAGGAGATGAGGGAGGGAGCGTCGGAGATGGGCACGGTGAAGCTGCTGGACAAGCTGCTGGCGGCCATTAACTACCACGACTATCTGCGAGCGGGGGGCGATGACTGGGAAGACAAGTGGGACAACGTGAAGGAGTTGCGCAGGGCGGCGGGGGAGTATGACGGGATGGAGGCGGGAGAGGGGCTGACGGCGTTCCTGGAACACCTGGCGCTGGTGGCGGAGGTGGACTCGCTGGATGAGACGGCGGACGCAATTACGTTGATAACGCTGCACCAGGCGAAGGGGCTGGAGTTTCCGGTGGTGTTCATCATCGGTTTGCAGGAGGGGCTGCTGCCCCACATGCGGTCCATGGACGACCCGAACCAGCTGGAGGAGGAGCGGCGGCTATTCTACGTGGGCATCACCCGTTGCAAGGACCGGCTGTTCCTGACGCGGGCCTTCCGGCAGCGGGGCTATCGCGGGGACATCGGCATCGGGATTCCCTCGCGATTCCTGAAGGACGTGCCGGCGGAGCTGGTGGCGGAGGTGCCACAGATATTGGGCAGCCGGTACGGCGGACAGAGCTTCCCCGACTTTTCTTCCGGAGAGGCGAGCGTTTCGTCCAGGAAGCGGGTCAGGTCTGTGGTCGGTGCGGGGAACGGCAGAGTCAACGGCGCCGGGGGCGGAAAGGCGGATGATGGTGAGACGCCTGAGTTCAAGGAAGGAGACAGGGTGCTGCACGGGGTATTCGGCGAAGGGCTGATCCTGAAGACAGCTGGGCCGTCATCAGACAAGGAGGTGACGGTGGTGTTCAGGGAAGCGGGGGTGAAGAGACTGCTACTGTCCTACGCAAACTTGAAGAAGGTATAGTAGTGGGATTTCGCACTAAGGGCGGGGGAGTTTTGAGGTGCTGGTCAACGAGATTCCTGGACTTCTCTGCGCTTCGCCCTGAATTGCAGATTGGCGAGGGGAAATCAGCTTTCGAAGCGTTCGCCCATTTCCTTCAGGAACTTCTCGACTTCGGGGGAGAGCTTCGTCTCCTCTTCGGCTTCGGCAGAGCGCTTGGCGGCTCGGGAGTCGTAGTGGACTTCCAGGCGCTCGATTAGGCTTTTCAATCCCTTGTTGCGCAGGACTTCATTGTTGACTTCCAGATACTGCCTGCGCCCACGTTCGGGGTCGGCCAGGTCCTTGGAGAGGTCGTACACGGAGCAGATCACGTCCAGGAGACGAGCGGCTCCGGAGTAGTCCTCCTCAAGCTGCACATATTGGGGCAGGTGGACCATGACGCTGATAGCTTCGATATCCCGCTCGCTTACGCCATCGGCCACCAGGTTCACGATTGACGTGGGGCCCTGATAGCTGCTGGAGCGAAGCTGGAGGGAGTCGCCATATTTCGTGGCCGCTTCGTTGCTGCTGGAGCCGGTAACGAGCAGGGGTCGGGTGTGGGGAACGGCGTCGTACATACCGCCGATGCGGACGTATTGCTTAACGTTCAGCTTGTCTACGACATCCAGGATTGCTTCAGTGTAGTCTTCGCCGAAGGACTGGGGTTCCAGCAGGTGGAAGAAGAGGAAGTCCGGCGGTTCCTCGCGGATGGCGTAGTTGATGATGGTGTTGGGGATGTTCAGGACGCGGTTGCCCTTGACGGTGCGCATGATGGGCCGGTAGCGGGTGAAGTCGTAGAAGTTTCCGGGGCGAGTGAGCCGCCCCAATTCCTTGGCGCCAAAGTATCGTTCGAGCTTTCGCAGGGCGATGGTGCCCACGCTGCCAACGTCAATCCAGGGACGGAGCATGGCGATGACGTGTGGGTCCTTAAGCTCGGGCAGGGGATCTGCCAGTGTGAACGCGCCTTGTTGCATCGTGTAATCTTGCCAGAGGAACCCGGGATACGCAAGTCTAGGGGCTTGAGGCGCCCCACGAAACGGCTCGAAAGAGGTGGATGCGGACTATGGGGCGATCTTCGAGGCACATGGAGCGGTACTGGGGATATTTCTTACGGAGGAGGGCCAGTGCCCAGCGATGTTCCGGCCCACGTTGGACAAGGGAGGCGACGCCCCGGAGGAGGACGTACCACAAGCGGGTCCAATCTTCGTCGTAGTGATCGATGAGGAGGGATACGCTTGGGTTTGAGAGGATGTTGCGTATTCGGCGGAGCTTCATGGGGTCGGCTTGCTTGGGCTTCTGGTCGATTACGGAGTAGGCGGTGTCGCCGTCCATGGTGAAGCAGACGGGCATAAGGTGGGGCGAACCCGCTGAGTCGGCGGTGGCGAGGCGGGCGACGCGGGATTCGGCGACGAGGCGGCGAAGTTCAGGGGTGAGGGGCATAGGAGTTGGGGTTTAAATCGGCTAGCGGGACCAGGGGTTAATGACGTCGATTCCGACGCCGTCGAAGTCTCCCACATCCCTGGTTGCGACAGCCGCTCCCTTGTCGCGGGCGATGGCGGCAATCATGCAGTCGGAGTGGTTGATGGTCCGGCCAGCCGCGCGACGGTTGGCAGCGATCACGGCATAGGCGCGGGCTGCGCCGCTGTCGAAGGGAAGGATGCGGCGGGCGAAGTCTTCCGCAAGCATCAATTCTATTTCTTCTAACAAGGCGTTGCGCCGTCGACCAACGGGGAGAATTTCCGCACCAAACCGCAGCTCTGCCTCATTCACAGCTGATATATAAAGATTGCTGAAGTCTTGACCCTCAGCCCACTTCACAACTTGTGCATTGGGCATGGGCCGCATTAGCTCCGAGATTACGTTGGTGTCTAGGAGAATCACTGAAAACGACCTAGTCGAAGAGTGGGGGCATTCTCATAGGTCCGCGGGGAGGCAACTCCATCTCGACTCCCCCCAAAGGTTGGAATCGTGACATGATGGCGTCCGCCAAACTCTTGGACGGCTCCGTGGCATCCGAATCACCATTCAGGGCGACCTTTAGGATTTCGTGGGCCTCTTCCTCCATGGATCGTGCGTTCCGCACAGCCTGGGCACGCAGACGCTGCTCCAGTTGTCTGTCTAGATTTTGTAGGGTGATGCTGGTCATTTTAAAACCTCCATCACAGGGTCCTTCAAGGATAGCACAAATGAGAAGCATTCGCTGTTTTGTGCTTGCGGGTCAGGGTGTTGTGGACTGGAAGACCCAAAGCTGGTGGAGGAGTTCCGGCTCGCCCTTGGGGAGGGCTTGCAAGGGCTTTCCCATCTTGACCAGTTTCCATCGGCCGGCGGATTCCAATTCTTCGCGCATTTCCCGGAAGCCGGCGGTCTCGTAGAGGTCCGGACGCAGGGTGAACATTACGTGGCCGCCGGGTTTCGTCACCCGGACGAGTTCGTCCAGGGAACTGGCGGGGGCGTGGCCCTGGGTTAGGACGCCGATGCTGACGACGGCGTCAAATGTGTCGTCGGGGAAGTCCAGAGTTTCGCCAAGTACCATGCGCCGCATCTGGCGGTAGACGCCCTTGGCGCGGGCTTCTTCAAGCATGCCGGGAGACATGTCTATGGCGGTGAGGTCCCGGTAGCCGGCTTCGGAGAGAAACTTGCCCACGAGTCCCGTTCCGGCGCCGGCGTCGAGGATGCGGGAGTCCGCGGGTACGTATTGCTTGCAGGCTTCTAGGGCAAGAGAGGGCCCGAGCCAGCCGAAGTCCTTGTCGAGGTCTTCATCATAGCTCTTAGCCCATTGATCATAGCGTTCTTCCAACTCCTGGTAGTTGCGTGAGGCGTAGATCCACTGTACAAGGTTCTTGTTATCGTCGGCTTCAGGCATTCATTTCGACCATCCTTTCCGTTTAGAGTGCGGGAATCAATGTTAGGGGGTTCAGCGTTGTATCGCAAATTTGGGTGATCGGCTTGGGTAAGGAGGGTCAATTTGACCGTCCCAATCGTCGGTGCTAGCATGAATCCGCATTCTTCTCGCAGGGTAATATTTTGGAGGGGCTATGACCTCAGGCGCCACATTTGACTACAGTGACCTATTCGCCAAGGGGCTTCCTTCTGCGATTGCTTCCGGCGACATGCCGCAGCCGAAGTACAATTTCATCCTGGGGCATACCAATTCGGAGACGATTCCGGTGGAGGGGTTGATTGAGGCCACGGCGGCGGCAATGAGGAGGGACGGACCAGGGCTTTCCATCAATCTGCACAATGGGGGACTGCTCGGATACTTGCCCCTGCGGGAGTTTCTGGTGCACAAGCTCTCCAACTACCGGGGCGTGAACGTAACGGTGGACGAGATCATGATTACGTCCGGTTCGCAGACGGCAGCGATGCTGATAAACACGGCGCTGCTGGAGCCGGGCGACACGGTGGTGGCGGAGAACTGGTCCTACGTGGGGATGTTGGGTGACCTTCGGATGCGGGGGGTCAACATTGTGGGGGTGCCAGTGGACGAGAATGGTATGCGGGCAGACGCGCTCTCGGAGACTCTGGCAGGACTGAAGGCCGAAGGGGTGCGGCCCAAGTATATATACACTATCCCGACGGTGCAGAATCCCACCGGTGCGATCATGCCGGTGGAGAGGCGCCTTGAGTTGCTCCGTCTGAGCGAAGAGTACGGCGTGCCGATCCTGGAGGATGACTGCTACGCTGACCTGGTGTACGAAGGGGAGTCGGTGAACGCCATCCGCTCCATGGACGATTCGGACCGGGTGATACACATTGGATCCTTTTCCAAGAATCTCGCGCCCGGCATGAGGCTGGGGTACGTGGTGGCTTCCTGGCAGATACTGGGACAGCTTCTGCCGCTAAAAGGAGACATTGGAACGTCCAACTTTGGGCAGATGGTGACGGCGGAGTTTTTCAACAACCACTACGAGGAACACGTGGCGACCCTCCAGGCGGCGCTTCGACGAAAGCGGGACACGATGACCGCGGCCATCAGCGAGCACTTCGGCCCGACGGTGAAGCCCAACCACCCGCGGGGCGGCATCTACTTGTGGGTGACGTTCCCCGAGGACGTGGATACGCGGAAGGCGCTGGCTGCGGCACGGGAGAAGAGCATTGGATACAACCCGGGCTCCGACTGGGCCGTTTATCCCGATGACGACGAACGGAACGGTAACAACTGCATCCGATTCTGTTACGCACTGCCCACGGAGGAGGAGATCTGGGAGGGGATTGCACTGCTGGCCAAGGTGTTTCAGCAGGAGCTTGGGTTTCCGAAGGAGTCATAGTCAATGAACGAAGTGGAACGGCTGGCTGGACAACTCCACCGGGCATCCAAGGAAGGCGGCCTGGTGCCCCGTTCGGCGGCGGACTTTCTGAATTCCGTCCAGACGGCTTACGAGGTGCAAGGGATGGTGGACGGGATGGAAGGGCTGCGCAGGGTCGGGTGGAAGGTGGGGGCGACAAGCGTGGAGCCGCAGCGGCTGCTGGGGGCGAAGGAGCCGGCCACGGCGCCGATGTTCGCGCCCAACTGCCTGAGTAGCCCGGCGACGGTGGCGGTGTTCGCGAATCAATCGCCGTGCATCGAGGGAGAGTTTGCTTTCAGGTTTTCGCAAACCCTGGCGCCGAGGGACGAGGCCTATACGATGAATGAGGTGCTGGAGGCCGTCGAGTCGGTGATGCCGGCAATCGAGGTTGTGGGCTGCCGCTTCGAGGGCGGGTTCGATGGGCTGGGGGCGCTTCGACTGGTGGCGGACGCCACGGCGCATACGGCATTCGTTTCGGGGAATCCCTCGACAGGGTGGCGAGACATGGACCTGAACTCTCACTTTGCAGCGATGTTCCGCAACGGGGAGAAGTTTTCCGAAGGAACGGGCGCCAACGTGCTGGAGGGACCGCTTTCGGTGCTGCTGTGGACGGCGAATCACCTGTCACGGTTGGGCGAGTCCATCGAGGCGGGGGAGGTTATCACCACCGGGACGTGCACAGGCATAACACCCGTAAGCCCGGGCGACGTGGCCGTTGCCGACTTCGGAAGGCTGGGGAAGGTGGAGCTTAGGATAACCTCCCGCTCCTAGTCTCCGCCGGTTAGGTCAGGTTGTACAGCCTGGCCGCATTGCCTCCGACTATCATCGCCTGCTCTTCTTCCGGTACGCCCTCGAGAATCTCATCCAGGATGCGCTGGGATTCGGGGAAGGTGGACTCGGCGTGGGGGTAGTCGGAGCCCCAGAGCAGCTTGTCGACGCCGATTATGTCCCGGTCTCGGACGCCGAGGCCGTCCTCCTGGAAGCTGTGGTAGACGTTGGTGCGCATGTAGTCGCTGGGGAGCAAGTCACTCTTGTAGCGGTATGGGGACTGGGTGACGCGCTCTATGTACGTGACGTCCATGCGGTTGTTGAAGAAGGGAATCCAGGCCAGGTCGTGTTCAACTTCGACGACGTTCAGCTTCGGGTAGCGTTCGAAGACGCCGGAGAGGACTATCTGGGCCAGGGACATACGGACCCAGAATTCAGCGTTGACGCGGCTGGCCCCGGACTGGGTGATGCCGCCCGCGGTGGATTCCTTGGCGAGGGAGGGGCGCTCCGTGCCGGTGTGGAGGCTTAGAGGCAGGCCCACCTGCTCGGCTTCGCGCCAGAAGGGTTCGTACATAGGGTGATCGTAGGAGTGCTCCGGCTTGGGGAACACGCTGATCATGACGCCTGCAAAGCCAGCGTCGGCGGCCTTGTGCAGGTCGGAGATGGCCGCTTCTATCTCGTCGTCGACGAGGAGCATGGCGATGCCCTTGAGCTTGTCGGGATAGGCAGAGCAGAAGTTGGAGAGCCAGTCGTTGTAGGCGGCGAAGATGTCGCGGAGAATCACGGTATCGGGGACACTAAACATCTCCAGGCCGATGGAAGGGTAGAGTACGTTGGCCTGAACGCCGTCTATCTCCATGTCTTTGACGTGAGCGTGGGGATCGTAGGCGCCGAGGAGGATGTCCGCCATCCGCCCTTCGCGTTTGATGTCGCCGGGCCGCTCGAAGCGCATGCCGGCGGAGGCTCCAAAGCTGCCGAGGACGCCCATGCGCTTGTGGTCGGAGTACCAGTAGTCGTTTTCGTCATCGTGGACCAGGTGAGGGATGCGGTCGCCGTATTTCTTGGCGTCCATCCTGTCTATGAAGAGTTCCGGGGGTTCGACGATGTGGGAATCTGACGAAATGATTAGTTTCTTGCTCACGATATCTCCTCCAACCGGTGTTGAATTGCGGGAGACGTACGGGTGCGCCCGCTGTCAATGGGAGTTCGGCAAATTTTAAACCCATCGATGGGGAAATTCAACGAGGGTGGGAAAAGCGCAATTCAGGGATAAGTCGGCATTTAGGTGGATTGATGTTAGAATGAGCAATTACCTCTCAAGTAAGGCGGCGTGATGGCCTACATAAAGAAGGAAATAGAGATTGTCTGGCAAAAGAGGGCGCCTGGCTCCCTACGCACAAGATTGGAGCAAAAGATTGAGAGATTCGAGACTCACTATGGGATGAATTCGCTGAGGATGCTGGAAATGCTGACTGCCGGGGAAGTCGGTGAGACTGACGAGATTCTGGAATGGATGCAAGATTTTCACGTTCTGCGATACCAAAACGGGGAGATCCACACGCTTGGAATACCTGGGATAATTACCGCACCATCCACGACATCAGACTAGGTGATCATCCCTTTGTGGACTGGTCTAGGTCTCAGACCTTGGACTTTAGTGAAGAAGGCGAAGACACCATAGTTCAGAGTGGATACGTATACTGCTTGAATGACGTGGTGATCAGAGTCAAGAAATACATGGCAACCAATCGCACCAACCAGGGGCTTTTGAGAGTCAGGGGATTTTCTTATCGCTATGCAGCTTGGGTGCTTGGCCATAACTCCCTGCTCCGATATCACAACATCCACTTGTATGACGACGATTACCACCATCGGGTCTTTAATTGGCGGACGGGGGAAGAGGTGTTGTACGAAAAGCTGGAGCGGTACCAGTTTCCGACCCTGGGAGAGGTGTTAGACGAGGTACAGGCGGTATATCTCGCCTACAGATAGGCTAGCAGAGAAGGGGGTGGGCACGGGGCGGCGGGGCTAGGGTTAGGGGGCTTTCGCCTCCTCTGCCAGGTTATTGGCAAGCACTTCCAGGGGAGTAACTCCCTGATTTTTCTTGTTTCGGCTCCGGACGGATGCAGTGCCCGCTTCGGCCTCACGATCGCCGACGACGAGCATGTAGGGGATTTTCTTCAGCTGGGCCTCACGTATCTTGAGATTCATCCGCTCGTTTCGGGAGTCGACTTCGACTCGGAGCCCGCGGCCTCTTAGTGTAAAGGCCACGTCTTCAGCGTAACCGATGTGGCGGTCTGCGATGGGGATGACGGTGGCCTGCACGGGGGCGAGCCAGAGAGGGAAAGCGCCGCCATAGTGCTCGATGAGTACGCCCATGAACCGCTCTATGGCTCCAAGCATTGCCCTGTGGAGAACGACAGGGCGTTGGTGCGAACCATCTTCGGCTACGTATTCGAGGTCGAATCGCTCCGGCAGGGAAAAGTCCAGCTGGATGGTCCCGAGCTGCCACTCCCGCCCGAGGGCGTCGGGAACGAAGAAGTCGATCTTGGGGCCGTAGAAAGCGCCTTCACCCTCCTCCGGCCTGTAGCCCAGGCCACTTTCGGCCAGCACGTCGGTCAGGGCAGATTCGGCCCTGTCCCAAATTTCGTCGGAGCCGATGCGCTTTTCGGGGCGAAGGGAGAGGACGACGGTGGGATCGTTGAAGCCGAAGGCGCGGTAAGACTCCGTCAACATGTGAATGAAGCCCTGCACTTCCTCGGCAATCTGGTCGGGGGTGCAGAAGATGTGGGCGTCGTCCTGGGAGAAGGAGCGGACGCGGGTGAGGCCGTGGGTGACGCCGGAGCGTTCAAAACGGTGCAGCCGTCCGAAGTCGGCGAGACGCAGGGGGAGTTCCCGGTATGAGTGGAGACTGGAGGAGTAGATTAGGGCGTGGGCGGGGCAGTTCATGGGCTTAACGCCGTACTCCCGCTCACCCATGTCTATCAGGTACATATTCTCCAGGTAGTTGTCATAGTGCCCGGAGCGCTTCCAGAGGTCAGTGGAGAAGATCTCCGGGGTTATGACCTCCTGGTAGCCATAGCGCTTGTAAAGGCCGCGGACGTAGTCCACCAGCATGGTGTAAAGCTGGGCGCCCTTGGGCAGGAAGAAGGGGCTGGCGGGCGCAAGGGGGTCGAAGATGAAGAGTTCAAGTTCACGGCCAAGCTTTCGGTGGTCACGTTTTTCGGCTTCTTCCAGCCTTTTGAGGTGCTGCCTGAGGGCCTTCCGGTTTTCGAAGGCGGTGCCGTAGATGCGCTGAAGCATGGGGCGGTTTTCGTCGCCGCGCCAGTAGGCCCCTGCCACGGAGAGGAGCTTGAACGCGGGGATCTTGCCGGTGGAGGCCACGTGGGGGCCCTGGCAGAGGTCCGTGAAGCCGTCGTGGGTGTAGGTGGTCAGCTCCTCGTCGTCGGGGATCTCGTCGATGAGCTCCAGTTTGTATGGCTGGTCGTGGTGGAGACGCTTAATCTCGTCTCGTTCATGGGCCTGGAGGACGAAGGGGAGGTCTTCGGCGATGGTCAATTCCATGATCTCGGTAATCTTTTGCAGGTCATCGGGAGTGAAGGGGCGGGCGACCTCCAGATCGTAGTAGAAGCCGTCCTCGGTGGGCGGGCCGATGCCCAGCTTCGCATCGGGGAAAATACGCGTGACGGCGTCGGCCATCAGGTGGGCGGCGGAGTGGCGAATGCGCTCCCGCAGCTCCTTGATGTTCTGGGCCGAATCTGCCGATTTTTCTTTGCTCTTTGCCATTGTCTTCCTTAGCAGGCGTAATTGTCACAAGAGTATAAGGCATCTCGCCAGACGGCTACAACGAAGCGGAGACGGCGGGGTTTGCGTTGACATGGATTTGGGCCGGCTCTAGAGTAGTCTCATTCGGGACGGCAGGAGGAGGGCGCACCATGACGACGAAGGCCCCGGCCATCAAGCTCAATCACGTGAACCACGTGGTCTACCTGGTGAAGGACACGCGGAGAAGCATGGAGTTCTACAACGAATTTCTGGGGATAAAGCAGATCCCCAGCCAGGTGGACAAGCCTAACATCACGTGGCTGCAACTGCCGAGCGGGGTGATGCTTCACCTCATCGAGACGGAGGATGCCCCCTGCCCGGAGGAGAGTCACATTGCCTTCGAGGTGGAGGACTTCGACGGAGCCATGGAGGCGTTGAAGGCCAGAGGGCTGGAAATCAACCGGAGCGGGGTGCGGAACGACGGACAGCGATTTCTGTTTACCCACGACCCGGACGGGAACCGGGTGGAGTTGTGCACGAAATCGGGCTTCTAGGGCCCGTTACGCATTGGACTGGGAGGGCAGGCGGGATTCCTCAGTGTCGCCGCTGCCTTCGCTGGTAGACTCGTTTCTGGAGAGCCACAGGCTGGGGATGATGCCAATGAGCATGAGTCCCGCAGCCACCTTGTAGAAGTTCTGGAACAGCTCGATTCCCACCTGGTTGAGGTTAGCGCTATATTCGTCAATGCGCTGCTGGAGAGCCTCGGCGGTCTCCCCCGCCTCCGGCAGGGGTACCTGCAGCCCGGTGATCTGCGCCTGGAACTGCTCCATACCCCAGGCGGCAAGGGCCGCCAGTCCAAAGGCCATGCCAATCATTCGGGCAACGGTTACCATGGAAGCGGCGGTGGCCTGATATTCCTGCCCGCCGGTCTGCATGGCCGTGACGAACAGGGGGGAGATGACGAGGCCGAAGCCCGCGCCCGCCAGGCCAAGATGGAGGAAAAGCTGGGCTTCCGTGACGGTCTGCCCCCAGCCGCTCATGAGCCATAAACCAAGAGCCGCAAGGGCCATGCCGCAGACGGAAACCGCCCTGGGACCAATGCGGTAGGTGAGGTAGCCGCCGAGCAGGGCGGCGATGGGGATGGCGCCGGTGAGCCGCATGAGGCGCAGTCCGCCGCCAAAGGCCGATTGACCGTGCACGGTGTCTGCCATGAGCGGCACGGTTATCAATGCAATGACAAGGGCGGCGCCCACCAGCATCTTTGCCCCTACGGCGGAGAGGGCCTCCGCAGAGGCGAAGAATCGGGGGTCCATGAGGGGGTGCTTAAGTTTCATCTGGGTCGACACAAAGATGGCGACCAGCAACAGGCCAACGCCGCCCAGGACGTAGGCCAGGGGGGCGGCGCCCGTAAAGAGGCCCCGTTGGGACAGGGCAATTACCAGCAGGACGAGCCCGCCCGTCAGCAGAAGGCCGCCCATATAGTCGACGCGAGAGCCGGAGGTGGCCCTGTTGGGGATGAGACCGATGGCGACGAGGATAATGATGGCCTGGGGGATGTCCAGCCAGAAGAGCCAGCGCCAGCCGAGGGCCGCGGTGATTCCGCCGCCATAGAGAGGGCCGAGGACAACGCCGATTTCCGCCGCCGCGCCGACCATTCCTACGGCGATGGCCTGGCGGCGGTCCGGCAGGTATTGGGCGGCGATGGCCATTCCTATGGGGATGATTGCCCCGCCGCCAATGGCCTGGATTACCCGGCTTCCTACCAGGATGGGCAGGTTTGGGGAGAGGGCGACCATGGCGGACCCGACGGCGAAGACCAGTAGGGAGACTCGCAGCACCAGGCTATGTCCGTAAACGTCTGCCATGCGGGCTACGAGGGGGATGGCAACGGTGTAGCCAAGCAGGTAGCCAGTTATTATCCAGGATGCGTGGTCCAATTCATTGACGCCAAGCTCCAGGTCCACCATCATCTCCGGCAGGACAGTAACGACGACGGTCTGGTCGAGGGCTGTGAAGATCGCACCTAGTGATACGAGGCATACCATGACCCAACCGGTGCGGGTTATCTTGTCGGTTCGAGCTGCCATTTATCTTCTAGATGGGGGGCTTTTCGATGGTGACAGGTTCGTTGAAGCCCTGGAGGGTAAGAGTTCGCACGTAATTGTCCGCATCGGATTCGACGACGCGGCCACCAATGCGGGCCTTCTCCGGCATTGGACCGAGGCCTTCGATGTTGCGGATCCACACTTCCAGGTCGACCACGTAGCCGTCGGCGGCGTTGAAGATTATCCCGCTGGTCTCTTCTGAAAGCACCTTGCCGGTGATGTGCCACGAGTCTTCACCGACGCCACCCTCTGAGTAGGCGGCGTCCGTCATGGCCTTCATGATGTTGCCGACGTTGATACCGACGTTGGTCAGGTCGAAGGGGACGGCGCTCTGGTCGACAATTCGCCATTCTCCCGTCAGCGGGTCGGTGAGATAGTAAATCTCTTCCTTGCGAATGACGGAAAGCTCCAGGTAGGCGCGGAAGACATCCACCTCTCCCTTGATCTTGACGCTTACCTCATCGGGCATGGAGACCACGCCGGATATTTCGTTGGCGACGACGCCGGTCATCAATGGGATGTTGCCGGACTCGTTGGCAAGGGTGAACGATAGAGAACTCAGGCCAAGCAGGGCCTCCGCCGACTGGTTGAGAATCTCCGTGGGCGGCGGAGGCGGGGGCGTGGCTGTATCGTCGCCGGGGCCGCAGGCAACCGCAAGAATTGCGAGCATGGTCGCCATGAGCAGTGATAGCTTTACCGGGGCCAATTGTCCTAAGTTTCTCACACTCTTCCCCTCATACAAACTTTGGAGCATCTTCCCCTCATACAAACTTTGGAGCAATTGTATCCTATCTCAATTCCACGACCAAAACGCCAGGTTGCCGCTTGCTATACGCCTGGGCAGGGAACCCGGATCCGTGTTAACTACATACACGGAACCCTGATCTGGGCCTGTGCCATTACTCTCCTCTGTCCTGCGGCCCGACTGGCCCGCGAAGACCAGGCTTGAACTGTCCGGGGACCAGACGGAGTGGGAGTGGGCGTACTGGTCAAAGAAAGAGAGGGCCGTAAGCATGCCCTGGGACGGGATGAATCCCGTGAGTTCCCAGGGTTCTCCACCATCGGTGGGGGCTATTTTCCAGACCAGGCTGCGGGTTTCCACGTCGATGGTCACGTAGGCGATTTTGGTACCGTCGGGAGACCAGAAGAAGGCGGCGATTCGCTCCTCCGCAAGGGTAACGGGTTCTCCGCCGTCGGGGTTGATGAGGCGCAGGCTGCGGTAGCCGGGAGAGCCGGCACGGGAGCCGTCCGCCACCGCGATGATGTTGTCGACGGGGGACCAGAGGAGGGCTGCGGGCGGCTCCACCGCCAGCAGCTGCCGGAAGTCCTCGGAGCCGTCGGCATTGCCCACTAGGAGGGCGTAATTATCGCCCACCTCGGTTATGTAGGCGAGGGTCTGGCCGTCCGGCGACACGTCGGGCACACGGAAGATGGGGGACATCTCTCCAAGCTGCATCGCAGGGGCATCGAAGGGAACAGTGGCACTGGAGAGCTGGTCGCGGGAATGGATGAACATGGAGTCGCCGTCCACAGCCCAATTGAAATACAGGGGGCCCTGACTGCTGACCAGGGCGTTTCCCGCGCCATCGTTGACAAAAAGCACCAGAGAAGAGCTGGTGGGCGCGATGAATGCCAGCTTCTCGCTGTTGGGGGACCAGTACATATAGTGGGGTACGGACTCGGCGATGACGGGGGGCGCGCCGGCCTCGTTTCCGTGGATCCTGTTGAGGGAACCGGTCTCTACGTCGATGATGAAGAGGGACACCTGGGGTTCTTCTCCGGTCAGTACTACGCGGGAAACGGCGATCCTGGACCCGTCCGGGGACCAGGTGGGCCAGGAATGGAGCACGGAGCTCTGCCCGAGGGGCCGGGCGAGGATGCTACCCATGGAGCGGGCGGTCGTTGACCCGGTGAGCCTCCTGGAGTCGGAGCCGTCCGGGTTGATGGTGAAGACGTTTTCGTCAGTCCCCACGTAGACTATCCGGTCCACGGTAACCTCCGAGCCGGCAGCTTCTTCATCCGTAGTAGTAACCGGCCTGGTCCCACAGGCAAGGGCGACGATGGGGAGAAGCAGGGCGAGTCCAATTCCAAGGGCAACAGCAATCCGATTGACTAATAAACGCCATTTCGAGGCGATTGGACCCTCCAGACTCCAGCGGCAGAATTGCCGCTAGTTGCGGGCCAGTTGGAATATCTTGCCTTCCGTCTTGATGGAAGGAGCGATGATCATATCCGTCTTGTGGAACTCGCCAACGTTCATGGCGCCGCACATACCCAGGGCGACTTTCAGGGCGCCCACCAGGTTCTGAGTGCCGTCGGTGACGGATGTTGGCCCGTAGAGAATTTCCTCCAGGGTGCCCTTGGTGCCCACGTCGATGCGGGTGCCGCGGGGGAGTTCGGGGTGGGGGTTGGCCATGCCCCAGTTGTAGCCGCCGCCGGGGGCCTCCCGGGCCTGGGCGAAGGGGGTGCCCAGCATGACGCCGTCGGCTCCGGCGGCGAGGGCCTTGCAGAGATCGCCACCGGTGCGGATGCCGCCGTCGGTTATGACGGTTACGCGCTTGCCGGTCCGCTTGTAGTGCTCCTCCCGAGCCGCGGCGCAGTCCATTGTGGCCGTCACCTGGGGAACGCCAACGCCTACCACCTCGCGGGTGGTGCAGGCGGCGCCCGGACCTACGCCCACCAGAAGACCGCTGATGCCCGTTTCCATGAGCTCCAGGGCGGTATTGTAGCCCACGCAGTTGCCCACCACGACGGGGACGCTTGTCTGATCGATAAGCTCGGAAAAGATCAGGCCGCGGTAGCTCCGAGAGATGTGGCGCGCGGTTGTGACCGTGGACTGAACGAAGAGCAGGTCCGCGCCGGCCTCGACGGCCACGGGAGTAAGCTTCTTGGTGTTCTGGGGCGTTACTGCAACGGCGCAGGTGGCCCCGGACTTCTTCACGCTTTCGACGCAGTCGCCGACCATCTCCTCCCGGATCGGTTCGGAGTAGACCCTCTGCAGCAGGGAGGTAACTTCCTGCAAAGGCGCCGAGGCAATCTCCTCAAGCACCATGTACGGGTCCGGGTAACGGGTGTAGACGCCCTCCAGGTTGAGGACACCCAGGCCTCCATGGCTGTGCATGAGGGAGGCGAAGGAGGGGGAGACGATGGCGTCCATGGACGAGGCGAGGATGGGGATGTCCAGGACGTGGTGCCCTATGGACAGCTGGGTGGAGGTCATATCAGGGTTCACTGTGACCTGGCCGGGGACGATGGCCACCTCATCGAATCCATAGGCTCTACGGAGTTCCTTAAAATGGGGTACGGACATCCATCACACCTCGCGGGGAAGAGCCAGAAAAGGCTTTGGCAGACTGTAGCAAAGGGGTATCTCTAAGTCAACACCGGCAGGGAATTTAGTGTAATTGACTTGCAAAATTGGGCGTGTTAGAGTTTAAATTCAATTTATAGCCCAATCAGGGAGGCACTTCAGCCATCGTTCGAGAATATAGAGTCAATCAGGCCATCAGGTCTTCAAGTGTACGAGTCATAGACAGCGACGGAACGCAGAAGGGCATCATGTCGATTAATGATGCCCTGGACATGGCGCGAATGAAGAACCTTGACCTGGTGGAGGTTTCGGCGACGGCGAGGCCGCCGGTCTGCCGGATTCTGGACTACGGAAAGCTGAGATATCTGCACGCCAAGAAGGTCAGGGAATCCAAGAAGTCACAGAAATCGAACATCATGCGAGAGGTGCGCTTCCGCCCGAACATCGGCGTCCACGACCTGGAGGCGAAGACGCGGAAGGTAAAGAAGCTCCTGGGCGACGGGACGAAGGTCCGGGTCGCCGTCTTCTTCCGAGGCCGGGAGGTAACCCATCCGGAGCTCGGAATGTCCCTGCTGCGAAAGGTGGCGGACCAGCTGAAGGATGAAGCGAAGCTGGAGCGGCCGCCGACGATGGAAGGGCGGGCCCTGGCCATAATTCTAACGCCCAACTCCGGGGTGAAGCCGGGCAAGAAGCCCGCAGAGGTAAAGAATGCCTAAACTGAAAACTCACAAGGGCGCGAGAGCCCGATTTCACGTAACCGGTTCCGGGAAGCTGATGCGGCGGAAGGGAATGAGCAGCCACCTCCGGCGGAAGAAGCCGAAGAGGGTACGACGGACGTTCGACAAGAAGCTGCCCGTTGCAAAGAGCACTATCAAGAACCTGAAGAGGCTGATGCCCAACAGTCTCTGAGTCCACTCATCCCGGAAAGCCGTCTATTACCCAATGGGCGTACTCCTGCGCCCGGAAATCCCAAGCAAACCATCACGCATTAGGACGTAACATTGACCAGGGTAAAACGAGGAGTCACCAAGCACCGGAGACACAAGAAGATTCTGGCCCAGACCAAGGGGTACCAGAACTCGCAGAGCCGCCACTTCCGGCGTGCGAAGGAGGCGTTGATCCACGCGTGGAGTCACGCCTACCGGCACCGTCGGGAGAGGAAGCGAGACTTTCGGAGGCTGTGGATTCTGCGGATCAACGCTGCGTCCCGCGCCCTCGGGCTGACATACGGGCAGTTCATCCACGGACTGAAGCTGGCTAACGTGGACCTGGACCGGAAGGTGCTGGCGGACACGGCGGTGCGGGATCCGGAGGCCTTCGCGCAGTTGGTGGACATCGCCAAGGAGGGGCTGGCAGCGGCTTAGGGGGGACTTTGGGGGGAATAGAAGATAGGTCTTCTTCTCCCCTTGCTGAGCAAACTCGCAAGTGGAGCGGCCGTGCAAGACAGTGAGTGCTGTGGATGTCCTTTATAAGTACGTCACAGCTGAGAGAGTTCTCACGTGTATTCCTGAGTTAGGAGACGGCACTCTTCGCGCCACGCAGCCCGCAGCTCTTAACGACCCAATTGAATGCGCCGTTAGCGCATTCTTTGTTGCTTCGGACATAGAAGCAGAAAATCGCGAACTAGCCAAGGTACTCACCAACATAAACAAGAACAAGCCCGTGACCGCTGCCGATGTTGAATGCGCACGAGGCAAATACGGTAGCCAATTGATCCGACACTTGTTTGCAGAGCAGGTTTCAACTAGATTCGGAATAGTTTCATTTGCGTCGCATCACTTGCACCCACTAATGTGGTCCCATTACACAAGTGACGGCTCCGGCTTCGTCATTGGATACGACTTCAATGAACTCAGGAAGCTAGCACGAAAGAGGGACTTCTTTAGGAAAGTTACCTACGGAGAGAAGCCACCACCGATTCTCGACTATGTGGTCTTGGTTTCACCAGAGTCCAATCTTCCAAAGATACTCTCGAACAAGAGTAGGCACTGGGAATATGAAAGTGAATGGCGTTTGATCGTAGATCTTAGGCAGACAATTGGGACCGGGAAAACGGACGATCATTGTCAACCGATTAACTTGGTTCAAGTACCGAATGAGGCGATTGTGAGTGTCTACCATACAGAGAGGACGCCTCGCGAATCGGTCAAGAAGATCAGTGATCGCTTAGCAGACAAGAACAACCGCTATCATGCAGAGAAACCATTGATGCTAGCGATGTCCTCAACTTCATACGGCTACGAGGTAGTTAAGCAGTAGGGGAAAGTATGAGTCCGATAGAATTGTCTCAATTGGGTATGAACGATCTATTCCCCGGCATTTCCTAGCCTCCACCTCCCCCTCGCAAACGGCAGGAGGGTTGCCGCCACCAGTGTGGCCCAGGTTAGGGTGGCGAGGGCTACGTGGAGGGCGCGGAGAGCGGTGGGAAGGCCCCACAGGGAGGTGAGGGCACCGACGAGGACCTGAGCGGCGAAGACCGTCAGGGCAAGCAGGACCATGCGGCGCAGGTTTCGATGCGAGGGGGGGAGGTAGGCCGCCCACGCCGCGGCCCCTAGGAGTACGAGGGCGATGACTGAGGCGATGCGGTGGGCGACGTGGATGAGGGGGAATTCTGAGACCACCCAGAGCTTTCCTCCCTGGCACAGTGGCCACTGGTTGCAGGCGCCCGCGGCGCCCGTCAGCGCCACGTAGGAGCCGGACAGAATCAGCAGCAAAACCCCGATGGCGGCGATGGCGATGATGATCACTCGGACGTCGACGTCACTGGCAGACAGGGTAAAGCCGCGCCAGGCGTCCAGGCTTATGAGGATGAAGCAGGCCAGGAGGGTCTGGGCCATGGCCATGTGGACCATGACCACCCAGGTCTCCAATTCGGTCAGGACGGCGATGCCGCCAAGAATGCTCTGCGCTATCACCAGGACAAGGGAGAAGACGGAAGTCCAGAGGATCCAGGGGCGGTCACGATAGCGTCGCCAGGCAACGACCAGGGTGGCGAGCACCAACAGGCCAACGACGGACGCCACCAGCCGGTGGGAATATTCTATAAGGGTTTTGGCCTCGAAGGGCGGGATTATCTGACCGTAACATAGGGGCCAGTCGGGGCAGCCAAGGCCCGAATCGGTGATACGGACGACGCCACCCAGGACGATGAGGGCAAAAATGCCCACGAGGGTTGCCAAGGTAAGGTGACGGAAGTGTGGGCCTGTTTCCACAAAGCCCCCTAACTTATCGGACGGCGTTCATGCCGGCCAAGGGTCTACTGGAGGGTGAGGAGATACTCAACCAGGATATCGAACTCTTCGTCCGACATGGTGCCACGCAGAGGCTGCATGACGTTTTCGTATCCATCAACAACAAAGGCCTCGGGCATTTCGACTGACAAGCGGATGTATTCCTCTGCAGACTGGCCGGGCACGCGAGTGGCCGCCCTGGCGCCGATGCCGGTCATCTCCGGGCCTGTGACTCCGACGGCGCCGGGGAGTCCCTCTATAACGTGGCAGCCGCCGCAGCCGCGACTGATGAAGAGTCCCGGCCCATCCGTGGAGCCACCCACGGGACCCTCCGGGGTGGGGGCGGGAATGACAACCACTTCAGGCGGTGGCGGAGCCGCCTCTGTGGGCGGTGGGTTGCCGATATCGAAGTTGTCGAAGAGGGTGATCAGTCCTATGACGAATCCCATGGCCAGGACGAGGCCCAGGACAAACAGGGAAGAGAACATCTTGTGGTCGTACCGCAGGTGCATGAAGAAGGCGACCACAAGCCAGAATTTCATCACGGAAAGGATAATCAGGCTGGTGACGATCAGCCAGGCGGGAATGGGCCAGTAGAAGGCCCACACTTCCACGGCGGTGACAACCGTCAGAATGAAGCCGACCAGGAGGTAGACGGAGACGCGCGGGAGCGGCCTCTCCTCTGGGTGGCGTTCGTGCTCCATGGCATTCATCAGAGACCCACCTCCGTGCAGTCCAGGCCAATGGCTCCCACCAGATAGACCACGGTGAAGATGACGATCCAGACGATGTCTACGAAGTGCCAGTACAGCCCGGCGATGTCCACGTTCAGGGGGTTGCCCACCAGCAGGTCGCCCCGCTTGAAGCTGGTAACCAGCAGGGAGAGGAGCCAGATGACTCCGATGGTCACGTGGGCACCGTGGAATCCCGTGAGGGTGAAGAACGTGGACCCAAACAGGTTTGTACCGATTGTCAGACCTTCATCGACGAAGGCTATAAACTCGTAAACCTGGAAGAGAAGAAAGACGATGCCGAGGAGCGCCGTGGCCAGGATCCAGATTCGCATCTGCTTCATGTCGGCGCGTTCGGCGGCGGCGACTCCAAGCACCATGGCCACACTGCTCATGAGGAGGACGAAGGTGCTCACGGAGGTTATGGGTATGTCCAGGATGCAGGAGGGAGAAAGGCCGTGTATCAGGTCCGCCTTGTTGCGGTTGATCATGTGGGTGGCGATGAGGGAGCCGAAGAAGAGGCACTCCGACCCCAGGAAGGCCCACATGAGGAGCTTGCGATGGTTTAGGCCCGTGGAGGTGTGATGTTCGGGCGGGTGCGTGTTGACAGCCATGGAGGTTAGTAGGCCCCCTCTTTGGTAGTCGACTCGGGCGCGTCGGGAGCCGTCGCCGGTTCAAAGGACCAGCTGTAGATGGCAAACAGGGAGAGGATTCCGCCAATGATGCTGACGGATAGGTGGGAGACGAGGCCGCCTGCAATCAGGGTAATTCCCATTGAAAGCAGGATGGGGTAGTAGGAGGGAGTGGGCATGTGTATGTTGTGTTCCTTCTCCTCCACGGCCGTCTCAGCCGCTCCCTGCACCTTGGGGATGGGACGTCCATCGGGGCCCTGGCTGTACTTTTCGTCCCAGAAAGCATCCCTTTCCTTGACCACCGGGATCTCTGCGAAGTTGTACTCCGGCGGCGGCGAGGGGATGGACCATTCCAGTGTCCGAGCGTCCCAGGGGTCGGCGCCGACCTTCTTGCCGTTACGGGCGGTGTTGATGACGTTGTGAATGAATGCGACGATGCTGAGGCCAATGATGATGACGCCGGCCGTGGCGAAGGCGTTCCAGAACTCCCAACCGGAGTCTCCGGCGTAGGTGACGATGCGGCGGGGCATTCCGTCCAGGCCGAGGAAGTGCATGGGGAAGAAGGTGATGTTCATACCAATGAAGAAGAGCCAGAAGTGCACCTTGCCCAGGAGTTCGCTCAAGGCCTTGCCGGTGATCTTCGGCCACCAGTAGTAGATACCGGCAAAAAGGCCGAAGATGCTGCCGCCGAAGAGCACATAGTGAAGGTGGGCGACCACGAAATAGGTGTCGCTCTGTTGCAGGTCCGAGGGGGCGACGGCGTGCATAACGCCGCTGAGCCCGCCAATGATGAACATGGCGATGAAGCCGATGGAGAATAACATGGGGGTGGTGAACTTGATGGACCCGCCCCACATGGTTGCAATCCAGTTGAATATCTTTATACCCGTCGGAACGGCGATGAACATGGTCAGCAGGGCGAAGGCTGAGTTGGCGACGGGGCCCAGGCCCACAGTGAACATGTGGTGGCTCCAGACGCCCCAGCCCATGAAACCGATGAGCACGCCGGAGAATACCACCACGGTGTAGCCGAAGAGGGGCTTCTTGGAGAACACGGGCAGAATTTCCGACACGATGCCCATGGCAGGAAGGATCAGGATGTAAACCTCCGGGTGTCCGAAGGCCCAGAAGAGGTGCTGCCAGAGCAGAGGGCTGGCGCCGGCGGAAACATCGAAGAAGGCGGTGCCGAAGAGCCGGTCGAAGAGCAGCAGGGTGATGGCCACGGTGATTACCGGGAATGCCAGGATGAGCAGGAAGGACACCACGAGGGTCATCCAGACAAAGACGGGTAGCTTCATCATGCTCATGCCCGGGGCACGCATGTTGATGATAGTGACGATGAAGTTGAACGCGGCGGCCAGGGAGGAGACGCCCAACACCTGGAGTCCGAGGACCCAGTAGTCGACGCCGAAGCCGACGGAGAAAGTCTCGTCCGTAAGTGGGGAATAGGCGAACCAGCCCACGTTGGGGGCGCCGCCGGTGAGGAAGCTCACGTTGAGCAGGATAGCGCCGAAGAGGAACGTCCAATAGCTGAAGGCGTTGAGGCGGGGGAAGGCAACGTCCCGGGCGCCGATCATCAGCGGAATGACGAAGTTGAAGAAGGCGGCGCCCATGGGCATGACCACCAGGAAGATCATGGTGGTGCCGTGCATGGTGAACATCTGGTTGAAGACTTCCGGGGACACCAGGGTTGAGTCGGCGGAGGCCAACTGGAGGCGCATGAGGAAGGCTTCGATGCCGCCGAGGATAAAGAAGATGAAGGCGGTGACGCCGTAGAGGATACCGATGCGCTTGTGGTCGATGGTGGTAATCCACGACATGACGCCCGTGGTGGCCACGGGACGCTTGGCGAAAACGCCGCCAATGAGTTCGTTAGCAGCTACCATAGAACGCCACCTGCCAAATTGATCCGGTCCCCGGAAAGCAGCGCGTCAATCGATTCCGACGCGTGGGGAGTTTCATTATACATTCGCGCCAAGGGTAATCCTCACTCCAAACTCTGCAAGTAGGCCACCAGAGCTTCGATGTCGCTTTCGGTCAGGGCCATGTCGGGGTCGTTGAAGGCGTCAGCCAGCCGGGCCATGCGGTTGCCGGGCTTCACGCCCTCGGGGTCCCTCAGCCACTCGGCGAGGTTTTCGTCTGTATTATCGAGAAGGGAGCCGGCAAAGCTGCCGCGACTGCCAAAGTGGGCCAGGTTGGGAGCGTGCACCAGGTTCTGCCCGTCCATGAACGAAGCGGTCCTGGAGTCCCGCATAGCCGGGGCGTCGGCCCCCGCCACGGTGTGGCAGGTGATGCAGCCCTTGGTGTTGAAGACCAGGGAACCTTCGGCGGCCAGGCCTTCCGTTGGGAAGATCGCCGGGGCCTGTTGCCTGCCCAACCACTGCATCCACTCATCCTCCGGCTGGGCAATTACGCGGAACTTCATGAAGGCGTGGGCGATGCCGCAGAATTCCGCGCACTGGCCAAAGTAGACGCCCGGCTCCGAGGCATGGAACCAGGTGTTGTTGGTAACATTGGGGATGATGTCCATCTTGCCCGCAAGCTTGGGCACCCAGAAGCTGTGGATTACGTCCACGGAGTCCACCTTGAAAGCCACGTCACGGCCCACGGGCACGTGGACCTCGTTGGCCGTGGTGACGCCGTATTCGGGATAGACGAATTCAAACCACCACTGATGGGCGATGACCTCCACCTGCACGGGGTCGGACTCGCTGGGGGATTCCAGTTCGAACAGAGTCTGGACCGTCATGACGGCAAGGGCGACAAGCAGCAAAGAGGGGGCGATGGTCCAGGCGATCTCCAGATTACGGTTGCCGTGGGTCTGAACGGGGAGCTTGT
>CAYQLZ010000002.1:0-104713 GCA_964418665.1 uncultured Dehalococcoidia bacterium | reverse complement strand
AGCGCGCCAACAACGACGATGAAGATGCCCAGGGAGGCCCAGAAGAGGATCCAGAAGAGATTCAGCTGGTTCTTTGCTACTGGGCCCGCGGCTTCAAAGGTGGACTGGGGATGGTCCGGAGTACAGGCAATAAGCAGGATAACCAGGGACAACAAGCCAAGGACAAGGGTCCAGCGGCTGGACAGTAGCCTCTGTGGCAACATTATCTGCTATCTATCTTCAAAGGGGAGTTGGGGCTGAAATCAGTGTGTAAAAAATTTCACTAACTACTGTACCAACAGGCCAAGTCTTAGTCAATAAGCAAAAGGGGCCGGTGGAGCAGGAGAGGTACGCCCAGTTCGGGGGTGTGATGGATCATTTTACGCCGACTCAGTCTGCATGCGTAGGCTCGTCTAGGGACGGCTCCTGTTCAATTCGGCCAGATGGCGGCGTCGCGCCTCTTCCATCTGCTGAAGCTGTTTGGCTCGACGCTCTTCATTCTCCAGCCAGGCAAAGAACAGCAGGGCGAGGACGATGAAGTACATCATTGTGCCCGGGATCCACATGAGAACGCCGCCAAGCTGCTGGTCGCGGGCGCCGTCGATGCCCCAGTGGGCGGGTGTGCTGTCGTAGTAGGAGTAGACCGGGCCGGAGGCGAAGGTGAGGATGGCCCCAAGGAGAATGTTCTGGAAGAGGGCAAGGAAGAGGTAGAGGAATCGGAGGGGATGGGGCATGCGGGAGCGGACAGGGGCGGGGCCAATGACGGGCCACCAGAAGATGAGGGCGGCTACGAACATGGTGAGATGCTCAAGCAGGTGGAGACCCTCTGAGGCGAGGGCAGCGTTGTAGGGGACCGGCATGTGCCACACCCAGATGGTGACGACGAATAACAGCCAGGCTAGGATGGGTGCCGTGACTCCCTGGATGACGAGACGGAGGACGCCGGCGCTGTTTAACATGCCGCCGATTCGCAGTCGGACGCCCCTGGGAAGGGCCCACAGCAACCTGGACATGGGGTTGGACAGCTGGAGCAGAACGGGTGCGGCCATCACCAGGAGAATGTGCTGCACCATGTGCATGAAGAAGAGGTCCCCCGCATAGGCGTCAATGGGAGAGAGGAGGGACAGTACGAGGGCCACCAGACCCGCGAAATAGAGGAGGTCGCGGGACTTGCGGGGGGGCGCGTACCTGGAACGACGGCCGAGTCGCCAGCGTCCCATCAGGTACAGGGATGCAGCCAAGACTAGGGGAATGACGATGTATGGGGCAGTATCCCAATAGCGAAGGAAATCGACGAGGTTGCCCGCCAGGGGCAGATGCTCGTGGCCCGCGTGGAGGAGAATCATCGCCGATTTCGCCCGGTGACGGCAGGCGCACCGGAGAATTCAGGGCCGCCCGCATACAACGATGGTCTAAGACTCCGAATCATCTTCGTCTACGGCAGGGAGAGCCGGATTGAGGTCACTTTGACTTGCGCCGAGTCCTCTTCCGGGAGCGTTCCCGGGCTTTGCTGGTAGTCTCCTTGAAGCAGTAGAAGTTATCGGAATCCAGGATCCGTTTCATGACCTCCATGGACAGGTTCATCGGATGGGTTGGAGCCGCATACTCCTCGGTAACGTCCCAGTGGAGGTCCCGCAGGCTGGTGGCCTTGTTGGAGTTCTTGAGCAGCAGACGGAACACAATCTCTTTTAGGGGGAGGTTCGGCGAGATGAAGTCGTCACCCTGGGCGCAGCACCGGGACATGTCCCGGATCTGCTTTCTCACCGTGGGCGGTTTCTTCTCGTTCATTACCCGGTCTACGCAGTCGGGGCAGCGGCGACTCAACAGCAGGGTCGACATGTCGCGCTGCTGGGCCTCCGCCATCTTCGGATCGATTACGTAATAGGCCTTGGAAATATGGTGTGCAGGGCGGTCCTGCCTGGCTACCTTCTGTACCATCTCACCCTCCTACCTCTTCATTCCAGTCCAGCATTTTCACGTCCACAACCTGGCCCTCTTCCATGCGGGGCAGGTCTTCCGGACAGATGGCCAGCCCGTTGGCCCGCGCCATGGAGGTCAGGATGTTTGACCCCTGAGGGCCCGTGGGCGTGGCGTAGAATCTGCCGTCGCATCGGGTCACGCGAACGCGGGCGAAGACGCGACGGCCATCGAAGTTGATTATCGGTCCTTTAAGCTCGGCGCGGACAGTGGGCTTCGCCAGGTCCGTTCGGCCCAACATCCTGAGAATGGCCGGACGGGCGAACTCCTCGAAGGCGACCATGGCGCTGACGGGGTTGCCCGGCAGCCCCAGATGAGGCACCAATCGGTCACCTTCGCCCCGGAGCATGCCCCAGGCGAGGGGCTTGGCGGGGCGCATCCGCACCGACCAGAAGTCCACCTGGCCCCGTTCGGCAAGCACGTCCTTCACAATGTCGTAGTCGCCCTTGGACACGCCGGCGGAAGAGAGCAGCATGTCCGCCGTCAGTCCTTCGTTCAGCTTGCGGTGCATATCCTCCAGATTGTCGCGGGCGATGCCCAGCATCTTGGGAACGCCGCCGTAGCGCTGCACGGAAGCGGCCAGGCTGTAGCTGTTGCTGTCATAGATGCGTCCCGGCTGGGCGGCTTCTCCGGGCTCCTGCAGCTCGTCGCCGGTGGCGAGGATGGCCACCTTAGGACGGCGTATGACGGATACCTTTTCGATGCCGAGGGAGGCCAGCACGCCAATCTCTGAAGGTCTTAGGGGAGCGCCGCGCTCCAGCACTCTTTCCCCGGCCTTCACGTCTTCGCCGGCGGGGCGGACGTGCATCCCCAAGGGCTGGTCTACAAGGATGCCAATCTCGTCCATGGAGTCGCCGCGGCCCTTCCGCTCCACCTCGTCGGTCTCCTCGAAGGGCACAATGGTATCGCAGCCTTCGGGGGTTGGCGCGCCCGTCATGATGCGCAACGACGTTCCAGGTTCCACGGCGCGGTCGGGAATCTGTCCCGCGGCTATCAGCCCGATCACCCGCAGGATAACGGGATTTTCGGGGGACGCGCCTTGCAGGTCCTCGTGGCGGAGGGCGTAACCATCCATTGCGGAGTTGTTGGAAGGGGGTATGTTCAACGGCGAGAATACGTCCACTGCAAGGGTCTGGCCAAGGGCATCAAGGATGGGCATAATCTCGGGTTCAAGGGGGGTGAAGGCGGCGATGATTCGGTCGAAGGCCTCCTCAACGCTGAGCATGTCGGCGTGGTAGTGGCCCCGCCGGCCTCCGTGGTGGCGCTTGCCGTGGCCGTGTTCGTGTTTATGGTCCATCATTGGGCGGCTTCTCCTCCGGTGCCCCGCTGAACGGCGCCCACTTCCCTTTCCAGGATGGAGAGCAGACGCGTCAGGCTGCGGTTAACGTCTCGCGCCGAAAGGGTGCGATTAGGGGCGCGGAAATGGATGCGGTAGCCCAGGGAGACCTTGCCCTGAGGAGCTTCGTCCCCATCGTAGACGTCGAATAGAACGGCACGCTCCACCAGGGGCTGACTGTCGATCATCTGCTGGATGCGGCCGGCAGGCACGCTGCAGTCCACGAGGATGGAAATGTCCCGAAGGGAGGCTGGGTAGCGGGCCAGGGGCTTCACAGATTGCCGCGCCCGAGGCATGGCCTCGAACAGGCTGCTAACGTTGATTTCAAAGAAGACTACGGCGCCTTCCACCTCGAAGGCTTCCGTCGTCAGTGGGTGAACCTCTCCAACGGAGCCTACGACGGCGCCATTGACGGAGACGGAGGCCGCCTTGCCGGGGTGGAGAAAATCGTCTGCGTGGGGCCGAAATTCTCCCTCCGCGCCCAGATGACGAAGAAGGGCCTCGACAATGCCCTTGGCATCGTAGAAATCGTAGCTCCCCTGGTCGGAGAGCCAACCTTCGCCCGTTCGCTGGCCGTGGAGAAGGCCGGCGGCAATCTCCGGTTCCCCGGGGAGGTCTGCGTCCTGCCGCAGGTAGGCGCGGCCGATTTCAAAGATGGCGACCGCTCGCGCGTCCCGAGCCACGTTGTAGGAGAGGGTGTTCATAAGGCTGGCGCGGAGGGTGGGCCGCATATACTTGAACTCGCGACTCATGGGGTTGGACACGGCAAGCAAACCATCGTCGTCCTGCGCGATTCTGGCCTTGCGCAGCAGGTCCAGCCCCACGGCGGAATAACTGATTGTCTCCTGGAGGCCCTGCCGCACCAGCAGATCGCGTACCCTCTCGCGCAAGGCGCGAAGTTCCTGGCCTTCGTGATGGGGTATGGCGGTTGAGAGCATCTCGGTGGGAATGGCGTCGTATCCGACGATGCGGGCTACCTCCTCCACCAGATCGTCTTCGATGGTTATGTCGCTGCGCCACGGTGGAGCGGTGACGCTCAGGGACTCGCCGCTCTCCGACACCTGGAAGCCCAGGGAGGTTAGGACGGACGTCGCTTGCTCCATTCCGTGCTCCATGCCCAGGACCTGCTTCATACGGGCGGTGGTCAGGAGCATGGGACGGGGCTCCTCCCTATCGGGATAGACGTCGATAATGCCCCGGGCCACGGTGCCGCCGGCCACCTGCTGGATGAGCTGGGTGGCACGACGGAGGGCGAGGGGTGGCAGGCCTGGACGGAGGCCTTTTTCGAAGCGGACGGTGGCCTCCGTGCGCAGGTTGAAGTCATGGGCGCTACGGCGGTTATTCGAGGGGTCGAAGCTGGCGGACTCCAGGACAACATCTGTGGTACCGTCGGTGATGCCGCTGTCGAGGCCGCCGATGATTCCGCCCAGGGCCCGCGCGTCCCGGTCGTCGGCGATGACCAGGTGGTCGGAGCCCAAGGGGATTTCTATTTCGTCCAGGGTGGTCATGGTCTCGCCGGTGTAGGCGCGTCGAACGTGGATCCGCTGGCGCAGAAGCGTCTCGTAGTCAAAGGCGTGGAGGGGCTGGCCGTACTCCAGCATCACATAGTTGGTCACGTCCACAACGTTGTTGATGGGGCGAACGTCGCACTGCTCCAGCCGCTGCTGCAGCCATCGGGGGGAGGGGCCGACGCGGATGCCGCGGATGAGGCTGGCGGTGTAGCGGGGGCAGAGATCGGCGTCCTGGATGTTCACGGAAAGGAGGTTTCGAATCTCCTGACCCTCTTCCATGTAGAGCATATCCGGTTCACGGACCCGGGACCCCGTCAGGGCCGCGACCTCGTAGGCCACGCCGAGGACTGATAGCCAGTCGGAGCGGTTGGGGGTGGGTTCCAGGTCCAGAATGGTGTCGCCGAGATAGTCGTCGAGGGCCATGCCCACGGGAGCATCCGGCGGGAGGACCAGTATACCGTCGTGATCGTCGCCCAGTCCCAGTTCACGTTCGGAGCAGACCATGCCGCGGGAAACAACCCCGCGGATCTTGGCGGGCTTCAGGGTTGAGAGCTTGCCGTTGCGTGCGTCAACGAGACGGGCGCCCACCTGGGCGAAGGCGATTTTCTGTCCCTGGGCCACGTTGGGAGCGCCGCAGACAACCTGGTGGGGCGCTTCTTCTCCCACGTTAACGGTGCATAGGGACAGCCTGTCAGCGTTCGGGTGCTGCTCCACCTTCTCAACGAAGCCGACGGAGCAGTTGTCCCAGCCGCCGACGGTGATGACGTCTCCCACTTCGAGACCGGCCATAGTCAGGCCGTGGGCGAGGTCTTCGGCGGACATGTCCAAGTCGACGAGTTCCTTCAGCCAGGAGATAGGGATTTTCATAGTATTATCGCCACGTGCTCCTTAGAACTGGCCGAGGAAGCGGAGGTCATTGGAGTAGAAGAGGCGGATGTCTTCGATACCGTACTTCAGCATCGCCACCCTATCGGGGCCGATGCCGAAGGCGAAGCCGGTGTAGACCGCCGGATCATAGCCCACGCCGGCAAGGACCTTCGGGTGCACCATGCCGGCGCCGAGGATCTCTATCCAGCCGGCCTCGCGGCAGACGGTGCACCCCTTGCCGCTGGACGTCCCCTGACCGTCGCAGGCGAAGCAGTCGATGGACATGTCCACGCCGGGCTCGACGAAGGGGAAGTAGTCGCAGCGGAAGCGCACCTTTCGTTCCGGGCCAAAGACACGGCGGGCGAACTCGTAAAGGGTGCCCTTCAGGTGGGCCATGGTTATGCCCTTGTCCACCGCGAGGCCCTCAATCTGGTGGAAGTGCCATTCGTGGGTGGCGTCGGTGGCCTCATATCGATAGACCTTGCCAGGAACCACCACCCGCACCGGCGGATCGGTCTGTTCCATGGTGCGGGCCTGCATGGGAGAGGTGTGAGTGCGCAGGAGCATGGACTGGCGTCCTTGCGCGTCCTTGTGATCAATCCAGAGGGTGTTGAACATGTCCCTTGCTGGATGGTCCGAGGGGATGTTCAGCATTTCGAAGTTGTAGTGGTCCCACTCAACCTCCGGGCCTTCCACCACCTGGAAGCCCATGGAGGCGAAGGCGTCGCACATCTCCCTGATGATCTGAGTCAGGGGATGGTATCGGCCCACAGGCGCGGGGCGGCCCGGCCTGGTGACGTCTATCTGCTCCTGCTCGGCAAGTAGGGCGAAGCGGCCTTCCCTCAGGCGTCGCTGCGCATCATCGAGTTCCTTTTCCAGCAGGGTCTTCGTGCGGTTGGCTTCCTGTCCGGCGGCGCGGCGGTCTTCGGCAGGAAGGGAGCCCAGGGTGCGCAGAACGGTGGTGAGCCGGCCCCGGCGTCCCAGGAAACGGACCCGCCATTCCTCAAGCGACTCCTCGGTGGTCAGGCCTCGGAGTTCCTCCAGAGCTTCCGACTGGACTCCGCCAAGGTCTTCGATTAGTTGCGTCGAGGTCATCGGCATCGCAGATGCCTGCTGGCCGGTGACGCTGATGAGGCATAGGTTGTGGCAATAAGGGCGCGAGCCCACGGCTCGACGTTCAGAGAATGCGTGGTGTGTGGATGAGGCATAGGCGACCAATTATAGAATTGGCCATGCAAAGGGTCAAGAAAGGGTGGATTGAACGGGAAAGTAGCAGCGAGGGGAATCGTAGGGCTAGAAGTACTTGTCTATGCCGCCGTAGCCTATCTGCTTGCCCTTTTCGGTGGCCTTCAGGAAGTTCTTGAGGCGGCTGTCGAAGACCTCCGGGCGGGACCTGGCGATGTCGATGTATGCGACACGGATGCGCTGGTAGGCAGGTGAGAAGGTCTGATAGCGCTTCCAGGCGGATTTGTTGGCGCGGATGGCGTCGAGGATGTCCTGGGGGAAGACGAACTCTTCGGTCAGGATATCCTGTACAGATTCCAGGACGGAGGGGTGCAGTTGGGCATGGTCGGCGAGCCAGCGGAGTCGCTCCTTGTTCTGCTGGGAGTAGCCGCTCTTGGGGTTTCTGGGGGTGAATCGCTGGACGGCGCGGAGGGGGTCGAGCTTCTTGATGATGCTATCAATCCAGCCAAAGCAGAGGGCTTCTTCGACGGCGTCGTTGTAGAGGATGCGGGGTTCGCCGGAGACCTTGTTGGGATAGACGAGCCAGATTTCCCTGGCGGTATCGAAATTGGCCGCCAGCCACTCCCGCCAGGGTTTTCTTTCGGTGACGTAGAGGGTTTGGCCGATTTCCATTGGGGGCGCTCCTTGGAGGGGTGGGTTGGCTCCAGCCAGCTATCCAATCACTTCTATCAGAACTCTACAGTGGTCGCTGGGTCCCCATTCTTCTGGTCCGTTAAGTGCTTTGACTCGCACGTTATCCACCATCTCCTTGGAAGCGAAGACGAAGTCCAATTGCCTAGTCGGTGGATTGCGTATTGAGCGGAACGTTGGAACATTCCTGCTGTCGGATGGTAATTCACTTGGCCACGGGTCTGCCTGCTGTCCATGTGGAGCGCGGGGGCCAACGAGTGGGAGCCCTATCGTCTCCATTCGATCGAATACCGTTGCGTAACGCTGGGCCCAATATTCATTTCTGCCCTCAGCAGTTCCATATAGAAGGTTCAGGTCTCCAGAAGCCAGGATGCGGTGACCATTCTCCCTTCCAATAAACATTGAAAGGTCGGAGATTATGCGATGGGCGGAAGCATCAGAAATAATCCAGTTGCTGTCGACGGAGGGGTGTGGAGACAACCAGCGAGCATACATCGACACAACTATGAAGGGTGAGACTTCACGAGAGAGGACCCGCGCAGCGGCGATGGTGCCTATTCCGCTAACGGCCAGCTCGTCCTGGTTCACCTGGCTAATGGGACTCACCTGCTTGAACCATTCGATTTCGACGCGGTCCGACAGTTTTACCACTTTTGGCCATCGTTCTAGCAGATTCTTGAAACGCCCTTCGTACCAGCGGGAATTCCAATGGTGGGAGTCCCAATGTTCAGCCGGGCCGGTGTCCACTTTGCCGGCAACATCTTCAGGGGGCATTCCCGCCTCTTGAAGCAATGCAACGTCCACGTCCATGTTCAGCAGCTGCCGCCACGGCTCGTGCATCTTCGCGATGTTCCAGCTTACTATCCTCACGCCCAAGACATCCTCCAATTTCTTTCGTTTGTTTGCGATTGAATCGTAGCATGGCATCCAGGGAATGGTCTATCCGATCCAGATGAGCGACACCCTTACCCACAGACTATATCATTGACCATTTGCACATCCATCCCCCATGCCATTGACACCCGCAAGCTGCCCAACATAAAATTTATAGGTTATGGAATACGCAATTTTCAAAACTGGCGGCAAACAGTACCGGGTCTCGCCCGGCGACGTCATAGACGTGGACAAGCTGGCCGTGGAACCCGGCGCGGAGATTGAGCTTGACGAGGTGCTCGCCTTCAGCAAAGACGGCGAAGTCAGCATCGGCAGGCCCCTCCTCAACGGCGTAAAGGTCATTGCCCACGTGCAGGAGCAGTACCGGGACAAGAAGATCCGGGTGTTCAAGTACAAGTCTAAGACTCGCTATCGAAGGATGCGGGGGCACCGTCAGCCCTACACGAGACTGCAGATTGTCGAATTAGCCCAGTACCAGGAGGATACCGATGGCTCATAAGAAGGCGGGAGGAAGCTCCCGCAACGGCCGGAACAGCCCGGGCCAGCGTTTGGGCGTCAAGAAGTTCGGCGGCGAAAGGGTCATCGCCGGCAACATCATCATGCGCCAGCGCGGCACCAAGATTATGCCGGGTCGCAACGTGGGAATGGGCAAGGACCACACCCTCTTCTCCCTCATCGACGGCGCCGTCAAGTTCGAATGGGCCTCCAAGGGCAAGCGCCGAGCCAGCGTCTATCCCCTCGAAGTTGCATAGGGCAAACAGATGAAGAAAGATATTCACCCCACCTTCTACCGAGACACGGTGGTCACCTGCTCCTGCGGGAACGTGTTCACCACCGGTGCCACCAAGCGGACGCTGAGGGTGGAGCTTTGCAACAAATGCCACCCCTTCTACACGGGCGAGCAGCGCATCGTGGACACGGAGGGTCGCGTTGAGCGGCTCCGACGTCGGTTTGGCCTCAAGGCCTAGCTTCACGCTGCCGGCCCTTTCCCAAGTCGGTACCCGCTCTTTGGTTAACCGCGAGTTGGACCTTGGCTGAGCCGCGACACGTTTACGGCGGACAGGCCGTCATTGAAGGCGTGATGATCCGCGGTCAGCGGTTCTTCAGCCTGGCGGTGCGACGCCTGGATGGGTCCATCTACAGCACCGCCGAGCCCCTGAGTACGTTCTACACGGGCAAGCTGCGGAGCATCCCCCTGCTGCGCGGCGTGGTTGTGCTGGCGGAGACGCTGGTGCTGGGGATGAAGGTGCTGAGCCGGTCGGCGAACATCGCCGTGGAGGACCAGACGGAGGGAGAGCAGAAGGAGCTTGGCGGCTGGGTGCTGTTCCTTTCGCTGGGGCTATCGCTGCTGATAGGCGTCGGCATTTTCTTCCTGATGCCCCTCTTCGCCGCCCGTTCGCTGGACATCTGGATCGCCCCCGGTGCGCTGGGCGACTTTATCAGCAACATGGTGGAGGGGCTGCTACGGCTGGGTCTGCTAGTTGGATACATCGCTTTGATTGGATTGATGAAGGACATCAAGCGAGTTTTCGCCTATCACGGTGCGGAGCACATGACCATCCACGCCTACGAACGGGGGCTGCCGCTGAAGGTGGACAACATCCGGCCCTTCTCGACGGCCCACCCCCGCTGCGGTACGGCGTTTCTGCTCACTGTTGCGGTGGTGGCCATATTCATCTTTTCCCTGCTGGGGCGGCCCGACATCCAGTGGGCGATTCTATCCCGGATTCTGCTGATTCCCGTGATTGCGGGCGCCAGCTACGAGGTCATCCGGTTCGCCGGTCTGCGCCAGGGCAACCCCATCTCCACCATCCTGTCGGCGCCCGGGATGGCGCTGCAACGGTTGACGACGCGTCGGCCAGACGACGACCAGATTGAAGTGGCGATCGAAGCGATGAACGCCGCGCTGGAAGCGGACGAAGGACGGCAGTTAGAGCCAGCGACGGGTGTAAGCGTTGCCGGTAACGGGGTGTCTCCTAATCCTGACCTTCCCCCATCGGAGAGGGAAGAAGTATAGGGGAACCGGCTAGCTCCGTCGTTTCTGGAGCACGTCCCACACCTGCTGGGGCTTCACGTCGGAGGCGGCCATCAGCAAGAGGGTATGGTAGAGCAGATCGGCGACCTCTTCAGGCAGGTTCTCCACGTTACCCTGGGCGGCGGCAATGGCCGTCTCACCCGCCTCTTCAGTGACCTTCTGGGCCACCCGGCCGATCCCTTCGGAGAGAAGCTTCGCGGTGTAGCTGCCTTCCGGCATTTGCTGCTTCCTGTCCTGGATGACGGCGTATAGCTCGTCCAGGACGCCGGAGCCGGGATCGGAGCGGGTGAATTCGGCCGGTTCCGGCACGCCTTCCAGAGGAGTGAAGAAGCACGACTCGTTTTGGGTGTGGCAGGCCGGACCGTCGGGGACCACCTTCAGCAGCAGGGTATCGCCGTCGCAGTCCACCCATGCCTCGCGCAGATTCAGGTAGTTGCCGGAGACCTCTCCCTTGTGCCACAGGTCCTCCCGGCTACGGCTGTAGAACCAGACCTGGACGCCGTCGACAGTGCGCTTGAGGGAGCCGGGGTTCATGTAACCGAGCATGAGCACCTTGCCCGTGTTTATATCCTGGGCTATGGCGGGGATGAGCCCCTGCTTGTCTAGTTTGAGCGTCAATTGATTGCCTCCGAATGGGTTATTGGATCTCTAAGCCCAGTTTTCCAGTATTGCTGGAAGCTGGGCCAGGCTGGTTATCTGGTGATCAGGCTGGGGTTGGCCTTTCTCTATGCTCTTGCCGTCGCGGTTGATCCACACGGCGTTCATGCCCACTCCCCTGGCGCCAAGAACGTCGTCGAAGGGGTTGTCACCCACGTAGACTGCCTCCTGGGGTTCAACGTTGAGGGCCTCCAGAACGCGGAGGAAGGGGAGCGGGTGGGGCTTGTAGGCGCGAACCGTCTCCGAGGAGAGGACGACGGGAAAGGTGAGGCTGATGCGCTGGAGTTGGGGAAGCAGATAATCGTCGTCGGCGTTGGACAAGATGGCGGTGGCCCAGCGACTCTGCAGGGTGGCAATGGTTTCGGCGACTTCGGGGTAGGCGTCTCGGCGCCCCATGGAGATGATGGACTCCCTGCCGGCGAGGAAAGCGTCGCCGTCCAGGCCACGATGGGCGAAGACCGCGGCGAAGCAGTCGCGCCAGGCCTCCTCGTAGCTTTTAAAGGGCGGGCTGTTGTAGGGGTCTTTCATGTTCAGCCGCTCCTTTCGAAACTGGACTTCGAGGGCCTTCCACTCCTCGTAGAGGGTGTGGTGATCGATGGGCAGATTCTGGGAGCGGCAGACGCCCTCGAAAACGTCCATCCAGCCCTCAATGGGATTGGAGACCAGGGTCTCATACATGTCGAAAACGACGGCCTTTATCTTGGCCAATATGCTCTCCTTACGTCAGAAGTATCACGTAGTAACCGGTCGTATGGGGACACCGCGTTCGGCCAAGTACTCCTTGACGTGAGCGATGGAGTACTCGCCGAAATGAAATATGCTGGCGGCAAGGACCGCGTCGGCCTTGCCCTCGTGGATGGCGTCGTAGAGATGCCCCGGGGTGCCGGCGCCGCCGCTGGCGACGACGGGCACGGAGGCCGCCTGGGAGATGGCGCGGTTGAGTTCCAGGTCGTAGCCCCCTCGTGTGCCGTCGCTGTCCATGCTGTTGACGACGATTTCGCCGGCGCCCAGCTCGGTGGCGCGGACGGCCCACTCGATGGCGTCCAGGCCCGCGTCGTCCCCGCCGTCGTGGCCGGTACGGACGCGGACTTTCCAGCGTGGAGGGGAGCTTCCGGGGACACGAAGGGCGTCCAGGCCCAGGACTATGCACTGGCTTCCGAATGCCCATGCGCCGTCGGAGATCAGGCGGGGGTTCTCCACGGCAGCGGTGTTGATGGAGACCTTGTCTGCGCCCGCCTTCAGCATGAGGCGCATGTCCTCAACGGTGCGGAGCCCCCCGCCGACCGTTAGGGGAATGAAGACCTGGTCGGCGGTGCGGGAGACCACGTTCAGCATGATGCTTCGACCCTCGGCGGAGGCGGTGATGTCGTAGAAGACCAGCTCGTCGGCGCCCTCGGCGTCGTAGAAGGCGGCAAGAGCCACGGGGTCTCCGGCGTCCACGTGGTCCAGGAACTTCACGCCCTTTACCACACGGCCCGCCTTAACGTCCAGGCAGGGGATGATGCGCTTAGTCAGCATGGAAATTCACGGCCGCCTCTTCAGCAGGAGCATGTACTGGGAGCCGGGCAATTCCCACCGCCGCTGCAAAGATAGTCCGGCCTTCCTGGCCAAATCTACCATCTCTTCCAGGTCAATTCGGTTTTCCAGGGGCGGGCCGTGCTCCGTCTCGACTCGATGCCATTCGAGGATGCAGCACCACCCGGCGGGCTTGAGGGCTTCAACTGCGGTCTTCAGGAAGGCGGCGCGGTCGTCCGGGTGGTGGACCACGTAGGCCAGAAGCATCCCATCCAGCGAGCTGGTGGTGAGGCCCAGATCCACGCCGTCGGACTTGATTGCCTCCACGTTGCCGAGAGGGACGGCGTCGACGCGACGTTTGAGGGCGTCCAGCATTTCATCGTCCACGTCGACGGCGTAGAGGCGGCCGTGGGAAAGATACTTGGCCAGCGGCAGGGAAAAATAGCCGGGACCACAGCCCACGTCGGCCACGTGGTGGTAGGGGTCGATGGGTATGCGGGTCAGTAGCTCGAAGGGATCGGGCCGCTCAGACGAAAGAAGGGCGCGGATGAAGTCTTGCATGGAGCCTGAATCACTCGCCAACGCCATCTCCGTCGCCGGGGCCAGCCGAGTTTCGAGGGGAGGTGTCTTCGGGCTTGGGGACTGCCGGGGCTGCCGTTTGGTTTCGAGTGACGGCTGCCGGGTAGGAGGGGTTCTCTCCCGGGCCCCAGTAAACTGTCATGTGGGGGAAGGGGATTTCGATGCCCTCGTCATCGAAAACGCGCTTGATGCGCCGTCGGAATTCGCCGGCGACGGCCCACTGCTGCATCGGCACGGTCTCACCCATGACCTTTATCGCAATTCCGGAAGCCCCGAAATTCTGTACCCGAACTGCCTTCAGCGAGTCCGTTATCACAGGCTGCCATTCAGGGTCGTCGGAAATCTCCGCACCCACGCGGGTGATGATCTCCATCACCCGGTCCAGATCTTCCTTATATGCGACTTCGATATCCAGATTTACCCGGGACTTCTCCTTGGTGAAGTTGCTGGCTATGCCGATTTCGCCGTTTGGGATGATGTGCTGGTTCATGTGGAAGTCGCGAAGGGTGGTGCGCCGAAGGTTGATATCCTCCACCGTTCCGACGACTCCCGCTAATTCGGCCACATCACCAACTCGGAACTGGTCTTCCAGCATGATGAACACGCCGGCGAAAATGTCCTTGATGATGTTCTGTGCACCGAATCCAATGGCGATGCCGGCCACGCCGGCCCCAGCCAGGATGGGCGTGATGTTGACGCCCAGCTCCGACAGCACCATGAAGAAGGCCATGGCGAAGATAATGGTGGAGAGGGTGTTGGAGATAACATTCTGAAGGGTCTTCGTTCGACGTTGTACCTCGTCCGATTCCTTGTCCTCGTGGGCGCGGTGGGAGAGGTATTGCTCAATGATGGGGGAGGTGATACGGCTGACGAAGCGGATGCCAAGGAAGGCGACAATGACGATGATGCTGACAGTGAGGGTTCTGCCCAGAAGCCACCGGCCCACCGCGGCGCCGCCCGTTTCGGCATTGTCCAGCACGCCGCTCATGTCGGCGCCAAGCTGGCTGGCGACGGTAAAGGCGGCGGCGGTCACGATCATGAGGCCGAGGACCATCTCGACGAAGCGGGCTATGGGCTTGACGAAGCTGGACTGGTCGGCGGGGATGATGTCGTCCATCCACTGGAGGAAGCCGAGGAGGTAGCGCGGGACCACGAAGTGGGAGACGGCGAGCATGAGCGCCGTCAGCACCAGGGTGGCCAGGATGACTAAAAGGGCTGGGTTTGAGATGTCCATTTCTTGCGTTGGCGAGTGTGTGCAGCTTAGGGGATGAACCTCAATTCTACCAGCCCCGGGGCTGGGACGTCATCCGGGGAGCGGAGAAGAAGGGGGAAAGGGTCTTGCGGTCAGGACCTACGGGTAGAAGCGCAAATGCCGTGGCGAGTGGATCTTTCCTTCAGGCAGAAACGGGTTCCTCTTCCTCCACCCTCACTCTACGCTTCAGCATCAGCTCAAATCCGAGAGTCTTTATGATTCGCAACACAATGGAAAAACCGGGCAGCTTACCCTCAGACTGGGCTTTGTACAGGGCGTCCTCTTCAGTCTTCAGAGAATCTGCTGCGTCCCACTTTGCAAAAGTCTCTCCCATAGAGCTATCTTCTTTCCCTTCCTGTACGTTTTGCCAAACGTATATCTCGGGATTGGCTGTCCTTGTCGCCGTCATCCCCAAATGGGTTACGCGCAAGCCTCCCACTTTCCCCCTTACCGCGCGAAAGAGGCTCCCAAGCGGTCAACGGTTGATGGTGCCGATGGTGACCTTCGTCATGGGGTCGGGGCGTTCGGCGCGGCACTGGGAAATGGTCCGACCCTTTGCGATTTCGCCGCGGACCCATTCCTCCCAAGCCTCTTTTTCCTGCACGAAGGCGAGGTGCTGTCGGGCTTCCTGTGGGGAGGCTACGAGGACGCCGTCGTCATCACCGAAGACCATGTCGCCGGGTTTGACGACCACGCCTCCCACGTTGACCGGCACGTTGACCCCGCCCCACTCGATGCCCCAGCCGCCGGTTTTGCCGGTCATGGCCACGGCGCCGCGGGAGAAGACGGGGAACTGCATCCGCTCGATGGCGACCCGGTCGGCGATGGGGCCGTCCGTGACCATGCCGGCGATGCCCACCTCCATATATCCGAGACACCCGATTTCGCCGGTGGTGGCGTGTCGATACTCGTCACCGCGGGCGATGACGAGGACATCGCCGGGCCGGGCGATCTTCAATGCCTCGGCGACGGCGGAGGTTATCTGCGGGTATGTCTGGACGGTGATCGCCGTCCCCACCAGCTTAATGGGCCTGTAGACGGGCTGGATGGCGGACTCCATTGCCGTTTCCAGGATATGGCCGAGGGTGGCGGGGGCGAGCTTCTTGTAAGCGTCTACCAAAGCCGGATCTATGGGCGAGGGAGAGGGATTGACGGTTATCATGCAATGCTCCTGTTTTTAGCGTAATACTTGAGGTTTCAGGGTGCATGATACCACCGCAGGTGGTTCGTGTTTACTACCAGGGGGCTTTGTGTTAATAATTCTGCAAGTCCATCTAACGCCGGAGGTTTCCCATGGCCGAAATCAGCCCCAGCATCGAAGCCCTACTCAGCGAAGAGCGCCGCTTTCCGCCGTCCCAGGAGTTCATTGACCAGGCGAACGTCAGCGACCCGGAAGTCTACGAACGGGCCGACGCTGACTACGAAAGGTTCTGGGAGAGCTGGGCCGAGGAGCTCGACTGGTTCGAGAAGTGGGACAAGGTGCTGCAGTGGGACCCACCCTTTGCCCAGTGGTTCATCGGCGGGAAGACGAACATCTCCTACAACTGCCTGGACCGTCACCTGAACGGGCCCCGCAAGAACAAGGCGGCCATCGTCTGGGAGGGGGAGCCGGGGGACTGGCAGGTGTACACATACGCGGACCTGCACCGAGAGGTGTGCCGTTTCGCCAACGGGCTTAAGAGCCTGGGAGTGAAGAAGGGGGATAGGGTGACGATGTATATGCCGATGATCCCTGAACTTGCTATCGCCATGCTAGCCTGCGCCCGCATCGGCGCGCCCCACAGCATCGTCTTCGGCGGGTTCAGCCCCGAGTCGCTGCGAGACAGGATCAACGACTGCGAGGGCACTGTGGTCATTACGGCGGACGGCGGATACCGGCGGGGAGGCATCGTACCCCTCAAGCAGAACACGGACGAGGCGCTGGAGGGGACGCCCACGGTGCAGAAGGTGGTGGTGGTACAACGGATCGGCGAGAAGTTCGAAGGGTCCATGCAGGAAGGTCGGGACATCTGGTGGCACGACCTCGTGGAGGGGCAGTCGCGGGTGTGTCCCGCCGAGCCAATGGACAGCGAGGACATGCTGTTCATCCTGTACACCAGCGGCACCACGGGCAAGCCCAAGGGGGTGCTGCACACCACCGGCGGCTACATGGTCGGGACCTACGCCACCGTGAAGTGGGTCTTCGACATGAAGGAAAATGACGTCTACTGGTGCACGGCGGACATCGGCTGGATTACGGGCCACAGCTACATCGTCTACGGGCCCCTGGCCAACGGCGCCACCTCGGTGATGTACGAAGGCGCACCGGACTATCCGGACCGGGACCGCTTCTGGGACATCGTGGAGAAGTACCGGGCGACCATTGTCTACACAGCCCCCACGGCTATCCGCGCCTGCATGAGATGGGGCGAAGAGCACCCCGCCAAGCACGACCTGTCGTCGGTGCGTCTGCTGGGCACGGTGGGCGAACCCATCAACCCGGAGGCGTGGATGTGGTATCGGAAGAACATCGGCGGCGACCGGGTGCCGATTGTGGACACCTGGTGGCAGACGGAGACGGGCAGCATTCTGATTACGCCGTTGCCAGGGATTACGACGGCGACGCCGGGGTCTGCGACGAAGGCCTTCCCGGGCATTCAGGCGGAAATTGTCGACGAGAAGGGGGATCCCGTGGGGCCCGGTCAGGGGGGATACCTGGTGCTGAAGCGGCCGTGGCCTTCGATGCTGAGGACCATCTACGGCGACCCTGACAGGTACGTGGAGCAGTACTGGAGCCGCTACCCCAACATCTACTTCACCGGCGACGGTGCGAAGATGGACGAAAACGGCTTCTTCTGGATTCTGGGCCGCGTGGACGACGTTATCAACGTGGCGGGGCACCGCATCAGCACCATGGAGGTGGAGAGCGCCCTCGTCGACCACAGCGCGGTGGCGGAGGCGGCGTCCATCGGCAAGAGCCACGAGGTGAAGGGGCAGGGTGTGGTGGCCTTCGTGACGCTGAAGGAAGGCATCGACACCTCCGCGGAAATGGAGCAGGAGCTCAAGCAGCACGTGAGGACGAAGATCGGAGCAATAGCCCGTCCGGACGAGATCTACTTCGCGGCGGACCTGCCGAAGACACGGAGCGGGAAGATCATGCGCCGGCTGCTGCGAGACATCGCAGAGGGGCGGGTGCTGGGGGATACGACCACACTGGCGGACCCGGCGGTGGTGGAGATGCTGAAGCAGCAGTACGACGATGAGGAGTAAGGGGCTTTGGCGTCCATGAGCAGCGACGAGGAGGGTATAGGAAGCCGTCACTGGACACAGCGGCTTTTTGTAGACAACGCTCACCTGTATCTGCCGTTCCTGGAGGTGGCCAAGCCCCGCGCCGAGGCGGAGGTGGGGGTGATCGCCCAGCAGTTGAGGAAGATCGGGGTCCCGGACGGGGCGCGGGTATTGGATGCGGGCTGCGGCATAGGGCGTCACAGCATTCCATTGGCGTCGCGTGGGTACGAGGTGGTGGGGTTGGACTTCTCGCCTGCGTACCTGGAGGAATCTCGTCGTGCGGCGGACGAGGCGGGGGTGGATACCAGGTTCATCCGGGGAGATATGCTGGATGTGGCGAGCGCGCTGGGGGATGAAGTGCCGTTTCAGGCCGTGGTGAACATGTTTACCTCCCACGGATACCATCGGAAGGACGACGACCTACGTTTCTTTCGCGACCTGCACGGCCTGTCCGAACCCGGAGCGGTGCTGGTGATCGAGACGCTGAACCGGGACTACATCCTGCGCAACTTCACTCCCATCGGGTTCGAGGAGGCAGGAAGCATCTCCAGGTATGACCATCGCAGCTTCGACCTGGAGACATCGTCGGTCCACAGCGAGTGGAGCTTCTATGAGAGAAGCGGTGACAACCTGAGGCTGCGTCCGCGGGTCGACCTGGAACTGCGGGCATACAGCCTGCACGAGATGCGGGAATTGCTGGCGCGGGCAGGGTGGGAGCCAGTGAGCAGCTTCACCCTGACCGGCGACGGGACGCGGGCTGCTCCGTTAAGGCCGGATGACTTCCGAATGTGGGTGACGGCGCAGCGGGGTTAGGGGGTTGGGCAACCAGGTTGGTGGGAACGTCAACGGAGGTGCGGCACTTGCTCGGGGAGGTAATGGGTGGATCGGAAGACAGCGTTGGTGATGGCGCCGTCAGGGGCTTCGAAGAAATGGGGATTGATGTACTCCCAGACGACCTCCCCTTCAGTGGTGACCTGAAAAATGCGTCCGAACATTCCCTCCGTGATGAGTGTATTGCCGTTAGGTAAGCGGCGGGCGCCGGAGATGTAGGGGCTGAAGAAGTTGTAAAGAGGAGTATCGGTGTAGGACCAGACGATTTGGCCGGTGGAGGTGGATACTTCTATGACGCGTGAGTGGGGCAGAGGATGGTTCTTGCGGTGGGCGCCGTTGTCGAAGATGAGGACGTTGCCGTTGTCGAGCATACTCGGGTCGTGCTGCTGGGCCAGGGTGTCGTAGTCAATCTTCCAGGTCCACCGGCCGGAATTCTTGTCTATGATGCCGACGGTGGAGATGTTGCGGAAGCTGACCATGACGCAGTCACCGGAGAGAGGGACGATGGTGTTACCGTGGGCCCACTCGTCGCGGAAATCGCAGTAGGTGATGACGTCAGTTTCGGTGTCGAGGTGTTCGTGAGATCGCCACTCCCAGATGCGGTTGCCGGAGGCGTCGACTTCTACGATGGTGTCGGACCACATACCGCCTTCATTAGGCAGACCGCCTTTGACCTGGGAGGCGATGGCGCCGGGGACTCTCTCCACGGTGAGGTAGATGGCGCCGCCGGACTCGGTGCGGCGGGCGTCGTGATGGTGATCTATGTCGCGGTGTTCCCAGACCAGGTTGCCCTCCCAGTCGACCTCCATTATCACACCCCCCTTGAAACGATTCCATGAAGGGAAGCGGTCCCAGGTGTGGTCTTTGGTTTTACCAAGGTAGAAGAGGTTGCCATTGGGAAGGAAGTAGCCATATAGGCCGGGGGGATGGGGCATCTCCCAGCGATGGACCACGTGGCCCTTGAGGTCTATGAGGTCGACGTGGCCGATGCCGTACATGGGAGTGTACAGCACGTAGCCTGGGCAGGCTTTCTCCGGGTTGTGGAGGGTGACACCGGTAGATGTGGAGCGTCGACGGGTCTGCTGGTCAGTGGACAACGTGACCTCCTGTGGGCTGGACTATCGACTACGAAGTGTGTGAGTCAGGCCGGTTCGCTCAGAACACGGTCGATGACACTCTTGAAGACCTCGTAGGGCTGGGTGCCGGTGAAGAGCATGTTTCCGATGAGGAAGGCTGGTATTCCCCGGATGCCCAAACTGATGGCCTCGCGGTGCTGCGCCAACACCTGCTCGCGATAGTGGCCGGATTCGAGTCGTGGCTGCAGGACTGTCCAGTCGAGGCCGGATCTGCTGGCCAGGGACTCCAGGACGGCCATGTCGCCGAGGTTGAGGCCTTCTTCCCAATAGGCCTTCATAGTCTGGTCGAAGAAGGCCTGGTCCATGCCGACCTCGCGGGCGAATTCGGTGGCTTCCAGGGAGGGCATTGTAAAGGGGGTGAGGGAGGGCCGGCGCATGACGAGACCCTCAGCCTCGGCCCGGCTTCCGACGGGTTCGCCTAGACGGTCACCATTTTCGCCCGGGCGGGGCTCGCGGGCGATGCCCTCGGGCCCGATGTCGGGGCGAAGGAGAAACGGGCGTCGTTCAATAGTGATGTTGTATTCAGTGGCGAGCTTTTCGAGGCTGGCCGCCCCGATGTAGCACCAGGGTCAGATGTAGTCAGACCAGACTATGGCGCGAACCGGCTTGTCGTTGAGCTTGGGCCCGTTGTCAATCATGATTATCGCTCCTGGGTGAAGGTTGCCCCCGTTGACCGCCACCTTACCACATACCGGGTTGCGCGTCGTAAGTGGTATCAGTGGGAGCGGGAGAGCCGCAAGGCTAACGCTCCGAAAGGTTTAGAGAAAAATGAGCTTGCTTATGGAGACCTTTCAGTAGATCCACCAACAGCGCAATAACGGGATGGTGGCAGCCACCTGCTGCGTGGCCTACCCATGCTGGATTCCGGCCTTCGCCGGAATGACGATTGCTCACGGATCTCCAGCAGCAGGAACGAAAGGGGAGTGGGCCGCTGCAGGCTAGCCGCGCTCTTCTATGGGGACGTACTCCAGGTCCATGGGGCCGACGTACTCGGTGAGGGGTCGGATGATTATGTTGTTCTCGTACTGCTCCATGCACTGGAGGGTCCAACCGGGGATGCGTCCCATGGCGAAAATAGGCACAAACAGGTCGTCGGGGATGTCCAGCAGGTAGTAGATAGAGCCTGCGTAGAAGTCCACGTTCACGTAGATCCCCTTGGCCTGGTAGGGTCGCATCACCTTCTGCTCCAGGTGGAGGAGAATCTGGAACCACTGGGGCTGACCCTTCTGCTTGCTGAGAACCTCGGAGCGGTCACGCATGTGACCGGCCCTGGGGTCCTCCGCCCTATAGACGCGGTGGCCAAAGCCCATGATGCGTCCGCCGTTGTCGATGATATTGCGGGCGTAGGCTTCGGCATTTTCAGGGGTGCCGATGTCCTGGGCCATCTTCATGACGGCTTCGGCGGCGCCACCGTGCCAGGGGCCCTTGAGGACGCCTATGCCGGTGACAACGGCGGAGTGCAGGTCGGAGACGGTAGAAGCTGCCACCCTGGCGGCGAATGAGGAGGCGTTGGAGCCGTGCTCGGCGTGGACGATGAAGTCCACGTCCATCAGCTTCATCTCTTCCTCTGTGGGCCGTTCCCCAAAGAGCATATAGAGGAAATTCCCGGCGTGGTTCAACTCGGGATCCGGCTCCACGGGGTCCTGTCCTGTCCGGATCCTGTGGTGGGCGGTGACGATGGTGGGAACCTGGGCGGTGATGCGGATGCCCTTGCGCCGGGTGGCTTCGACGGAGTTGTCCTCACGCTCAGGGTCAACACAGCCGAGAACGGAAACGGCGGTGCGGAGGGCGTCCATGGGGTGGCTGTCCTTCACCACCTTGAGCACTTCCATTACTTCCGAAGGGAGACTTCTGCTCTTCCTCAGGGTGGCGTCAATCTCCTCAAGCTGGGCCCTGGTGGGAAGCTCGCCGTAGAGAAGGAGATAGACAATCTCTTCGAAGGTGGACTTCTCCGCCAGGTCATGGATATTGTAGCCCCGATAGAGGAGCTTGCCGACTTCGCCGTCGATGAAGCTGGAGGTGGTGGTGTCCGCATAGACGCCACGAAGGCCACGAAATATCTGCGGGGACTGCTCTGCCATAGACAGGACTCCTTCTAACAGCAGGGGTAGGGGGCCGTCGATAGCATTTCAGGACGTGTTGAAACGCCTGTTGTATGCCAGCGGCGACGCTTGGCGATTCTATCATTGGGCATAAAAGTGTGTCAACTTGAGCAGGTGGGCGCGGGTGGGAATTCGCCGCTGCCCAGCATTTCGCCAACCACATCCGATACGAGGAAACGGATGCCTGAGACGGCTTCGACCTGGGTAGAAGCCGAGCCGTTGGTTGTCACCCAGGGGTCAACCGAGCAACCTCTGAATCACCAACGATGCGGAGGATGCCGCAACGATTGCCCCAAGCATCATTCCCACCATCCATCTGGTCAGACGGGTCTCCATATGGGCAAGGTCCGCCTTGGTTGCATAGTGTTTTAATTATTCCCTGAGTTCCGACCTGGTAATGGGTTGTTCTTCTCTGGCCATCACACCCTCCTAGTTTGCCCATTATAACGCAATCGTTCTCAAAGGTCACAACCGGACATTTGCGACATCGGCTGCTTTACAGCGGGCGCCTTTTGGGGATGCCGGGGCGGCGGGGGTAGCGGGCAGGGGTTGGGGAGACCTTTTCGAGAACGACGAGGCAGCGGTTGTCCTGGAGGCCGGGAAGGTTGATGGGTAGGACCTGATCGAGGCGTCCGCCCAGCGTCGAGATGGCGTTCTGGGCATCGTCGAGTTCCTGGGAGATATCGCCCTTCTTGTGGGCGACAACGATGCCTCCGGGCTTGCAGAAAGGGAGGGTGAGTTCCGCCAGGACTGGGAGGCGGGCAACGCCGCGGGCAAGGGCAACGTCGTAGGATTCTCGGTGGTCGGGCTGTTGGGCGAGGGTCTCGGCTCGGGTATTGTGCAGTTGAACGTCGTTGAGTCCTAGGGGATCGAGGAGGTGCTGGAGGAAGGTTACCTTTTTACCGACGGACTCCAGCAAGGTCAGGCGCAGGCCGGGGAGAACGATTTTCAGGGATATGCCTGGGAAGCCGGCGCCGGCGCCTACGTCAATGACGCTGCCACCGGCCCTGATTTCGGGAGGGATGGCCAGGAGGACGGAGAGGGAGTCGAGGAAATGGAAGGTGTGGACCTGCTCATGTCCAGTGATACTGGTGAGGTTCATGCGCCGGTTCCAGACTTCCAGTTCGCGCTCATGGAGCAGGAATTTGCGGACCTGTACATCGGACAGGGTGAGGCCGAGTTGGGTCAGGCCCTCTCGGAATGTGGAGGTTAGTGAATGTGGGGACTTCATCGCGGGGATTCGTTCACTGAAATGAAGGCGTTTTGGTGGGATTTTCGGGTATTCGTTTTAGCGGGGTCAGGCGTGGACTTGCTTCGTTTGGGAAATCGAATCCGTGCCTGAGAGGGAGGGATTCAGGCGTGAGATTCGTTTCGAAAGAAGCACGGCAACCGAATGCGGTCTCCAAACATGGATGTCTACGGGAAGAACTGGGGGATTTCATGGATTGAGGGTAGCAGGGGAGGAGGAGGTGGGGCAATGGGCCGGATGTCACATTGGGGTGTTGGATTCCAGCGAAGGCTGAAATGACGGGGGGTCGGTTATTTGACGCTTGTATTGGGGTAAAGATAGAATTGGCTTTTGGGCGAGTGCCGGTGGGGGGGATGCAATTATTCTGATTATATCGATGGGGGTCTGAAGTGAGAACCAAAGCGTATATCCTCATAGAAACGGCCGTGGGGCGCACCAGGGAGGTGGCCCAGGCCCTACGCGAAGTGGAGGGTATGATATCTGTGGACGTGGTGACGGGTCCCTACGATATCATCGCCCTGCTTGAAGCACGGGACATTGCCGCAGTGGGCGACCTGGTAACCGACCACGTGCACTTTACGGGCGTGGTGAGAACGGTTACCTGCATATCCGTCGGAATCGGCTAGGACCGGCTCAAGCCTGCGATCCTGATTTCCCCGCTTCAGGGGACCTCAAGGTTCGCGTGAGAGCAGGAGATGGATTTTCGCTTTAGTGAAAGCGAGGAGCGGTTTCGTCAGGAGCTGCTTGAATTTCTAGACGCGGAGCATTCCGCGGGATGGGACGGAGGCCCCCCTGCGTCCCCCGACGAGGAGTGGGCAGAAACCCTGAGGATGCGTCGCAAACTCGCCGAGCGGGGCTGGTTGACGATGCACTGGCCGGAAGAATACGGGGGCCAGGGGGCTTCGACCATTCTCAGCCTGATATTCAATGAAGAGATGTCCTACCGGGGCGCGCCCGGCCGGGACGCCTTTGGGGCGCGAATGCTGGGTCCCACGTTGATGATTTACGGCACTGAGGAGCAGAAACGCAGGTTTCTGCCTCCCGTCGCCCGGGGTGAGGTGCAGTGGTGCCAGGGTTACAGCGAACCGCAGTCGGGGTCCGACCTGGCCTCGTTGAGCACCCGTGCTGACGATGAGGGAGACTACTATCGTGTCAACGGCAGCAAGGTCTGGACCTCGCTTGCCCACCGCGCCGACTGGATGATGGTGCTGGTCCGCACGGACCCGGACGCGTCCAAGCACCGGGGAATCAGCTTCCTGCTGGTGGACATGAAGTCGCCCGGCGTGGAGGTCCGTCCGATAATGAACATGGCGGGCACCCACGAGTTCAACGAGGTGTTCTTCGACGACGTGCAGGTGCCGAAGACGAACCTGGTGGGAGAGCAGGACCGGGGCTGGTACGTTGCGGTGACGCTGTTGGACTTCGAACGGTCCGGCATCGAATACGCCGCAACCAGTCGAAGGTTGCTGGACGACCTTTCGGCGTTCATCAGGGAGTCGAGGGGACGGATGGAGGATTGGGTAGCGGACTTGCTGACGGAGCGGTACGTGGAGGCGGAGGTGGCGCGGCTGATGGCGTACCGGGTGGCGTGGATGCAGAGCCAGGGGATGGTGCCCAACCGGGAAGCTTCCATGAGCAAGGTATTTGGCAGCGAGACGTTCCAGCGAGTGGCGGACACGGGAATGAAGGTGCTGGGGTTGTACGGGCAGTTGACGGAGGAGGACAGGTGGGCGCCGCTGGCGGGCCGGGTGCAGGACGCTTGGCGTCACAGTTTTTCGAATACGATCGCCGCGGGAACATCCGAGATACAGCGGAATATTATTGCCAGCCGGGGGCTGGGCCTGCCCCGGTGACGAGGGGGAGTCGCCCCCATCCTGACCTTCCCCCATCGAAGGGGAAGGGACTAATGGCCAGGACGGTTTTAGCGTGGACTTAGCCTTAAACGAAATTCAGCAGATGTTGAAGACCAGCGCCCGGGAGGTGCTGGCCCAGGAGTGTTCCTTCGAGGTGGTGCGGGCGATGGAGTTGGACGACCGGGGCTACACGCCGGAGTTGTGGGGGTCCATGACGGATTTGGGGTGGCTGGGGCTGGTCGTGCCGGAGAAGTTCGGCGGCGCGGGAGGGTCCTTCCTCGACCTGGGGGTGCTGCTGGAGGAGATGGGAAGGGGCCTGACTCCAGGGCCGTTTTTCTCGACGGTGGTGCTAGGTGCTCTGACGGTGATGGACGGCGGGGACGAGGCGTTGCAGTCGAAGCTGTTGCCGGGAATCGCCAGCGGAGAGACGCGAATGACGCTGGCGGTGACGGAGGAGCGGGGCGGATTCGAAGCAGAGGGGATCCGGATGGAGGCGCGTCGTGAAGGGGAGGAGTTCGTGCTTTCGGGTCGGAAGTTTTTCATGCCTGACGCTCACGTAGCGGATTACGCCATCGTTGCGGCTCGGACTTCGGCAGGGTCGGACGGTAGGGAGGGGATTACGTTGTTCGTCGTGCCTATGGAAGAGAAGGGGATTGTTGTTTCGCCCCACGCGACGATGACGTTGGAGAAGCAGTCGCAAGTGGATTTCGACGGAGTTCGAATATCGGCTGATTCGGTTTTGGGAGAAATCGGCGAGGGATGGCCGGTGTTGGAAAGGGCGTTGGAACGGGCGGCGACGGCCAAGGGGCTGGAGATGGTGGGGGGCGCGGAGGCGGTACTGGAGATGACGCTGGACTATGTGAAGGACCGGGTGCAGTTTGGACGTCCGGTGGGGACGTTTCAGGCATTGCAGCACCACTGCGCTAATATGGCGATAGACCTGGAGGGGAGCCGGTACGCGGTGTACCAGGCGGCGTCCCGGATATCCGAGGGGCTGCCGGCGAGCCGGGAGGTGTCGGTGGGGAAGGCGTGGGTGAGCGATGCGTATATGCGGGTGTGCGAAAAGGCGGTGCAGTGCCATGGGGCGGTGGGGTTTACGGCAGAGCACGATTTACAGTTGTTTGTGCGCCGAGCGCGTGTCCAGGAGCAGCTGTACGGGGACGCCGGATTCCACCGGCGACGGCTGGCGGCGGGGTTGCGGGGGTAGGGCCCTAGATTGGCGGCATGAACCAATGCTCAGCCCAGAGTCACAATGAACACCGGGCACTAAAGCCCCCTATTCGGGTAAATTGACTTCTATCTCTTGTCCAGGGTTGCAGGTCGAATTCAACGGCGAAAATACGCGATGCAGGTACCGCTCGATGCCTAGCCGATGAGAGTGATTTTCAATTTCAGCCCAGGTAACCAACAAAAGGCCAGACCCTCTGTGGGCTAGAATCTCCGCGGACGACTGGTGAGCGTTTAGACGATCAGCAATGTTGCCTTGACCAACATAGATTACTTTGGCCGACAGGTTGTGCCATATGATATAGACTCCATTACCGTTAACACCAGAAAGATCGACTGTCTCTAGTGGACAGAATTGGCCTCCCTGACACTTGACCCAAGAGACTACCATGCTATTCTTCGCTATCCTCAATCCTTACTTTGCCCGGGGGAGTACTGCGAAATGCCCTAGGAGGACGGTCAACGCGATGGGCATCCTGAGGGACCGGCTTAGCGTGACCAGACTCATCTTTCTTTTCGTCTAAATTGAACTTCTTCCTAATGTACTCGCCGAGTACCATCAGCAACCTCCTGACCAAACTAATTGTAGCACCAATTATCCCCCATACCTCAACAATAACTAACGACAACGCGGCATCTGCGACAGCCAATGGCGCCAGGTAGCCAGTCGACCTAATGACGAACTCGGATAAGTTATAGGATTCAGAAGCTGTCCTCGCGAGCAGCACAGCGGCTCCAACCAAGAACTGGAGAGAAAAGATCCCAAAATACCAAGCTTTTGTTGCTCTAGGTACACTCCAGATCGACTCCCTTTCCGAATTATTCTGTTCCAGTGGCGTCTGTCTCCCCAGTAGCCTTTGCAATGTAAAGGGTATCTGATAGAGGAGACAACTTCAACCAAATGTGTTTAACAAGGTTCCCCACTGCACCGCAACGACATCAAGCCTAGTAAAGCATCTTCTCCCCTTTGACACAATTGACTACAAAGATCACTCGGAGGTCTACCCCGCTTGTTGCCTGCCACTGGGGTGCCACTGACCGTGACCATGAAACGGTTTTGCTGGGCGTGAATTATAGCTAAGTTTTCGTGACATTGATATTGTCATTGTCATGGGGAATGTCCACTTTCTTCGGGTGTCTTCAGCAGCGGAGGAGTCGGGATGGTTGAGGGGATGGAGGGTGGGGGTTAGAATTGGGGTAGCCAGTGATGGAGGAACGATAGGCTTGGGGAGCAGCGACAAAGAACAGTGGCGGCGGCAGACGCTTGACCCGGCTTTGAAAGCTCGGTCTCAGCGTCGCGACGATTTCGTCACAGAGTCGGGGCTGGAGGTGGACGCGGTCTACACGGAAGACGATCTTTCCACCCGCGGCTTCGACCACCAACGAGACCTGGGCAACCCCGGCGAGTATCCCTTCACTCGCGGCGTCCAGCCCACCATGTACCGGGGCCGGCTGTGGACCATGCGCCAGTATTCGGGATACGCGACGGCGGAGGAGTCGAATCGTCGATATCGGTACCTGCTGGACCAGGGCCAGACGGGGCTTTCCGTGGCGTTCGATCTGCCCACGCAGATTGGCTACGACTCCGACCATCCGCTGGCGCGAGGAGAGGTGGGCAAGGTGGGGGTTCCCATCTGCCACCTGGAGGACATGGAGACCCTGCTGGAGGGCATCCCTCTCGACAAGGTCAGCACGTCCATGACAATCAACGCGACGGCATCGGTGCTTCTGTGCCTGTACTCGGCGGTTGCGAAGAAGCGGGGAGTTCCGCTTTTCAGGATCAGCGGCACCCTGCAGAACGACATTCTGAAGGAGTACATCGCCCGCGGCACCTACATCTACCCGCCAAAGCCTTCCATGCGGCTGGTAGTGGACGTTTTCAAATACTGCTCCGAGCACATTCCGCGTTGGAACACCATCAGCGTCAGCGGTTACCACATGCGGGAGGCGGGGGCCACGGCGGCGCAGGAGTTGGCGTTCACCTTCGCCAACGCCATCGAGTACGTGCAGGCGGCGGTGGACGCGGGTCTGGACGTGGACGAATTCGCCGGGCGAGTGTCTTTCTTCTTCGTGTCGCACAACAACATCTTCGAGGAGGCGGCGAAGTTTCGGGCCGCCCGTCGGACGTGGGCCCGCATAATGAAGGACCGTTTCGGGGCGAAGAACCCCCGGTCCATGCGGCTGCGATTCCACACGCAGACCGCGGGGGTGACGCTTACGGCGCAGCAGCCGGACAACAACGTGGTGCGGACGACCCTGCAGGCTTTGGCTGCGGTGCTGGGAGGGACTCAGTCATTGCACGTGAACTCCAGGGACGAGGCGCTTTCGCTGCCCTCGGAGGAGTCGGTGCAGATCTCCCTGCGGACACAGCAGATTCTCGCTCACGAGACGGGCATCGCCGACGTGGTGGACCCGCTGGGGGGCTCCTATTACGTTGAGGACCTGACACGGCGGCTGGAGGAGGAGGCGTGGGAGTATATCCGCAGCATCGACGACATGGGTGGTGCGGTTACTGCGCTGGAGAACGGGTTCCAGACCGGGGAGATCCACCAAGCGGCGTATCGGCACCAGATGGAGGTCGAGTCAGGCGGCCGGGTTATCGTGGGGGTGAACAAGTACCGGACGGAGGACGCGCCCACGGGCGGGCTGCTGAAGGTGGACGAAGAGGCGGCTCGCCAGCAGACGGAGCGGCTAGCCAGAGTACGCCGGGAGCGGGACGGTTCGGCGGTGTCGGCGTCGCTGGCGCGATTGGAAGCAGTGGCCAGATCCGACGAGAACACGGTAGAAGCGATTCTGGAGTGTGTTCAGAGCTACTGCACCCTGGGAGAGATCTGCGACGTGTTTCGCGGCGTATTCGGGGAACAGCGGGAGATGGTGGGTCTGTAGCCCCAGGGGTTTCGGCACACAGTCTCTCGATAATGGGATGGCCGGAGGTCAAATTGTCCTGAACGGGCCGTATTCTGTTATAAATTATAGATGAACGGCGGCGGCGCATTCGGCCATCGCCAATTCAAGAATCAAGAGGACCACTATGGTAGACCTGTTATTGACTGAAGAGGAACGGATGCTGCAGGCCGCAGTGAGGGAGTTCGCCGACAACGAACTCAAACCCCGGGCGCAGCGAATGGACGAGGAGGAGCAGTTCGACTGGGACGTGTGGCGCGGGATGACCGGGTTGGGACTGGCGGGCCTCGGCGTAGACCCGGCCTTCGGCGGCAGCGGTGGCACCCACCGTCAGATGGTCATCGCCATCCAGGAAGTGTCCCGGGGCGACGCCGCGTCTGCAGTGAACCTGCTGGCACACCGTTCGTTGGGACTGGAGACGATCAACCAGTTTGGCAACGAAGAGCAGAGGTCCCGGTACGTTCCGGGAGGAGTGGACGGCTCCAAGCTCATCGCGTGGGCGTTGACGGAGCCGGGATCGGGATCGGACGCTGCCGCCTTGCAGACGACGGCTTCCGAGCGCAACGGGGCGTTTGTGCTCAACGGCAGCAAGATTTTCATCACCAACGGCGACGTGGCCAACGCCACGGTGGTGTTCGCCACCGTGGACAAGAGCCTGCGACACCGGGGGGTGACTGCCTTTGTCGTCGACGGGGAGTCGGACGGACTTCAGACGAACAAGCAGCACGGGAAGATGGGGATGCGGGGGTCCAACACTGTGGAGATGACCTTCGAAGACTTGGAGGTGCCCCGAGAGAACCTGCTGGGACAGGTGGGACAGGGTTTCCGATACGCCATGCAGATCCTGGATTCCAGCCGGATAGTTATAGCGGCCCAGTGCATTGGCATAGCCATGGCGGCCTTCGAGGCGGCGGTAAAGTATGCCCAGCAGCGTCACACCTTCGGCAAGCCCATCGCCGAGCACCAGGCCATCCAGTTCATGCTCGCAGACATGGCCACGGACATCTACGCCAGCCAGACGATGACGATGCACGCCGCCACGCTGAAGGACCGGAACGAGCCGTACCTGGACGCGGCGTCCATGGCCAAGCTGTACGCATCCGAGGCCTGCTTCCGGGTGTGCAGCAACGCCCTTCAGATTCACGGCGGCTACGGCTACTTCAAGGAGGCGGACGTGGAACGATACTTCCGGGACGCGCGAGTCACGAGCATCTACGAAGGGACTTCGGAAGTGCAGCGAATCGTGATTGCGCGCCAGATGTTGAAGAAGTTCCAGTTATGATGGATGCAAAGAGGACATGCGTGGTCGATTACATGGACCACGTAGGAGTGGCGGTATCCGACATCGACGTGGCCATGGCTTTCTTCGTTGAGACGTTCGGCGTGCCACCTGCACCGATTGAGGAGCTGGAAGACCAGGGGGTCAAGGCCTGCTTGATTGAAGTGGGGCAGACGCGGCTGGAGCTGCTGCAGCCCACCGGGCCGGATACCTCGGTGGGTCGGTTCATTGAGCGTCGCGGGGAGGGCCTGCATCACCTGGCGTTCAACGTGAAGAACGTGGCAGAGGGGATTGAGGCAGCAAAGTCACAGGGGTTGCAGATGATAGACGAAGCGCCCCGGGAGGGGCTTTCGGGAATCATCGCTTTCATCCACCCCAAGTCGACACACGGGGTGCTGACGGAACTGGTGCAGAGTGTGGAGGAGCAGGAATAGTTATGGCTGAAGCGGAACGAATAATACGAGTGCTGGTAGCGAAACCGGGGCTGGACGGTCACGACCGGGGGGCAAAGGTCATCGCCCGGGCGCTGCGGGACGCGGGCATGGAGGTGGTGTACACCGGAATTCGCCAGACGCCTCAGATGATCGTGGAGACGGCACTCCAGGAAGACGTGGACGTAATCGGCCTGAGTATTCTATCCGGCGCGCACATGGAGCTATTTCCAGAGATTCTGTCGGGCCTCAGGGAGAACGGCATGGATGACGTGGTGGTGCTGGCCGGGGGCATCATTCCCCTGGAAGACCACCCGAAACTGCGTGAAATGGGACTGCGCGGAATATTCGGGCCGGGGGCATCCACGAGGGATATTGTGAGGTTCATCAGGGAGAATTTCGAGGACTAGGCTTGAAGCATCACCCGCAGAGAATCTGTGGGCCTTGTTGCTGGATCTCTGAGGCTATCCTATCGGCTGGTTTTAATGATGGCACTTGTGGCGGCAGCGACTACGACGATAGCGGTCATCAACTCCGAAACCGGAATTGTGGACGCCCAGGGCCTGAACCGGATTACGGCTGAGGAGCATGCCACAACCCTCACCCTGAAGATCAATAGCAACCAACCTTGGCTACGACCTGGATTCCGCAACGCAACAGTCCATCGCCATGGCTACATTTTGCTACTGGCATTCTTAAACGGTCAAACCTCTGGGTAAATTGGTTCTGACTGCAGGAACCTTGCTCCGATGAACAAACCAACAATTCCTACCTGAAACATCGGGAATCCTTGACAGAAGATTATTTGTAAACCTATAATGTGCCGTCTTTCACAAGGCGTCCAGTACTTTATGAAATACGACGTTTCTTATCTCTTACGGGAACCCGTGGGCAGCCGCTGGGGGGTGGAGGTAGACGAGGTGGGAACCGCGGAGCCGGTGTGGGGCGAGCGGATTCGGGGACATTTGCGGTTGACCCGTTTCAACCGCGGCGTTTGGGCCGAGGCTCGCTTGAACACGGAAATGTTGCAGCTTTGCGACAGGTGCCTCCGGACCTATCGACAACCAGTTTCCGCAGAATTCACCGAGCTGTGCCGGACGGAAGAGCCGAATTCAGACGACGCAGACAGCGCCGAACTGTACGTTGACATCGGCGGAATTCTTGACTTGGGCGAGGTTTTTCGACAACATCTCATTCTGAACCTACCCGCAAAGCTGCTGTGCAGTCCGCAATGCGTGGGCATTTGCTCCCACTGCGGAATCTTCGTAGACAAACAAAATCACTATTGCCGGACCCAGGACCTGGAATTTCAGCCGGACCCACGTTGGGGAGAGCTGGCGGCCCTGGGATCTACCGGAGAGAGAGACCGCTAATGGGAGCCCTACCAACCAGAAAACTGAGCCGAGCCAGAAGTGGCCGGAAACATCAGGCGTACCGACTCACCCCGCCAAATCTTTCCCTTTGTCCGCAATGCCGCGCGGCCAAACTTCCCCACCGGGCCTGCCCCAAGTGTGGGTTCTACAAGGGTCGGCAAGTATTCAGAGTAGGAGGTGAAGACGAAGAAATATAACGGAATCCCAGCAACCCTCTCTAACTTGGAAAACCATTTTTTGAGTCTTACTACATCAAATTCGTTAAGGGGGACGTTACGAAAACACAAAGCAAGCCTGGAATAGCTTTTATATTCCCAGGCCAGGGTTCTCAGTTCGTGGGGATGGGTCAGGAACTCTACAAGACCTCCCGGCGGGCAAGAGAAGTCTTTGATACCGTAGACGAGTCCTTATCCTTTTCCCTAACCAAGCTGATGTTCGACGGGCCTTCCTGCGACTTGGAGAAGACCGTGAACTCTCAGCCCGCCATAATGGCGACCTCTCTGGCGTCTCTAGCCGCCTTCGAGGAGCTTGATTTGTGCGAACCCGCCGCGCCGGTGGCGTTTGCGGGACACAGCTTGGGTGAGTACACATCCCTGGTTGCCTCCGGCGCGCTGGACCTGGTAGACGGGATCCAGCTGGTGCAGCGTCGAGGAAGCCTGATGCAGATGGCGGCAGAGAGCCGTTCAGGCGGCATGGCCGCGGTGTTAGGACTGGATGAGGAAACCCTGGCAGAAGTTTGCCGGGATGCAGGCGTTGAGATAGCCAACGTCAACTCCCATGACCAGATAGTCATCAGCGGAGACAAGGTCGCCTTGCAGGTGGCCATGGACTCGGCCAAGGCCGCAGGTGCCAGGAGGGTGATTCCTCTTGCGGTGGCCGGAGCATTCCACTCCCACCTGATGGCCCCGGCTCAGGACGGCCTGAACAAGGCCCTGGATGGGAGCACATTCAACTCCCCGAAAGCGCCCATAGTGGCAAACCTCTCCGGTCAACAGATAACCACCGGTGAGGAGATTAAGCAGGAGTTGGAGGACCAGATCTGCAACTGCGTACAGTGGAAGCAGTCCGTGGAATTCATGATTGACATGGGTGTGACAACCTTTGTGGAGTTCGGCCCCGGCCGGGTCCTTTCGGGACTGGTGAAGCGCATCGACCGTCAGGCAAGGACGGCAAGCGTGGGCGATTCCAGTTCGGCGCAAAAAGTCGCCGAGCAGTTTCCACTGCTGTAGCCAAAGCTGGAGACCTGATCCCATGGCTACGAAACAAGCTGCACCCCTTCGCAGAAGGGCCAGGGGAGTAGCGCTGCAAGCTCTGTACGAGGGGGATGCCTCCGAGCATTCGCCACAGGCGACGGCCGAAAGGCTGCTCCTGGAAGCATCCCTTGGAGCTTCGGGCAGCGTCTTCGCCCTGGACCTGGTGCAGGGGATAGCTGACAACATGAAAGAGATAGACGGTGCTATAGGGGAACTTGCCCCTGCCTGGCCGGTCGCCCACATTCCGATTATCGACCGCAACGTTTTGAGGATTGCCATCTACGAAATGAGATTCGAGACCGAAACTCCTCCCAAGGTGGCAATCAACGAGGCCGTGGAACTGGCAAAGACCTACGGGAGCGGAAGCTCTCCCAGATTCATAAACGGCGTGTTAGGGTCACTGATGGAACTGGACAAGCCGGCACAGGCAACAAGCACTCGTCGAAAGGGTGAAGAGCATGGCAACAATTGAGGAACGAGTCACTGCCATCGTGGTAGACAAGCTCGGCGTCGAAGAGGAGGAGGTGCTTCCCGAAGCCTCCTTCACCGAGACTTTCAACGCCGACTCGCTGGACCAGGTGGAGCTCATTATGGCCTTCGAGGAAGAATTCAGCACAGACGACAATGAGATTTCCATCTCCGACGAGGAATCAGAGAAGATTATCACGGTGCAGGACGCCATAGACTATCTGAAGGGACAGGGCGTCGCGGACGAATAGACGAGGCGGTCAGGTCCACCTCCCCCCTCGGCTGGGGTTCAGCCCAGGGCCGTGGCTATGGCGATGAATGTCCCCACGATGGCGACTATTCCGATGCCCTGAATCCACAGGGCGCGATAGACATCGGCCTTGAGACCAAGGATATCAACTCGCACCTTGGCTTCAAGCAACAACGCATCGTCCTTGGTCATAAGGCTGGTAGACGCGTCCTGTATGATGTCAACTATGGCTTCCGCCTGTGACTCGTCCATGCCCGCGTTCCGGAGCTTTCGGACCGCTTCCAGGGTGTCGCCAATGGCCATCGGGTTCGCTCCTCTTCTCCCTCAATTTGTGCAGGGACTTCCCTCCCCGGCTGAAACTATTGTACATTAGCAGTGAGGGCAGATGCAAACCGGAGAACCATTCGAACCAGGTGCTTCCAGGCCCGGTACCCGTTAAACCCACAGCCAGTCATTACAGAGATGGCGGTCTGAGAAACAGGGTTACTGGAGCGGGGTCGTCGGAAAAGAGGCGGGGTTCTGTGATAAACTTGGAAGGCATCGATTATCGGGAGCCACTTGGCCATGAGCGCCTTTGAAGAACTGACCAATCGAATAAAGCAATGTACAGACTGTCCCCTCAGCCGGACCAGGACAAATGCCGTGCCGGGAGACGGCCCAGCGACCGCCGACATAATGATGATCGGCGAAGGCCCAGGGTTCCACGAAGACCGGCAGGGGCTGCCCTTCGTTGGCCCCGCAGGAAAGTTCCTGAACGAGCTCATCACGTCCGCCGAACTGAAGAGGGAGGAAGTCTTCATCACCAACGTGGTCAAATGCAGGCCCCCGAATAATCGCGACCCGATGCCGGGGGAGATTCAGGCCTGCCGGAAGCATCTGGACGAGCAGATTGCAATCATCAACCCAAAGGTTATTGTCACCCTTGGGCGCTTCTCCATGGCCCGGTTCATCCCCGGCCAGACCATCGGGCGGGTGAGGGCCAAGGCGCGGCAGGTGGAAGGACGGACCATCTACCCGATGTACCACCCCGCAGCGGCGCTGCACAACGGGAGTCTTCGGAGCGTCATCGAGGATGACTTCCGGGCAATTCCCAGCCTTGTTCAGCAGAATATGCCACCCGAAGAACCCAAACCTCCCCCGCAGCAGCTCGATATGTTCTCGCAGGGCCGATAGTTGACGACCACTCCGTTGAAGCTGGTTCCCCTGGGCGGCCTGGGGGAGATCGGCAAGAATATGATGGCGCTGGAGTGGGAGGACGACATTGTCGTCGTCGACTGCGGCATACTCTTTCCGGGCGAGGACGCGCCGGGAGTGGACCTGGCGATCCCCAACATATCCTACCTGTTGGAGCGTCGTCACAAGGTCCGGGCAATCCTCATTACCCACGGTCACGAGGACCACACCGGCGCCCTGCCCTTCGTACTTCCGCAGCTGAATGTCCCGGTGTATGCACCCAGGCTGGCCCTGGGTCTCATACGCGTCAAGCTGCGAGACTACGGTCTCCTCGACAAGGCGGACCTTCGACTGATTGAAGAGGGCTTGCGCTTCCGTGTAGGGCCCTTCGAGATTGAGGGGTTCCGCGTGAGCCACAGCATCCCGGACGCTTTCGGCCTGGCCATCAGAACGCCAGCCGGGTTGGTTGTCCACACGGGCGATTTCAAGATCGATTACACCCCGGTTGACGGCACGACGACGGACCTGCGCGCCCTGGGCCGCTTCGGCGAAGAGGGCGTCCTCGCGTTGCTCTCCGACTCCACCTACGCGGAGACGGAAGGGTACACCCCTTCCGAGCAGGTGGTGGGAGACTCTCTGATGCAGGCCATCGGCGAAGCTCCGGCCCGGGTGCTGGTGGCGACCTTCGCCTCCCTCATTTCACGCATTCAGCTGGTCCTGGACGCCGCAGCGGCCCACGGACGCAAGGTGGCGGTGGCAGGACGACGCATGGTGGACAACGTGGCCATGGCGTCACAGATGGGATACATCAAGCAGCCGCCGGGGGTGCTAGTCTCTCTTCAGAGGGCCAACCAGCTGCCTCCGGAACAGGTGGTGCTGATAACCACCGGCAGCCAGGGCGAGCCTTCTTCGGCGTTGGTGCGCATAGCCAGGGACGACCACCGGCAGATTCGCATCCTGCCCAATGACACGGTGATAATATCCGCTTCCGCTATTCCAGGGAACGAAAAGGTGGTCAACCGCACCATCAACAACCTGGTGCGCAAAGGATCCCGCGTCCTCTACGATCGGATCGCAACCGTCCACGTTCATGGCCACGCAGCTCGAGAAGAGCTGAAGACGGTATTGACGCTGACCAAACCCCGCTACTTCGTCCCCATCCACGGGGAGTTCCGGGGACTGGCCGCCCACGCCGCGCTGGCCACGCAGATGGGCGTGAAGGGCGAAAACGTCTTCCTGATGCAGGACGGAGACGTGACGGAGATTTCAGATTCCGGCGGGCGCAGGCTGAAGCGCATCCCGGCAGGCAACGTGTACCTGGACAGAAGCAACCCCATGGACCCAAACAGCACAGTGCTGGAGGACCGTCGCACGCTGGGAAACGATGGTGTCGTTATCATAGTGATCAGCCTGGACCGGGATTCCGGCGTGCCCCTGGAGGACCCCGTGGTGGTTTCCAGCGGTTTCACCGACGACGCGGCACGAGGTCAGGCGTTCAGACGATTGGCGGCGGAGGTGTTCGACACCCTGGATCGCAGGGTTGTCTATCCCATTGACGTGGGTTACATAAACCAAAAGGTGGAGAAAATCGCCCGCAGGCTCCTTTACAAGGACATGGGCCGACGCCCTATGATTGTACCCGTGACCCTGGAGGTCTGACTGCACGCATAGCGGAAGCCTCGGAAAGGCTCGGTACAAGCCTGGTGAAACGGATCCTCTTCTTCCTGTCCACGCGCTACGGAATCTGGGCGCTGGCTTTTCTCGTCCTGGTAATCGCCCCCGCCGCCACCCTCTACTTCATGGTGGACCTGCGGGAGCGTTTCTGGACCTACCTGGGCTACGGTTACCTGCCCGTTGGGATGTGGCTGGCGGCCTTTGTTGCATCCGTTGTTTTCGCTCGGCACAGCTTCCGGGAGCACCCTCACTATTGGGTCGGCTCGGCGGTGTTTGTAATGGCCGTGCTTGGTGGGTTGTCCCTCTTCTATCCCGAATTCGGTGCACTGGATGAGGTGGGAATGTCTGGAAGCTGGGGCAGCTACTTCGGTGGATACCCGCTTCTCACCGGCATCCCGAAAATAGTCGGCTTGATGGCGCTGGTCGCCCTAGTTTTCCTGTACCGGTGGCACGTTACGGGATCCGAAAACGGGGCCGCATCCTTCGCGCGATATGGCTGGCTCGGTCTTCTGGCCATTGGGCGGGGCATTGGGGCCCTGTTCAGCATGGTAGGAGGAATGTTCAAAGGCAAGGAGACCATCGAAGAGGAAGGTTCGGCCCAGGAAGCCACGGGGCGTATAGAGAAGCTCATGGCCACGGAGGAAATGCCGGAACCCGTCCATAAGGAAGCCGTCCACGTCAACGGAGCATCCTTCGATGACGGCAAGTCGGCGTCGGAATGGAAGCTGCCCAGCCTGGACCTGCTGGAGGATTTGGCAGTCACCAAGGCGTCCCCGGAGACATTGGCCGAAATGTCCGAGTGTATCGAGTCCACCATGGCCGACTACGGAGTGGAAGTTTCCGTCGGAGACGTGAAGACGGGGCCGAGAATCATCCGGTTCGGCCTGGTCCCCGGTCGGGTCAAGAACAACAGAGAATCCAAGGGGCAGGACGACAAGCCTCCCACGGACAGGGGGCGGGTGAAGGTGCAGAGCATCGTTGCGCGGGAAGCGGACCTGGCGCTCGCGCTGAAGACATCCTCGCTGCGGATTCAGCCACAGGTCCCGGGAGAGGGTTTTGTCGGATTGGAAGTGCCCAACCCGAATCCCAGCGTCGTTCCTCTGAAATCAGTTGTGACCAACCCTGAATTCCAGAAGATTGTGAAGCATGGCGGGCTGCCCATCGCCCTTGGCCAAGATTCAGCGGGGGAACCGGTGGTGGCGAACCTCTTGAGCCTCCCCCATCTCCTCGTGGCCGGCTCAACGGGCAGCGGAAAGAGCGTGTGCATCAACTCAGTGGTCATGTCTCTCCTGCTTTCGAACCGGCCCGACCGGCTCAGGATGCTAATGGTGGACCCCAAGCGGGTGGAGTTGACCCCCTTCAACGGCATACCGCATCTGTATGCCCCGGTCATCGTCGACCCCGAAGAGGTGCTGGAGGTGCTCGCCGCCCTGCTGCGAGAGATGTTCCACCGGTACAAGCTAATGGAGGACATCGGCGTTCGAAACATTGTCGGCTATAACGACAAGAGTGAAGAGAAGATGCCCTACGCTCTCTTGATAATCGACGAATTGGCCGACCTGATGATGACGTCGGGCTTCGAGGTGGAGCAGTCGCTGGTCCGGCTGGCCCAGCTGGGACGGGCCACGGGCATACACCTGATCCTGTGCACCCAGCGTCCCTCGGTGAAGGTGGTCACTGGCCTTCTGAAGGCCAACATTCCGGGCCGCATAGCCTTTGCCGTGGCGTCCCAGGTGGACTCCAGGGTCATCCTGGACGGCTCCGGCGCCGACAAGCTATTGGGAAAGGGGGATATGCTCTACCTCTCCGCCCAGTCGCCCACTCCGCAGCGGATTCAGGGCACTTTCGTGGCCGATTCGGAGTTCGATTCCGTCATAGACTTCTGGAAGGAACAGAAGGGGCCGCCGCTGCCGGACATGCCTCTAACGGAGCCGGACGAGGAGGAACAGTTCGAGCGTGGCGGTGTGCCGGACGATGATGAGTTGCTGATTAAGGCGCGGGAAATGTGCGAGAAGTACCACCACGTGTCGCCGGCCATGCTGCAGCGCCGCCTGCAGGTGGGTTACACACGGGCGATGCAGCTTCTCGAGGTCCTTGAGGAGGAGGGGCTGGTGGCCGCCGGAGACCCCGGCAAATCCCGCCAGGTGGTGAAGACGGGAGGCTAGGAACGCGCTCCCGCCAAAATCCAGCCTCAATTGGTGCTCGGCGGACTTTTCATTTCGCCCATTACATCAAATCTTTTTCTCTTGCGGTACCACTGCGTCCTTCATGCGGCTACGACGTCAATCATTGGGGCCCCGTCACCTAGTTATTCCTCATCATTGGTGATAGAGTCGCTACAAATATACGAGGAGCGACGCGACCATTGAACCGACAAGATGAAGGGACTAAAGAAGGAGAATCACAAGAATCGGGAGGGTTGGTTGGAGGGTTTCGAAAGCTATTGGACTCCACCAAAGAAAGGGTCGGTGGCACGGCCGACATGGTTACCGGCAAGAAGCTTCAGGAGCAGCTTGAAGACTTTACCGACACTGTTTCCACTGCGGTAATCGGGGTTCATAATGACCAGCAAAAAGTCAGAGACTCGCTTACCGAATTGAGGGTACAGCAGACAAGCATCAAGTTGTCGCTACATGAGGTGCAGGTGGAGCAAGGCGCAATGAAGGAAGCCCTGGCGCAAGCGCAACAGAACCAAGACGCTTTAGAGCAGCAACTGGCGCAGATTCAGCAAGCACAGTCCGACATGGAGGAGACACTTGCGCAAGTGCAGACAAGCCTCGCCCGTCAGGAACGACAGACTAGGAGTCCCTGGTGGATGTTCTGGCAGTGGCGATGGATATGAGCAGGCCAAATCTCATGTTAAGGGGTAGAAGAAGTCATGGCCTACGATAAACTGAAGAACCTGGCAGCGACATATCCCGTTCAAAGCAGGGGAGAACTGGCGAAATTCGCGGAAAAATACCGTCGACGGCAAGAGCGCGAAGTGCTGGAATTGGCCGCGATTGCCACTGACGTATCCATTGACGACGTTATAGGCCTGGGACTGGAGCCGGAGGCCAATCCACAATTTCTGGAAGCTTTTCGACTGCAGTATCGAAGAGTTAGCTTGGATTCACTAAGGGGAGCCACCGAGGAGCGTCAAGAGGGATTGGCCAACGGAGTGAAAGGCAAATACTTCGAAGTCCTCGTTTGCAAAAAGTTAAATGCGGGTGAAAGTGTGGGAGACATCCAGTTAGAGTCCGGACAAGTGGCCCGAATTGCAAAGGATGCAAATCAGCCAGGCTGGGATTTGAGAATCGAAGATGGCAACGGGGAGATCGTTGAAGACCTCCAGCTTAAGGCTACAGAGTCGATGTCTTACGTCAATAGAGCCTTAGAAAAATATCCAACCGTTCGGGTTGTCGTTCCGGATGAATTAGATGCCCGAGCATCCCTGCGGGATAATGTGACAGCCAGCAGCATAACCAATGAGCACCTGGAACAAGAGACGGATGGACAATTGAGTGAATTGAGCGAAGGAGCTTTGAAAGACCTCGCCGACAAGAGCGCCGAATTCGGCCTTGACGCGATACCCTTAGCTTCAGCGGTTGTCATCGCAGCGACGGAAGGCGGCATGGTCCTGATGGGACGCTCATCCCTTCAGAACGCTATCACGCGGGGTAGGGGGCGTGTGGTCAGAGCCGGTGCCTATTCCACAGTTGGCACTGCTCTAATGGCAACTCCAATCGGACCAGTTGCGGTACCAACTACAGTGGCTCTTCGGATTGCTGAGGGCAGGATGAGGAAAATCGCGGCCGTTGGCGACCACATGGGGGAGAAGACAAGGGATATTCTCAGGGAGCTTGAGAGACCAGCGGCAGCCAGCGCTGAACCTGCCTAGGAGTCGGCGCTACTCTTCCTCGGCGTTGGCTTTCAGGCTCGCCTCGAGGTTCCCGGCCAGCTCTTCGTATTCGCGACGGACCACTTTGCTGGTGAGCACCGTCGGTTTGCTGCCATCGCGGTAATCGGCCCGGAGGGCCATTGTGCCCAGGAAGGGCACCTCCAAATCTTCGGCCAGGGCGATTCCCGCGCCTTCTCCGAATATCTCCCCGGTGTAGTTCTCCACCACGCCCAGCACCTTCACATTCAGCTTGCGCACCATGTTGATGGAGCGTTTAGCATCCAACTGGGCCAGCGCCTGGGGAGTCGTCACCATGACAAAGCCGTCCAGGGGAAGCGTCTGCATCACCGTCAACGGGGAATCCGAGGTTCCCGGCGGCAGATCCACCACCAGGTAGTCCAACTGGCCCCATTGCGTCAACTGGAGGAACTGGTTAATGGCGTTGTGGACCATGGGGCCGCGCCAGATAATGGCTTCGTCTTCCTTCTGCTGGAAGAACCCCATTGAGACCACTTTAACGCCGAATCGTTCTGAGGGTACCAACTTCCCGTTGACCTGGGATGGTGGCTCGGTGATTCCCAGAACTTTGGTGACGTTGGGACAGTCGATATCCACGTCGAGGAGTCCGACGGAATGGCCCTGCTGGGCCAGGGTAACGGCGAGATTGACGGCCACGGTGGTCTTGCCTACGCCTCCCTTGCCGCTATAGACGGCGACCTTTTTCTTAATCTCGGAAAGGTTCTGCGTAATGGCGCGACGTTGCTGCCAGGTCTTCCGGATAGCTTCAAGTCGGGCCTTTTCCTGTGGCGTGGGGAGCCTCTGAGGCGTGGTCAATTTAAGTTGCGCACCGGTCCTTTAGGGTTGTTGCTCTGGTCTAGTCGATGCCGAGCAGCTTCTTGCCGTCTTCCGAAATCAAGTCGGGGTTCCAGGGCGGGTCGAAGGTCATTTCGACCTCCACGTCTTCGACGCCCTCCAATTCGGAAATGGCCCACTCCGCCTGCTGGGCAATCATGGGGCCCATGCCGCAGCCGGGGGCGGTGAGGGTCATGAGGACGTGCACGTCCCCCTCGTCCACGTGGACACCGTAGACCAAGCCGAGGTCCACCACGTTAACCGGAATCTCCGGGTCGTAAACATTCTTCATGATGTCGATAACTGCTTGTCGAGTAACCGTCTCTTCGGTCATCTCATACCTCCAGACGTTTTCTACGTCGCGATACTGAATGCTAGCACCTGAGGGGGTTTGGAGTCAAAGAGAAGGGCCGTCAGGCGTCCTTCTTGGCCATGGCCAACAGGCGGCGGATTTCCAGCACCTCGTCTCGGAACATGGCCGCCTTCTCGAACTCCAGACTCTTGGCCGCGCGCTTCATCTGCGCCTCCAGGTCCTTGACCACACGGAAGAGTTCGTCCTGGGACATCAGCTTCCGCTCCGCCTTGTAGGGCGCCTTCTCCTCCGCGACAGCCTTGACCCGCTCCGTTATGTCACGCACCGCCTTCTGGATACCCTGCGGCTCCACGCCATGCTTCCGGTTGTAGTCGTCCTGAATCTGGCGGCGGCGATTCGTCTCGTTGATGGCGAAGTGCATGGACTTGGTGACGTTGTCGGCGTACATGATGACCTGGCCATCCACGTGGCGGGCGGCGCGGCCCACGGTCTGAATCAACGACGACGATGATCTCAGGTAGCCTTCTTTGTCCGCGTCCAGGATGGCCACGAAGCTCACCTCCGGCAGGTCCAGACCCTCCCGCAGCAGGTTGATGCCCACGACCACGTCGTAGACGCCCAGCCGCAGGTCCCGAAGAATTTCGCTTCGTTCCAGCGTTTGAATCTCCGAATGCAGGTAGTGGACCCGGATGCCCATCTCCTGCAGGTAGTCGGCGAGCTCCTCCGCCATACGCTTCGTCAGGGTGGTGACGAGGCTCCGTTCGCCCTTCTCCACCCGGGCCTGTATCTGCTCCATCAGGTCGTCTATCTGACCGCGGGTAGGTTTGACGGTGATGACGGGGTCCAGCAGTCCCGTGGGGCGAATAATCTGCTCCACCACCTGGTTGCTGACCTCCATTTCGTAGGGGCCGGGAGTGGCCGAAACGAAGACTACCTGGTTCACGTGGTCCTCGAACTCGCGGAAGTTCAGGGGGCGGTTGTCCAAGGCCGAAGGAAGACGGAAGCCGAACTCCACCAGCGTGTTCTTGCGGGAGATGTCGCCGTGGTACATACCGCGAAGCTGGGGAAGCGTCATGTGGGACTCGTCGATGAACATGAGAAAGTCTTTGGGGAAGTAGTCCATCAGCGTCCAGGGGGTGCTGCCGGCGGCACGGCGGCCGATGTGCCGGGAGTAGTTCTCGATGCCGGAGCAGTAGCCCACCTGGGTCATCATCTCCACGTCGTAGCGGGTTCGCGACTCCAGCCGGGCGGCCTCCAGAATCTTCCCCTGCCCGCGCAAGTGGGCGAGCCATTCGGTCAGCTCGCCCTGGATGTCTTCTATGGCGAGGCGCATCTTCTCTTCCGAGGTGACGAAGTGCTTGGCGGGGTAGATCTCCATCTCCTGTCGTTCGGCCAGGATCTCGCCGGTGAGGGGGTCGATCTCCACGATGCGCTCGACCTCGTCGCCCCAGAATTGGACGCGGACGGCGACATCCTCGTAGGCGGGCAGCATCTCCAGGGTGTCTCCCCGTACACGGAAGCGGCCCCGAACGAGGCTGACGTCGTTACGTTCGTACTGCATGGCCACCAGGTCTCGCACCAGGCTGGTGCGGGAGCGCGTCTCGCCCACGCGTAGGGGTGCGACGAAGGAATAGTATTCATCCGGGTCCCCCAGACCGTAGATGCAAGACACGGAAGCGACTATCAACACATCGCGACGGGTGAGCAGCGAACGGGTGGCGGAGTGACGCAGCTTGTCTATCTCCTCGTTAATATCCGCGTCCTTCTCGATGTAGGTGTCAGTCTGGGGGACGTAGGCCTCCGGCTGGTAGTAGTCGTAATAGGAAACGAAGTATTCGACGGCGTTCTTGGGGAAGAACTCCTTGAACTCGGTAGCCAGCTGGGCGGCGAGGGTCTTGTTATGGGCGATGACAAGAGTGGGGCGCTGCAGGCGTTGAACGATGTTTGCCATGGTGAAGGTCTTGCCGCTGCCGGTGACGCCCATGAGGGTCTGGTATCGATGGCCCGCGTTTGCGCCAACTACCAAGCTGTCGACGGCGGCGGGCTGGTCCCCGGTAGGCTGGAACTCGGCTGTTATCTGGAAGGTGCGCTCCGCAGTGCTAACCATAACGGATAAATGATACCACGGGAGGGGGTGGGAGTGAGTTCTTTGGTAGATTCTACGGAGAGCTGATGTTGCAACTAATATCATTTTCTGATATCATTACAAGAAGAGCCAAAAGGAGGTGCTGGAATGGCACGGAATCAATTGCGTGGAGCAAGGTTGTCCTGGTGAGGCGCAAGCATCGCAGGACTTTAGAGGCGATTTTTAGAAGACCGACGGCTACAGGGATAAGATGGGAAGACATCGTGTCGTTATTGAATGCTTGCGGGGCATATATGGAAGAGAGAAAAGGCTCAAGAGTAGCAGTGGAAATTGGGGAAACCACCGCCATATTGCATCGTCCACATCCACATAGCACCATCGACAAGGGCATGGTGGCGGACCTTAGAAAGTTCCTAGAAGCAGCCGGGGTGAAGACAAAATAGTCTTGGAATTTGGCAGCAAGGGTCGCGTTATTTTTTCGATTTGGAGAATTCGATGATTTACAAGGGTTATGCGGGAACGGTTACTTTCGACGAAGAAGCGGACATATTCCACGGGACAGTGGTCAATACCAGGGACGTGATTACCTTTCAGGGAAGGTCCGTTGAAGAGATCAGGACAGCGTTCAAGGACTCCGTGGACGAATACATGAAGTTCTGCATAGAACGCGGCCGAGAACCTGAGAAGCCGTATTCAGGTAGGATTGCGCTGAGAATTCCTTCCGAGCTCCACGGAAGGGCCAGCGTCGCCGCTCGCACAGAAGGCAAGAGTCTAAACGCCTGGTTGACTGCCGCTGTTGAGAGAGCGACGGAGTGGGAATAGGCACCGGATGACCCAATCTATACTTGGCATAAGGCTTAGGTCCCAATTGAATTTGCAGCTAGAAATTTCCGTCTCGAGGGAAACGGTGACCGGATAAGACTGTCCCTCAGAGTCAATAGCAGCATCCGAATTTAGTATCTTCTCTCTTGAGACAAGCGGCGTCTACGGCAAAACCAAATATTGGTGACTACTTTGGGGCCGCGCCCATTCAAACGATGATGACGAACCCTAAGCAAGTTGGTCAGATCTTCGAATCTCTTCGGCCACTCATCGTCCTATCGAAAAAACAGCAAGATAGCCTGTCGTGTAAGGGGCAGCTTACGACGATTCGCTGATGCCTATGAGATGTCAAAAACATAACCGTGAGGCCTAACACCTTCCCCAACTGTGACTATCTCGCGATGCTGCTAGGGTATGCGACAGCCTAGTCGCTTAGACCCTAATCTTGGCACCCAAAGTAGAAGCCCAGGGCCTTACCGTAGGCCACCTCCTCAACCCCCTCCGGCCAGCTGCGTCAGCGCCCGGCGGATGCGTTCTTCCAACTCCAGCGTCGCTGACTCCGGGCCCAGGCTTCGAAGGGCCTGGCGCACCTCCCCCGCCGTGTACCCCAGGGCTGTCAGCGCCGCCACAGCATCTGCGTCGTCAGCCATCGGCGAGTCCGTGATGGGCAGCCCCTCCTTCTCCAGCCGGTCCTTGAGCTCCAGCACGATGCGCGTGGCAGTACGCTTCCCAATGCCGGGTACCGCGGTAAACGCGTCCAGGTCGCCCGCCATGATGGCCGTCGCGAGGGCTTCCGGCGGCCGGGCCGACAGCAGGTTCAACGCGGAGCGCGGGCCGATGCCGGAAACCCCGGTGAGCATGTAGAAGAACTTCAACGCCGCCGGACTCGGAAACCCGTACAGCTGCGGTTCGTCGTCGCGGATTATCAGCCGGGTGTGAAGAGTCACCTGCTGTCCCTCCTCGCCCACGGAGAGGGCCAGCGAAGCCGGGACGGAGACGTGGAAGCCCACGCCACCCACATCCAACTGCACCCAGTCGGCGCCGCGGGCACGCAGAACCCCGGTAATGAAGGCTATCAATTCTGGCCGCCGGAGCAGGGCATGACGGTCACCATTCCGAAAGGGCCGCCATATCCGAGAGTTCCCGCTGCCGCAGGTGGCACAGGGCGATGGCCAGCGCGTCTGAGGCATCGTAGCTCAGGGGTATTTCGTTGAGATTCAGGGTGATGCTCACCATGGTCAGCACCTGTTCCTTGGAGGCAGCTCCGTGGTCGGCCACGGACGACTTTATCTGCGCCGGAGGGTATCGGAAGACGGGTACGCCCTGGGACACGGAAGCAATCAGCACCGCCGCCTGGGCCTGTCCCACCGCGAAGGCGGGACCGACGAAGCGGCTTTGCCCCTGGCCCATGAAGGGACTCTCGATGGCAAGCTCGTCCGGGCGGAACATGCCTATCATGTTCATCAGGTGGGAGTGAACCTGGTATAGCCGCTCCTCCACCGGCAGCGCCGACTTGAAGTGCAGAGCCCCGTAGTCCAGCGCCTGGAGGTCACCATCGGACTCCTCTATCAGGCCGTAGCCCAGGTGAAGCGTGCCGGGGTCTATGCCGAGGATCTTGACCATCGACGCTAGTTCTCGCGGCTGTACTTTTCCAGGGTCTCCTCAGGAAAGTCCGCGTTGGTGTAGACCTTCTGGGAGTCCTGCAGGTCCTCCAACAGGTCCAGCAGGCGCAGAGTCTGCTCCGCTTCCCTGGGCCCGAGGGCGACGGTGGCCTTCGGCACCATGGCTACTTCCGCAGTGGCGATGTCGACGTTTTCCTCTTCCAGCTGCTGCTTCACCTGGGTCAGGTTCTCCGGCAGCGTGAACACCTCCACATAGCTGTCCTCCACCTTCACGTCCTCCGCTCCGGCGTCGATGGCCAGCAGGGCCATGTCTTCCGCCTCGTCAGAGGGCATCTCCATGGTGATGAGACCCATGCTGTCGAAGTTCCATGCGACACAGCCCGAGGAGCCCAGGCTGGCGCCGATTTTGGAGAACGTTGCCCGCACTTCGGAGGCGGTTCGATTGCGATTGTCCGTGACCGTCTGCAGCAGGATCGCCACCCCGCCCGGCCCGTACCCTTCGTAGGTGATCTCCTCAAGCTGGACCTGCTCGCCGCCTTCCCCGGTGCCCCGCTTGATGGCGCGGTCGATGGTGTCGGCGGGCATGTTGGCCGCCTTGGCGCGGTCGATGGCCAGCCGAAGCTGGTAGTTCATGTCGGGATCGCCGCCGCCGGCGCCTTCCCGGGCGGCGATGGAAAGCTCACGCGTGAGCTTCGTGAAGAGCTGGCCGCGCTTGGCGTCGGCGGCGCCCTTCTGGTGCTTGATGGTCTTCCATTTTGAGTGACCAGACAAAGTTAAACCTCCCTGCGGCGCCCGCAGGGCGCGAAAACTGGGCTATTCTTCCGTTGTAGACAGATGCAGGAGCCTCGCCGTTCGACTCTCCTCACAAGCTGTTCGAGACGAACGACAAACTCCGAGACTACCATGTAACTGTCTTCGGAATACGCCATGGAATTGTATCACCGGCCCCAATGAGGGTCAAAACCGGCGGCGTTTGGGAACATCGAAAACGCAGGCCGCCTAGAGCGGGTCTAATGAGAAAACCGAAGAGGGTCGGGCGGGAGACGGGAAGGTCAGACGATTTCGAGGACTACGCGGGAGCCTTCCTTGATGGCGGCTACGCGTAGAATGGTCCGCATGGCCTGGGCCACGCGTCCCTGTCGACCGATGATCTTGCCCTTGTCCTCTGCGGCGACTTCCAGACGGAGAATCACCCTGTCGTCCTCCATTTCGGAGGTGACCTTCACCTCTTCCGGCTTGCTGGCCAGGTTCCTGGCGATGTACTCGATGAGTTCCTGCATCATTGTGCGGTCTCTTCTTCAGTAGCTTCTTCCGCGGCAACTACCTCGGGCGGGGCCGCGACTGCGGTAACCGGATCGTCCTCGGGAGCGTCCTCCTCAAACAACCGTTGCCACTTGAATATGCGCTGCACGGCGTCGGAGGGCTGGGCCCCCCGGCTGAGCCACATGCGGGCGCGATCCTTGTCCAGGGTTACCGCCGGAGGGTCAATAAGCGGGTCGTAGTGGCCTATGCGTTCCACGAAGGCGCCGTCCCGGGGCGAGCGGGAATCGGCCACCACAATTCGGTATGAGGGCTGCTTCTTTTTGCCGACCCTCCGGAGTCTTATCCTAAGCATTCAGTTTCGTACCTGCGCAGTTGGTTGATTCGTTGATTCTTGGTTGATTCAGGGTCAAATTTTAGTTTAGGCGTAATGGGTTGTCAATTGTTGAAGATGACTACGAACCAGCTTCACAATCTCACCTGCGACGCTCCTAAGGTTAGAGGAATCAATATGTGGGCAAACTTTTGGCAGTCGCTTTAGCAAGTACCCGCCGTCGATGAGAATTGCCGCCCTTGGCGCTATATTCAATTATCATCTCCTATAAAGAAAAGACCCAGAGGCTCGGCCAAGCTCACGATTGCCAGAAAACCCTATACGGACTTTCCGGGAGCCGGGCGTACTGCTAAGGGTCGATGTATCCTTTACAGTAGCGGATGTTACGAGAAATATCAAGTTGAATAGTTGCCCATCCTTAGAAGCTATCAGGAGATGCAGCATGTTCAAGCGCACAGTCCACCCAGGCGAAATACTCAGGGACGAACTGGCGGAATTTGGCGTTTCGCCAACGGAATTCGCCCGTCAGATTCGGGTGCCGCCGAATCGCATCAGCCAGATAATCTCCAAAAAGCGTTCGATTGCGGGGGACACCGCCCTACGTTTCGGCCACTGGTTTGGCGTTGATCCTCAGTTTTGGCTGAACCTTCAAGCCCAATTTGATCTCGCCAAGGCCCATGAACTGATTGGAGAAGCTGTGAGAAAACTCCCCACTGCGTCGGCGGTGAAATAGGCAGGGGAACCTGCGCCCCTCACACCCGGGCGTAGGGTTGCGGCGCTCCCTGGGTGCCGTGTCGCTTCAGATAGGCGTGACGCAACTCCATGAACCGTCTCTGATAGGACAGGCTCAGGATGGGGTCCGTGGTCATGATGTCGGCGTCTTCCCGGTTGTCCGAGTAGTAAGCCTTGCGCAGTCCCACCTTCTTGAACCCGTACTTGTGGTATAAGGCGATGGCGCTCCGGTTGGAGACCCGCACCTCCAGGGTAACCACGCGGCTCTTCTCCTGCATCGCGAATTCGATGGCCCCGCCCAACAGCAGTTCACCCACGCCCTTTCCTCGATACGCCTCGCGAACAGCGATGGCCGTGATGTGCGCCTCTTCGAAAACGAGCCAGGTGGAAACATAGCCAACCGGGTAATCGCCCATGGACCGCCCCGTAGCCCGCATCCTGAGCAGCTCACGGACGCTGTGGATCAACCTTTGGGGAATGGGGTCTGGGGGGGAATCGCCGACCGGCTCGTCGTCAGGCTTCTCTCCGGAAGGCAGCGCTGCCACCAGGTGTTTGATCTTGGGGTTGTCCAACTCGCTCTTGAAGGCGCTGCTCGGCCAGAGGGAGGGGAAGGCTTCCCGCTCGATTTCGCTGACGGGCGAGAGGTCTGAACTGTGGAGTTTTCGCAGAATATACGACATGACGTGTTTGAGAGATCGTGAAAAGAGTGAAAATCGGCCAAAGTGATTAATGGCCATTGAATCGCGAGAAGGAAATCTCTATTCGGACTCTGTTTACATTCTAACACGTCCCAGCCAATCTCAAGGAATCCGTTTTTCGGCAAAACGATAAGCCTTTCGGCATCGTATTTACGTAACGTTTCGCCCGCCTTCTCCCGATGAACTCGAAGCTGGATACGCATCGACCCTGCGGAATTCCGTTTTTTGGGCAATTATTCTAGTTGGCATAACGCCGTGATAGTTCTATAATACGTTGAATGCGGATTCTTCTTCGCCTCGCGCGACACGGCCTTCGATACAAGCGGTACCTGTTCCTTGCCTGGATTTCCATACTGGGAGCCAACGCCCTGGCCCTTGCCGTCCCCTGGCTCATCGGCGACGCCGTCGACCAGGTCCTCACCGACGGTGATCGAAGGGGCCTGATTCTCCTCGGCGTCTCCCTGGTCCTCATCAGCGTTGTTCGGGGCGCTTTCAGCTATGGACAGACCTACTTCGCCGAAAACGTCTCCTCCAGGGTTACCTACTCCCTGAAGAACGCCCTGCTCCAGAGAATGCAGGGCCTCAGCTTCGCATTCCACGACAAACGAAACACCGGCGACCTGATGTCGGTGGTCACTTACGACGTGGAGAGCACCCGCATGTTCATCAACTTCGGCATGGTGCGCTCCCTCCAGTTGACTTTCCTGATTCTGGGCATTGCGCCCCTGCTTTTCATCATTCACTGGCAGCTAGCGCTGATCAGCCTTGCCGGCGTGCCCATAACCCTTTACACCACCATGACAATCAGCCGCCGAATGCGCCAAATCTGGCGCTCGGTTCAGCGAAGGATGGGAGTGCTAACCACCGTTCTCCAGGAGAACCTCGTCGGCATGAGGGTGGTGAAGTCCCTGGGAGCCGAGGAGGCGCAGAAGAAGCTGTTTCACGGCCACTCCTTCCAGGTGTCTGAGCAGACCTTCGCCGCCAACCGGCTGCGGGTGGCGAATACCGCCTTCCTCACTTTTATGTACGTCGGCGCCACCGGCCTTGTCGTCCTTTTCGGCGGACGCTGGGTCCTGGATGGCAGCCTCACAGCGGGCGAACTCGCCACCTTCCTGCTCTTCCTTGGCCTACTGGTGATGCCCGTGCGAATGCTGGGCTGGGCCGTTAACGTATTCACCCGCGCCGTTTCCTCCGGCGAGCGCATCTTCCAGATCCTCGATTCCCCCTCCCCCGTGGAAGACAAAGAAAACGCCAGGGAGATGGGCCACGCCCGGGGCGAAGTGGTCTTCGACAATGTTTCCTTCTCCTACAACGCAATCACCCCCACCCTCGCCGACGTGAGCTTCCACATCAAGCCCGGACAGAGGGTCGCCGTGCTCGGAGCCGCCGGGAGCGGCAAGACCACCATCTGCAACCTCATTCCTCGCTTCTACGATCCCACCGTGGGCACAGTTACCATCGACGGGATCAACGTGAGAGACGTGACTTTGAATTCGTTGCGTCACAACGTGGGCATCGTGTTTCAGGACGTGTTCCTCTTCCAGACAACCATAAGGGAGAACATCAGCTACGGCGCAAACGGCGTGACCGCCGAGGACGTGGAAGAGGCTGCCAAAGCTGCCAATCTCCACGATTTCATCATGACTCTGCCCAATGGGTACGATACCGAGGTCGGTGAGCGCGGCGTGACCCTTTCCGGCGGCCAGCGCCAGCGACTCGCCATCGCCCGCACCCTGTTGATCAACCCGCCGGTTTTGATTCTGGACGACTCCACTTCCAGCGTCGACGTGGAGACGGAGCGGCAGATCCAGATGGCCCTGCACCAGGTTATGGAGAACCGCACCACCTTCATCATCGCTCACCGGGTCAGCAGCGTTAAGGGAGCGGACCTGATTCTGGTGCTGAAAGACGGCGAGATTGCCGCCCAGGGCACCCACGACGAACTCATCGCCAGGGACGGCTTCTACAAGAGCATCTATGAACTCCAGCTGCTGCCGGGCGAAGAGGTATTCCTGGAATCGGCGGTGAGCCGTGACTAGATCAATTACGAAAAGGCGGGAGAACTAGATGGTTGGTTGGAAGGGCGCCACCAGCGTAGACGCCTTCGACCACCGTCGAGGCGGGCTTAAGGACTTCAAAATACTGCTGCGACTCATGCACTACACCACCCCCTACCGGGGCCTGGTGGCGCTGGGCATGATTACCATGGTTATCTACACGGTGACCATGGTCGCAATGCCAATTATCGTCCTGCTGGCAATCGAAGCAATCGTGCCCCCGGACCAGAGCATGACACGGCTGACTTGGCTGGTGGTCCTGTTCTTCGTCAACGCCGGCATCCAGTATCTCACCCACTATATTCACCAGGTCGCCATGGCCCGCGTGTCTCAGAACCTGCTCCTGGACGTGCGGGACGACATGTTCAACCATCTGCAGTCCCTCTCAATGTCCTACTACGACAAGTCGCAGATGGGGCGGATTATGTCCCGGCTTCAGAACGACGTCTTCCAGATTCAGGAATTTCTGACCCAGTTCTCCATGACCATCGGAGACATTCTGACCCTGGGCGCCATCGTCATTACCATGTGCTTCATCGACTGGCAACTGGCGCTCATTACCCTGACTGTGGTCCCGCCTCTGCTGATCATCATGCTAATCTGGCAAAACCTCTCCTGGCCCCGCTTCATGCGGGTTCGCACCGCCCTGGCAATTGTGAACGGCAACCTGCAGGAGAACATCTCCGGGATGCGAGTCATCCAGAGCATGAACCGGGAGGAGAAGAACTACCAGCATTTCAAGCGTCTCAACCGCGACCACCGGGAGGCCCAGCTGAGTTCCCAGAGGTTCGCCGCTTCCCTTATGCCCACCGTGGAGATACTCAGTGGCACCGCCATGGCCCTCATCGTCATATTCGGCGGCCTCATGACCCTCAACGGCGCCCTGGCTGTGGGTGTGGTGGTCGCCTTCGCCCTCTACGTGCAGCGCTTCTTCGAACCCGTCCGCAACCTGACCATGCAGTACACCCAGATGCAGCGGGCCATGACCTCCGCATCCCACATCTTCGAGCTCATCGACGAAGAACCGGAAATTGTGGACAAGCCAAACGCCACTCGCATGCCCCAGATTCAGGGCAAGGTGGAATTCGACAACGTCCGCTTCAGCTACACGCCCGACGTGGAGGTGATAAAGGGGATAAACCTGACCATGAACCCCGGGGACACCATCGCCGTCGTGGGAGCCACCGGAGCTGGAAAGACCACGCTATCGTCCCTGATCCTCCGCCTCTACGACGTTACCGGCGGCAGCATCCGGGTGGACGGATACGACGTCCGGGACGTTCAACGTTCCTCACTTGTGGACCAGATCGGCACGGTGGTGCAGGAGCCGTTCCTGTTTTCCGGGAGTATCAGGGACAACATCCGCTTCAACCATCCCCGCGTCACCGACAAGCAGATTGAGCGGGCTGCCAGGACCGTCGGCGCCCACGAGTTCATCATGAAGACGGAACACGGCTACGACTCCCCCGTGGAAGAGCGGGGCATGAACCTGAGCGCCGGTCAGCGCCAGCTCATCGCCCTCGCAAGAGCGCTGGTCTTCAACCCCCGCATCATCATCCTCGACGAAGCAACCGCTTCCGTCGACAGCCAGACGGAGACGCTGATCCAGGAAGCCCTGGGACAGGTGTTGGAGGGCAGGACCGCCCTTGTGATAGCCCACCGCCTCTCGACGGTGCGCAACGCCGACCGGGTGATTGTCATGCACGAGGGGGAGATTGTGGAGGAGGGGAACCACCTGGAACTGCTGAAGCGGGGTGGGGTCTACTCCAAGCTGTACCGCATGAACTTCGGCGACAACGGGGTGAGTGAAACGGCGGTCTAGAGCATCCGCCGCTGGGCGTCGATTCCTCCCGGCGCATATTCCACGCCCAGGTGCGCGTAGGCGCGAGGGGTGGCCGTCCGGCCCCGGGGTGTACGCTCCAGAAACCCCAACTGCATCAGGTAGGGCTCGTAGATGTCCATGATGGTGTCCGCCTCTTCGCTTATGGAAGCCGCCAGCGTGTGCAGACCCACCGGCCCGCCGGAGAATTTCTCCACCAGCCCGCGCAGCAGCCGGTGGTCCACGTCGTCCAACCCCAGGCTGTCGATTTCCAATTTGTCCAGCGCCTGCAGGCACACCTTGCCGGTGATCCTCCCGTCGGCCATGACCTGGGCGTAGTCCCGGGTGCGCTTCAGCAGCCGGTTGGCCACCCGCGGCGTGCCACGGGCGCGGCTGGCAATCTCCCCCACCCCCTTGCCGTCCACCGACACCTCAAGGATGTCCGCCGAGCGTTTGACTATCTGCCCCATCGCCTTGTTGTCGTAGAAGTCCAGCCGGTAAATGGATCCGAACCTGTCCCTTAGAGGCGGGCTTATCATCGCGTATCGGGTGGTCGCGCCTATGAGGGTGAAGGGGTTCACCCGCAGGTTCATTGCCCTCGCCGCCAGCCCCTTGCCCATCATCCAGGACAGGAAAAAGTCCTCCATGGCTGGATAGAGCACCTCCTCCACCACCCGGCTCAGGCGATGGATCTCGTCGATGAACAGCACGTCGCCCTTCCCCAGGCTGGTGAGGATGGCCGCCATGTCTCCGGGCCGCTCGATGGCCGGACCGGAGGTGACGCGGATATTCACGTTCATCTCCTGGGCGATGATGTGGCCCAGGGTGGTCTTCCCCAGCCCCGGCGGTCCATAGAGCAGCACGTGGTCCAGCGGCTCCTCCCGCATGAGCGCGGCGCGAATGGCGATGAGCAGGTTGTCCTTCACCCGTTCCTGGCCGACAAACTCGTTAAGCAGGCGAGGCCGGAGGGAAGTGTCCAGCCCGGCGTCTTCCTGCCGCGGCTTGCCGGAGACCAGCCGGGGGTTCGGTGCGCTGCGGTCGGGGGGCTGTTTCTGCATACCCAACCATAATAGTCAGGCGAAGCGCGGGGCGTCAACGAAACCCGGCGCAGTCTTTGTCCCAAGCGAACAAAAGATGGTAGACTGTGTGGACAAATCTCAAGCAACAAACAATAGCCATAAATGAGAAGCTAATACGCTGAAAGCCTTTAAGGGAAATCGAAATTGCTGCAAACAACAAGACACAGGGAACAGAGCCGAATCTATCTGGCCCAGGCATTTGAGGAACTTGCTGAAGGTGATGTTCCTCAAGCCTCGGAAAAAGGATGGGGAGCCGCAACACAAATGCTTAAGGCTATCGCGGAGGAACGGGGTTGGAGTCACAAGAATCATCGTGACGTATATACAGTCATGAGAAACTTGCGCCGCGAAACTGACGACCCTGAAATCTCAGCTGATTTCAGCGCCGCAGAATCGCTTCACGGAAACTTCTATGAAATCCAACTTGGGTTCGACACTGTAGAAGATTATCTCCGGCAGGTCGATAGGCTAGTGGGGAAGATCGAACAACTGTTGAATGGAGGGGCTCAAGCCTGACCATACCACCAGCCTCCTCTTCTGGGAAAAGATAGCTACACACAGGGAACAGAGCCGGTTATTCCTGGCTCAAGCGTATGAGGAATTGGCAAGGGGTGACCTGCCCCAAGCCTCGGAAAAAGGGTGGGGCGCCGCGGCGCAGGTGTTGAAGGAGATCGCCTTGGAACGAGGCTGGAGCAACTCTAAGCATAGAGACATCAACCAGGCCGTTTGGGAGATGGTGCGGGAAACCGGTGATGACGAGCTTTCCGGCCTGTTCAGCGCTGCCTCAAACCTTCACGTCAACTTCTACGATCTGGAATACCCATCGCATTACATTAGTGCCCTCCTACTTCAGGTGGAGCGGTCTGTAGACAAGGTTGAAGCACTGCTGGAACCGGCAGCCTGACCCCCAGACCCTCCAGGTACTTCCGCCCTAACGGCTCCCCCCTTCGTTGCCTCTATTCCGGCCAGGGTCTACAATAGCCCCATGGTTCAAACGCAGATTCCCTCCCCTTCGGCAACGCAAGTCCTTCAACGTCCGACGGTCCTGGAGACTAACGACGACTACCTGGACGGCGTGAGCGAGTGGCTTAAACCTCTCCTCCATCGCGCCGTGGAGCAACAGTGGGAGCTTTCTGCAGACGAGGCCGCATCGCTCGTCCACGGCTCCCATCGGGACCTGCAGGGACTGTGCCGGGCCGCCTCGATTACTCGAGATAGAGGCAAAGGACGAACGGTCACCTTCTCGCCCAAGGTGTTCATCCCCCTGACCCGCCTCTGTCGGGACTTCTGCGGCTACTGCACCTTCCGCCAATCGCCATCAGAGGCGGCAACGATGTACATGACTACGGAGGAGGCGCTCGCAGTGGCGCGAGCCGGGCAGAAGTTGGGCTGCACCGAGGCTCTCTTCACCCTGGGCGAGCACCCGGAGCAGCGCTACCCGGAGGCCCGGGAGTGGCTGAAAGCCGCCGGATTCCAGTCGACGCTTTCCTACCTGACCCACGTTTCCGCCGAAACCCTGGCCCACACGTCCATGCTGCCCCACGCCAACCCGGGCATCATGAGCCGCCGCGAGTTGGCGGCCCTGCGGCCCGTGAATGCCTCGATGGGGGTAATGCTGGAGATCCTCAGCGAGAGGCTCTGCCTCGAAGGCGGCCCCCACCACCTGGCCCCCAGCAAGCGTCCCTCCGTACGTCTGAAGACCCTGGACCTGGCGGGCCAGCTGAAGGTCCCCTTCACCACCGGCATCCTCATCGGCATCGGCGAGACCCGCAAGGAGCGCATCGAAACGCTGCTGGCCATAAGAGACTCCCATCGGCGATACGGTCACGTGCAGGAAGTGATAGTGCAGAATTTCCGCGCCAAGGTGGACACGGCCATGGGTAACCACCCCGACGCCGCCACGGAGGACCTGCTCTGGACGGTGGCGGCGTCCCGCCTCATCCTGGGCCCCTCCGTCAACCTGCAGGTGCCGCCAAACCTGAACCATTCCGACTACCCGCTGTTCCTCAACGCGGGCATCAACGACTGGGGCGGGGTTTCGCCCCTCACCATCGACTATGTTAACCCGGAAGCGCCCTGGCCGCAGATTTCTCAGCTGCGCCGGCGCACCGAGACCATGGGCTTCCAACTGAAGCCACGTCTGCCCATCTACCCGGAGTTCTTCATGGAGCGGGACGACTTTGCCGACCCGGCCGTGCGGGAGCGCCTTCTGGATATGGCAGACGCCGACGGATACGTTAAGGGGGGTGTCGAAAGATATGTCAATCCGCCAGGCTGAGACTCCATCCCCACGTTCGCTGGAAGCCCTTGTCCGCGCCGTCGAACCCAACGTAGCCCGCGCCCTTACCGACGCCCTGGAGGGTAGGGACATAACCGTCGAGCAGGCGGTGACTCTCTTCGAGGCTTCAGGGCTCGAGTTGAACGCCATCCAGATGGTGGCGGACGAACTCCGACGTCGTACCGTCGGCGACCTGGTCACCTACGTCGTCAACCGCAACATAAACTTCACAAACGTCTGCATCAAGCGCTGCGGCTTCTGCGCCTTCAGCCGCGACCACCGCCAGGAGGAGGGCTACTTCCTCCCCATTGCCGAGGTGATCAGGCGGGCGAAAGAGGCGTGGGACCTGGGCGCTACGGAGGTCTGCATCCAGGCGGGCCTCCCTCCCCAGATGGAGGGCGACCTGTATATCCGCATCTGCGAGGCCATAAAGGAAGAACTGCCGGACATCCACATTCACGGCTTCTCTCCCGAGGAAGTCCTCTACGGTTCCATCCGCTCCCGGTGCAGTATCCGGGAGTACCTTCAGTCCCTGAAGGACGCCGGGGTGGGCAGCCTTCCTGGGACGTCCGCCGAGATACTGGACCAGGGTCTTCGCGACCGCATTGCCCCCGGCAGGATCACCACGGAGAGCTGGATCGAGGTCATCACCACCGCCCATTCCCTCGGCATCCCCACCACCTCCACCATCATGTTCGGCCACGTGGAGACCAACGAGCAGAAGGCCCGCCACATAGACCTGATCCGGGACGTACAGAAGCAGAGCGGAGGCATCACCGAGTTCGTGCCCCTCAGCTTCGTTCACGCGGAAGCGCCTATGCACTTTCAGCAGACTGTGGACGGCCTCCGCAGTGGGGCGACAGGCTCCGAAGTGCTGAAGGTCCACGCCATCGCCCGCATCATGCTCAACAACTGGATCCCAAACATCCAGGCGTCCTGGGTCAAGGAGGGGCTGCGGCTGTCCCAGCTTCTCCTGCTGGCCGGCGTCAACGACCTCGGCGGCAGCCTCATCAACGAGAGCATCTCCACCGCGGCCGGCGCCCAGCACGGACAGCTGGTGCGACCCTCCGAGTTTCGGCGGACAATCCGCGATGTCGGCCGCATACCCGCCGAGCGCTACACCACCTACAAGATCAAGCGCATCTTCGACGATGACGACGACCCTCAAGACCCCCTGGATCTGCTGGAGGGTAACCTGGAAGAGCGGTTCGGTTCCTACCAGCGCATGGTCCAGATGGAGGGCTTCCGCTTCATCCATCCCAAACGCCGGGACAAAGCCACGTCCCCCACCCCGCTTTAGCGTCTCATGGGAACGCAACCGGGGCCCGTGCTGGCCTTGGCGGGAGGCGTGGGTGGCGCAAAGCTGGCCCTCGGTTTGGCCCGCGTGCTGCCCACGGAAGACCTCGTTATCGTCGTGAACACCGGCGACGACGAGGAGTTCCACGGCCTCCACGTTTCCCCGGACCTCGACACCGTGATGTACACCCTGAGCGGCCTCGCCGACTCCGAGCGCGGCTGGGGACTCTCCGGCGAGACATTTCAAGCCCTGGAGATGCTCTCCGGCTACGGCGTCCCCACCTGGTTCAACCTCGGCGACCGTGACCTCGCCACCCATATCCGCCGCACTCAGCTACTCCGGGAAGGACGGTCGCTATCCGCCGTGACGCAAGAACTCTGCCGGCGCGTCGACATAGCACACACGGTAGCGCCTATGGCCGACGGCCCCGTTCGGACGAAGATAGAGACCTCAGAGGGCGTTCTGGCCTTCCAGGACTATTTCGTCCGCCTTCGGTGCGAACCTGAAGCGAAGTCGGTCCGCTTCGAAGGCGCTGACGATGCCCAACCTTCTCCCACCTTCGACGATGCCCTGAACAACGCCCGCGCTATCGTCTTCTGTCCCTCGAACCCCTTACTGAGCATAGACCCCATCCTGGCCGTCGGGGACGTTCGAGAGCGCATTTGTCGCTTCGTCGGCCCTCGCGCGGTGGTCAGCCCCATCGTCGGCGGTGCGGCCATTCGCGGTCCCGCCGCCAAAATGATGCGCGAACTTGGCCATCCCGTCTCCAGCGCAGGCGTGGCCCGGAAATACGCTGGGCTCTGCGACCACTTCATCCTCGACAACGCCGACGTCGATGAGGCCGCCAAAATAAACTCTCTCGGCATGACTGCTCACGTCACCAACACCGTCATGAACACCACTAGGGATAAGAAAACTCTGGCCCGGTACATCCTGCGCATCATCGGCACGAACGACGGGTAGACGCGCCGGTGGAGGTGGTGGCGGTCATACCCATGAAGCCCCTGGCACAGGCTAAATCGCGCCTCGCCCCCTACCTGGACAGCTACCGGCGTCGTCAGCTGGTGACGTCCATGCTGCGTCGAGTCATTCGGACGGCCCGCAGCGCTTGCGCGGAGGTGTGGGTGCTGGGCGCCGACGAATCAACTCGGGGCATCTCCAGCCAGGAGGGCGCCCAGTGGCGTCGGGAGGCAGGCCCAAACATCAACGAAAGCCTGCGCCTGGTCTTCGAGCAGGCTTGGGACGCAGGCAAGGCCCCCCTGTTCCTGCCCGGCGACCTTCCCTTCATCACGAGCGAAGACCTGCGGGGCCTTATTTCAATCGCAACCTCAAATCCCTCAACAGGGCCCGCCCCTGAATCAACCCCTCACACGATGGTCATTCTCTCCCCCGCGCGAAAGGGCGGCGGCACCAACGCCGTCTTCATCCCGCGCCGGCTAGATTTTCGATTGCAGCTTGGGCAGAGGAGCTTTGCTCGCCACCTGGCGGAGGCGAACCGTCTTGGCCTGCAGCCGTCAATCTACGAAAGTCCCGGCCTCGCCAGGGACCTGGACACAAACGAAGACTTACAGGAATATGAGACGCAGCATCCTGGCTTTCTCACCCGACTCATCCAAGAGTAGAATTGACCCAATGCACAACCACAAAACGAAACACGGAGCCTCAACATGACGGAATCACCGCTGAAACTGGGCGTGCTGCTGCCGACCCGCGGGCTGGTGATGCGCGACGAGCAGCCGGAGAACGCCAACCTGGTCTTGGAGATGGCACAGCGGGCGGAAGCCGCGGGCCTCGACTCGGTGTGGGTCGGAGACAGCCTTACTGCCAAGCCGCGATTGGAACCCCTCACCACCCTGGCCGCGATCGCCACCCAAACCCAACGAGTCCGGTTGGGGACCGCCGTGCTGCTGCCCGCGCTTCGACATCCCGTGCTGCTGGCCCAGATGGTTGGCACCCTCGACCTGATCTCCGGCGGACGCACCGTGCTGGCCGTCGGAGCGGGTGGCGCCTTCAACGAGGCCCAGCAGCGGGAATGGCACATCGCCGGCGTAGACCCACGCAGGCGTGGCCGGCGCATGGAGGAGGTGATGCAGGTTGTCAAAGCCCTTGGCACAGGACATTTGGGGTCCCACCAGGGCCGCCACTTCCAGCTGGAAGACCTGCAGATGCGGCCCGTGTCCGTTCAGGAAGGCGGAGTCCCCGTCCTGTTCGCCTGTCACCTCCGAGCCAAAAGAGACGCACAGTTCCGGCGGGCCGCGCGGCTGGGCGACGGCTTCATCTCCATCTCGGAGCCGCCGTCGGAGTTCGCCGAGGTCGGACAGCGGGTTACGAAATACACGGAAGAGTATGGCCGCGACCCGTCCCGGATGCAGCGTGTCTTCTACATGACGGTCAACCTGAACGAGGACCCCGCCGAGGCCGAAAGCGAGGCCGACCGGTGGATCCGTCTCTATTACAGCCTGAACTTCTGGCGAGACCTCTGGGGGCCCTGGGGACCTCCGGAAGAGTTGGAGAAGTCCATTCTCGCCTACAAGGCGGCGGGCGCTACGACGGTTATCGTCCGGTTCGCCTCCTTCAGCCCGCTGGAACAGTTTCAGACCTTCGTCGACAAGGTGCTGCCTATGTTGAGGTAGCGGCGGTCTGCTTACAACACTTGTGCTTTCGCTCCACAATCTATATACTGGTCTTATCCGAATCCGCAGGGGGTTAACCCATGGCGGTGACGCCTGAACAACGTATCAGCTACATTGAAGGTAAGTTGGATTCTCTGGCGACGAAGGCGGACGTGGCTGAGGTCCGTGGCGAGGTTCGAGCGATGCGATGGACCATCGCCGTCGTAGGTGTCGGAATCTCCATTGTAATCCTCGCAACGAATCTCTTGGGCTAGCGCCTGGCCTCTCATCATCTCGGTACCCACCGAACCAAAATTAGAGTAGACTCCCCCTATTCCCGGACATAGTCCAACCCAACCTCCAAGTCCCGCCCCCAATTCCCCGCTAACACGCCCTGCGTCAGCCACGTCCCAACCATCAGCGTGCCCCCATGCCCTATCGTCAAGGACTCACCGCCCTGGCTGCCACCTTCTTCGCTGTTCTGCTGTTGTCCTGCGGCAACGTCCCCACCCCGCAAACCTGCGAAGACATCTCCTTGGCCACCAGCCGCGGCGGAGCATCTGCGTCTAACTCCATCACCGGCGACCTCGTACGGCGCGTAATCGACGGCGACACCATCGAACTGGCCAACGGCCGGAGGTTGCGCTACATTGGCATCGATACCCCGGAACTGGACGAACCCTTCTACCGGGAAACTGCAGATTACAACCGCCAACTGGTCGAAGGCCGACGGGTACGCCTCCTCAAGGACCGGTCGGACCGGGACCGTCACGGGCGCCTGCTCCGGTACGTGTTCGCAGGTGATATACTGGTCAACGCAGAACTGGTGCGGGAGGGACTGGCCGAAGCCAAGACGTACGAACCCGACACAAGGTTCACCAGCTGCTTCGACGCCCTCATGGAAGAGGCCAGGCAGCACGAACGCGGCATGTGGCGGCCCTGACGCCGGTCAATAACCGCAGGAGCAAACGGAACACAATACTAAGGAGCACACCTTGTTTTCCATAGACCTGTCGAAGAAGAAGGCGCTGGTCTTCGGCGTTGCCAACCAGAGCAGCATCGCCTGGGCCATCTGCCAGTCCCTCCACCGCGCGGGCGTCCGCCTCGGCGTCGTCTACCAGAACGAGCGACTGCGCAGCCGCGCCGAGCGTCTCGTCAAGGACATGGATGACACCCTCCTGCTGCAGTGCGACGTCACCTCGGAGGATGAGATCCAAGCGGCGTTTCAACAGGCGGCAGCGGAATTCGGCAGTCTCGACTATCTGGTCCACAGCATCGCCTTCGCCCACCGCGGCGACCTGGGCGGCGACTTCTCCGGCCTCACCCGCGAGGGGTTTCGCGACGCCCTGGAAATCAGCGCCTATTCCCTGATCCCCCTGGTCCGGCACGCCTCGGAGCTCATGTCCGACGGCGGCAGCGTCGTCACCATGACCTTCAACGCCTCGGAGCGGGTGTACCCCGGCTACAACGTTATGGGCATCGCCAAGGCGGCCCTCGAAAACGAAGTCCGCCAGCTGGCCGCCGAGTACGGTCCACGCAACATCCGCGTCAACGCCATCTACGCCGGCCCGCTGGAAACCCTGGCCGGACGCGGAATCACCGGCTTTCGCGACATGCGTCGCATGCACGCGGAGAAGGCCCCCCTCCAACGCAACATCACCCACCGCGAAGTGGGCGACACCGCCCTCTACCTCTGCAGCGATCTCTCCAGCGGCGTCACCGGCGCCGTCATCCCCGTCGACGCCGGATATCACATCATGGCGGTGTAGACGGGCCGACCCCAAATCAGGATAACCACCACACCATCATAGGCAAATGTAGGAGGACCCATGAGCGGCAGCGATTGCATATTCTGCGGAATCTCCAGGGGCACAGTGGAGACGGACTTTCTCTACCTGGACCATCAGCTGATGGTGATCCGGGACATCAACCCCACGGCGCCGACCCACCTGCTCATAATCCCGCGTCGGCACGTTAAGGGGCTCACCTACGCCGCAGGGCGCACCTCCGCCGTGCTGGGGCAGATGTTTGTCATCGCCGAGGAGATGGCCCGCCGCGAAGGCGTCACTGTCAGCGGCTATCGTCTCGTCGTCAACCAGGGGTCCGATTCCGGCCAGGAAATTGAGCACGTCCACATGCACCTGCTCGCCGGCAGGGCAATGGGCGCCATGGGCTAGAAGCTGCGCCGTTGAAGCCAGAAACTTGGCTCGTGCGTACAGGCGCCGACGGAATTCGGGTTTGCACAGGGAAAGAAAAATGAGCGACGCTATACACCGGATTGTCGAGGAGTGGGTGGAGACCCTTCCGAGGGGCCTCGCCAGCCACATCGGGAGGGTCGAAGCCCTGGCCGAGGAGTTCGCCACCGCACACCGGCTGGAGGCGGAGCGGGTACGGCTCTGCGCCCAGGCCCACGACCTTTGCCGTTGGATGCGCGGCGAGGAGCTGCTCGCCAGGGCGAAGGAATTCGGCATTCCCATCCACGTGGTGGAGGAGCACAACCCCATCCTCCTCCACGGGCAGGTAGCGGCGGAGATGCTCCGGCACAAGGGGCTCGACGACCAGGCAGTTTACGACGGCGTATACCATCACAGCACGGCATATCCGGGCCTTCATCCCATAGCCAAGGCCGTGTTCCTCGCCGACAAGCTGGAGCCGAACAAGGCAGGAAGATACGCCTACTCGTCAGAAGCCCTGAAGAACCGCGCCCTGAAAAACCTGGACGCAGCCGTGCTGGAATTCCTCAGCCGTGAGATCAGCGCCATGCTGAAGCGTGGCCAGATGGTCCATCCCTCCGCCATCGAGGCCCGCAACGAACTCCTCTCCCAGGGCCTCACCTTCACCCTATAACCAACCCCCTCTCCCCCATCGTAATCACGTAGGCGCGTGATTGAAACCCGCCCGTTTTTCTACGGCGCCCACACGGTGAAGTCTCCAAACTCTACATCCTGATCGCTGTTGTTATAGAACCCAGCCATAGCGGAGATGTAGCCGGATTCCAGGTTGAAATCGAGTATTAGGGTCGCTTCAAGGTGGCCGTTGACGAAGAACCAGCCAGAATCCCCCATTGCAACTAAGAGCAGATGGTTCCGAGCCAGCGGACCTTGCCTCCAGTTCGACAACCTCCCTGAACCCAATTCTGTGTATTCATTGTCATCAGCACTACTAGTGTGATGGTACCAATTTCCATTTTCGTGAGTTGAGATTACATCAAGATGGGCATATTGGGGATTGCGAAACACGAACCCGTAGTCCCAATTGCCGACCGATGGATTCATGAATTCGGCTTCCGCAATAAAGTCACGCGAATTTACACCGCTGCTGTGCCCTCCAATAATCTCGTCTGCGTGCTCAATGGTTCCGCTTGCTGGCCCATACCGACGCCGTAGGTCATATCCCCGGAAGTTTTCGTATTCCGTCGAAGCACCGGCCCTTTCGCTGCCAGCATAAGCCCCGGTTATGATGGCCACATCGCCGCTGACCGTAACGTCGCTCAGGTCAAAAGAGGCATTGAAGACTCGATTGACAAAGAGCCATCCCCGGTCTTCAAGTGCCACCACCATGACATGGTTTTTCTGTCCAGCCTGTAGTTTCAAGTTGGAAACACTTCCTGCAGCAACTTGGGTGTACGGAGCATCACTACCGGACTGAACGGCCCACCGACCTCGGCTATCGACAACCACCTGCAGGAACGAGGGATCATCTTGCTCTCGGTCATATCTTAGGAAGAAGCCGTAGTCCCAGTTGTGTTCAGAGGCGGCGTAGGGGTTAGTGAAGGTAGCTTCCACCATCATATCGTCAACCCTAACCCGTGCCCAATTGACCTCGATTCTGCCATCGTCGGGTTGATGCTCTATAACACCACCAAGCGGGCCGAAGGCATAATTGCCGCTGGGCGTAGGCGTTGGTCGCGGCGTCGACGTCGGCGTAGCAGTTGGCGTTGGTGAAGGCGCGGCGGTCTTGAGGGTGGGCAACTGTTCCTGGATGGTGGGAACCGCAATTGCGAACCCCACGTTGTCCACCGGCCGGCCGCTTTCCGTCTCTTCCCGCCGAAAAGTGTTGATCCCCAGAATCTCTCCCGTCTCGGAAAGCATGGGGCCTCCGCTGTTGCCTGGATTGATAGCCGCATCCGTTTGAATCACCAGCCTCCGATTGCTTTCGTCGCTGCGGATGGCCGAAACTATGCCCCTGGTCACCGTGGCCTCCCCGGGAAGCCCCAGGGGATAGCCCATGGCGAACACCTCGTCGCCCGGTTTCAGTTCGGATATGTTCCCGAACCCCAGGGCGCGGAAGGTCCCACAGCAGATCCGCAGAACCGCCAGGTCCCGCACGGAATCCGTGCCCAGAACCACAGCATTGAACGTTGACGAGTCATCCACCTCCACCTGGACGCTCCTTGCGTCCTCGATGACGTGCTGGTTCGTAAGCACAAGACCGTTGAGACCGTCGACCTCGAAGACCACGCCGGAACCGGATCCCTGGTCCGTGCGAATCCTGACAACGGAGGGACGCACATTCTCAATCATTGCAGTGATGGTCGGCGTCGGCTCCGGTGTGGGTTCCGGCGTCGGTTCAGGCGTGGGTTCGGGCGTCGGTTCCAGAGTAGGCTCCGGCGTCGGCTCCGGGGTAGGCTCAGGGGTTGGCTCCGGTGTAGGAACAGGAGTAGGTTCAGGCGTTGGAACCGGCGTTGGTATTGGCGTAGGTGTCGACGTAGGCATGGCAACGGGCGCAGGCGTTGCCGTTGGCGTCGGAATAGGCGTGGGTTCGGCCGTGGGAGTTGGCGTGGGTACGGCAGCAACGACGATGGGCGGCTCGGTGACGCCGGGATAGTCCAGGCTCAGATAGCGCCGCTCCTCGGGGGTTGAGCCAGGGGCAGCGTAGACCAGGACAAGTTCGTCCTCGTCGATGGGCACCTGGAAGCACACCTTGCCCTCTATCTGGCCGCCCTTCGGAATCTCCCCCTCCAGCGGGTCGGGTATGGACCCGCACGAGTGGATCACCGGACTGTAGTCGCTGCGGCTGCTTCCCACCAGGTGAAAATGAGTGTGGCTGACGCTGACACTCGCGGCGGCGGTGAGGTTGAAGATGCGTAGAGCGACCATGTAATACCGATAGCCGGGCGGCGCCGGGGAATTGTCCGGGAAATTCTGAATGAGAAACTCCTGGGCGTCTTGCATGACTCCTGCCACCTGCACCTGAAGCCCGTTGGAGCCAACAAGAACATCGCCTGCTTCGTAGGGACGGTCCACCGTTGTGCCCAAGGGAGGAGGTGAGGAGACGGGAATGGGAGTCGGCATAGCCGTGGGACTAGGAGTGGGAATGGTCGTTGGCGCCGGGGCGGGGGTGCTTGTACCCCTGCAAGAAAAGGCCAAAAGAGCTGTGAACAGGAAACAACCGACGAGTAATATCTTTGATAGTTGCATGGATTTCCCTCGATGCGGCCTGCAATTGTATCAGACATCATTAACGACCATAGCATTCCCCTGGTGCGCAAAACTTCATTATCTCCCGCCCCCCCACAAAACTGTTTCCCACCCCCCAAACGTATCATATGTGCCACCCCATCCTTGACTTGAAGGTACGTCTGTTCTATGCTTAGAACATCTCAGCTATCAGGTGACGACGGATGGAGGCATTCCTTGAGCTTCGGATGGGAGTTGGCCCTGGTCTTTCAGAGCTGCGTGACCGCCCTCGCCAGCGGCGTCAACGGCCTGCACTTCCTCGCATACCCCGGCAATCATCGCCGGCGACGCTGGGGCGCCTTTACGCTCCTCGTCGTCAGCCTCGCCTTCCTGGTCCAGAGCCTGAATCTCGGACTCCTGCCCTGGCTCGCGGGCCTCGACGCCGCATTCCTGGCCACGCCCAGGCTCCGCTTCATCGTGGGTGCCCTCCCCATGCTCGCTTCCGTCCTGGTGCTGAGTTTCATTCTGCGCCGTTGGAGACGGAGGAGATAACGTAATGACCCTGGACCGTATTATTGCCGAAGAAGAATGGGAGTTGATGTCCCTGTGCCTGCTCCTGGGCATGCTCAGGTCATCCCTCGTCGTGCCGGAAGACGCCCTCACGGAACTCATGGAGGTCTTGGAGGACGGTCTGGATGAGTAGCAAGTCCACAAAAATAACCCCCGAGGAGTTCTACGCCAACGTCTTCTCCGAGGCCGAACGCGCCCGGTTGGAAGCGGCTCGAGGCATGGAGGGCATAGACGAAGAACTTGCCGTTCTCCGCCTCAGACTGCGTGACCAGATGATGAAAAACCCGGAAAAGATAGACCTCCTATTCAAGAGTATGAACACACTCACCAGGGCAGTGACAACCCGCTACAAGCTCTCCCCCAGGTCCACCGACGACCTGACCGAAAGCATCGCTGGGGTCATCAATGGCATCGGCAGGGAGCTCTTTCCGGAGGACGAGCCGTGAGTCGAAACAGCATAGGCAACGCCCTGCGAAAGCTCTCCGCCAGGTTGGGTAGACGCCCTCAGCCCATGCCGGGCAATCTCCCCCCGGAGGCCCTGCTGGAACTTCGCATGCAGCTACTGGAGAAGCAGATGGACGAAGTGAAGGGGCGCGTCAACGCCCTAATGCTGATAATTCTGGCCGCCGTCATTACCGACGTGGTAATGCGTGCCGTCACCTGAAAGGAGGCGACAATGTCCGCCAGGTACCCGCTGAGAAAGTACCAAATGGAGATAGGCCACGCCGTCATGCTGAGCGTGAGGCACGGAAAGGGCCTCACATTCACCGTAGAAATCGCCCGGCAGGGTGGCAAGAACGAGCTCTCCGCCCAGCTGGCCACCCTGCTCCTGACCATGAATATGCTCGACGGCGGCAACATGATCAAGGCCGCGCCCACCTTTCTCCCCCAGGCCCACATCAGCATGCACCGGCTCAAGCAACGGCTGAACGACGCCGGCTACGCCGGCCATTGGCACACGGAAACGGGTAACGCTATCGCCCTCGGGAACGCCCGCCAGCTCTTCCTCAGCGCCGAACCCGACGCCAACGTGGTGGGCAACACCGCCCACATCCTGCTCGAAATGGACGAGGCTCAGGACATCGCTGCGGACAAGTACCACAAGGAATTCCGCCCCATGGGCGCCTCCACCAACGTCACAACGGTCCTATGGGGCACCCCCTGGGATGGCCGCTCCCTGCTGGAGGAACAGGCCGAATCCAACCGCGAGTTGGAGCGAAAGGACGGCATCAAGAGACACTTTTCCGTTCCCTGGGAACAGGTGGCGCAGCACAGCCCGCGCTACCGCAGCTACGTGGAGGCGGAGCGCCGTCGAATGGGTGAGAACCACCCCCTGTTCCGCACCCAGTACCTGTTGCTGCCCGTCTCAGGCCGGGGCGGCCTCTTCTCCGCCGGAGACACCGGCCAGCTTCAGGGTCGACACCCCCGCCTCCACTCGCCCTCCAGAAACCGCATCTACGTGGCCGGCCTGGACGTGGGCGGCGGACTCAACGATGCTGACGCAACCGCTTCCGCTGGACGGCGTCCCGACTCCACCGTTCTCACCATCGGCGAGCTCGACTTCTCAACCGTCGATTCCTTCAGCCGGGACCCGGCCATCCGGGTGGTGGAGCACCGCGAGTGGCAGGGCATCCCCCACCACACCCTTTATCCCCGGCTGGTGGACCTGCTCAAAAACGTGTGGCGCTGCCGCCGCGTGGCCGTCGACGCAACAGGCATGGGCGAAGGCATCGCGAGCGTGTTGGAGAAGTCCCTCGGCTCCGGCGCCGTCACGTCCCTACGATACAGCGCCCAGAGCAAGTCCCGCCTCGGCTACGATCTCATGTCGGCGGTGAATTCCGGTCGGCTGAAGATGTACGCCCGCGACGGCTCAGACGAGTGGGCCGAATTCTGGCGCCAGGTCGCCTCAGCGCGGGTCCAGTACCGGATGGACAAAACGATGAACTTCTACGTGGACGAGTCCCAGGGCCACGACGACTACCTGAACAGCCTGGCCCTGCTGGTGGAAGCGGGCAAATACCTTCCCCGCGTCGCCCGAGGCCACGCCCGCCCCCGCCAGTTTGCAATCGTCTAAGGCTAACAGTCCTACCGGGCCGAAAACCACGTTGTCTAAACTGCCCGTTGGTGGTACAAGTTATGCTCTACTCGACCGAAATCTAACCTCAACTTGCCGACGATAGGTGATTGACCATAGCCGCGCCCCAATCCCACACCCTCCTCCGCATCGCCCTCGCCTCCCTCACTGCGCTCCTCCTCCTCCTAGTCGCCTGCGCCGCCGACGATGTTGCGACGTCGACTCCAGACTCGACCACCCCTACCGCCGCGCCCTCCATCACCCCCACCATTCCCCCCTCAACCACCACCCCGTCACCAACACCTGCCCGCACACCCACGTCACCACCAACCACCACCGTCACAACGCCCCCGCCAACGGCGCCCTCTCGCGCCACACCCGTCCCCACTGCCACCACCACATCAACCCCTCCAACCCCAACGGCGTCACCTACACCAAGACCCACACCCACCCCAACACCCACGCCCACCCCGGTTTCAACCCCCACCTCAACCCCAACGCCTACGTCTACGCCAACCCCCACTCCCACACCCACCCTGGGACCGGAGATAGAAGCATCGGCCGCCATCGCCGGCTGCACCTTCTACCTGGAAGTCGCGGACACTTCCCAGGAACGGGCGCGAGGACTCATGGGGCGCGAATCCCTGGGACAGGACCGCGGCATGCTCTTCGTTTTCGAGAAAGCCCAGGTCCTCAGCTTCTGGATGAAGAACACCCTCATCCCCCTGGACATAATCTTCGTCGACGAGAACCTCGCCGTCGTCGACGTCCAGACCATGCGACCGGAGCACGAGGCCACAGGCGACTCCCTGCCCGTCCACACCTCCGCTGCGCCGGCCCGCTACGCCATCGAGGTCAACGAGGGCGCCGCTGCCACCTGCGAAATCGAAACCGGCGCTCCCGTCCATCTGCGCGAAATCCGGCCCGGCGGAGCGCGGTAGCCCCTTAGCCGTGCAGCTCTATCACGTCCCCGTCGGCCAGCACGTAGTCCCGGCCCACCCTCTGACCGTCAAACTTAGCCGAGCCCCATAGCAGCGCGTATTTCAGCTTCTCCCGCCACTCCTTATGCAGCCTCTGGGCCGCGTCCGACGCCGTGCTCCCCCTGGCTATGACAATGGGCTTTTCAAAGTCCGGCTCCCCGCTGGGACTCTTCGTGTACACCCGCACCTTCTCCAGGCTCCTGAATACCTGCTGGCCAACGTCGTCCAATCCCGTCCCATCCAGGCACGAAAGCTTGATGATGGTGAATTTCTCTCCGTAAGCCCTCTCCAGCGCCGCGAACTTCTCCTCCCCGTCCTCAGCGTCGACCTTGTTGGCCAGAATGATGGACAGCTTCTGAATCCGGGAACCTTCCAGGTCGATGGCCTCCCCCGCTTCCAGCAGGGAGTAACCCCACTCGTGGAGAAGGGCGTTGATCTGCTCCATCTCCTCCAGCGGGTCCGACTCCAGGTTCACCGTCACCAGCAGCAAGTCCGTGTTCCGCAGCAGGCCGAACAAACGCGTCTGTACGTCCAGGGCGTTGAGGGCCGGGGTGTCCACCAACTGAAACTTGATGTTTTCGTATGGCAGCATCCCAACCATCGGGATCTGCGTCGTAAAGGGGTAGTCCCCCACCTTGGCGGGCGCGCGGGTCAGCGCGTTCAACACCTCCGACTTTCCCGCGTTGGGCAGGCCGACTATCAGCACCTGCCCCGCGCCCTCCTTGCGAATGCTGAAGGGCTGTGGCCCGCCGCTGGTGCTCTTGGGCTTCTCCAACTCCTCCATGTGCCGAGACATCCGCGCCCGAAGGTCCGCCCTCAGATGGTCCGTCCCCTTGTGCTTCGGGATGACGGCCATCATCTCCTGCAGCGCCGCGACCTTCGCCGGCAGCGTCCTCGCCTGTCGGTAACGCTGTTCCGCTTCCTTGTACTGGGGGGTTAGATTGGCTGGCATCTTCCGCTAATGGTTCTCCATGATCTCCCCAAGCCCGGTGCGCTAATGCCCCATGTACTTGGGCTCCCGCTTCTCGACGAAAGCTCTCGCCGACTCCTCGAAGTCCGCGCTGTTGTGCAGCCGTAGCGCCGCCTGGTAGTAGTCGGCCTCGGCAGCTGCCCGTACCCACGGCCAGCGCGTCACCCGCACCCCGGCGCGAACGGCCAGCGGCGGCGCCTTCAGTATCTCCTCCGCCAACAACAACGCCCCCTCCACGTGCTCCCCCTTCGGCGTCACCCGGTTGATCATGCCGTGGCGTAGAAGCATCTCCGCCGTCTGCGGCTGCCCCGTCAGCAGCATCTCCGTTGTCAACTTGGCGGGCATGAAATTCTGCACCTTCGCCCACGCCGGGCCGCCGGGGAAGCCACGCAGCGTCTCGGTCAGACCGAAGGCCGCCCCCTCTTCTGCGACGATGAGATCGCATTCGATGGCGATGACCAGGCCGTAGCCCAGGCAGTAGCCGTGGACCGCGGCGATGACCGGCTTCCAGTTGATGCACCGACCCAGAAACCCCTCCGGGTTCATCCCCATGCCCCAGTCCGCGTCCCGCTGCCGGGCGTCCGGCGAGTAGAACCGCTCCTTCACGTCGGCGCCGGAGCAGAAGGCCCGACCCGCCCCGTGCATCACCGCCACCCAGGCATCGTCGTCCATGTCGAAGCCGTGCAGCGCCTCCGCCAGGTCCCGCTCCAGGTCTGCGTTGACGGCGTTGAGCACCCGGGGACGGTTCAGCGTTACGTAGCCTATGCGTCCCTCTCTCCGGTATGTGACGGCTTTTTCGGACATGGTTGCGGCACCTCCAAATCCTATTATGCCGCAGCCTTCGGACTCTTGCCAGTCTCCAGCCGGGCCGCCCACCCCATCGGCCCACACATCGCCCGCCATCTCCAAAAAATGACACCAAGCCCTTGCAATGGAACAAACATACGCTCTATAGTATCCGCCGGTATTCGAAAATCTATTCGGTCCACGTAAAGGAGGCCAGACATCATGCTCGCAAGTCGGACCGGCGCCCATGCCACGGGCGCAACCATCGACGGCCAGGAATACAGGGACGAGGGATGTGAAATTGCCCCCTCCTGCCTGCGCTGCCCCCTGCCCAAATGCAAGTACGACGAACCCCGCTACGCCATCGCCCAGCGCCGGCGCAAGCAGGACGGTCAGATTATACAGGCCCACGTACATGAGGGCCTCTCCGTGGCGGCCGTGGCCCGCCGGTTCGAACTCAGCCACAGGACCATCTATCGAATTTTGAGGAGGAACGGATATGGAAGAAACAAAACTGCCCCAACTGGTGGCCAGAAGAGATTCCGCCCGGCTGCAGGCCTACGCCGATAACATGAGCTTCTTTGCCGGACGCCAGTGGCAGGGCCGACAGCGTCGCGGCGAACGGCGGCTCACCTTCAACTACGTGCGCGCCCTGCTGGAGAAGGTCACCTCGTACATGGCCTCCGGCGGCATCCTCGCCGTCGAGCCCGTGGAGCCGTCCGAAGAGGGAACGGCCCGCGCCCGCCACGCGGAAATCGCCATGCGTCGCGTCTACCAGGACAACCGGCTGGAGGAACTCGACCTCGCCACGGAACTCGACGCCGCAGTCCTCGGCGACGGCTGCTACAAGGTCATCTGGGACCCCGCAGAACGCCGCGTCCGCGTTACCGCTCCCGACGTTCAGGGTATCTTCGCCTGGTGGGTCGGCGACGACCCTTCCAGGATCTGGCGCGTCGCCAGCCGCTATCGCATCAACGCCGAAGACGCCAACAATCTCTACAACGTCAAGTCCGGCGACCAGGACGGCATGGCCACCGTCGTCGAAGGCTGGACCAAGTCCCGGTTCCAGCTCTGGGTCGGCGATGCCCAGGTCGACGATAGACCCAACCCCTACGGCTTCATCCCCTTCGTCATCTTCCCAAACCTGCGGGACCCAAAGCGCTTCTGGGGCGTCTCCGACGTCCCAATCCTCATGGAGCCCGCCCGCGAGCTGAACCGCGCCCTCTCCCAGCTCTCCACCATCCTGGAACTCTCCGGCAACCCCATCGCCGTCCTGGAGGGCGTGGAGGAGTCCCGCGACATCTCTGTGGAGCCTGGCGCCGTCTGGGAACTCCCGGACCAGGCCCGCGCCTACCTGCTCGACCTGCTCCAGGGCGGCGGGGCCAAGCTCCACGCCGACTACATAAAGCTCGTCTACGACGCCCTCCACGACCTCTCCGAAGCTCCCCGAATCAGCTTTGGTCACAACCCCCAGCGACTCTCCGGCGTCGCCCTCGAAATGGAGATGCACCCCCTTCTGCAGCGCGTCCAGCGCAAGCGGCTGATCCGCTCCTGGGTCTACCGCCGCCGTACGGAGATGGCCCTCAAAATGCTGGAACGGTTCGCCGGACAGGATTTCGGCGATCTCTGGATTCGCGTCGATTGGGGACCGATCCTGCCCCAGGACAGGACCCGCCTAGTCCAGCAGGAACGCAGCCTCGTCGAAGCAGGAATCCACAGCCGGCGACGGGCCATGGAACGACTCGGCATCGCCGACCCCGAATCCGAGCAGCAGACCATCCGGCGCGAGTCTGAGCGGTCTGCTGCGGAATCCACAAACAACTAGTACAGGAGGAATCATGGAAAAGGAACTGAACGAAAGCAAGACCGACACACCCGAAGACAGGCGCGAAAACGCCGAGGAATCGGCCCCGCTTCCTCAAGAAAGCAGTGCGAATCCCCCGGAGAAAAAAGACGCCGAAGAAGAACTCCCGCCCGCTCAGCAGCAGGAGCCGTCGGAAGAAGAACCCTCACCGCTGGAAGGACGCGTGGCGGATCTGGAGCAGCAGCTGGAACAGGCGGATGCCCAACGCCGTGAAGGCGAAGAAAAACTCTCCGCCACCCAAAACTCCCTGGCAGAAGCGGTCTCCCGCTACCGGGCAATGCTCCTCGAGTCCATGCCGGAAGCCCCGGAGTCCATGGTCCACGGAGAAACCGCCGACGAGATAGACCGTTCCTTCGCCGAAGCCCAGGCCCTCGTCCACCGGGTTCGACGCGAAGTCGAGGAGAAGCTGGCCAATGAACGGCTGCCGGCCGGCTCGCCCACCCGCAGTCCCCAAGACTTCTCCTCCCTCACTTCCATGGAGAAAATCCGCTCCGCCCTCTCCGGCTAACGGCGCTTCCCAAACCGCCCGCCCCTTCCTATCCCTTCTCCCGTCCTGGGAGAAGGTTAGGATGAGGGTCCCTTCCCCTACACCCACCGACGCCGCCAGCCTATAATAGGCAATCACGTCAAAGCGCTCCCTCAAGGGAAAAAGGAATGAACATAAAATTCGCCGCCACCTCCAGGCCCGGCCACCACGCAGAAGTCGTAGAGTGGGTGCAGGCCGCCGAGGCCCTCGGCTATCACCGCATCGGCATCGCCGACTCCCCCGCCCTCTACCGGGACGCCTGGGTGTCCCTCACCCACGTGGCCCTCAACACCCACCGGCTCCCCTTCGGCTCCTGGGTCACCAACCCCGTCACCCGCCATCCCGTCGTCACCGCCAGCGCCGCCTCCGCCCTGGCCGAAATCGCCCCCGGCCGCGTCTGCATCGGCATCGGCTCCGGCAACAGCGGCGTCTACAACGCCGGCAGACGCGCCTCATCCCTGGCCTCCCTCCGCAGGTACGTCACCACCCTCCGCTCCCTTCTGACCACCGGCCAGGCCGAGTACGACGGAGGAATTGCCAGGCTGAGTTGGTCCGACAAGGGGAAAAAGATACCAATCTACATGGCCGCCCACGCCCGCGGCTCACTGCGACTCGCGGGGGAACTGGCCGATGGCGTCGTCATCGGCACGGGCACCACCCCGGAAGTGGTGGAAGGCTCCCTCCAGGCCCTCGCCGAGGGTGCCCGCAAGGCCGGACGCAACCCCGACGACATCGACATCTGGTGGTCCGTCCCCTTCAACCTGCGCCACACCGACGACGACGCCTTGGACCCCCAGGGCGGCCCGGCCCGGGAGGCCAACTACCTGAACCGCTTCACCCTCGAGGGCAAATTCGTGCCCAGGCAATACTGGGAGGGCATCCGCGCCCTCGCCGCTGCCTACGACCTCAGCACTCACGGGCGCCCCACGCCGGAGCAGCTGCAAAGATACGACGCCCTCGCCGAAGAGTACGGCGTCCGCGAATACCTGCTGGAGCGGTTCGGCGGTATCAGCGGCACCCCCGAGCAGTGCATTGAAAAGCTGCGCCGCAACGCCGCCATCGGCGTCCGTCAGTACAGCATCAACGTCCCCGACGAAGACCGCCCCAGCCGCCTCCGCCGCATGATGGAAGAGGTCATCAGCCGCGCCTGACCCTCCCTATCCCCAAACACCCGTTGCGCTGTAGAATAAGAGACGAGACCATCAGTCCGCCCATTAAGAGAGCCAAATGGACAGGCAACAAGTCTTAGACACGCTCCGACAACACAAGCCAATCCTCGAAGAGCGGTTCGGCGTGACCGAACTCACCCTCTTCGGCTCCTTCGCCCGCGACCAGGCCACCGACGACAGCGACGTTGACATCATAGTGAAGTTCAACGGTCCGGCCACGTCGAAAGGCTACTTAGGCACACTTTTCTACCTGGAAGAGCAACTGGGCCGCACCGTTGACCTGGCCACCCATAAGTCGTTGCGTTCCGAAATCACTCCCTTTGTAAAAAGAGATATAGAGATGGCTGAAAAGCATGAACTAGTCCGCGAATGGCACCTCTACGTCAAAGACATAATTGAGTCCTGCAATAAGATTCTGGATTTCACCGCAGGGCTGGATTGCCACATGTTCTTCAACGTTGCAGCGGTGGTCCACGATGCTACCCTACACAACATCCAACTAATCGGCGAGGCAGCAACCCATATACCAGAAGACGTGAAGAAAGCGTATCCCCACATCCCCTGGCACGATATTATTGGAACTCGTAACCGCATCGTTCACGGTTACGATGTGGTCAATGACAACATTATCTGGGAAATCGTCCAAAGGGACGTACCCGCACTATTGCCCAAACTCCGAAAGTTGCTGGAGGACGCCCTACCCCAGCAGCCCTAACCCCCACGCCCGTTCTCCCTCACGAACCTTGCCAGCCGCTCCAGCGCCTTCGCGATATTCTCCGCCGAGTTCGCGTACGACAGACGCACAAACCCCTCCCCGTATTCCCCGAACGCGCCTCCCGACAACAGCGCCACCCCCGCCTCGTTCAGCGCCCGCTCCTGGAAGTCCTCGCTCTCGAACCCCGTCCCCTCGATGCTGGGAAACACGTAGAAGGCCCCGTCCGGCACCGGACATTCGATGCCGGGGATGCTGTTCAGCCCCTCCACTATCAGGTCACGCCGCTTCCGGAACTCGTCCACCATGTTCATCACAGGCTCCTGCGGTCCCTCCAGCGCCCGAATCGCCGCCCGCTGCGTGAAGCTCGCCGCGCAGGATACGCTGTTGGCCGCCAGCTTCACAACGTGCTCCGTCAGCCAGTGGGGGAACACCCCGTAGCCCAGCCGCCAGCCCGTCATCGCGTACGACTTGGAGAAGCCATCCAGGATAACCGTCCGCTCCCCCATCCCCGGCAGCGCAGCGATGCTGTGGTGCGCCCCCTTGTAGATAATGTCCTTGTAGATCTCGTCGGAGAGGATAACCACGTCTTCCCTCTCACCCAGAATCCTTCCCACCAACTCCACGTCCTCCCGTCCCATCACGGACCCCGTCGGGTTCTGCGGAGAATTCAGAATCACCAGCTTGGTCCGGTCGGAAAGCTTCCCCTCCAGGTCATCCAGGTCCAGCCGGTTCCCCTCGTCCGGGAGCAGACGCACCGGCACCGGCTCCGCTCCGCAGAAGTTGATCATCGACTCATAGATGGGGAAGCTCGGATTTGGATACAGCACCTCGTCGCCCGGTTGCACCAGCGCCATGATGGTGAAGAACATGATCGGCTTGCCGCCGGGCGTAACCACCACCTGTCCGGGCTCCACCTCCAACCCCCGCGTCGCGTTCACGTTGGTGGCGATGGCCTCCTGCAGCTCCGGCAGCCCGGCGGAAGGGCCGTAGTGGGTGTAACCCCTCCGCAGCGCCTGTATCCCGGCATCCACAATGTGGCTCGGCGTGTCGAAGTCCGGCTCCCCAATCTCCAGGTGCACCACGTCGTGCCCCTTGGCCTCCAGTGCCTTGGCCTTGGCCAGCACCTCGAATGCCGACTCTGTACCCAGGTTGTTCATCCTGTCTGCTGCTTGCAAATGGCTCCTCCCGCTTGGCGTCAACCCTTTTTATCAGAGCTTGACGAAAATCGCAATCACACCCCTCACACCTCATCTCTACACTGAGGGAGACCTTTGCACAATCGTCATTCCGCCGGAAGCCGGAAGCCGGAGACGCAACCCACTCGAATTCCCCCGTAGGGGCGACCGGCCGGTCGCCCTTCTCAGGTCCTCCTGAAGTTGCGGACCAACCCCCACGCCAAAATGCTAAAATGTATCCGCATCAAGTCCCATCAGCCACCGGAGGTTTTCAGATGAAGAGCGACGTTGTAATCGTAGGAGGGGGCGCCGTCGGCTGCGCCACCGCTTATTTCCTGTCGAAGGCGGGCGCCGGCGTGACCGTCCTGGAAAAGAACCGCATCGCCTACGGGGCCTCCGGCTTTGCCATGGGCCTCCTGAGCCCCCTCTACGGACAAGACATCCCTGGCGCTATGGAAGACCTGTCTCTGAACGGCTTCCTAATGCACCGCGACCTCGCTGCCGAGTTACCCGACGCCACCGGCGTCGACTACCACGCCCATCCGCGCGACTCCATCTACATCGCCATGGCCGACGACGAAGTGCCCGGCCTCGAGGCCCTCGCCGCCTACTCCAGCCGCGTCGACGGCGTTTCCTGCCGGTGGCTGACCGGCGCGGAACTCCGCGACGCCGAGCCCCGGCTCACTCCCACCGCTGAGCGGGGTATGCTCGTGAGCGGCACCTGGGTGCTCGACGCCGACAAATACACGGAAGCACTTGCCGCAGGCGCGAAGCTCAACGGCGCACAGTTCCTCGACCGCGCCGTCACCGGCCTGTCCCCACGTTCCAGGGGCGCGGTGGTCCAAACGGACGACGGAGAACTGGAAGCCGACGCCGTCATCATCGCCATGGGTCCCTGGACCGGCGACGCTGAGCGTTGGCTGGGCGTTCCCGTCCCCGTCGGCCCCCTCAAGGGCCAGATACTCCGCATGGACATCGGCGACCCCGCCATGACCTGCTCTCTCCACTATGGCAGCAACTACGCCGGCCCCAAGTCCGACGGTCTAACGTGGATCGGCACCACCGAAGAGCGGGTCGGCTTCGACAACGAGCCTACCCAGAAAGCGCGAGATCACATCATTAAAGAAGTGGGGAAGTTCTTCCCGCCGGCGCTCACCGGCCAGGTCATTCGCCAGACCGCCTGCCTGCGCCCCGTGGCCCCGGACGGCCTCCCCGTCATCGGCCCCGTCCCCGGCTGGGAGGGCGTCTTCCTCTCCACCGGCGCCGGACGCAAGGGCATCATCCTCAGCCCCTCCATGGGCAAACTCACCGCCGAATTGGCCCTGGGTCAGGCGGACGAAGCGGCTATGGCCGACTTCTCCCCCGTTCGCTTCAGCTCCATAGCCCCGTGCTGAAATAACGCTCGCCGATGTCGTTGAACACCGTCACCACCTTCCCTTCCCCCGAACGCTCGGCGACCATGAATGCCCCCAGCACGTAGGCCCCCGAACTCTGCCCAGCGAACAGCCCCTGCGACGCCATCTGCATCGATACCGCCCGCGCCTCGTCGATGTCAATGACCAGCATCTCGTCCACCACGCTCTCGTCCAGCGTCTGCGGCGTGATGTGCCCCGGCCCCAGGGGTTTCAGCCCCTCGACGCCCGGCCACTCCGGCGGATTCACCCCCACCACCCGTATCTCCGGGTTGTGTTCCTTCAACCGCCGCCCAACCCCGCTGATGGTCCCGCCCGTCCCGACTCCCGCCACAAAGTGGGTGATGTCCGGCGCCTGCCTCAGAATCTCCTCCCCTGTGGTGTCGTAGTGGGCCTGCGGGTTGAACTCGTTTGAATACTGGTCGCACCAGAAATACCGGTCCGGCTCCCTCTCGTATCGACGCTTCACCTCCCGCAACGTCTCGTCGTAACCCAGCATCGGGTCGGTGAAGATAATCTCCGCGCCGTGGGCCAGCAGCCGCTTCTTCCGCTCCTGGCTGGCGTTCTCCGGCATCACCAGCGCCACCCTGTACCCCAGCACCGCGCCAATCATCGCGTAGGCAATGCCGGCATTGCCGGAAGTCGCGTCCAGAATCGTCTTTTCCTTCGTCAGTTCCCCCGACAGGATGGCCTCCGTCAGCATCCGCAGAACGGGCCGGTCCTTGATGGAGCCTCCGGGGTTCAGGTGCTCGTATTTGGCGTAGACGGACGCACCGCCGCGAGGGTTGGGAATGCGGGCCAACGGCGTATTGCCGATGGCCTTCAGGGGCGGATAGTCGTCCAGGAACTCCAGAAACTCCTTGGATAGGGGCAAAAGCTAATCCTCGTCCGATGATTTCGGGATGGAAGGAACGCCCCCAAACGAGGCCCTGCACTCCAACCATCCCCGCCAATCGAGTATAGCCACTGCCAATCAGGCCGTAAAGCCATCACCCCACCCCCACCCCCTCCCCACCAAAAGTGACATTTTGCCCCTTGTCAGCCATAGTATCCCTGTTCTAGCATCTCTGCATCAACTTTGAATCGGAGGTGCTACTATGGCCCTTACCCTAACGGAATCCGCCAAACTCTCCCAGGACATGCTCCTCACCGGCGTCATCGAGACCGTCGTCAAGGACAGCCCCGTCCTCCAGTCCATCCCCTTCATCGAAGTCGTCGGCAACGGCCTCACCTACAACCAGGAGAAAACCCTCCCCTCCGTCGCCTTCTACGAACCCGGCGACACCTGGTCCGAGTCCACCCCCACCTTCACCCAGGTCACCGCCAACCTCAAGATCATGGGCGGCGACGCCGATGTCGACAACTTCGTCAAGGCCACCCGCTCCAACCTTCAGGACCTGGAAGCAACAGTCGTCGCCCTCAAGGCGAAGGCCACTCAGCAGAAGTTCGACACCACCTTCATCGACGGCGACAGCAATACGGACTCCAAGTCCTTCGACGGCATCGACAAGCTGACCACCGCCACCCAGACCGTTGCCATGGGCACCAACGGCGGCACCCTCTCCCTCGACAAGCTCGACGAAATGATCGACAAGGTGCGCGGCGGCAAGCCCGACATGCTCATCATGAGCCGTCGCTCCCGTCGCAAGCTCTCCGCCCTGGGCCGCGCCGCCGGCAGCGGCGTCGTCGCAGACAGGGACCAGTTCGGCATGATGACCGACTACTACGACGGCATTCCCGTCGGCGTCAGCGACTACGTGAGCGACGCCAAGACCGTCGGCAACAAGAACGACTGCTCAACCATCTATGCCGTCCAGTGGGGCGAAGGGGCCGTCGCGGGCCTGACTGCCCCCGGCGGCCTCCAGGTGGAGCGCGTCGGCAGCCTCGAGACCAAGGACGCCACCCGCGTACGCGTCAAGTGGTACGTCGCCATCGCCGTCTTCAACGCCCTCAAGCTCGCCAAGCTCACCGGCGTCCGCAACTAGTCCCCACCCCTCTTGCCCTCTCCCGTCCTGGGAGAGGGTTGGGTGAGGGTGAACCCCTTCCCCCTCAACCCCGAACTCCACATCCCTACTGAAGGAGAAACCCCAAATGACTCTCACAAATATGCGAAACCGACTGCGCATCGACCTTCACGACGAAGACCCCTCCGCCTACCGTTGGACGGACCCCCAGCTGGACCGCCACCTGGGCCGGACCACCCGTGAACTCAGCGCGGCCCACCCCCGGCCGGACGTGGCCACCATCCGCATAGGCTCCGATGGCTTCACCCTCTCCATCGCCTCCCTGGAAGACCTGGTAAGGGTCGAAGCGGTGGAGTACCCCGTAGGCGAAAATCCCCCTTCCTTCGTGGACTTCAGCCTTCGAGGGTCCATCCTCACCCTGCTCACCGCCGGGAGACCCGGCGCCGACGCGCCCGCAAAAGTCCACTACGGCCGCCTCCACACCCTGGACGCCAACGAATCCACCATCCCTCCCCACCTGGAGGAACTGGTAATCACCGGCGCCGCCGGCTTCGCGGCCATGGACTGGTCCGGCCACGCCATCAACAGCATCAACGTGGGCGGCCCCCAAACCTGGCGGCACTTCCTGGAGTGGGGACAGACGAAGCTCGCCCACTTCCGTCAGGGACTGGCGGACCTCAGCCGCCGCACTACCCTTCGCGTGCGCCGCCTCCAAAGGCCCCTCCATCCCACCATAGGCGGGAGGTCCTGATGCGCTCCCTCTCGCCATCCCTGCTCGAAGCCCAGCAAAGCCCCCGCCGCCTTCCATACCTCGGCGTCACCGTCGACCGCCGCCTCCCCCACGTCTTCCATCCAGTCTTCACCCGCCACCTGGACCTGGACGAGACCCCCGCCCGGCACGACCTTCACCTCACCTCCCGCGGCTCCCTCATCCGCGCCCGGATCCTGCGGCACAACTCCAGGCTCTACGTGCAGCGTGTCGCCAACGCCAATGGGAACAGCGACTTCACAAACTGGACCTACCTCAACAGCGCCTACCCCGACGCCGGAGTCACCCTCTGCGGCAACGGCTCCTACGTCCTCATGGTGTACGTCAGCAGCAGCAACCGCCGCGAACTGCGTTACCGGGAGAGCTCCGACGACGGGGCCACCTGGAGCAGCGACCAGAGGCTTCTATATCCCTCCGTGCCCGGCATCTCTCACCTTGCCGCCGCCATGAGCCCCACGGGCAAGGTCGGTCTCTTCTACGCCAGCTCCAGCCACAACCTCTACGGTATGCGCCGCCTGGATGGGACCTGGACAACTCCCGCCGCATGGGCCCAGACCTCCTACATCACCCGGATCGACGGCATCGCCTGCACCTTCAGCACCGATTGGAACGTGGTCGTGTGCGGCGTAACCAACTTCGGTTCTTCCCGCGTGTGGACCACCGTCTACGGCAACGGCGTCGAAAACGCCCGTGGCCGCTTCACCAGCGTCACCAGCCTCGCCCGGGCCGACTCCGGCTCCGACGTATCCTTCTCCCATCCCTACGTCGCGAAAGCAGACACCTTCCGCCTCTTCTTCAAAGAGTCCTACGCCGGGTCGAATTCCTACGGTCGCGCCTTCTGGACCTTCTCCCCGGACAGCAGCTCCTTCCGCACGGCCCGCTGGCGCGAACCCATCCCCTTCGACGCGGACCCCTACGCCGGCATAGCTATCGCGGGCACATCCTCGAAACTGTGGCTCTCCACCTCGACCCAGGTCTGGAGCGCCACGTCGCCAGCCGGTCGAGACCTCTCCGCCGACGTCCTCCGCGCGAACCTCGTGGAAGGCGTCGCCGGCGGCGGCGCAACCCTCCTGCTCCGCAACGACCATGGCCGCTACAACAACGCCGGTCTGGAAGCCGGCTCTCCCCTGGTCCCAGGCGCAAGGGTGCTCTTTAACCCCGGCTACGTGACCTCAACCGGCGTTGAGCATTCCCCCGGCCCGGCCTACTGGGTCCGTGCCCTGGAGCGCCGCTCGGATGGTGGCAAAGCCCAGCTTGCCCTCCACTTGGAGGACGGCTGGGCCCTCCTCGGTCGCTGGCGCGCCCGCTATCAGCACAACTGGATCAAGGGCTTCACCCCCATCGCGGACCTGGCGGCATTCATCCTCGCCAGGGTGGGCTTGAGCCTGGACGTCCTTAGCTCCGGGGACACCTTCCGCCTGCATCGTCCGGCCTTCACCATCCACCCCAACACCACCGCCGATGCCGCCATCAAACGACTCATGGCCACCGTGCCCGAAGTTCTCTTCTTCCGCCGAGGCAGCCCCGCCGTCAAGCTGCTGGGCGTCGCCGACCCACCCTCCTACTCCTACGGCGCCGCACATCCCATCAACCGCGGCCGGTACCGGTTTCGCGCCCCCGGGTACAACCGCATCCAGACCTTTGGCCTCGACATCCTCCAGGAATCCCTGGACTGGGACTCCGTTGCAGCCATGTCCGACCGCCTCCTCCAGGTCTACGACATCAACCACGAAACGGCGGATTCCGCAAAACAGCGCGGCGACAGCCTCCTGGCCAGGGAGCGCAGGTCCACCCGGGACGGACTGCTGGAATCCCCCGTCAACTGCGGCCTCGAACTCTTTGACGTCATAAGCGTCACCGACCCCGCCGCGGGTCTGCAGGACGCCCGGCGTCGCGTCACCGGCCTTGAGCTCGACTACCGCCGCGGCCCGGGCGGACCGCCCCGCTACTCCCACACCCTCACCCTTTCGGGAGTCTAGCGGCCCGACGCGCCCCTCCCCTCAAACAAATTCAACCGGAAGCAGGTATTGCATGACAATCAAGAAAGGCGTAATCAAGGCCTTCAGCTCCACAACCTATCAGGCCACCGTCCAGATGGAAGGCAGCCTCTCCGTCTGGGTCAACTCCGTCCCCGTCGCCCGCAACATCTCCGCATCCCAGCTGCAGACGGGTAGACGCTGCGCCATCCTCTTCTTCAGCGAAGAGAACAAGAACGACGCCGTAGTTTTCGCCGTCTACGCCTGACCCATCTTCCCTCCTCTCCCGTCCTGAGAGAGGATCGACTCCCTCCTGAGCTTGTCGAAGGGGTGAGGGCGAAATCCCCTTCCACTCCCACCCCATCGGCGTTACAATACCTGCGGGCCGAAGTGGCGGAATGGTAGACGCGCCGGTCTCAAAAACCGGTGGGGGCGACCCCGTGTCGGTTCGAATCCGACCTTCGGCACCAACTTCTCACAATTTTGGCCTTTGTCATGTATCAATCTATATATAATATGTCTTCTAGCCTATGGTAGAATGCGCCAAAGTGCTAATTTTATGTTAGCATCGCATTCTAGGAGGTGTGACTATGGAGAGCGGAAGCCCTCCGGTTGTCTACGAAGTTCGGTACCCTGAAACCCTCCATCCGGGCCTCGTCGTCGCCAAGCTATTCTTGGGATGGATCTACGTGGGCATTCCCCACGGAATTATCCTCATTTTCTACGGCATCGCCACCTGGTTTGCCAGCCTGGCCGCCTTCGTAGCCATCCTCTTCACCGGTCAGTACCCGGAAAGCCTTTTCAACTTCAACATGGGTTTCTTCCGATGGAGTTCCCGCGTCACCGCTTACCTGAACTTCATGACGGACCAGTATCCCCCATTTACCGCGGAACCCGTAACCGACAGCCCCGTCGACGTTCGTATCGTTCGCCAGGAGAGCTACTCCAAGTCCCATGCCCTCCTCAAATTCTTCCTTGGCTGGATCTACGCGTTCCTACCCCACATCATCATCCTCTTCTTCTACGCCCTGGCCGTTTCGGTCACCGCCTTGGTAGCATTCTTCACCATCGTCTTCAAGGGCCAATACCCCATCGAACTATACCGTTTCGCCGTGGGCCTCGATCGCTGGAACCTCCGGCTGGACGCCTATCTCTCCTTCATGAGAGACGACTACCCGCCCTTCAACAACCGCCCGATCTTCAACGACCAAACAACCTGACCGGAAACCCGCAATCCGCGGAGGGAGGCTGAATTATGGTGATGGAGGCAACTAGCCCTCAGGCCACCGCCGGCTCTGAAGCCGAGGAGATTATCGTCTGCCGGGACGTTCACAAGTGGTTCGGTAACTTCCACGTCCTCCGCGGCGTGGATATTACCGTCAAACGAGGCGAGAAGATCGTCATCCTCGGCCCCTCCGGCTCCGGTAAGTCCACCTTCATCCGGTGCATCAACCGCCTGGAGGAACACCAGCGGGGTGAGATCATCGTCGACGGCATCGCGATGACCAACGACCTCAGCAACATCGACGCCATCCGCAGCGAGGTGGGGATGGTCTTCCAGTCCTTCAACCTCTTCCCGCACCTCTCGGTCCTGCAAAACGTCACCCTCGCACCCATCAAGGTCCGCCACATGCCCCAGCGCGAGGCTGACGAGATAGCCATGAATCTCCTCGAGCGCGTGGGCATCCCGGAACAGGCCCAGAAGTACCCCATCGAGCTCTCCGGCGGCCAGCAGCAGCGGGTGGCCATCGCCCGCGCCCTCGCCATGCGACCACGCATCATGCTCTTTGACGAGCCAACCTCCGCCCTCGACCCGGAGATGATCAAGGAAGTCCTCGACATCATGGTCAACCTCGCCCACTCCGGCATGACTATGCTCGTCGTCACCCACGAAATCGGCTTCGCCCGCGAGGTCGCCGACCGCATGGTAATGTTCGATGAAGGCGTCATCGTCGAGCAGGGCACCCCCACCGAGTTCCTGGAAAACCCCAAAAGCGACCGGGCCAAGGCCTTCCTCGCCCAGATCCTCTAACCCCTTCCAGCCCCTCCCCTCACCCACACGTCATTATGCGCGAAGCGTAGCGGAGTCGAGGAATCTCGCCCCGGAAACCACCCATCATCTGCACGTCTCCCTCCAATCTTGTTCCTGCCAGGGGAGACCTTTGCACAACTTCGCAGTGCGCCCCTCGAATCACCCGAAAGACCCTCACCACTTCGACAACCTCAGAGCAGGCTCAATCCTCTCCCAGGATGGAGACCTTTGTGTATCTCCGCCAACAGTGCAATCACACATTGATACACCTACATGTCGTGCCTGAATGCCTCGCTGCTGGATTTCGGCCTTCGCCGGAATGACGGTTGTTCACGGTTGTTCAATGGTATCCAGAATGTGCGAGGAGGGGTATGAGACGCGATGAAGCTCGCCGGATGAGGAGTCGGTCTCCGGCGAGCTTCTTCGCGTTTGGGAACGTAAGCGGCGTTAGCGGGTGTAGCCCGAGGGGCGGGTTGCCTCGCGGGAATTGCGGGTTATGTGTTCCAGCAGGAAGGCCATGTCGTGGTAGGCGTTGAGGTGGCCGAGATCACCCTGCAGGGCGCGATACTGGTCCAACAGGAATAGCAGGTCCTGGTGCACGGACGGGGTGGATGAGTCGGCGAAGGGAAGGCTGCTGTACCGGTCCGATGCGAGGGCGACGATGGCCCCCAATCGGAGCGAGGGATCCGCGAAGTTGAAGTCGAAGTTGTGGCTGTCGATGGCGGCATGCTGCCGGTTGGATTCCTGGGTAGAGGGAGTAACCCAACGGAGTTCAACGTCGCCGAGGGTGAGGGGGCCGGTGAACCACTGGTCCTTCAGTTCCAGCTCGTAGAAGACGGTAGTGGCCGTGCCGGCGGGGATTTCGGCGAACTCGCGGCGAGCCTGGGTGAAGGACTCGTCAGAGGTGACGCGGTTCTCATAGCCGACGATGCGCCACCAGTTGACCACGTTGGGGTCCCAGGTGACCTGGGCGCGGGTCGCGTCTGCGAAGGGGATGGAGAGCGCCAGCCAGTTTTCACGGGCAAAGGTGTTCCTCGCCTGGTCGACGTCGGTGAGGTAGCGATACCAGCCGTTGCCGTGCTGGGCGAGCTGCTCCAGGAGGAAGTCGTTGAAGTTCTCAATGCCCACGCCGACGGTGATTAGGCGGAGGGGGTTGGCGCTGTCGCGGTCGGCGGTGGTTTCGAGGATGGCGAAGGGGTCCGTGGCGTCCACGTTGGCGACGCCGTCGGACATGAGAATGATGTAGTTGTAGGCGCCCGGGTTCTCCCACCGGGCCTGATCGGCGAGCCTTACGCCTTCGTTCAGTCCGGCCTGCACGTTGGTTGAGCCGCCGGGCCGGAGACTCTGAATGGAGCGATTGACGGCGGAGTCGTCGGGATGCTGATGCCTGACGGTGTACTGGGAGAGAACGTTGCTGTCGAAGTGGACGATGGCGATGCGGTCCTGGTCACGGAGGCTCAGGCGGATGCTCTCCGCCGCCTGCCGTGCGATTTCTATCCGGTTGCCGTTGTCCATGGAGCCGGAGGCGTCCATAACGAGGGTCACGTTGACCGGGGTGCTGTCATAGTCGAGTTCCGGGGCCTGGAAGGCAACGCGGGCCAGGTGGAGCCGGCTGTCGACGGGGTGGGTGACGATGTCCGTCGTGACGCCGAAGCTGTCGTCGCGGCGGGGCTGCTGGTAGCCGTAGTTAAAGGCGTTGATCCACTCTTCGGCGCGAACGGAGGCCGGGTCGACCTCGTAGCCGTTCCTGGCCCAGTTGAGGGCGAGGAAGTAGGAGGTGCGGTCCGTGTCGAGGCTGAACGTTGAAACGTTGTCGACGGCGGCGGAGACGAAGCGTTCCCGGGCGTAGTCGCGGAAGGTGGTGGCAGGGGCGGTACCGCCGGACTGCGGTGGCGGAGCGGCAGTGGGCCTGTTGGAGAATGGAGCTGACGCCGCGGGCGCTGCCGTAGCCGGTGCCATGGTAGGAAGCGCGGTAGGGGCCGGTCTTGGGGCCGCAGTGGCTACCGGCGTCGGGGCCATGGTAGGAGCCATTGTGGGAGCGGCCGTGGCGGCGGGAGCGGGTCTGCGCGTGGGCGCGGGGGCCGGGGCCATGGTGGGGGCGGGAGCGGCCGTGGCGGCGGGAGCCGCCGGCGCTGAGGTGGCGGCCGGTTCTGCCTCGTCTTCAGCGCCGCCGCATGCGGCTATGGCCAGCAGGCTAATCATCGCTATGAGGGCTATCGTCACATACTTCGTCATCTTCATTCCTCCGTGGTGGTGTGAGATGTGGACTGGGGTGTGAGGCGGATGGGTCAGCAGTAGCCGCGGATGTTGTCGAATTCGACCCTGTCACCCACGCGGATGTCGTACCTGTCGATGTCGCCGGCGTTGACTTCGAGGGTGAAGGCGGCGCTGCGGTTGGATCTGTAGGTGGGGATCCATTCGTCCGGGGTATTGGCAGTGGGAGCGGGGGCGTAGGGGTGCATGTCGACGACGCGGCAGTCGTTGCCAATCCAGATGAAGTCGAGGGGGAAGCGCATACCCTTCATCCAGAAGGCGCCGGCCTGTGGGCCTTCCGCGAGGTAGAGCATCCCCTTGTCCGCTTCCAGGTAGGGGCGACCGGTGAGGCCCTGCTGCTTGGCGTACTGGGTGCGGGGAACTTCGACCTCGAACCAGACGTCCCCGATGATGACCCTTTCGGCGCCATCGTCCGGTGGGGACGGGTCGCAGCCAAGGAATGCGGCAGTGAGGAGGAGGGTCAAAGGGATGAGGAGGTATTTGACGTATGACATTGATGCCTTCCTTTCCACCTTGGACTTAATCCAACTTGGATTCTGCATTTCTACACCGGTCGAGACGGGCTTGAGATGGTTCCCGAATTCGATGGCTTTCCGGGCTTCTGACAGATAATATGCAGGACGGGGGCAAATCGTTCCCTCTTTCATTGGGGATGTGCAATTTGCACCTATGAGTTGGGCGTGGTTGCCAGTGGGTTCCTTCCTTCCGGGGGGCAAGGATGGTGGGAGATCGCGGGAAGTTGGCAGGGAGCCTCTTGCCAGCTTGTGAAATCTGTAGCATAATATCTACAGTATTCCTTGGTGGTTAGAGCGGGGTGGACCCACCCGTTCCCATCCCGAACACGGAAGTGAAACGCCCCAGCGCCGACGATACTGCCCTGGTGACAGGGTGGGAAAATAAGCCACTGCCAGGGATTTACAAGTGATGCGTGGGGTTCCTTGAGAACCCCATCAGCTTCACCCCGAGCAGAAAGTTCCAGCGGAAATCCGCACGAAACCGGTTGTTGTCAAACTAACCACAAGCCCCGATAGCATGCCTTTACAGCCTTCCTACGCCCAACCTATACTATAAAGGTTGAACGGCGGTTTGCCGGGATCGCAGAACCAGCCGTGAGTGGCAGATTGCTTGGCACAACAAATCATCTTGCAACCCATCAAGCCCTGAGGGAATAACCGATGTCCAGTAGATTCGAGAAGTTCTCAGAGAGAGCACGGCGGGTATTGACTCTGGCCCAGAACGAGGCGCAGAGGTTCAATCACAACTACATTGGAACGGAGCATATTCTGCTTGGCCTTGTGGGAGAGACAGAGGGTGTGGTGGCGAGGGTGCTCAAGAACCTGGGCATTGACCTGGAGAAAGTGCGCGCGGCGGTGGAGTTCATCATCGGCCGGGGTGAGAAGGCCGTGACCGGCGAGATTGGCCTCACGCCGAGGGCGAAGAAGGTCATCGAGCTGGCCGTAGACGAGGCCCGCAGGGCCAACCATTCCTACATCGGCACGGAGCATCTGCTGGCGGGACTGCTGCGGGAGGGCGAAGGTGTCGCATCCGGCGTGCTGGAGAGTCTTGGGGTGACCCTGGACAAGGTGCGGACGGAGACCCAGCGGGTGTTGAGCCAGAACGTGCCCGCGGCGGCGCAGGGCCGTGGAGCCCAGCGGACCCCCACGCTGGACCAGATGGGCATTGACCTGACGCGGGCGGCGCGGGAAGGTGCCCTCGACCCGGTGGTGGGGAGAGTCACGGAGCGGGACCGGATTATCCAGATCCTGAGCCGTCGCACGAAGAACAACCCCGTGCTCATCGGCGAGCCGGGTGTGGGCAAGACGGCGATTATCGAATCGCTGGCGAAGCACATGGACGACGGAGCGGTGCCCGACACGCTGCGGGGCAAGCGGCTGCTGACGCTGGATATGGGGTCCCTCGTGGCGGGGACGAAGTATCGCGGCGAGTTCGAAGAGCGGCTGAAGAAGATTATCGACGAGATTCGCAGTTCCAAGAACTGCGTCCTATTTATTGACGAGATACACACCATCGTAGGTGCGGGCGCCGCGGAGGGCGCCGTGGACGCCGCCAACATCCTGAAACCTTCCCTTCAGCGAGGGGAGATCCAGGTCATCGGCTCCACCACACCCAACGACTACCGCAAGTACGTGGAAAGGGACTCGGCCCTGGAGCGCCGGTTCCAGCCCGTCAAGGTGGATGAGCCCTCGGTGGATGAGACTACAGAAATTTTGAAGGTGCTCCGCGGGAAGTACGAAGAGCACCACAATTTGAAGATAGGCGACGACGCGCTGGAGAGCGCGGCCAACCTGGCCGCGCGGTTCATCCCGGACCGGTTCCTGCCGGACAAGGCGGTGGACGTGATCGATGAGGCGTCGTCGCGGGTGCGCATCCGCGCCACCTCGCAACCCCTCTCCTTGGCCGAAACGCAGCGCATTTTGCAGAGCGTTCGCCGGGAGAAGGACGACGCCATCGGAGGTCAGAACTTCCAGTATGCCGCCGAACTGCGGGACCGGGAGCTTCGCCTGACAGAGCAGCTGGAAGAGCAGGAGCTGGACTGGAAGGACGAGCAGGACAAGGAAGAAACGACGGTCACGCGGGAAGACGTGGCGGAAGTTATCAGCATGTGGACGGGCATCCCCGTGAGAAAGCTGGCCGTGGAAGAGACCGAGCGGCTGCTGCACATGGAGGACGAACTCCACAAGCGGATAATGGGGCAGGACGAGGCCATCGTGAACATCTCGAAGGCCGTCCGCCGGGCACGGGCCGGGGTCAAGGATCCCCGCCGTCCCATGGGCGTGTTCCTGTTCCTTGGCCCCACGGGCGTGGGCAAGACGGAGCTTGTACGCACCCTCTCCGACTTCATGTTTGGCAGCGAGGACTCGATGATCCGGCTGGACATGTCGGAATTCATGGAGAGGCACACCGTGGCGAGGCTCATTGGCTCGCCGCCGGGTTACATCGGCTTCGAGGACGGCGGACAGCTGACGGAAGCGGTCCACCGGAAGCCCTACTGCACGATTCTGTTGGACGAGATTGAGAAGGCGAATCCGGAGGTGTTCAACATTCTCCTCCAGATCTTCGACAACGGCCAACTGACGGACGCCAAGGGACGGGCCGTGGACTTCCGCAACGCCATCATCGTCATGACGAGTAACCTGGGGTCTGACCTGATCCGGCGGGAGAACGCCATAGGCTTCGCCCTGAAGTCGGACGACGCCAAGACCGAGGAGCAGGCGTACCAGCGCATGAAGGAAAAGGTCCTGGAGGAGGTGAAGCGCTTCTTCCGGCCTGAGTTCCTCAACCGGATCGACTCCACAATAGTATTCCACGCGCTCAACCGGGAGCACATCCTGAGCATCGTCAGCCTGCAGCTGGGAGAGGTGGAACAGCAGCTCCTGGAGAAGGAGATCTCCCTCGAGGTGACGGATGAGGCGAAGGAGTACCTCGCGGAGAAGGGCTACGACCCGAACTTCGGGGCTCGGCCTCTGCGTCGACTGATTCAGGACGAGGTGGAGGACCAGCTCTCCGAGGCGATACTGGGAGGGCGGTTGAACGCCGGCGACGTGGCCCGCGTGGATATCGATGACGGCAAGCTCGTCGTGAAGGCGAAGGTGTTCGCCGCCGCCGCAGCGGCAGCCTCTGCCTGAAGACAGCTGTCACAGGGTACAGCGCGCTATTTCCCATGCCCCAGGTAGGCAGAGGTTGACAGGGAATTACGACCTTAAAGGCTAGCTAATGTTCAATGAAGGAAAGGCCTGTCCGGATGGATAGGCCTTTCTTGTTTGCGTGGGTCGGGTGGTTGGGGCGGCTCCGGGACCCCTCCGGCTGGCCCTTCTTCTACGGTTGGGTGATTGTTGTCACCCTGTTTCTCGTGAACTTCGCCACCATGGCCACGGGCACGCTGAACTTCGGCCTGTTCGTGATCCCCATGGGCGAAGACCTGGACATGTCGCGGGGGTTCATCGGCTGGTCGCAGACCACGCGGATGCTGGCGGGGGGAGTTTCGGGCTTCATCCTGGGGCGGCTGCTGGACAGGCATGGGGCAAGGATCCTGATTGTGGTGGCTTCGATCACCACGGGCGCGTGCATGATTGGGCTCTTCTTCGTGCAGAACGCGTGGCAGTTTCTTGGATTGTTCACACTGATGGGGTTCATTGGCCTTTCGGCCCCGGGAGGCCTGTTGACCTCGGTGCCGGTGGCGAAGTGGTTTGTGCGACACAGGGGGCAGGCGCTGGCCGTGGCCACAACGGGTCTGGGTGTGGGAGGGATTGCCTTCATGCCCATCACCCAGCTTTTCATCGACGGCGGCGGTTGGCGTCACGCATGGCTGATGCTTGCGATCATCAGCATGGCGCTCACCCTCCCCCTGGCGCTGTTCTTCCTGCGTAAGCAGCCGGAGGACATTGGACTGCTGCCCGACGGTGGGACCCGGCGAGTCTTCAACCCGAAGCAGGGACAGCCTATTGAGGAGGTGCAGTGGACCGCGGGCGAGGCGATGAGGACCGGCACGTTCTGGCGGCTGATCCTGTTCTTTGGGGTGTTGGGGCTGGCGGCCGGGGGAGGCAGCATTCACCGGCTGCCCTACTGGGTGGAGCAGGGCTTCGACGCGGGGCTGGTGTCGATTGCGTTTTCGGCGGATGCGGCCGGGGCGGCCATCATGGCATTTGCCACCGGATTCCTGGTGGAGCGGTTTCCGGTCCGCTACGTGGGGGCGATATCGAGCCTTGGGTTTGCGGTGGCCGTGGCGCTCATGTTTGTCACGAACCATCCTTTCTTCCTCTTCGCCTCGGTCACCTTGTTTGGCGTCTCCGTGGGGGCGAATATGATCGTCACCACCTACGTTTGGGCCGAATACTATGGCCGGGCCTTCCTGGGGACCATTAGGGGGATTGTGCTCCCGGCGACGCTGGTGACTTCCGGCGCCGGAGCGCCGATTGCCGGCTACATCTACGACTTCAGCGACAGCTATACGGTGGTGTGGTGGATTCTGATAGGGCTGTACATACTGGCGGCTCTCGTGATTCTGGGGACGCAGACGCCGGAGAAGAGCAGGGCTTAGCGTTGGGGTCGGCGGGAATGGGGCAATTGAGGGAATGATAGAATGGGAAAGCATGGCCGATCGATTTTTCGTAATGAGGGAGGAAGGCATGGGAGCGACGCATGTAACTGTGACAATTCGCAATCCGGCGCAGCCTGAAAATACGTGGGAGGCGTTGTTTCTGGTGGACACGGGAGCTACGGACTGTATGGCGCCAAGGAAGAACCTGGAGGCCATAGGACTAGAGGCCCGAGGCAGGAGGATATATGAACTGGCGGATGGGACGGACCGCGTAATGGAAGTAACGGTTGCAGAGATTGAATTTATGGGGGAGATAGTGGGCGGGACGATAATCATGGCTGAGGAAGAAACGGAGCCGCTGTTGGGGGTGACGGCGTTGGAGTCCGTAGGGATTGAGGTGGACCCGGTGAATCAGCGATTGAAGAGACTGCCCGCGGTGCGGTTAAAGGGACTTCGATAGGGGGTCTAATGGCGCGGAAGTCAAAGAGCAAACGCACGCTTTTCTTCTGCCAGCATTGCGGGCAGGAGAGCGCCCGTTGGATGGGGTTTTGCTCCGGCTGCGGTTCCCGCACGCCGCTGGTGGAGGCCCCGGTACAGAAGACGTCGGACCGGCGGGGCCGGTGGAACCCGCTGGGAGGCAGCGAGCCGGTGGAGCTGGCTGAGGTGGATCCGGAGGCTCAGCCGCGCATCGGCACGGGCTGTGGGGAGATGGACCGGGTTTTGGGTGGAGGACTGGTGCCGGGTTCGCTGACGCTGTTCGCGGGGGAGCCGGGCGTGGGCAAGTCGACGCTGCTGCTGCAGATAGCGGAGGCGGTGGCCGGGAGCGGATTGAAGACTCTGTACGTGTCTGGGGAGGAGTCGGAGCAGCAGATAAAGCTGCGGTCGCAGAGGTTGGGGCTGAAGGGGAAGGACGTATTTCTCCTGCCAGAGACCGCCGTGGAGCAGATTGTCGAGCGGCTGGACGAGGCGCGACCCGGGCTGGTGGTCGTCGATTCAATTCAGACGTTGTCCAGTGCGGACGCTTCGTCCAGCCCGGGAAGTCCGGCACAGGTACGCGACTGCGCGCTGCAGCTGATGCAGTGGGCGAAGGGGCAGAGGGCCCCGGTGCTGCTGGCGGGGCACGTGACGAAGGACGGCAGCGTGGCCGGGCCGAGGGTGCTAGAGCACATGGTGGACGCGGTGCTGTACCTGGAGGGGGAGAGCCTGGGGGCGAACCGGCTGCTCCGGAGCGTGAAGAACCGGTTCGGCTCCACCTACGAAGTGGCAATGTTTCAGATGAGCAGTGGCGGTCTCGAAGAGGTGCTTGACCCGTCGGAGGCGCTGCTGGGCGAGCGGCTGGAGGGGACGGTGGGCTCAGCGATTGCGCCGATACTGGAAGGGAGCCGGCCGCTGCTGGTAGAGATACAGGCTTTGACGTCGCTGTCGATGCAGCCGGTGCCGAGAAGGACAGCCAACGGTATCGACTTTCAGCGGATGATCATGGTTTCGGCGGTGCTTAGCCGCAGGGCGCGGGTGGCGCTGGCGAACCAGGACGTGATAGTGAGCGTGGCGGGGGGGTTGCGGGTATCGGAACCCGCGGCGGACCTGGCATTGGCGCTGGCGCTGGCCTCGAGCTTCCGGAATTTGCCGGTGAAGCCTGGGCTGGTGGCGGTGGGAGAGGTGGGACTGAGCGGGGAGCTGCGGTCGGCGCCCCAGACGGACCGGCGGCTGACGGAAGCGGCCAGGATGGGTTTCACAACGGGGCTGGCGCCCGCCTCGCTGAGTGGGAAGCTGCCGCGGATTCCGGGCTTGAAGATTGAGTACGCGCCCACGGTGGGTCAGGCATTGAGCAGGGCTTTGGACCGGAGCGGGACGGTTGATTCCCCGGTGGAGTGAAGACCCTCATCCTGGCCTTCTCCCTGGAAAGGGAAAAGGTACAAAAGAGGGAGGGAGCGGCTAGCCGGAGAGAAAGTCGAAAATGTTGCCGAGGGTGGAGGTATCGCCGCGGTACATCTCGGTGAAGCCGCACCGGCTGCAGGAAACGGTGGTGAACTTCTTGTTCTGCATGTCGAAGAACCGGCTCCACTTGCCCGTGGTCCTGATCTCCGCGGTCTCAAACTGGCTATTGCCGCACTTGGCACAGGAAAAAGTCTGCTGCATCGTCATGTCGTGGATGCCTCCTCATTCGGCTGGGGATCCCCGAAGACAGGGTCGGAAACAAGCGTAGATTACGTCAACTCGTCATTTCAAGACCGACGGATGCGCCTGGCCCCCAATTCGCAATTGGCAGAGCGGGAGAAAACACTGGCAAACAGGGGGTTGTTCCCACTATACTATTACGGCGAATTTGCCCCCATCGTCTAGTCTGGCCCAGGACGCCAGCCTTTCAAGCTGGAAATCAAGGGTTCGAATCCCTTTGGGGGCATTCTTTTTTCTAAGGCATCGTGTTGCTGTCAGTCAGCCGTTGAGCGAGGACAGGAAGGGGTTCAGGACCTCCAGGAACCCCTTGGGATTATCTCCCGGGACCAGGTGTCCCGCCCGTTCCACCGTCGCACCCTGACAATTGGGAATTACGTCCTGCATCCGTTCGAACACCTCTTGGGATAGCACATCGCTGTTGGCGCCGCGGACCACGAGGGTTGGGCACTGCAGATCCTCCAGGCACTTCCAGAGTTTTGCGGAAGACCAGCTTTGGGGGTGGAATTCAGGGCTTCTGATGGCGGCGTCGTACTTCCACGTCCACTTGCCTTCGGGGGTTTCGCGGATGGTGTGCTGGAGGCTGCCGTGGACGAGCCAGGCGGGGCGGCCGGTGTATTCCATGACCCTTTCAACGAACTCCTCGTAGCTGTTGAGCCTGTCCGGGAGAGAAATGAAGCTGCGTATTCGTCGGCTGCCGGCGGCGACCTGGCCCGGGCCGGTATCGACGATTACGAGGCCGCGTAGGAGTTCCGGCCTGCGGGAGGCGAAGACGTAGCCGTTGCGTCCGCCCATGGAGTGGCCGACGAGGACGAAATCGCGCAGGCCGAGGGCGTCTGCGAGGGCGTCCAGGTCCCTCTGGTGGGCGTCCAGGGAATAGTCGGCGTCCGGGGGCCATTGGGAGTCGCCGTGTCCGCGGGCGTCCAGGGAGATGACGTGGTATTGGTGGGCGAGGGCGAGAGAGATGAAGTCCCAGCTGTGGCACTGCTGGCAGATGCCGTGAAGCATGAGCAGGGTCGGTGCGTCCGGGCTGCCCCATTCCAGGTAGTGGAATCGAAGGCCGCCGGCATCGACCTCGCGGCTTTGCGGCGTCGCTTCCGACTGGAACGGAACGTGGAAGCGTCGGGCCGCCTCATAGAGGGTGAGACCCCTCGGTGGCGGCGAGGATTGTGCGTCGGTGGTCAAGGAAGTGGACCTCCGTAGTTGGGATGGGTGCCAGCCTAATATACACCCGTGGGAATGAGTTTGGCATTGCTGAGGGTGATTTTCGGAGGTTGGAGGTGGGATTGGCTTGACTGGTTTTGCGGGCAGACTTAGAATTCGTTTCGATACCAAAATCTGGCCCGACGGTTGACTTGCGAATTCCTGTCGACGTTCGGTTCTTTTCAGAGATTTTGGGGCGTTGTGAAGGACTGTCAATACTGATTTGAACGCCAGAAGGGCGAAAACCAGAATCAAACGGCCCGTATCTGCGGGAGGTGTTGTCTATCGTCAGCGAGCAGGAAGGGTGGAAGTCGCCCTGTGCGGTCGGAGAGAACCCCTCCGTTGGAGCTTGCCCAAGGGCACGCCGGACCGCGGCGAGACCATGGAGCAGACGGCCCTGCGGGAGGTGCGGGAGGAAACGGGGCTGAAGGTCGCGCTGGAGGAGCGCATCGGCAGCATCCGCTACTGGTTCATGCAGCCGCCGGACTCCACCCGCTTCAACAAGACGGTGCACTTCTACCTGATGACGTGTCACGGCGGGTCGATGAACGACCATGACTACGAGTTCGACGAGGTGGAATGGGTGCCTATCGACGAAGCTCAGCGTCGGCTGACCTACGCCAACGAGGTGAAGATTCTCGGTTCCGCCCTGGACCTGATACAGAAGAGGGACATTGAGGGATAGAGTTCACCTTCGCGGGGCACGGGTACTCCTGCGAGAAAAGACCATCGACGACGCCTGGAACGAGTACCAGTGGCGCACGGACCCGGAGCTTTCCCAGCTGGATGCGGCGCTGCCCCTGACCATGGGCTACGACGAGTTTCTGAACCTGTACAGGGAGCAGCTGCGGTTCCCGCTGACCTGGGCCAAGCCTCTATCCGTGGACACGCTGGACGGGGCGTACATCGGCAACTGCATGTACTACGACGTGGACGTGGTTCACAAGACGGCGGAGGTGGGGATTCTCATCGGTAACCGCAGCTACTGGAACGGCGGATACGGCTTCGACGTGGTGGTGACGCTGATCAACCACATCTTCGAGTCGACCGGACTGAACCGGCTATACCTGCATACGTTGAAGTGGAACAAGCGGGCACGTCGGTGCTTCGAGAAGTGCGGGTTTCATCCGGTGAGGCTCGTCAGGCGCAGCCAGCGCGAGTTTGTGTACATGGAGTTGCTGCGGGAGGAGTGGGACGCAATTAGGGAGGAGAAGCTGGCAGCCCGAGACGCGCTGGCGAAGACGGGAGCGGAGAGCAAATAGGGGGAATCTCTCCCCCCTTTGGCTGGCTCAGGGCAGGCTCAATCTCTCTCCATTCAGGGGAAGAGGGTGTTAGGCTGGGGGTGGGGCGGGGGCTGGGTTGTAGAGGTCTACGCCGATGGTGATGGGGAAGACCTTTATCAGTTCCTCGACGGTCCAGCGTCCCTCCTTATTTATGGTGCGCACGGCTTCGGGCTGGTTCATCAGGCTGACGAGACCGTCTGTGACGTAGAAGACCTGGCCGTTCACGTGGGCGGACTCGTCGGAGGAAAGCCAGGTGACGAAGGGCGCGATGTCGTCGGCCTCGCCAACCAATGCCCCGCCGCCTGCTCCGGCGATGCCCTGTGAGGCGCGCAGCTGCCGGGCGGACGTGGGGACGGCGCCGATCATACGGGTGTTGGCGCTGGGGGCGATGGAGTTGGCGGTAACGCCGTAGCGTCCCAGGTCCCGCGCGGCGACCCTTGTCAGACCGGCGATGCCGTCCTTGGCGGCGCCGTAGTTGGCCTGGCCCGAGTTGCCGATGAGGCCGGAGGTGGAGCTGAAGGTGATGATGCGGCCGGAACGCTGCTGGCGAAACAGGATGCTGGCGTGCTTCACGACGGAGAATGTCCCCTTCAGATGGACCTGGATGACAGCGTCCCACTCGTCCTCGGTCATGTTGAAAATCATCCGGTCACGGAGGATTCCGGCGCAGGTGACGACGATGTCCAGCTTGCCGAAGCTGTCGAGGGCTGATTGGACGATGGCCTCGCCGCCTTCCATGGTGGCCACGGACTCGTAGCAGGCGACGGCCTCCCCTCCATTGGCGCGTATATCGTCGACGACGCCGTCGGCGAAGGCGAGGGACCCGCCGGAGCCGTCCAGTTCGGCCCCGGGGTCTACGACGACGACTTTGGCGCCTTCCCGCGCCATGAGAATGGCAATGCCGCGACCGATGCCGCGTCCTGATCCGGTTACGATTGCGACTTTATCCTTGAGCAGTCCTGTCAATTTTGTACCTCATCCTGGTCTTTTGTTGGGTTGTCTTAATTCAAAGAGGGTTAGGCATATTTGCCGGAGATCTGGGGTGTGGTGCCCTCCCTGCCCTGCTCCGCCATTTCCAGCCGGGTGGTGCGGGCCCAGGTGCGCTTTAGATCGTCCTGAACGTTGAAGGTCAGCGTGCCCAGCCCTTCGATAGTCATGTCGATCCTGTCGCCGTCCTGAAAGGCGCTCAGGCCACGGTGATTGGTGCCGGTGGCGACCACGTCGCCCGGCTCCAGGTCGTGGATGGAGCTGACCCACTTGATGATCCTGGGAATCTGGTGGGCCATGTCGTTGGTGTTGAAATTCTGCTTCAGTTCCCCGTTCACCCAGAGCTTGACTGGCAGTTCCTGGGGGTTGGAAATCTCGTCGGCGGTGACGATCCATGGGCCAAGGGGGGCGAAGGTGTTGCGGGACTTCATCTGGTAGAAGGTGTTGCCGCCAGGGGGCAGGCCGCGGGCGGAACCGTCGATGAAGTTGGTGTAGCCGAAGACGTGGTCGAAGGCGTCTTCCTGTTTGACGAAGCTCGCCCGCTTGCCGATGACGAGGGCCATTTCCGCCTCGCCTTCGAAGATTGTGGCGGGCACGTCGGGCAGGACCATGGTGTCGCCGGGGCCGATGACGGCGTTGGGCGACTTGTGGAAGGCGTTGATGGGTGCGGGAGCGTCCCTGGTGCCGTCCTCCATGTAGTTGACGGCCATGGCAACGACGTTGCCGGGCTTGGGCAGGGGAGGTCGCAGCCGCACCTGGTCTAGAGAAACGCCCGCACCCGAGTCGGCCGCCCGCTGCAGCGACTCCCGGAGATCGCCGAAATTCTCGATGACCTGGTTGATCAGGTCCTGCGGCGAAGTGTGGTTGATCCCGGACACCGCGTCGCTCACGTCTACCACGGTCTCGCCACGGATGACTCCCAGCTTATAGTCGTCGAAGAAGGCCAGTTTCATGCTCTATCGCTCCTGATTTATTTCGCTGCGCCGGCGGTTAATGTTGCAGATGCCTGCCTTAGCCGGGCTGCCGCGCCGGTGCGGGGTTGTCGATGCCCTTGGTGAGGGTGTTCCGGGCGAGGGGGGCGAGTTTATCGAGGGACCAGCGCTCCTCGCCGTTGAAGATGGAGCGTTCCGGTCGGGGCTGGGACATGAGGGAGACCACCCCGCCGTAGACCAGGAAGGTCTGTCCGTTGACATTCGCCGCGTAGTCGCTGGCGAGGAAAACGGTGAAGGGCGCGACGTCGTCGGGGTCGGCGGATTCCAGGTCTTCCTCACCCTCGATGGCCGCGACGCCCTGGGCCGCGCGGATCTGGCTGGCGGCGCTGGGGATGTCGGAGGTCATGCGGGTGTTCGCCCGCGGGGCGATGGAGTTGGCAGTAACTCCATAGCGGCCCATGTCGCGGGCGACGACCTTGGTGAAGCCGGCGATGCCGGACTTGGCGGCCCCATAGTTGGCCTGGCCGGAGTTGCCGATGAGACCGGACTCGGAGCTGAACGTGACGATTCGTCCGGACCTCTGTTGTCGAAACAGGATGCATGCGTGCTTCACGACGGTGAAGGTGCCCTTGAGGTGGACGGCAATGACGGCGTCCCACTCTTCTTCGGTCATGTTGAAGAGCATCCGGTCCCGGAGGATGCCGGCGCAGGTGACGACGACGTCCAGCTTGCCGAAGTTGTCGAGGGCTGATTGGACGATAGCCTCCCCACCTTCCATGGTGGCGACGGACTCGTAACACGCGACGGCCTGGCCCCCACCGGCACGTATTTCGTCTACGACGTTATCGGCTATGGCGACGGACCCGCCGGAGCCGTCCAGTTCCGTACCCGGGTCTACGACGACGACTTTGGCGCCTTCCTGGGCCATGAGCATGGCGACGCCGCGGCCGATGCCGCGGCCGGATCCGGTTACGATTGCGACCTTGTCTTCAAGAACTCCCGGCATTGTTTCTCCCTGTATTGCAAAAGTTGGATGCCAAATGGACGGTTAATACCATACATAGGACGGGTGGAAAAGGCAATTTTTAGAGTTGGGGGTCAAGGGAAAAAAGGAAGGGGGAGGGCGACCGGCCGGTCGCCCCTACGAGGGATGGAAGGGTTGATTCTTATAGCAGCGATTTATGTGGGAAAAGAGTGGGTTCCTGCCCACGGAGAACTTTGCATAACCGTCACCCCCTCGAAAGCCGGGACCTATCTTTCCCTTCCCCCTCGATGGGGGAAGGTTAGGCCTGTCCTGAGCCTGTCGAAGGGATGGGGGTGATCCCGGCAGAAGACGGCTGTGGCTGCGGGTTATGCAAACGTCTCCAGGACGGGAGAGGGGGGTTAGGGGTTGCGGGTGGGGAGTTCGACGGTGGCCCAGCCGGGAGTGTAGCGTCGCCCCTGCTCGTCCTCCACCCAAACGTCGCAGTCGAGCAGGCGGCGTCCTTCGGACACGTACTTCCTGGTGACCACGCCACTGCAGGTGAGGGCCGTGCCGGGTTCGTCCATGCCGCGGTACTGGCAGCCCAGCTTGCGGAGGGTGCCGTTGGGACCAATCCAGTCGGTGAGCATCTGGCCAAGGAACGCGCTCTTGAGAGCGCCGTGGAGAATGACGCCGGGCAGGCCGGTGTCGATGGCGAAGTCCTTGTCGTAGTGGATCTCGTAGAAGTCGCCGGAGACTCCGGCGTAGCGCACCAGCTGGCGGGTGCTGGGGTGTTTCACGAGGGAGGGTATCTGCGCCCCCTCTTCAACGTCTTCCCAGTATGGATGCTCGTTCATTTCTTTTGCCCTTTTCTGACGGGGATTGGTAATTCTGGTTGCGTTGTATTCGATAGGGGGAGAGTCACCCCCATCTCAATCTTCCCCCATCGAGGGGGAAGAAGGTTATGAAGCGGTCTCCTAGTAGCGGATGGAGGTGTTCTTCTGGGTGGCGGTCACCTGCCCTAGCTGGTTGGTATAGGTGGTCTCGGTGACGACGAAGATCATGGGACCGATGCTGCCGCTACGGGAGAAGATGTCGACAATGCAGTTGACGGCGGCTATGCGATCGCCGACTCGGACGGGCTCGAAATACTCCCACTCGCTGCCTCCGTCGAGGAGGCGTTCGTAGGGGAAGTCCGGGGGAAGGTCTTCCAGCCGCTGCGTTCGGGCTGCCCGGAGAAAGGTGGGCGGGGCGACAATGCCGCCGAAGCGGGACTCCCGCGCCTGGATTTCGTCGTTCCAGAGAGGGTTCGGGTCGCCGATGGCTTCGGCGAAGGCGCGTACGTGGCCCTTCTCCACCTCCAGGTATTCGGGGGGGCTTTCCTGTCCGATGAATTCTCGCCGCAGGGCTTCGACGTCGGGGGCGGCATCTGCCATTTTCGTTCTCCTTGAGGTATCTGCTGTTGTGAGGGCGGGCGATCGCGAGTAAGTGCACGTTTCGCGGCCCTGCTTGATGCGCGGCGAGTGTACGCAGGGGTAAGGAAGGGTGTCAAGCGAGGGTGGGCGATGGTTGCGGTTCGATGCTGGAGAGGAACAAGTGGCCAACCCATGTCTCCGGTCAAACCTCCCCACCCAGACGCTGGTCGCGAACCATCCTTCCCCAACTGTCACCCCGAGCGCACTCCCCCACACGTCATTCCAAGCGAAGCCAAAGAAACTCGCCAACGTAGCAGCCACTTCCTCCCCCAACCCTTGTTCCTCCACAGGCAGGAACCCACCCTCAGCCCATAACCCGCCTTCCTAAGGCAACGTCCTCACCCACACATCAACCCCCTCCAACTTGCCAGAGTTAGCCGTCATGCAATGACCCCCTCAATCAACCGGCGCAGACACCGCGTGCGTCTGGCACCCCACCCAAACCTGTCCGTCCTCGAACACTTCCTTCTTCCAGATTGGCACCGTCTCCTTGATCCGGTCCACCGCGTACCCACACGCGAGAAAAGCTTCCCTCCGATGCGGCGACGCCACCGCCACCACCAGGCTGATGTCCTCTATCTCCAGCCTCCCGATGCGATGAACTATCGAAACGTCCTCTATCCGCCACTTACTGACAATCTCGTCGGCAATCTCCCGCAGCTTCCTCAATGCCATCGGCCGGTATGCCTCGTACTCCAGGTGCAGCACCGTCTTCCCCATCGACGTCCGACGGGTGGTCCCCAGAAACGTCACCACCGCCCCGTTGCTGTCCCGCCTCACCGATGCCGTTACCGGCTGGGGGTCTATCGCCGCATCCGTTATCTCAATCATCTCGCTTTCCTATTCGCGTCTCCACCGCATTCTTCTTGGAGGCGATTCGCGAATCGCCCAACCAACTAATCCCTTAGTTCCCACGAAGGCAGACCCTTGCAAAACGTCACCTCCGCATCCCTCTCCCCTTTCCCTTGTTCCTGCGGAGGCAGGAACCCAATTTCAATCGAATTCCTACTGCGCCCGTTCATTCGCCCAACTCTCTCCATCCTTCTCCCTTCACCCCCGGCTCGGGATGGGGGTGACCCAACTGCCGCGCCGCCGCTCACCGGCGGAATCAACGCCACCTCGTCCCCCTCATTAAGCACCACGCCTCCGTCGGCATACTCCTCATTAACCGCAGCCACAATCTCCACCTCCGGCGGCACAAACCCCGGATAAGCCCCCCGAATCTCCCCCAAAAGCTTCGCCAACGTCGCCGATTCCGGCAGACGCCAACTTACAACAGACACTCCCGCCCGTTCCCTGTATAGGGCAAAGAACCGCACCGTTACTTCCAATCTGATTCACACTCCACGCCATTATTCCTCACTGCCAAATTCCGCTCCCCTGACGAAGAATTCTCCGTAACCGCCATCTCCCTCTCCTCTTTCCCTTCCCTCTCGACGGGGGAAGGTCAGGCCTGTCCTGAGCCTGTCGAAGGGATGGGGGTGACTCCCCCTCCTCTCCCGTCCTGGGAGAGGATTGAGGTGAGGGTGGACGGGGCAGAGCGGGGGTTTGCTCCCCCCATCCCCCTAGTGATACTCCTTGCCCTGGTCCAACGCCGCCTGGATCGACAGGATCAGCCGCTTGGCCGACTCCGCGTCGATCTCCACCGCAACCCGTGCTCCGGGCCCCTTGCTCGAGTCCACGAAGTCAATGTTCATCGCGTGGTCGAAGGGCGCCTTGAAGGGGTGGTCGAACGACACGTTCACCTGGTCCACCTTGATCCAGTCCTCCGTGCCCTTCCCGACGCCGGCAATCTGTGCCGTCTCAACGATCATTGTGCACATGCCTGCCTCCTAACCCTTCAGGTGCTTCCCAAAGAACGAAAAAACCTTCTCCCAGCCGTCCACGGCCTGCGCCTGGCGGTACATCGGCATGTGGTAGTAGAAGAAGCCATGCCCCGCGTTCTCATACATGTGGAACTCGATGTCCTTGCCGTGCTTCCTCAATTCCGCCTCGTGCTGGGCCACCTGGTCCGGAGGAGGCGAAACGTCCTCCTCGCCGAACAGTCCCAGCAGCGGGCAGCACAGGTTCGCCGTCAGGTCATGGGGGGCGACGGGCTGCTGCTCAGTTAGCGCGTCCGCCGACTGGATAACGTTCCCTCCCCAAAGCTCCACCGCGGCGTCCCAACCCGTGCTGCTGCAGGCTATCAGGAAAGTGTGCCGGCCGCCGGAGCAGCTGCCGATGATGCCCACCTTGCCGCTGGAGTAGGGCAGATTCTGCACGTAGTCCCTCGCCGCCACCGCGTCGGCGATGACGTGCTCGTCGTAAGCGCCCCCCTTGCTGCGAGCATGGGCCGCCACGTCCTCGGCGCTGCCGTGACCGAAGTCATTGAACAGGTTGGGGCAGATGGCCACGTAGCCGTGATGGGCAAACTTCCGCGTGAACTCCTTGTAGAGCTCGTCCCAGCCGGGAATGTGGTGCACCAGCACCACCGTGGGGAAGGGCCCCGGCCCCATGGGCCTCGCGAAATAGGCGTTGATGTTCGTCCCGTTATGCCCCTCCAACGTCACTGTTTCCGCAATCAAGCCTTCATACATGTCGGTTGTGTACATGATGTCGATCCTCTCTAGGTAGTGTGTTTCCCATAAGGTTTACGGGATTTGCTTTAGTTGTCAACCTTCCTCGCCCAACATTCACCCCGCGTCCTCACCCCCGTCCCCGCCTCCGCCTCCCCCACGAATCCCGCAACGCCACCGTCCGGTTGAACACGAGCGCTCCCGGCCGGGAATCCGGACCGTCCACGCAAAAATACCCGATCCGCTCAAACTGGTACGGCGTCCCCGCCTCCGCCTCCGCCATCCCCGGCTCCAGCTTGCAGCCATCCAGCGTCACCAGCGAAGCCGCATTCAGGTGTTCCCTGAAGTCCCCCTCCTCCGGCTTCTCGACGCTGAAGAGATGGTCGTACAACCGCGCCTGCGCCTCCACCGCATGCTCCGCCGAAACCCAGTGAATCGTCCCCCGCACCCGACGTCCGTCCGGGGCGTTACCCCCCCTCGTCTCGGGGTCGTAGCTGCACCGTACCTCCGTCACCTCCCCAGTCTCCGGGTCCTTCGTGAACCCCACGCACGTCACCAGGTAGGCGTAGCGCAGCCGCACCTCCCGGCCCGGCGCCAATCGGAAGAACTTGCGCGGCGGGTCTTCCATGAAGTCGTCCCGCTCCACGTACAGCGTCTTCGAAAATGGCACCATCCGCGTCCCCATGGAAGCGTCCTCCGGGTTGTTGACCGCCTCCATCTCCTCCACCTGCCCCTCCGGG
>CAYQLZ010000001.1:276755-296079 GCA_964418665.1 uncultured Dehalococcoidia bacterium | reverse complement strand
GTCGCCCATCGTCGCCCTGAACAGCCTCTCCAAATCCCTTCGGTGGATTCGGGCTAAAGCCTATAATCAATAATATGTATTACGTAATGCATAATATACCTTGGAACTATACTCAATCAAATGTCCACTGGCAGATTTCCCCCCCTCGTTGACGGCCTTCCCTTCCCTGTCTATAATCCCGTCTGCTGGGTCTGGTGGGCCTGCCCTTCTTTGGGCTCGGCCCGTGTTGCAGTCCCGGCGTTTTGCGAAAGGAACATGAGCCTTGGACCCCAGCAAAATTGGCATATACCTGCAGCCCAGCGATGGAAAGTTGGTGCGAATTACCTCGCCCTACTGGATTCCTGAAGCGCCCGAATGGACAATGATTTCCAGCGACCCCAACGTCACCCTCCTCGCCGCCAGGCAGATCATCGACGATAAGGGTTTAATGGAAGACCCCCAGGGAGCTTTCTGGGCCAGAATTCCCGTGAAGGACTAGAAAGCCGGCACTCAACAATCGCAAGAACCGGCTTTGGGAGAAATGATGACGAATAGAATCGAGCAATTCATAATGGACTCCCAAGCCTGCGTCGGCAAGCGCGCCGATGACGTGCCCCAGGGAACGGACCTGGCGGACTGGCTGACAATTAGACGCTTTTGCGCCGCCCTGGGTGACCCGAACCCCCTGTACAAAGACCCCTCCGCCGGCGTGGGCACCAAGTACCACAGCATGATCGCCCCGCCCACCTTCGTCGCAGCCATCCGAACTCCCACCGCGGCGGCCGCCTACCAGGCAAGAAACTACGGCGTCACCAGAATCACCCGTCGCGCCTCGATGGAGTTGGTGGACGTCATCCGTGTCGGCGACCGTCTGAAGAGCGGCCTGGAGGTCACCGACGTGTCTGCCGGCAAGGCCATGAATGGCAAGGCCACGGCGAACGTGGCCTCCCGCGCCGTCTATCACAACTCCTACGGCGGTCTGATTGGGACGAGCACGGGCACGACGGCCCTCGTCCCCTTCCGGACCGGCGAGGACATGATCTGCGACCGCGAAATCTACGTCTACTCCGACGAAGAAATCGAAAACATCCGGCTGGGCATCGAGGGCGAACCGCCTCCCAGGGGCCGCCTCCTTCGCTACTGGGAGGACGCGTCAGTTGGCGAAGAACTGCCGGAACTCGTCAAGGGCCCGCTCAGCCTCTCCGACATGATGGCGTGGACCGTCGCCGAGCAGAAGACCATGCCCCTCGGCTCTCCCGTGTACAACGACCTGAAGCGTATGCCCGGCCGCGTCCGCACCAACCCCTCAACCAACTGGCCCTACTGGGACGCCGACCAGGAATACGAGGATATCCTTTCCTGCCGCGACGCCGGATTCGTTGCCCCCTTTAGTCGGGGGATGCACGTTGTCTGCCTCGCCGGCCAGGTCGTCACAAGCTGGATGGGAGACGACGCCTTCCTCCGTTCCCTGGACGTCGAACTTCCCAACCACTTCCTCTACGGAGACACCATGTGGCTGAGAGGACGCGTATCCGACAAGTACAAAGAGCGGGTCCTGGGTCGGACCTACCACGCCGTCGAAGTGCGTATCAGCGGCGTCAACCAGCTGGGCCAATCCGTGGCAACCGGCAGCGCCGTCGCCTACCTGCCCTCCCCCGGCCATCCCGTGGCGCTTCCCATCCCCCACACCGACTACGCCCCCCTCGGACGCTAACACCCGGACAGGAGCATTGCATGACTACAGAGCAGACCTTTGAAGAGGCCATCGAAGAATATATTTCGCGGACCAGGGCCATGATCGACGAAGAGGTCATGGAGAATCTGCCACCTGACCCGCCCTCGCCCATCGACCAGTCAGGCCCTCCCTACGAGGCCACCCTGCGTCTCGACGAACGCACCATCCGCAACTACGCCCTCAGCATCGGCGACGACAACCCCCTCTTCACCGACCCCGAATACGGTCGTCGCTCCCGCTACGGCTCCCAGATTGCCCCGGGCCCCGTTCTCGCGCTCATCCGCTATCCATCCGCCCACGGCGCTAAGCGACCCCAGGGCTACCCCATGGCCAACTTTATCTCCGGCACCGCCTGGGAGTTCTACGACGTTATCCGCGCCGGCTCCAAGTTCCGCTCCTCCAAGGTGACCAAGGAGCTTATCGAAAGGTCCGGCTCCCAGGGCAAGCTCATCTTCCTCATTTCCGAATGCTATTACCACGACTTCCACGGCGATATGCCCGCCAAGTGCTACGGCACCCAGATTATGGTGCCCCAGCGAATCATGGAATCGTCCCGGGCAGTCCCCCGCGAAAAGCTGGGCCAGCACATGATGTACGAGCGAAAGGCCTCCCAGTATTCCCCTGAACAGATTGAGGAGTACGTGAAGATGATCGAGGACTTCAAGCCTCGCGGCGCGGAACCTCTCTACTGGGAGGACGTGAATGTGGGCGACGAAATCGGCCCCTTCGTCCTCCCTCCCTGGACCCTCCAGGATCAGGTCTCCCGCCACTTCATGGACTACTGCACCAAGGCCGCCGAAAATCTCCCCGGCGACGAGTTGGCCTTCGAACCTTCCTACCACCACTCCAAGAAAACCGGCGAATGGGTACGCGTCCACCCCATAACCCGCTGGCCCTGGACTCCCGGCTCCGAGCACGAAGATGCCCTCCTGGCCATCTATCGCGGCCTGCCCGGCCCCTTCGACTTCGGTGTCCAGCGCGTCCAGATCCCAGCCCAGCTTCTCACCAACTGGATGGGCGACGAAGGCTTCATCCGCCGCTTCTACATCGCCATGCGCAAGCCCGTCTTCTACGGCGACGTGACCATCTACAAGGGCACCGTCGTCAAGAAGTTCAAGGAAGTCCAACGAGGCGAGGAAGGCCCCGGCGCCGTTCCCGGCGAGGTCGAGTACTGCGCCGTCGGCATCGATATCGACGGCACCAACCAGGTGGGCGAACCCCAGGCCCCCGGCTCCGCCACCGTCTATCTTCCCTCCCGCGAGTCCGGCCAGGTGCAGCTTCCCATACCCCATCCCGCACGGCCGCCCTTCGTCGGCTACAACACCTACCGCAAGAACTGGTACTAGCAACCATGCCCAACCGCAACCTGCACCATAAGGGGGGAGAATAATGGCGCTGCTTCTCGGCGACGCTGAAGTCGACCAGGTCATGTCCATGGCCGACTGCGTGGAGGTCATGGAGGACGCCTTTCTGCAGGCGGGTCGTGGCGACACCTGGAACCGCCCCCGCTCCCGCATCCGACTCCCCCGCGGGTTTCATCACCTGATGGCCGCGTCGGTGCTGGGCAGCGAGGTTTTTGGGCTGAAGACTTACACCAGCTTCCGCGCAGGGACCCGCTTTCTCATCCTGCTCTACGACAGCAACACCGGTGATTTACTATCGCTTGTCCAAGGCGCACGCTGTTCCCAGCTCCGCACCAGTGCCGTCAGCGCGGTCGCCACTCGTCACATGGCCCGCGAGGACTCCGCCACCGTTGGCATCATCGGCACGGGGTTTCAGGGACGCGGACAACTTGAGGGCGTGTGCGCCGTCCGCGACATCAAGTCCGTCAAGGCCTTCGATCGCTTCCCGGAAGCCGCGACAGAGTTTTGCAACGAAATGTCCGCCAAGTTGGGCATCCCTGTCTCCCAGGCCGAGACCGCCGAAGACTGCGTCCGCGGCTCCGACATCATAATCACCATGACCACCGCCCGCCAGCCCGTCCTCCTCGGTGATTGGCTCGAACCGGGCATGCACGTAAACGCCGCCGGCAGCAACCACTGGATCCGACAGGAAGTCGACGACAACGTTATCCGCAAGTCCGACCGCATCGTCGTCGATAGCATCGAGGACGCGAAAATCGAGGCCGGAGACCTCCTCTACCCCATCGAGCGCGGCAGGGTCCGCTGGGACCAGATCCACGACCTCGCCTCCGTCGTCGCGGGCCGGGTCTCAGGTCGGGACTCCGACGATGAGATCACCCTCTTCGAGTCCCAGGGCATCGCCGTCAGCGACGTCGCAGCCGCCGCCTATGTCTATCGCCAAGCCAAAGAAGCAGGCTTGGGCGTGGAAATCCCTCTGGAGTTGTAGCTCTTGAAAGCCGACGCTAAGAAGAAAGGCCCCCTCACCGGCCTCCGCATCATTGACTCCACCACCATGGTGGCCATGCCAATGGCCCTCCACATCATGGCCGACATGGGCGCCGAGGTCATCAAGGTTGAGACCCACACTCTATTTCGCACGGAAGCCGCCCGCCTTCTCTACGCCGACAACGAACCCGGCGACGACCCGTGGAACCGGGACGGCTCCTTCAACACCCTCCAGCGTTCCAAGCTCGGCGTCACGCTGAACCTGAAAACCAGGGAAGGTGTCGAAGCCTTCAAAGAACTGGCCCGCATCAGCGACGTGGTCGTCGAAAACAACCGGGCCGGCACTATGAAGCGCCTCGGCCTCTCCTACGAGGATCTGAAGCAGGAAAAGCCCGACCTTATCTACGTCTCCAACACCGGATTCGGCCACACCGGCCCCTGGCGCACATACGCCGGCATCGGGCGCATGTTTGAGCTCACCTGCGGCCTCAGCCAGTTCACCGGATATCCCGACGAAGGCCCTCGCCGCGTGGGCAAGTCCTTTTTCGACCAGCACGTGGGCTGGACCGCGGTCTTCGCCATTCTCGCAGCCCTCCACTACCGTCAGAAGACCGGCAAGGGACAGTGGCTCGACCTCGCCATGTACCAGATTGGCGTCGCAACTATGGGCGACGCTCTCCTCGATTGGGAAGTGAACGGACGAAACGGACGCCTCATGGGCAATCGCCATCCATATCATGCACCCCACGGCGTTTATCCCTGCCGCGGCGACGATAATTGGATTGCCATCGGCATCGAAAACGACGCTCAATGGCAGTCGCTCCTCAAGGTCATGGGCAGCGTCGCATGGAGTCTCGATGAGCGGTTCGCCGACGCCCCTTCCCGCCTCAAGCACCAGGACGAACTCGACAAGCTTCTCGGTCAATGGACCTCCGGCTGGAATCAGGCGGAATTGATGGACGCCCTTCAGGGACAGAAAATCCCCGCAGCCGCCGTGCTGAACAGCCGCCAGGTCCTCACCAATCCCCACATGAGAGAGCGCGGCTTCTACGAACGCGTCGAGCACAACCCGGACTCCGGCATCGGCCCCAAAATCTATTTCGGACGCCCCTGGAAGATGTCAGGGACTCCCAGCCGCATCCGTAGGCCCGCGCCCGGCTTGGGTGAGCACAACGAGTTCATCCTCGGCGACCTGCTCGGTCGAGACGATGCCGAAGTCAAACGGCTCTACGAAATCAACTGCCTCGGCAAAATCCCCACCGACCCTCCCGATTTCAAGCCCCCGTCCTACCAGCGACAGCTTGAGGAAGGTACCCTCACCGGATACGATCCTGACTACGCCGAAATAGTGGGGGTTGACTAGAATGCTCAACACAGCCCTCGGCCAGTTCAAGCTCATCGACCTGAGCACCCACATCGCCGGCCCGCTGGCGGCCAAGATGTTCGCCGACTACGGTTCTGAGGTGCTCAAAGTCGAGCCTGCCCCCGCCGGAGACCCCGCCCGCGGCGTAGGCCCCTTCTTTCACGACGACCCTCACCCGGAGAAGAGCCTCCTCTTCTTCTATCTCAACTGCAACAAGCGTGGCGTCACCCTGAACCTGGAGACCGACGCCGGGCGCAATCTGCTGCTGGACCTGGTCAAGGACGCCGACGCGCTGTTGGAGAGTTTCCCCGCCGGATATCTCGATTCCATCGGCCTCGGGTACGAAGTGCTGGCAAAGATCAACCCAAGCCTGGTCGTCACATCCATAACTCCCTTCGGGCAGTTTGGCCCATACCGCGACTACGCCGGCAGCGACCTGGTTTACTACGCCCTGAGCGGCATGATGTACTCCAGCGGCGCCCACGACCGCGAGCCACTGAAACACGGCCATCCCCAGAGCTTCTACATGGGTGGCATGATAGCCGCATACGCCACCTCCGCCGCCCTCTTCTCGCGACTGATGACCGGCGAAGGCCAGCACATCGATCTGTCCCTGCAGGAGTCCGTGGCCGCCCACCACTACGACAGCGCCACCCGCTACTCCTACACCGGCACCATCGAGCGCCGCGCCCCCAAAATCGAAAGCGGCTCCTTCAAGGGCACCCGCTTCGAGGGCATCGTCCCAGCCGCCGATGGTCATATTGCCCCCACCATGCAGCGGGGACGACCCACCGCCCCCTTCCACGAGTACGTCACCTTCCTCGGCCACCCTGAACTTGACGACACCAAGTTCGCCGACCGGCAGATGATCGCTGAAAACCGGGAGGAGCTCGACGAAATCCTTCTCCCCCTCCTCAAACAGTGGAAAAAGCTGGAGTACTTCAACACCTTCATGTCGGAAGGATTCGTCGCCGGCGTGGTGCAGACCTCAGAAGATCTGGCCAACTGCCCCCAACTGGAGCAGCGAGGCTACTTCGCCGAAATCGAACACCCCGTCATGGGCCGCCTCCGCGTCCCCGGCGAGATGTTCCGCCTACCCGAATGCCCCTGGACGCTGCGTCGACCCGCCCCCCTTCTCGGCCAGCACAACAGCGAAGTCTACTCCAAAGAACTGGGCCTCTCCCCCCAGGACCTCGTCACCCTCCGCCAGCTCGCCGTCATCTAAGCCCAATCTTTCCTCCTCTCCCGTCCTGGGAGAGGATTGAGCCTGCCCTGAGTCTTTCGAAGGGATGAGGGTACTACCACTCCCCCATCCCCACGAAGGCAGGAATCCACTCTTACCTCTTCCACCTTGACGGGGGAAGATTGAGCCTGTCCTGAGCCTGTCGAAGGGATGGGGGTGATCCCCGGTTCCAACCACTTCCCCCTCGTAGGGGCGGTTCGCGAACCGCCCGTCCCCCCCACATGTCATTCCGAGCGCAGTCCCCCCCACATGTCATTCCGAGCACAGCGAAGCGGAGCCGAGGAATCTCGCTGACAGAAACCACTGAACTCTCCCACATTCCTCTTGCTCCTCCGAAGCCAGGAACCCACCCTCAACTCCCCTGAATCCCCCACCCCCTAATCCGTCGTCACACACGTGACCGTATTCCTTATCCCACCTATATTCCTGATATCCCTTTGCAGGATAACCAAAATCGCCTCCACACTCTCCGCCACCACCTCCGCCACAATATCGTAAGGCCCCAACACCTCGTGCACCTCCACCAATCCCTCCAGCTTCCGCAATTCCTCCAACACGTCCTTCGTATACGCAACCTCAGAACTTATCAACACATAGGCCTTGGTCATGGCAAATCCCTCCCCCACATTCGAATTCTCGCCAACCAGCTTACCACCGATTCAGGCCGAATTCCCGCCCCTAACCCTCCCGTATCCGCAGCATCAGCAAGTCCCCCTCCGCCCACGGCTGAGTCAGGACATCCCACGTATACGCCCCCTGGCCCTCATCCAACGTCGCCTCCTCAACCGACAACGACAACGACACGCTCCCGTCCAACGCAATAAACTCCAACACATACCCACCCAACGAAACCCAGGCCCCCGACGCCATTTCCACCCTGCCGTCGTTCCACTCCAAACTGGTGCTTTCGGTGGATTCCCCGTCTACTTCAAAGGCCCGGGGTTCCAGCTTGCCGTTGGCAGCGTCGGCCCCGACGGCTGTGCCGACACCAACGGGGTCAAAGAACGCCTCGTGCAGGGTGCCCGCAGGGGCGGTGACGGTTACGTTGTAATTGCTATAACCCTTGTCTGCTATACCGGGTTTGAAGCCGCAGGTCTTGTTTCTGTAATGTTGGTGATGGAAGTTGACCTCGTACTCACCCGCAGGGAGGGGCCTCGCAGTGGAGTAGGCATATAAGAACCCGTTGGAAGGATCGGAGTCATCGTCGATTACAACGCCCTTGAACAGGACAGAATCCGGGCCGCTGGTATAATACGCATGGTAATCGGGGCTGGTTAACGTGTCAGGGGACCGCCTTAACTCCGTGCCTGCCGGCAATCCTGCGGTTAAGCTATTCTCCCTCGGCAGCGGTGTCCAATATCTGTAATAGTCCTTTCGGACCAGCTTGTAGTAAAGGCAAATAAGGTATTCGTCCGTCCCGTTGCCGGCGGCGATCATGGCATCGATTTCTCCTATTCTGACCTTCAACTCGGAGAGCGACATTGACGGCGGATCTTCGGATTCAGAGGGTTCACCGTAGGTGTCCACAGACACTTTCTTGTTGGTGATGATTTCAGGATCAGGCGTAGATCTTATACTCTTGTCATCCTTCGTTGTCCCTCCATCACGCGGTACATTGCTGTAGGGCAGCCAGGACCGACTCATGGAGTCCACGGATACGGCGAAGGAGGACTGTCCAAAGGTGTTGAGTAGGACGAAGTTAAAGCTGTTGGAAGAATTTGACCTCCTGGAACCAGAGGGCAACTGTTGGAGAGGGCCCCTCAGAAACAACACTCCGGGCCTGTCGTCATAGGCCGTATTGCGTTCCCGAATCAGCCGATCCGCCTCTGCCTGGGCCTTTGTCTCTGTCAGGTAACCGGAATATCGTTGTCCTCCCTCCCAGAACTCTTCTCCTCCTATAGCCCGCGCCTCAACATAGAATTCACTTGGGCCTGATCCCTTCAGGTACTCATCCGCTCTGAAGTGCCATGTCAAAACCGGCCGGTAGGTGGGCTGCTCCCCGGGAGGGCCGGGAACGGTTTCCGTCGAACCCGCCACGGCAATGAAGGAAGCGAGCACTATGACGGGAGAAGACAAGATCTGGGAGTCCAAGGATGGAACTATAAATTGCGCAAAGTCAATTGTGCTTGTATGTATATTTGGCCAGGGCGTCGGGGGCCTAAGCTTCGGCTCCAGCTTAACTGGTTGAGGATCCGAAGGGGGATCTTCAGATGGTGCTTGAGTACCATCTGAAGGGGCTTCGGTCGGTTGCAGAGATGAGGTTGGTTCTGGTTTGGGCGAAGGTATCGCTGCATCAGTCAGTGTTGGTAATCTGGGTGCAGTGTGTTCGTCATTGGCCTCTTGGGGATGGGCTGATGCCGTGAAATCTGGCGAATCAGCTATTGGTGTAACTGATTGCTTGCCGGACATACTAGAACACGCCGCCAACAGTACGGCTAATGATGCGGCTCCAAGAAAGAGTAGAAGTGTCTTTGCCATCGTTACCTTTCTCTACAAAGGAAATCTAGTCGACAAGATATAAGGCCCTGGCAGCTTCTCGATCCGTTCGTGTCAGTTCACATAATCCGCTAGAGAAGCAAGAGGAGTATCCAAATGGCGGCATCTCCCACCGATCGTCATGAGTTTTATAATGCCCCGACATCAAAGCCGGGAAATCTTCTCCATGCATTATCCCTATCACGTACTTCATCGCTTCACCGCCACTCGTAGATGCCTTGAAGGCCCTGCAGTCACGCTCAACATCAACACTCCCCTAACCTTCCCGTACCCGCAGCATCAGCAAGTCCCCCTCCACCCACGGCTGAGTCAAAACCTCCCAGGTATACGCCCCCGCCTCCTCATCCAACGTCGCCTCCTCAACCGGCAACGACAACGACACGCTCCCGTCCAACGCAATAAACTCCAACACGTACCCACTCAGCGAAACCCAGGCCCCCAACACCAGCGCCACCCTGCCGTCATTCCACTCCAAACTGGTGATTTCGGTGGATTCCCCGTCTACTTCAAAGGCCCGGGGTTCCAGCTTGCCGTTGGCGGCGTCAGCCCCGACGGCTGTGCCGACGGATACGGGGTCAAAGAACGCCTCGTGGAGGGTGCCGGCGGGGGCGGTGACGGTGACTTCGTAGTGATTGATGCTCTTGATGTCAGCATCGCAAGGTTGGTGCACCGGCCGTTGGAAGTCAAACCGGACTTCGTAGTTTCCCACTATCAGAGGACGCTTCGGACGATGCTCGTATACATAAGACCCGGGGTCTTCATCGTCGTCAATTATCACAGTATGAAAGAAGTCCTTGTCCCTGCGGGCTGTTGAAAAAACTGTGCGTAAACCCCCACGAAAGGACTCTCTGTAACTATACAGAATCTGAGTGCTGGGATCCGCACCAGCTAACAGAGTATGTTCCTCTACACTGGGTTCTTCATAGCGATAGATTCGCTCCCTCGCTAGCTCAAATCTCACGCACTCCTTGAAGCCCTCCACACCTGCTCCTGCAGCGAGCCTGCGATTCATTGAACTGATCTTACTACGTAGTGCAGACAGGGAAACTACCTTTGAGGGACTCACGGTCGGATCTACCATGTAATTCGAGGGCGAAACTGAGGAATCACGGGTCCGGGTAGAGGCCACGCTACTACTAGACGGGAGCCAAACTCGCCCACCATCTGATACAGAATACGTCCCAGGCTTTACTTCCATCTCGCTAGGGACAAAACCATAGGCCGCTGATGATGAAGGATCAGCATTACTCAAGCTCCTTGAACGAACATAATCATTCAAAGGACCCTGTAAGAATAGGATTCCAGGCCTGCTGTCGTAGGACGTGTCCCTTCTATCGATTAAGGACTGGGCCTCAGATAGAGCGTCTGCACGTCCACTGTACTCTGCCCCCTCAAGGGGAATTTCCACTATAAATCCTATAGGACCAGTACCTTTTAGGTACTCTGAGCTACGGAATCGTAGAATCTGTGAAGGGACTAACTTTGTCCCTGAGTTCTTTACACCGGCTGTCGCAGACTGGAAACTTGCTACTACTATGATATCTGAGTGAAAGATCTGACCGTCAATTGATGGAGGGTTCTTGAACAAGGGCTCGTAGCTATGGCTGCGAACCACTCGCATCGAGGGTGCCTCTTCTGTATCCTTTGTAGGAATGCTTGGCGTGGAACAAGCAAGGATCAGCACTCCCACTATCAGCAGGACGACTATCCCTATAATGTACTTCATCGCTTCACCGCCACTCGTAGATGCCTTGAAGGCCCTGCAGTCACGCTCAACATCAACACTCCCCTAACCTTCCCGTATGCGCAGCATCAGCAAGTCCCCATCCTCCCACGGCTGAGTCGGGACATCCCAGGTATACGCCCCCGCCTCCTCATCCACCGTCGCCTCCTCAACCGACAACGACAACGACACGCTCCCGTCCAACGCAATGAACTCCAACACATACCCACCCAACGAAACCCAAGTCTCCAACGCCATTTCCACCCTGCCGTCGTTCCACCCCAAACTGCTAAGCTCGGTGGCAGCGCCGCCTACTTCAAAGGCCCGGGGTTCCAGCTTGCCGTTGGCAGCGTCGGCCCTTATGGCTATGCCGACGGTTACGGGGTCAAAGAACGCCTCGTGCAGCGTGCCGGCGGGCGCAATGACGGTTACTTCTCGGACCCTGACGGGATCATCAATTCGGCCACAAGGAATGTCACTGGCAAGTTGATAGGTGAATGCTACACTGTAGAGTCCCGCTGGCAAGGGGCGACTGGGAATGTACTTGAAACTGAACCTGGCAGGGTCATCATCGTCATCGACAATTACGGCCTGAAAATAGGAGGCATCTTCACCGCTTACATGAAAGACCCAGTAGACGGAGTCTCCATAGCTTACCGGTTGACCTCGGAGGACTTGGGTATCAGGGTCGGCTCCAGAAGGGATTGTGTGATAGACGGTATATACCACCCAATCACGGTAGTAACGCTCTCTGTCCAGCTCACTTCTAACGCATTCATTGAAACCTGGAATGCCAGCCCCACTTGCCAACCGGGTGGCCAAGGCGGATATCTTGGCCTTCAATTCAGAGAGTCTAATCACAGTAGGGGGTATGGTCTGCCCATCTGTGATGTATTCCGGGTCCGAGTTTCCCGGAGTTCTTGCACGTGAATTGGATGATAGTGGATTGCTGGTCGCGGGCATCCAGACTCTTGCAATACTATCAATGGAATACTCCCACGAGCTTGTTGCCAGAAACTCTTCTAACGCGAAGTTGAAGGCCGTAGTAGAAACAGCAGTCGAGCGGGTGCCGCTCGGGTCTGATTGTCCTTCATCGATGGTGGCTGCAGTTAGCGGTCCCCGCAAGAATAGGATTCCGGGCCTTTGATCATAGCTGGCATTCCTTCGAGTGATGTAGTCTTGGGCTAATTCTAAAGCCTTCGCACTGGTGCTTGCCTCAAATTCAACGATTGGGACCTCAACGACAAACTCCGTAGGTCCGGTCCCTTTGAGATACTCTGAACTGCGAAAACGGAGAATCTGCCCCGGTCGATAAACATCCCCGTCCTGCTGGACTCCCGCAGCAGCAGAGACTAAGGATGCCACTACTATCACTTCAGCATAATAGATCTGCAGGTCCACCGAGGGGGGAGCTTCATTTACCCATATCAAAGGTGTGATTGAGACTTCCTCTTTAGACTCTTCCGTAGGAAGAGACTCTTCAGGCTCCTCAGTAGGAGCAGCAGCTTCAAGGGAAACCGTTGGAGCAGGAGTTGCTGCCACGACCTTTGGGGTAGGCACTGCTGGTTGAGGTGTCTCAGCTCCAGGCGTCTCAGGCCCGGGATCTTCAGTAGGCGGCGTTGAGGCACAACTGACCATCATCAGAATGAGAAGACTGCCAACAATACAAAGTGCTGCGTTCTTTAATCTGTCCATGCCAAGAGTCCCTTCAAAGAATCAATGTCATACTGGTGCTTGTCACACGCATCATTGTTCCTGGCCTTGGTTGTGCAAGGAGGCATGTCTCGTTGATAGATCCATTCTGAAACAGCATAATACATGAGTGTTTTTCTCACTTTATGGTCTTTCAAACCCATCGTGTGCCCAAATTCATGACCTATTAGATGTGGCAAGTAAAGCCTTTCCCCGAGCCTATCTTCATAGTCACCATAAAGATGAGTCCACACCTTCCCATCAAGGGGATAGTTAACAATGAACATATTGAATGGCTCTACATATACTCTCTTTTTCTTTCCATTGCTCATGGTTTTTAGGACCGTACTTGAGCGTACACAAGCAACAGCGGTATCATCATCGCAGGGGAGACTTGGAAGAAGCGCACCCTGGATTTTAATCCTGGCGGCAGACTCATTGGCAGTCTCACTGAAGCTGACATTGCCCAGAATATCGTTCCAGAATTCTCCTCCTGTTTCGTATGCATCATCCTCCCGAAGCGAGCTGCCACTTGGCATTGCTGCCTTGTTCAGGTGGTACGTCATGTTTCCGTTGTCGTTCTCCAGGTGTGGTGCCATCATGATGTCGTTGACGATGTCTTTGTAGGCTGTCTTATTGGGGGTACGGGTGTCCACCACTACCAGGTCCAGGCCTGCGTTGGACGCGCTACCCTTTCCACATCGGATAACTGTCGCAGTACCAAAAGTCCCAGACAGGTCAAATTCATTGCGCTTCCTCCACTCGACTGAGTTTCTAGGGACTGGACTAAAGTCACATTCATTATTCGTAGTGACTTGCAACCCTGTCTCATCCGTGTTGACTCTCAGTAGGAAGGAGTAATGAGATGGGATTGTCCAATCGTCAGTGGTAGTGACCTTCACGCCGACTGTCTTATACCCTAGCATTCTCCAGACTGTTAGCTCTGTAATAGGATCAAGGAAGTTTAGCGCGGTTGCCTGAAGGTGAGTGGTATCTGGGAATCCACCATTGCTAGGAGTCTCCGTTGGTGGTGATGTGCATCTCGCGCCAGGTGGACAATCCTGGAGATTGACGGCGATGGTGAAATTTAGCGTGTCTGTGTCGTTGGGCAGGTTGGATCCGCTGTCTGTGTCCGTCACTTTGTAGGTGTAAGAGACGGCTTCCTGAACGGCCGTTGGCGTTCCCGACAGTGTCCGCGTTCTCTTGTTGAATGCCAGACCTCTGGGAAGCATCGTGGGACTGATGCTGTACTTCAGAGTACCGTTGCCGCCCGAGGCATCCGGGAGAGTCTTATTGATTGATGTGCCGACCGTCAGAGCCATGTCTCTAATGGTTTTCGAGCCGAAGGTAGGGCTTTGATCTGTAATGGTCGGCGGAGGGGCATCTCCACACTCGGTGGAGACGGAGGTGAAGCTGTAAATAGAAGAGGCAGCGGAATCACGGGAGGCGTTCCTACGCAGTCCGGAAACGCGAAACCGATATGTACTACCGCAGGCCAGGCCGGATTCGGAGACGGTGTTGGCGCTAACACAACCCACCATCACCATCACCGCCATCAGCAGTATAGGCACCAGCATTCCAACAACCGGCTTCATCCCATCCTTATCCATAACCCCATTCCGCCAACTCATTCTCCAAACGTACAATTGGCACAATAGTAGCTGCCTCTCAACTGATTATATGCACTTTTCCAACAGAACGTTCCCAATCATGCGGCGTTCCAACCGGCGTAGCGCAATTTCTCTCCCAACATTCCTGCTCTTACCGTCCACATACGCTATTGACGACAAAATCCACCTTGCCTGAAAATTGCACTGCCCACGAAGGAATCATCCGCCGGGGCAAGAAATTCTCAGTAACCCCCTTCTGCGGGTGCGCGAAATGCCTTTCAAGGGCGCCGGAAAAGGGATCTTCTATGGCTGGTGGATTGTCCTCATCGGCCTGCTGGTCAACGCCGTCCCCGCCGGTCTCTACTTCATCGGCTTCGCCGTCCTCTTCCTCCCCATTACCCGCGACCTCGGCATGAGCCGCGCCGCCGCCTCCCTCCCCTTCTCCCTCACCCGCGCCATCGCCGCCGTCCAGAGTCCCATCATCGGCATAGCCATCGACCGTTTCGGCCCCGGCAAGGTCCTCTTTTACTGTTCCCTCCTCGCCGGGCTGGGATTCGTCCTCCTCAGCCGCGCGGAATCTTACCTCGTCTACTTCCTCGTCGTCCTGCTGGTCCTGTCCCCGCCGATAATGGGCGGCTTCGACTCCACCTCCATTACTGCCACCTGCCGCTGGTTCGTCCGAAAGCGCGGCATGGCCCTCGCCATCACCGCCCTGGGCTTCTCCGTTGGCGGCGCCGCCCTTCCTCCCATCCTCTCCCTCACCAGCGACGCCTTCGGATGGCGTACCACCCTCCTCTTCGCAGGCTTTTTCCTCTGGGCCATCTACCTGCCCCTCAGCACCCGCTTCTACTCCTCCCCGGAGGAACGCGGCCTCCTTCCCGACGGCGACGCTCCTGAAGAATCCGACGACTCCACTCAAGCGTCCCATAGACCCCGCACTCCCGCCGCCTACGAAGGCATGCGACCCTCCGAAGCCTTCCGCACTCCCACCTACTGGATCCTCTCCGTATCCCTCGCCATGCGCGGCATGGTCTTCACCGCCATATCCGTCCACGTCGTCGCAATCATGGTCTGGAAGGGCATCGACGAAGGCACAGCCGGTCTTCTCATCTCCTTCATGTCCATGTCCTGGCTCCCGATCTCCCTGCTCATGGGCTGGTTGGGCGACCGGTGGGAGAAGAAATACGTGGCCGGCGCGGGCGCCGTCATCGCCGGGGTGGGCATGTTCACTCTCGCCTTCTGGGACCAGATGCAGGCGTGGCAGATGGTTCTTATCTTCGTCATGTGGGCCTTCAGCGAAGGCGGCCTCCCCCTGGGCTGGGCCATGCTGGCGGACCAGTTCGGACGGCGTAGCTTCGGCGTCCTTCGGGGAGGCATCATGGCCACCTTCAGCGTCTTGGGCCTCGGAACACCCCTGTATGCGGGCTGGGTCTTCGACGCCACCCAGAGTTACTACTGGGTTATCCTCCCCTCCGGGGCGCTTCTTATCGCCGCAGGACTGCTGGGTTGGGTCATGCCCCGCCTCGACACGGCCACAGCCGCCAACAGCCCACGCTGATCCGCCGACAGGGTCCCCACCGGCACAGCCGGGGAACCAATCGCCGCTTCTCTGCGTAGTATCTTATGTAAGAAACAGCAGGCTGTTTGATACCATTGTCAGGATGCAAAGCGTTATTGCATGCCAACATGCCTGAATTTAGCCGGGAGAAATTGAACATATGAAGTGGGTCTACGCCTTGGTTACAGCAATCGCAATGGTGCTGGTAATCGTCCTGGTCGCCGTATTCATACTTACCTCCGACGATGATTCGACGGTAACCCCGCTGGCAACGCCCGTTGCCACCCCCGCACCAACCCCCGCCCCGACGACGCCGCCGCCAACACCGGCGCCGACCCCCGTCGCCACCCCGGAACCTACGCCTGAACCCACCCCTGTGCCTACACCTGCGCCAACTCCGGCGCCCACCCCCGAACCTACCCCAACGCCCGAACCCTCGGAACCCGACCAACCTGAAGAGCCCCTCAAGGTCGGCGATAGGGCTCCGGACTTCACGCTGCCGGATGCCGATGGCTCTCCGGTCTCCCTATCCACCGTCCTCGCGTCTAACGATGCCACCATCCTCATCTTTTATCGTGGATTCTTTTGAGGTATCTGCCAGTCGCAGCTCGTCGAGCTGCAAGAGCGATACCAGGACTTCCGGGCCCTCAACGCAGACGTTATCACCATAAGCAAAGACAACATTGACGACGCCGCAGAAATGCGAAATCACGCCGCCGCCGATTTCTTCGTTCTCGCCGATTTGGAAGGCGCCGCCGTTAAGGCTTACGGCGTTGACGACCTCCTCGACGACGGCCTGGCCGCACCCTCCGCCTTCATCATCGACTCTGACGGCGTCATCCGCTGGACCTACGTCGCCGACGATATCGCAGACCGGCCCACGGCCTCCCAACTCCTCGCAGCCCTTGCCGAAATTTCACCCGCTCCAAGGTACTCCCTGTTTGAAAACCAGGAATCAGGCGTCTCGTTCATGTACCCCACATCCTGGACCTCCATTCCCGTCGAAGACCCCGAGGAAGGCCCCTGGGCCGTCCTGGAAACGGATCATGGTATTACCCTCAAACTCCTGGCCGAATTCCATGCCCCCGGCGTCGACCTGCGCTATCCCTTGGTCACCACCATGGAATCCCTATTCGTCGAAGGTGTCACCCCCACCCTGCTGGGCCTGAGACACTTCACCCTGGAAGGCGGCTATCCCGCCCTGCGCGCAGACCTCCTGTTGCAGACTGAAGATGCAGAAACGGCGGCAACCATCCAGGCCGCCGAAAGAGGCGGCGGTGTGTTCACCGTCGTTGCCTCCGGACCCACCGGTCTTCTGAGAGAACAACAGGAGGACGTCAACCGGGTTTTCAACTCCTTTGAAGTCTCCGTGCCTTCACCCTACGGCATCGACCGGAGCACGGCCTTCACCATGCCCCTCGGCAGACCCAGCACCCTGGACCCCCACATGTCCGGGGACGTCATCTCCCACTTCTATGTCTCCAACATCTTCAGCGGCCTAGCGAAGCTGGGCGAAGGACTGGCCGTCGTGCCGGAGCTCGCCGAGTCATGGGAGGTGGACGAGAACGGCACCGTCTACACATTCACCCTCAGGGAGGGAATCACCTTCCACGACGGTCGGCCCATCACCGCCGCCGATTTCAAATACTCTATCGAGCGGGCCACGGAACATGAGCTTCACAGCGATACCGCCCTCCTCTACCTGACAGACATCGTCGGCGCCCGCGCCAAGCTGGAAGACGAAGCAGATGAAGTCTCCGGCGTGGTTGTTGTCGACGACCGGACCCTCCGCATCACCATAGACTCACCCAAGGAGTACTTCCTCGCCAAGCTCACCTACCCCACCAGCTACGTGGTGGATTCCGCATCTATTGAGGGCCAGGGCGAAGAGTGGTGGCGGGCGGGTTCGCTAAACGGCTCCGGCCCCTACACCCTTCACACCTGGGACACCGAAGAAGTCCTCATCCTCAAGCGCTTCGACAACTACTACAATCCCCCGCCGATGCAGCACATAATCTCCCCCTTCGACGCTCTCCCCGGTGCAAACGGCAGGCAGATGTATGAGTCCGGCTACTGGGACGGCATATACATCCGACTCTCCTCCGTGGACCGGCTCAGGGCCGACGAGGCGCTGGGCAGCCACGTCCGGGAATTCGACCAGCTGGACAGCTACTTCGTCGGCATCGACTCCGACAAAGCCCCACTGGACGACCCCAGGGTCCGGCGGGCCTTTGCCATGGCCGTGGACCGCCAGGAACTCGTTGACGAACTCTTCAACGGCAACGTCCAGCTGGCCAACGGCCTCCTGCCCCCCGGACTTCCCGGCTTCTCCGAAGACCTGCAGGGCATTCCCTTCGACCCGGCGGGGGCCATAAAGCTGCTCGCCGAGTCCGGATACGGCGAAAATCTTCCGGAAGTAACACTCCTTGCTGCCAGGAATTCCCGCGGCGAACCGTCGTCCATCGTCCAGTTTCTAATTGACTCCTGGAAGCAGAACCTGGGAATAACCGTCTCCCTGAACCTGGTGGAACCGGAAGAGTACTACAACATCCGTGAAGAACTGGAGGGACACTTCTTCACGTCCGGCTGGATTGCCGACTACCCGGACCCGGAGAACTTCCTCGACCTGCTCCTGCACTCGGAGTCCCACGATTCCCGCTACGCGAACCCCGTGTTCGACAACCTGCTGGAACTGGCAAGGTTGACCCAGGACCGCGAGGCCCGGCTCAACCTGTACATGCAGGCGGAACAGCTTCTGCTGGACGACGCAGGCATCATCCCCCTCTTCCACACCCACGAATACGCGCTGATCCAACCCTACGTCAGGAATTTCACCATCGGCGCCGTTGGCCAGCCCAATATCGCCGACGTAACATACGAAGACTCGCCCTGACCAAAATACACCCACCACCGCCACCACAGGGGGGACGTTGCAACGTCCCCCCTTCCTTTTGCACACATACGGATTGCACTGCGATGTTGATGCAGTTATGCAGCCATCCTATGCTGGCGAATCATGAAATTCACATTCTCCCTTGACGACCGCTTGGCGAAACAGGTGCGACGGGCAGTCTAATCGCAAGGCATCAGCATGAGTGATTCTATTGCAAAGACTCTGTATGACGTCCTTAAGGAATCGGTGACTCCAGATGCCCAAAGGCCAATTCGAAGCGCGCGACCTGCACAAACACCTGTGGAAGCTCCCCATCCCGGAGTTCGACGCCGACAACCCCCTCCACGTCGAAATCTCCGACCCTGGCAAAGCCGCCGCCACCGCCGCCACCCAACTCCAACAACGACGCGGCCCCAACGTCTCCGTCACCATCATCCGCCACAAACTCCGAAAACGGCTCCGCCCCTCCCCCAAGGCCCCGCCGTAGCATCCGCCATCCCCCACCTCCTGAGCTAGGGAGGAAACGCTTGTCCACTGTGCTATAATCAACTCCATAAAGGGGGATGTTGGCAATGAATGAACAGGCGTCACAGTTCTCTGCAACTGCGGTGGATCTGTTCTGCGGGGCAGGCGGGCTATCTTATGGCTTGCAGCGAGCCGGCATAATGATAGCTGGTGGCATTG
>CAYQLZ010000001.1:235796-276745 GCA_964418665.1 uncultured Dehalococcoidia bacterium | reverse complement strand
TGTCGGCATCCCTTTGAAGCGAATGTCAGGGCTTCATTCCACGAGCATGATGTCTCTGAATTGAATCCTGACTTCGTTGCCAGCCTGTTCCCGGAAGCCGGAATAAAGGTGCTTGCCGGATGTGCTCCCTGTCAGCCCTTTTCTACGTACACAAATGGGATATGCGTTCAGCAGGATCAATGGCGCTTGGTCGATAAATTCGCCGAAATTGTGCGCTCGGTGCAACCGGACATAGTCACTATGGAGAATGTTCCCAGGCTTGCTAAGTATCCGGTTTTCCAGCGGTTCATAGACGTTTTAGATGATGAGGAATATAAGCACAATCACTGGGAAGTCAAATGCGCCAACTATGGGGTCCCTCAGACTCGCTCACGTCTAGTGCTATTGGCTTCTAAGCTCAAGGACATTGATCTGATTCAACCAACCCATTCAGGGGAAGATTTTCTTACGGTTAGAAGCGTCATTCAAGATCTGGAGCAGATAGAGGCTGGAGAGACTTCTTCATCCGACCCACTGCACAAATCAAGCAAACTCTCAAAGATTAACTTGGACCGTATCCGTCAATCCAGACCAGGCGGAACATGGCGTGATTGGGATGACTCGCTGAGGGCTGATTGCCACGTGAGAGGCAGCGGGCGTTTCTATTCAAGCGTATACGGAAGGATGCGATGGGATACACTGGCCCCAACCATTACTACTCAATTCAATGGCTTCGGCAATGGACGATTCGGCCATCCGGTTCAGGACCGCGCCATCTCCCTTAGGGAAGGAGCGCTCCTTCAAACCTTCCCTAAGGACTACTCATTTGTACCAGAGGATGCTACTGTACGCATGACGCAGGTTGCCCGCATGATAGGGAACGCCGTACCGGTGAATTTAGGGAATGCAATAGGACAGTCAATAATGGTGCATTTGGAGGGGGTAAAATGACGCCTAGTCCCCCCAAGTATGAGATGACTTTGAGCCTCAATGTCTTACGACATTTGGGACTAGGTTTGTACAGCAACGTGGCTGCTGTGCTCTCTGAGGTGGTCGCTAATTCTTGGGATGCCGATGCCACCCATGTTTCAATTTCAATCAATTCCAAAAGCGGTATGGTCACTATCCAAGACAACGGACACGGCATGACGGTTGAAGACGCAAATAGTAAATTCTTGCACGTCGGCTATGAACGTCGCAAGGATGAAGGCCGTACTCCAATTTTCAAACGCTCAGTCATGGGCAGGAAGGGAATTGGCAAACTTTCGTTGTTCTCGATAGCTCGGACTGTTTCGGTGCAATCTGTAAGGAGCGGGGAAAAACATGGTTTCATCATGGACTCCCGTAAGATAGAGGAACAGATCGGGAATGGCGGAGATGGTCAATACAACCCTTGTCCCATCGATCCAGAAGAAATCGAACTAGATGAAGGGACTCGGATCATACTGGCCAACATGAAACGGAAGCTCCAATGGACAGGTAGAGCTCTCAGAAGACGGCTTGCTCGACGCTTCAGCATTATTGGTCCGCAATACAACTTTGAGGTCATCTTGGATGGAGAACCGGTAACCATAGAGGACAGAGAGTACCAGGATAAGCTCCAATATGTTTGGACTTACGGTGATATTGGAGCGCACATTAGTAAATCTGCTAAGAGATTGGAGCATGAGGAGAGTCGGTGCGGTGTATTAGAGGGCCATTCAGGAATGACCTTTGACGGATGGATCGGTACCGCTACAAAAGCCGGCCAACTGAGAGACTCTGATACATCTGAGAGCATCAACAAGATTGTAGTGATGGTCCGCGGCAAGTTAGCCCAAGAAGATATTTTGGAGGAGTTTGGCGAAGGTGGACTGTACACGAAGTACGTCTTTGGAGAGATTCATGCGGATTTCTTGGACTTGGATGACCAAGACGATATAGCAACTACCAGTCGCCAGAAGCTCATTGAAGAAGACCCACGATATCAGGCCTTAAAGAAAAAGCTATTTTCAGAACTAAAACACATTCAGTTGCGATGGACTAGCCTTAGGAATAAGCAAGGCACGGGACAAGCCATACTCTTCCCACAAATCAAGGAGTGGTTTGGAGACCTAGACCCTGATCAAAAGAAATCGGCCGAGAGGCTTTTTGGTCGCATTAACCAACTTCCCATTGAAGACGAGAATCAAAAGCGACAACTCTTCGTCAGCGGAGTATTAGCTTTCGAGAGTTTGAAGCTGCGCAAGATGTTACACAGGTTGGATCAAGTTTCTACTGAGAATCTGGGGCTTCTAAAGGACGTGTTTATCCAGCTTGATGATTTGGAGGCCAGCGCATATTACCAGATTGCCAAAGATCGTTTGGAAGTCATCCATAAACTCACTGGATTAGTCGATGAGAACGCCAAAGAAAAAGCGCTGCAAGAGCATCTTTACAAACACCTTTGGCTGCTAGATCCGTCGTGGGGACGTGCTACCCATACTGCAGTCATGGAAAAGCGAATCAAAACAGCACTAAATGGAGTGTATGATTCACTCACCGAAGAGCAGAAAGCTGCGAGGTTAGATTTATATTACAGTACAACCGGGAATCGGCACGTAATCATTGAACTCAAGCGGGCTAATCGTAAACTTCAAACTACTCAGTTAGTTGAACAGATTTCAAAATATTACAGTGCTGCGAAGAGAGTCCTTCAAGACACAAATAAGGGTAATGAAGTTCTTGAAATAGTGTGCGTAGTAGGGGAGAGGTTAAAAGAATGGGACGACCCATCTATGGGAGAAGAATGGTCGAGAAATCTCATTCGGGCTGCCCATGCAAGAATAGTGAGCTACGATGAACTCATCCAGAATGCATCACAGGCCTACCAGGACTTTACAAACAGTAAGCAAGAAGCGGGCAGGGTCTATCGGCTGATCCAGGAGATATCGGCGCAAGATGTTGAGGCAATAAGCCCAGAATCCTAATCAACTCTTCCCCAATAGTCCAGAATCTTCGTTACAGCCTCCGCGGAATCCACATGCTCCCAGAATCGCATTACCCGCCAGCCTGCCGCCTTGAGTCCTTGGTCCGTTACCCTGTCTCGTTCAACGTTTTGTCTCAACTTTGGTATCCAATAGGCGCGATTGGACTTTGGAAAAGTACCGTGGTCAGGGCAAGAATGCCAAAAGCAACCATCAACGAACACCGCGAGTTTCTTCTTCGTGAATGCTACGTCAAGATGCACTGTCTTGCCGTTCGGCAAGCGAACGGGATAGTCTTTTCTAAATCTCAAGCCTTTTCGGTTGAGCAGCGACCTCAGTGCAACCTCAGGTTTAGTGTCGGCCCTTCAATTAGCCCGCATCTTCCTGGTAGAGGCGAGACTAGTGGACGGCGGATAAGGAAGTTTTGTCATGCTCGGCCATGAGGACAAAATTGATGCTCGCATTATATCAAATGACATCATTTACTCCCCCTCTCCCCCTCCGCCACCTCACCCCTTGCCACGCACCCCCCACCCCTGCTAACCTATCTCCGTGAACAAAAATACTGTTACCGGCTACCTCCGGGGCCATCCCGCTACTCCAGAATTTCTCTGAAACGAATACGAACCCCCAAAACCCCGATTTCGTGCCTGAAACACCCCAAATACTCTACATAAACCCCCATATTCGTTTGTCAAATTGAATCAAATCCACGCCTGAGCAACCTGAATCGAATACCCAAAAACCCATTCGTTTCCCCCGCTTTACACAAACGAATCCCCCAGCCCGCCGACCAACCTCAGACGACGTTTAGGGCCCGGATTTGCGGCCATGTCTTAAACTGTGCATAATTGACCCGTTAATTCCGGCTTTCCGTTGAAGGGAGAAAGATGACAACCGATAAAGCCAGTGCCCGATGTTAGGGCTGTTCAAGAAGATTACCAACCCCAAAGACTCGCCCCAGGCCGGGCCGACCACCATGGCCCTGCGCAAAACCGGTAAGGCCGCTCTCTACGTGGACACCGAGAACCTGCTCGCCGCGGCCCAGGGCACCGTCAAGACCATCGTCGAAAAATGGCCGGAAACCGCCCCAGCCCTCGGTTCCCTCCATTTATACGTCCGCGCAGACCGCGTCGCCCTATGGGAAATGTGGGCCACCGGCAACTACCCCGCCCTGCGCGTCACCGTCAAGGGCGTCCAGCACTTCAGCCACCACCACTCCAAGAATTCCGCCGACATGGCCATCGCCATGGACGCCATCGCCGACTTTGTCACCGGCGATACGGAGTTCGTCGCCGTCCTCAGCGATGACAGCGACTTCATGCCCGTCTTCGCCAAGCTCAAGGCCATGTCGAAAGGCAGGGCACCGTTCCTCTGGCTGGTCACCGATCGCGTCCGCACCCGCTCCGCCACCATCGAGGAGTACTTCCCTAGCGACCACATCCATACCGTCAAGGTGAGCGCGCCCGCCAACGACTTCATCCTGCTACGTCCGGGCGACAACGGCGGTGGGACCAGCAGCAGCCCCAGCCCCAGGATGCTCGAGGAAGAGCGCAGGCGCGCCGCCGACGTTCGAGTTCTCGAAGACATGGTGGACCTCATCGTGCGGCAGATCCCCGTAGGCTCCTTCAAGAGCACCGACTGCCAGTCGATAATCCAGAACCGCTGGCCCCGTCACCCCATGGCGAGAATGCAGGGTGGCGGCTTCGGCACGGAATTCGCCCGAAAGCTATGGCCGCTGCTGGAGAAACGAGGCGTCCGCGTCGGCAGCAAGCGCCCCCGCAAGTACGAGATGACCCCTGAAGCCAAGAACGCCGGCCAGCACAGAAGACGGGTCGTCGGGCCTCAATAGGCCCCCATCCCGGTTAACCCCAAACTAAAACGGGCAGCCCTGATTCTCGCTAATCAGGACTGCCCGTCATTCTAGACCCCGTTAACTAGTCTTCGTCGAAGTCCTCCGGCATCAGGACAAATTCGGGGTAGGACTCCATGCCCAGCTCGCCCGCGTCCTGTCCCAGGCGCTCCACCGAATAGGGAACTCGCACGCTAATAGTCCTCGCCAGGGCCTGCCAAAGCAGCCACGAAGTGCCGAAGGCGAATACACCCACGCACACAATGCCGATGAGCTGTACGTGGAAGGTGGCGCCAACGGTGATGCAGGCAGCCAGAGTGCCCCAGATGCCCGCAATCAGGTGGGCGGGAATCGCCCCGACCACGTCGTCCACCTTCAGGTTCTCCAGCAGCTTGATTCCGCCGACTACCAGTACGCCGCCCACTGCGCCAATCAGAATCGCCCAGGGGTGGTCTACAAAGTTGGGCGCAGCCGTGACCGATACCAGACCCGCAATAGCGCCGTTCAGTCCCGCAAACAGGTCGATGCGACCCATGATGGGCCGTGAGACCAGTAGCGCCGCAATAGCGCCCGCAGCCGCAGCCAGGTTCGTGTTTACGATGACCACGCTCATGGCAACCGCATCAGCCGCGCTGCCAAGGGCCAGCTGCGACCCACCATTGAATCCGAACCAGCCCAGCCAGAGAATGAACACTCCAAGGGTCACCACCAGGATGTTGGAGGGCGGTGTGGCCCTCGCCGTCCCGTCCTTGCGGAACTTGCCCAGCCTCGGCCCGACTATCAGGACGCCCGCCAGGGCCGCCCAACCGCCGGTGCTGTGGACTATGGTGGAACCCGCAAAATCGACAAATTCCAGGTCAGACAACCAACCGCCGCCCCAGTACCACGCGCCGATTATCGGATAGATGACGGCGGTAAGGACGAGCACGAACACGAAGAAGGACCACATCTTCACCCTCTCCGCCAGCGCGCCCGACACGATGGACGCCGCCGTGGCAACGAAGACCATCTGGAAGAACCAGTCAGACATCGCCGCGTAGCCGGTGCCCTCCGCGAGGACCGCCGATGCATCGGCCGCATCCCCAGCCATCAGCGCCGCTTCGGCAGCGGTCGACTCGTAGAAGATCCTGAAGGAACCGATGACTCCGCCGAAGTCCACGCCGAAGAGCATCAACTCCCGGCCGACCCCTACGTACATCAGGTTGTAGCCCAGGATGAAATACGCCAACCCGGCAATGGAATAGATGCCTATGTTCTTCAGGCAGATCATGGTAGCGTTCTTGGTCCTCACGGAACCCGCTTCCAACATGGTGAACCCGGCGGCCATCCACATGACCAGCGCCCCCCATACGAGGAACGCAAAGGTATTGAATACAAATACGGCCTCATCCTCCACACCCGCTGCCTCCGCAACCAACGGTCGAAACACAAACAAGATCAGAGTAGCTATGCCGGTAGCCGCTAGGAGCGTGATTATACGGCTCCGGTTAAAGGCTCCTACCATTGTCTTCAATGAATCCCCTCCGCTTTCTAAATTTGCCACTCCGGCCCGGCGGACGGGCACACCAGCGGCAGTCCAGGCAATATGAGACAAACTTGCAACAGCAGACTAAGCTTTGGGGATGTTACCATAACGATAAAGGCAATACCAATGTCCACCACAACACCGCAACTTTGAGTGGCCGAGCGGCCCGGACTCAACGGCACTAATGCGAAGAAGTATCGCAGATTACCTAACCGGCACCCTGTGTCGGCACACGGGAAGACCCCATTGAAGCCGAACCGATGCAGCACCGGATATGGCCGGGACATCACTCCAAAGGCAGATTCAGCGCCCGTTTAAGGTTGACCAGGTAATCGCCGTAAGCGAGCCTGCCCTCATCAGTGGCCTGTACCCACGTGCGGGGCTTCTCTCCCACGAATTCCTTGGAAGTCGTCACGTACCCGGATTCGGCAAGCTTCCGCAGATGAATCGTCAGGTTCCCGCCGGTGAGCTTCAGGGTACTCTGGATGAACCCATAGGAAGTCAGGTCATCCGACGACCGGTCCACCAGCAGCGTCATGATGCGCAGCCGCGTCGACTGGTGAATGAGTTCGTTCAGGACGACGGGTTCGTCGTTCACGGGGTCTCGCTCCTCCTTAGCAGCAGCCACGCAACCCCAACTACCGCCAATATCAGCACGGCAGACACCACAGGGGCGATGTCGCCGAAAAGGTGGGATGGGACATAGTAGGAAGCGGCAATGCCAACGCCTACCAGTGAAATTAGCGGGCGATTCATGATGCCGAAGAGCACGTATCCCAGGGCTATGATGCCAATGACCACGCCGCCAATAGCCGCCCCGTCCACCTCCGAAGACCACATGCCCGACGCGGGTGGAATGATGAATGCCGCGGCTAGCACGGCAACCCAGAAGAAGAAAATTCGGATTCCAACTTTGGTTGCGGTGCGGCCCTGGGCAATCCGCCTGCTGGCGCGGTGCCCGATAAACGCGCTGCCGATCATCCCCACCAGCCCGATGCCGGCCCACAGCGGCCCGGGGTACCAGGGATACGTCTCGGCGAAGCTGTCGGCGAGGCCTTCAATCGCATACTGGGAAAGGAATCCTATCGCGTACAGGGCGCCCCATAGGAGCGTAATAGTCGTCCATCCCGCCGTGTACATGGAACTGCGGGAGCTGTCCAGTGTATTCTGAATGGACTCCCAACCCTCCGCCGGGGTAATGGCCTGATGATGTTCGTGCTGTCGTTCCATTGGATATTCCCCTTTTCATGTTATAAAGTAGTTTATATTATAAACTAGAGCGTTTGTCAAAGGCAACATCTCATGGGTCCGTTGAGACTCATAGTGTGGAGAGAAGCCCACCCGGCATTGGAACTTTGATCATGTGCCACCGATTGGTTGGCGCCTACCGCCAGGTACGGATAGGCGAAATCAGGCAGTCACTTCCCTTGACACAGAAAAGCCCGCTCTTCCATCATCTCTTTGCCGGCTTCACAACCATTCATGACGAACTACCACAATGCACCTGCCGGAAGAATCAGCACAATTCATCCAATATGAATTCGCCGCCCCCGCGCCGCGAAATCAAGGTCGGGGTGTCCGGTAACGTGAGACGCGCCATACTACGCCTCATTGGCCGCTGGCTCGCCGGGGAGATCCGGGACGCTCGCACCCGCTGGATCTACGGCTTCGAGCAGGGCCGGTTCTGGCTCGCCGTTCCAATAACCGCCGCCACCATGTACGTGCTGTGGCATTGGGCCTTCGGTCTCAGCTTCTACTTCGGTGTGTCATTCGTCGCCGCGGCGTCGCTGGCCATTCTCAGGGGCCACGTATTCACCCACCCCCTCCGCCTGGTCTTTGTGGCGGTGGCCGTGGTCATCGGCTCCTTCGTCATCCCCAGCCTGGCCGGAGATGCCTGGGCGGCATTTCGACGGGGCGATACCGTAACCGCACTGGCCCTTGTGGGCATGGTGGTCCTCACCTGGCTCCTCAAGCGATACCTGGAGACGGGCAGGATCAAGGGCCGCAACGTGCCCTCCAGGCGTCGAAGGGGAAAGTCGCGTTCCAGGGCCCGCAGGCGTTAGCGACCCTCAGAATCATTGGGTGCGATTTTCACAGATCCCAGCGAACAATGGGAAGCCACTGCATGGGCTGCCGACACTTAGTCGAGGGCTTTCCATAACACAAACCTAGCTACTTTTTGTGTTAAGATGGGCCGAGCCGTGGAGGGGCCGCCCTCGGTGGCCGATTACCCATCCACCGCAATTTTTTTGGAGGTGCTGAAATCCGATGCTAGGAAGAATGCTGGGAGCCGCCCGCTTGAACGTCCAGACCTACGAGGATGTGGAGCATGATAGCGGCGCAACTATTCAGGCGCTGCTGGTTGTCATTCTGGTATCCATCGCCAGCGTCGTGGGACAAATAATAGCCGCCAGCGGCGATGATTTGGTCTGGGCCATAGTCATTGGCGTTATCCGGGGTGTCGTAAGCTGGGCGCTTTGGGCCCTGTTTACCTGGTTGATCGGGGCTACTATTCTGAAGACGGAGCAGACTGAGGCAGACTGGGGACAGTTGGCCAGGGGCACCGGCTTCGCCCAAACCCCCGGACTCTTCAACGTCCTATTCTTCATACCCATTCTCGGCGGAATCATCTACCTGCTGGCCCTGATTTGGACCATCGTTTGCATGGTGGTAGCAGTTCGCCAGAGCCTTGACTACACATCCTCGTTACGGGCGTTCATCGTAATTCTCCTCGCCCTGATCCCCGTCGCCATCCTGAACGCAATCGTCTTTATCCTTACAGGCGGCGTGACGGATGAGGAGAGCAACGCAATGTTCATCAACAACGTCCTGCAGGTGTTTACTGCCTAGTAACAAGTATCCCTTCGGGCCCCCGAAAGCCCGGGGGCCCGAAGTTTAACTTCTCACCCTCAAGGGAACTACGACGGCCTCATCCGACCGAGCGTCGCCGATCTGATGCGACGGACAGAAGGCAAGACGAGCCGTCTACTGATTCACATCTCTCAGGAGCGCATAATGTCGGAATACTTACCATCCCCCAAAGATTGGGTGCGCGAGCAGGTCGAAGAGTACGAGGCCAGCGGCGGCACCCGCGCCATCACCCTCCGCGACACTGGCCTGCCGGTCATTATCGTCACCAACCGCGGCAACCGCACCGGCGCAGTCCGAAAGACCCCCCTGATGCGGGCCAGGGACGGCGACAACTACATCCTCGTCGCCTCCGTCGGCGGTGCGCCGAAAAACCCGGTCTGGGTGTACAACCTCCGCGCCGACCCCAACGTGCAGATCCAGGACGAAGCAGAAGTCTACAATATGCGAGTCCGCGAGGTGGAGGACGGCGAGGAGCGGGAGAGGTTGTGGAAGCTGGCCGCCGAGGCGTACCCGCCCTACGACGTTATGCAGAAGCAGACGCCTCGCAAGATTCCCGTGTTTCTCGCGGAGCCTGCCTGAGACATCGCCCTCCCGGTTATCCCATGCTGATTGCGGAGTCGGCCCCTAGCCGCCGGAATGAGGCAAAAGGCCGAGGGACTCTCGCCACTCCGCTTCCAGCTCGTCGAAGTCCAACCCATAGACCTGCCGGAATGCCCTCTCGTCCGTGGAACCCTGGGAGAACACCCCCAGCAGTTCCTGCATCTTGACCCATCCGTAGGCATCCAGCAGGTAGTTGACCAGGCTGTAGCTCTGGGCATAGGACAGAATGGCCCCCGAATGGTCCGCGGGGAAGCTGCTGTTCAAACTCCTCAGGCTGATCAGCTCGTCCGTGGCAATCGCCTCGTCCAGCGCGTTCCTCTGTGATTGAGCCAGCACCCCCTCCGCATAGACCGCCAACCCCTCATCCAGCCAGGTCGGGAGCCCTGCAAAGCAGTTGAAGGTCACTTCCTCCACAAGCAGGTGGGCAAGCTCATGGACCACTCCTTGCAGATCGCGGTCGAAGCGGGCCGGATTCACCGTAATCAGGATGATATTGTGGCGAACGAAGGCCAGGCCACCGGTCCATTCCTGGGCGAACAGCACAGCGCCTCGAACGTCCTCGGAACTCTCGTAGACGAAGACCCTGATGGGTTCAACAAGCTCCTTGCCCAGGATCAGGGAATCAAGCCCGCTGCGCGCCCCATCTGCAATACGCCGGCCGAAATCCTCGCCGCCGGCGTACCAGTGGTAGGTGACGTTTCCATCGGTGTGCGACATCCAGTCGAATCGGGCATCCTCAAATGTTGTCTCTTTCCGAGGGGTCACAAACTCCCTGCCCGCATCGTCGGTCACCCGCCACCGCCACCAGATCGCACCTCCGGGAGGAATTGAGCCACTGCGTCGCATGTCCCACTCCCACATTACCGAAATTTCCTCCCCGCCCTCCAGGTCAGCCCGGGCGGTCCAGTAGGATGTGGAGGCGCATGAGAAAACGTGCTCCGTGCCAAATTCCAGGTCCACGTTCTCGATACTGCTCCCGCTGTCGGCCTCCAGGTGGAACAGGACCGACTCCGGGAACTCCAAAGTTGCATGATTCACCGACACCTCTATGTCGAGGTCGGTTTCAGGAGTGGCAGCGACAGCCGTGGCGGGTGGCGATGGGGCTGGGGTGGGTACAGGAGTCGCGGTGGCTGCGGGAGTAGCCATTGCAGCCGTAGGCCTGGGAATGGGCGTAGATGGGGGGACCGGCGGAGGCGTCGTTTCTGGTGCGGACGTGGGCGTTGGAGTCGCAGCAACCGTCGGGGCCGGGGTGGGCATGACGGTCGCATCGGGAGCGAGAGTCGGTGAGGGTACAGCCGCTGCTGTGGGATCGGGCGTCGCCGCCACGGGCGCAGGGGATGCAGGCGTAGGCGTGTCAGCCGGCGCGACAGGGGTGGGAGTGGGCGTGTCCGATTCACATGCCGTCATCGCAATAGCGAAGATTACAAATGCTAGGGTATATAACAGTGCTCGCATCACGGGTCACGCTCTATGGAGATATTCTGCAGCTGAGGAATGCCGATGGGCGTCAGCTCATACCCCTTCACATACGGTTGAACCAGTGAGTAACTGGTGCTGTGCCGCAGCGGCACCGCCACCCAATCGTCCAGGATCAGCCTCTCCGCCTGGTGGTAAAGGTTCTCGCGCCGGTCTCGGTCCGGCTCCGTCGCTGCCTCCTCCAACAGTGCGTCCACCTGCTCGTTGCTATAGGCAAACCTGTTTTCGGCGCTGTCGCTGTGGAATAGCACGTGCAGGAAATTCTGTGGGTCGGGATAGTCGGCGCACCAACCCGTCGCGAACACACCCAACTCCTCGTTGTCCAACCTTTCAAGGAAGTCGCCGAATTCAAAGACCGAAACCGCCTCCACTTCCAGCCCCAGGTGTTCCCGCCAGGCCCAATGAATCGAGTCACTATCGGCGAAGGACTTTATGGGAGGAAGGTTCTCGGCTCCGCCATAGCTCGACTCGTCCAATAGTCGCCTTGCCCGCTGCACATCGAAGGATGACGGCTCAAGGGCCTCGTTGTGACCGAACATTCCGGGCGGGACGAACCCGGCGGCCCGCGCTGACAGCCCCTTCAGCGTAACTTCCACCCACTTGTCCACCTCCATTGCTAGCGCCAGGGCCTCCCGCACCTTGGGGTCATCAAAGGGCGGTTGGGAAGTGTTGAACCCCAGGTAGAATGTGCACAGGTTGGTTCCCTCCCTGAGGTGCTCGCTCAAAGCATTTGCCGGGTCCCGCACCCGGTCGATGTCGAAGGTACCGACCCTGGTAATGTCAATCTCCCCCTGTTCGTACAACTGCATGGACCGCCCCGCAAAGATGCGATAAACCGCGTGCGCCAGCTCCGGCGTTCCTCCGTACCAGTCCTCGTTTCGCTCCAGGACCAGAAGCTCGTCCTTCTGCCACTCCCTCAGCTTGAACGCGCCGGTCCCGTTGGGGTCGTCGGTCCAATTCTCGCCGCTCTCCACGTTCGCCCGGTCAACCACGAATGACGTAGGGTATGTCAGTTTCGCCAGAAAGTAGGGGAACGGCCCCGTTATTGTCACCTGCAGCGTCCGGTCATCCAGGGCCTGCACTCCTTCCAGTCCATCCGTCTCTCCCGCAGCGAGTGCAGCCGCCCCTACAATGTCGCCCAGATAAGTCTCTGCTACCGCCGATTCCGTATCAGGGTGCAGAGCTCTTTCCCACGAGTATTTGATGTCTTCGGCCGTTACGGTGCGCCCGTCGTGGAACCGGGCGTTTTCCAGCAGCCTGAAGGTGTAGACCGTCCTGTCTTCCGAGACCTCCCAACCCTCCGCCAAATCGGGCACAACCTCCAGCTCTGCGTTGAGCTTCACCAGGCCGCTGAAAATCGCGCCGACGATGTCGCCCGCTCCTCGACGAGACAGGGCCGGGTCTATGGTTATGATCTCCCCCCAATACTGGAACAGGGAGTCCTTCCGCGACGCCCCGAAAAACGTGGGTTCCCGGAGAACAAAGCTGTCTACGAAGGCGTTTGCCTCCGTACTGACTTCCGGCCAGAGGGTCTCCGTAGTTTGGACCCGTAGCAGGAATACCTGCGACCCTCGAACCACCACCGCCCAGAGATCCACGATTACACTTCCGTCCTGTTGTGGGTAGGACATCAAGGTGCGGTGCGCCGAATCCGCTCCGTCATACACGACCGGCCCGCTGCTGCGGACGTCGCTTATCCCCAGCCGCGATATCTGTCCATCGAGCCACCCTTCCGCCGTGGTGCCGCCATCCCGGGGGAATATCCACAGTTCCCCTGCGGCAAGGAAGAAGACCTGCGAGGCCTGAAGGGAAAGAAGGGGCAGGTTCGAATCGTTCTCATGCCCTGCCCAGCCTTCGGGGATGACAACGGAGAAACCTTCCGTGGTGTTGACGTATAGGCCGGTTAGGTGGTCCCCGTCGCCGTGAAACGGAGGAGAAGACCACTTGAGGGCAAGGGTGACGCTGGCCACGGCCAGAAGTACGGCGATCGCCGTGAACGTCCTAAACATTCGTCAATCATACGGGCATTCGCTGCAGCCCCACAAGAGAGATTTGGTTCAATCGGTAATACGCTTGGGAGCTACGACTAGATTCCCATGGGCCAGACCCACATGAGCAACGGGATGGCCACGGCGACAATTACAACCACCATCGGCAAGCCTAACCTGGCATAGTCCGCGAAATGGTAACCTCCCGGCCCCATGACAATCGTATTCGACTGGTGGCCGATGGGCGAGAGAAACGCTGAAGACGCGCCGATTGCCACCGCCATGAGAAACGGGTCCGTCGAAGCCCCGACAGTATGGGCAACGCCGATGCCTATAGGCGCCATTAGAATGACTGCCGCAGCGTTGTTGACCACCGCGGACAGCAACATGGAAGCCACCAGAATTACCCCCAGCATCGCCCACGGAGGTAGCGCATTCCCCAGGTCCGTGAGCAACATCGCGATTCGAGCGGCGCCCCCCGTTGTGTCCAGCGCCTCTCCAACGGGTATCATCGCGCCCAACAGGATAATCACCGGCCAGTCGATGGCCTGGTACGCTGCCTCCAGGTTGAGGAACCGCGTAACCAGCAGGACCAGCACCGCGGCAACAAACGAAACTTGCACCGACAGCACGCCGAAAGAAGTCAGCAGCACGGCGACGATGAACACCGCAAGGGGGAATACCAGCTGTTTCTGCCGACCTATCGTGATCTCCCTTTGCGCCAGCGGAAGCAGCCCCAGCCTGGGCAGCGCCTTCTGCACCACATCCTTCTTCCCCTGGAGCAGCAGCACGTCCCCCACCTTGAATACAACCGCACCCAGGTGACGAATGAACCCGGTGCCTCTTCGGGAGATGCCCAACAGGTTCACGCCAAAAGCCTCGTGCAGGCGCAGGCCGTGGGCGCTGCCCCCTTCAGCCCGGCTGTCCGGCCCGACTATGGCCTCTATCATCGCCACGTCCCGACCCTTCAGCGTTTCATCGATATCCGCCTTAATGTCCCGCGAAGACCCCTCCAGGGCAAACCCCGTCTTGTCCACGAATATCTTTAGGTCCTCCGGGTCGGCCTCGATGATGTAGATGTCATTTGCATCTATAATCTGGTAGCTGGAGGGCGCGGCGTGCACTATGCCGTTATGCAGCAGGCCGACTATGGCCACGTCGTCCTTCGCCAGTTCCTCCAGGTCTCTCACCATCTTGCCCACAAACCTGGAGCCCGCCGGTACACGCACTTCCGTCATATAGTCTTCAATGTGTAGGGCGTCCCCTAGGGAGCCGGGAGTGCTCCGAGAAGGTAGAAGGCGCCAGCCGATAAGGGCAATGAAGGCCACCCCCGCTACGGTCAGACCCAGTCCCACCAGGGCAAAGTCGAACATGTTGAAAGGCGCGCCACTCTCTTCCACCCGAAAATTGGAGATGATGATGTTCGGCGGCGTCCCGATCAGGGTGATCATGCCGCCCAGCAGGGATGCGAAGGCTAGGGGCATTAGATAACGCGAAGCCGGATGCTTGCCCCTGCTCGAAACCCGGATTGCCACGGGCATTAGCAGGCTTACCGCTCCCACGTTATTTATGAAGGCCGAAAGGAACGCCCCCAAACCTGAGAGAGAAGCTATCCTGACCGGCAGGATGTCCGGTATCCGCTGGTACCAACTGGCGATCACGTCGACCACGCCGGATTCGTTTAGGGCACGGCTGAGGATGAGCACGGCCGCAACGGTGATGACCGCCGGATGCCCGAAGCCGACAAAGGCTTCCGAAGGAGAAACAATGCCCAGCGTCGCAAGAATCAGAAGCGACGCGAGCGCTACCACATCGTATCGCCACTTGCCCCAAATGAACATCACAAGGGCAAAGGCTAGAACCGCAAACACTACGGCTTCATCCATGGTTCACCCCTGTAAAACGTAGGATACCGGAGATGCACCTGCCCCATCGAAAGACTAAAAACACCAAGGGAACTGACACAAGCTCTCGTTCTAAACGCTTCCCGATTCAACGAAATACCAGGATTGGCGAGAGGCGGGAGCGGAGAGGAGCCACACTCCAATTATACAGCCATTTCTGGACTCCGGCATCAGAATCAAGGGTATTCGTTAGGAGCGGGAATGTCCTCGAATCTATCCGATATAGCGCAATAGCATGGCTTGCCTCGTTGCTTCCGATAGCTCGTAATTCAGAATTGTCGCTGGGGATGCTCCTGCCGAAGCCCCGCGGGATCCAGAATTCCAATGGACAGAACTGGGTATCTTTGCGACTTTCAGGCCATTGTTGTGCTACAATGCCGTGCCGTAGACGTTGGAAGTGTTGCAAGCAGCATTCCACACTAAGTGCCGCCACATAATGTGCATTGAAAATATATCGATTCGAGTCCGGTGGACTCCTGGGAATTAGTTGAGGCAGATCATTTCTTTCCTAACCGCTCTGGGTAGATTCATCCTTAGTTGGTTTATCCTCGTACCGGTTTTTGTCGCTGCCGGTGTGACGGTGGGGGCATGGATTTTCTTCAATGTGACTCCCGGCCCGCCGAAGATTGGAATCATCAACGTTCCCTTCACCGTTATCAGCGATAATTCCGCCTCAGCCATCATAGAGTTCGTCAACTACGCCCGCAGGGACGACTCCATTAAGGGCGTTGTGCTCAACCTGAGCTCTCCCGGCGGCACCGCGGGCGCCAGTGAGCGGCTGTACATGGAGACTCGTAAGCTCCGTGAGGAAAAGCCCGTGGTGATTGTCATGGACGACCTGGTCGCCAGCGGTGGCTATATGATGGCAATGGGCGCCTCCCACACCTACGCCCAGTCCTCCTCCCTGGTGGGCAACGTGGGCGTCATCTCCACCACGGGACCTCTCGTCCCGGAACTCCCAAGGGAAAACATCGTCGTTAGCAGTCCATATAAGCTGTCAGGGTTTACACGCAGGGACAGAATGGCCACCGTGGACATGCTGAAGACTTCCTTCGGTCAAATGGTGGTCAGTGAGCGGGGCGACAGGCTCCGCATTTCCAGGGAGGAACTCGTGGAAGGACGCGTTTACACCGGCATGACCGCGGTGAGACTGGGCCTGGTCGACGAAATTGGAGGGGAAAGCGACGCAATCGAAAGAGTCGCGGAACTTGCCGGGATTTCCAGATATGAATTCGTGGACGTTAACCAGGAAGTCCTGAGACAACAGCTCGAAGACCTTCTTCGAATCCTTCCCCCCATCGGCCAGCTAGACGGCGACGGTTCCAGCATGGCCGAATTCCTTGCCCTCGTAGCAGACGACGCCAACGCGGATGACCCGGCCAATGCCGGTGCCGCCACCGACAACTCCATCGCCGTTCTTCAGTCCCTCCGAGCAATGATGCTCCGCGGCAACATTCTGCCTGCCGAGGAAGACCCTCTGCCGGACCTGCCGGTGGACTTAAACCACCCTAATATGTATTACCTGTACGTGGGTCATGGTCCGTAAACTGTTGCTGATGGGCCTGCTGCCCATCGCCGGCATTGCCACCTTTGCCGCCCTATTCTTCTTCTACTACAGGGGCACCTACGCCCCCCCGCCCTCAGTGGATATACCTTTCGAGCAGATCACTTCGCCGGGCGTCGCCCCTTCCCCGCCCATGGACACTGGCGGGTTTCAGCCTGAACATGGGCTGATGGTCATCGACGCCCTTCATGACAACTTTTTCTCGGAGAGCGAGATCGTCACTCTCGTCTCATGGGTCGCGGATAGAGGATACGAGGTCGAGGTGCTCGGTGGAGAGTCTGTCGAAGAAAAGTCCTCCGGGACCTCTCTGCTGGAGCAAAGGCTGAAGCTCGCTGACAGCCTTGTCGTCATGCTGCCCCGGGATCCGTATACCGAGGCTGAGGTTAGACTCGTGGAAGATTTCGTTGACAAGGGAGGAAAGCTGCTTCTAGTGTCAGATCCCACTCGCCCAAACCTGCTGAATGGCCTCGCCAAAAGGTTCGGGCTGGAGTTCCGGTCAGACTATCTCTACAACACGGTGGAGTACGACCAGAACTTTAGAAACATCTTCGTCAGGGATTTCCAGCCCGACGCCCTCACCAACGGCCTGGACACCATTGCCCTCTACGTCGCAAGCTCCCTGCGTTCCTCCGGTCCGGCTCTAGCCACGACCGATGCAAACACTCAGTCTTCGCTGATTGAAGCGGAACGCAATTTCTCGCCTATCGCCTGGGGAAACAAGCGAAATGTGCTTGCCATTGGTGATTTCACCTTCATGGTGCCACCCTACAACTCTCTTCTGAGTAACGACAAGCTGCTTTCCAACCTGGCAGACTTTCTAACGGACAGCCAGCGGAGCTTCGAGCTGGCTGATTTTCCGTACTTCTTCACTGGGGGCGATGACCAGAATGTGGATATCCTGCTCGGTCAGGACCAGCTTTGGGACAGCGGTGTGCTTATGAGAGGCGTTCTTTCTTCAGTTGGCGTTCCTTCCGGCATAAGCGCCGATGAAAATCTGGGCCGGGACACGGTCTTCCTGGGCCTTTACGAAGACGTGTCCCAGGTGGAACGGTACATTCAATCCGCTGGTGTCTCCGTGGGCGCTGGTATAACCCTTCCTTCCGGCCTCGAGATCAAGAGAGATGACGCGTCGTTGACAATTCTGCACGAAGACGAAGACCGCCACGTGCTCGTGCTGCTCGCTGAAACTCCAAGGGCCCTGTCTTCAGCCGTGGATGCCCTGATTGGCGGCAAATTTAAAGAAGACCTTGTGAACGATTTTGTGGGGGTGCGCAATAGGTCATGATGTCAAAACTCGTTTTGTTTCCATTGCTCTGCGCTGCCCTGCTCCTGCCAGCCTTGGCGCTGGCCTGCCGAGGGAGCGACGGGCCTGAATCCGTGCCCGTATCCCTTCCGACGGCCTTGCCCACCGAAACGGCGCGGCCGCTTTCCGCCTCTGAACTAATGCAGCTGGACGAGTTCGCGACTCAGCAGCAGGCTATCGCACAGGACTGGGACCAGTTTCATCGTGACTTCGACGCCTGGCGAAACGGTCTGATGAGTTGCACCCGAGACTCTTTCGAGAAAGCCCTCCAGGGCTTTGCCCTGGGTTTCAGCGACGTAACCGCCCAGGCGCGGGCCCTTCCCAGGGCCGACGATGACACTAGGGCGTTCGCGGATATGCTCATAGATGCGGCCGAGGCCGAGGAAGCCTCCTACCGTCGGCTGCGGGACCAGTGGCAGCCCGGCGCCCTCCCGCTATTTGAGTCCATAGAGTTGTTTCGCGCCGACTCCACCTTCGCCCAGCGTATTGTGGAAGACCAGACGGAAGACCTTCGTCAGGAGCTCGAGGACGCTGCAGACCCGGAGGAATTAGCCAATGTCGAGGAGATATCTTTGGCCCTGACCTCAGTCACAGCAGATTGGAGGCAGTTTCACCGCGACTTTGACATATTAATGCAGGTTGCCGACGATCTGAACGACGCTTCATTTCTCTCCCGTCTCAATGGACTCATCAATAGTTTTGCTTCATTGCTGGGAGACATAAATGCGCTGTCCGCCTCCGACGCCCTCGGTGACAGAATTGAAGCCCTCCGTCTGGCGGCACACTCAGAGTCGTCAGCCCTGCAAAGCCTGCATGATGCGGCATCCGTCGGAAGCCCGCTAAATCCCGAATCAGGTCCACCGCCGATCCCCGGCACGATCCAAGCGCCCCAACGTCCCATCGGTGCCCATATCGAGGCAATGAACAACGCCATTGCAGGTGCCGAGTCTTCATTGACCGAGGCCAACGGTAGCGTCAGGGACATCATTGACGGCAGCGCCTCCGAGCGGCTGGTGGAGGTCCGAAACTTCCTCATCGCCTATACGACGCTCAAGAGTGGGTGGGATGACTTTCACCAGGATTACAACCGGTGGCGCAGCATGGACGGTGGCTGCGATGAGGGCGCAGTGATTGAAAAGCTGGCCCAGTTCAAGTCTCAGATTTCAGAGATAGGCCGGCGCGTTCGTGACCTCCCGCAATCCGGGTACCTCCTGCCCGCATACAGCCTCCTTGTGGAAGCGACGGACATTGAGGAAGGGTCAATTCGCGCCTTGCAAAACAGCTGGCGTCCCTACACCGTGGATGCCTTCATTGCCGTCGACAGAGAGAGGGGCAACTCCCAAGGCCTTCGTCGTGAAGCGAACACAGCCGTTCAGGAGCTGCGAAGCCGCGCCACTGCTCAATAGTCGAGCCGACTCCCCACTCGAACCCTCCCCCTACGTTCCCCATGCCGGGGACATCACGTCACTTGATTGCGGGAAGCATGCGACTGCTGCATGCTCTGCCCCACTTCGCAGTCGCTGCCTCTTGGTTTGCCCCGGAATCCGGCGCATGACTAACGATTAGCTCGCCGCCCCCCCAAACGAAGATGCCCGCCCCTCCGCCACCGTCCCGTCGATTCATGAAGCGTGTCTCGATATCAATTCACGGGAAATGGGGATGCTATTGGGTATCGGTATTGTTGACGTAATGTTTATCATCTAAGGGCCCGATCTATCACAACTCGCATTACTGATAACCGGGTTGCCTAGTCTGACTCAGTAACCGCTGGATTCGAAAAACCCAGAGGTTGGGCTATTGATACTGAATGACGGATTAGGCGGAAATCAGGCTGAAGACAAGGGGCCTTCGGTGGAACAATTCAAAGGCGCGGCAAACTATTCGAGGAAGCTGTGAGGCTTCTACTCGTTATAGCCATTTCCGGGTTCTTTACCGCTTTTTTGGTAAGCGTTGCCCTTGCGCACGACGGTGATCACAGTTGTACCGAGGACGTGATTAACCGGTCCCCCGGCCGATACTACATATACGCCAACAGCGTCCACGATCACCTCATTGTCAGGGCCAAGAGCGGCGTATCCAGCGTTTCTGTCAGCAAATTGAACGGCAACTCATTTGACTATGAAGGAAGCGAGATTACCGTCTCATCGGGGAATGTCTTCCGCATTAGCGTCAGGACAACAAGGGCGGGGGCAACAATCGAAATCTGTTTTGAAGGTGGCCTGGGCTTGTGGCACCCCATTTCGCCCGGCGGTTCACCCCCGCCACCACCACCGCCACCACCCGAGGAGGTAGAGGAGGAGGCGACTCCCAGGCCTACTCGGGAATCCACGCCAACTCCAACCGCAACTCCTACCCCCACGCCCACCCCTCGCCCTACTGCTGCGGCCACACCCAGGCCTACTCGCCAGGCCACTCCCAGGCCCACCCGAGAGTCCACACCTACGCCAACACCCACTCCGGAACCCACACCTACGCCTACTAGAGAATCGACGCCCACGCCCACACCGGAGCCTACCCCTACGCCCACTCCTGAACCAACACCCACACCCGAACCCACGCCCACACCCACACCGGAGCCAACACCTACGCCTACTCCCACTCCGGAACCCACACCTACGCCTACCCCCGAGCCCACACCTACGCCCACACCTACCCCTGCTCCGACCCTCGTCGCCCCACCAAACATAGTACGCGCTGCGACAGGAGCAACTGAGGTCGCGGTATTGTCAATTCCAACGCCACAGCCGACTGCTGTCGTTGAAGCACGGTCCGCCCCGTCCGAATTGGCAGAGCCGCCCATTCCGATAATTGGCGCTCCGGTGGAGCGGGTGCGAAACACCCTCAGCGGTATAGCATCCAGCCCCAGAAAACGTGTGACGCTCATCATCATCCAGGGCTTCACGATCCTCTTTGCACTATCGGTCTTCGGCTATCTGATCCTGCGCCGTCGCTAGTCCAGAGGGGACAGTTGGGTACGAGACTGGCATAGATGTCGGAACGCCGCCTGCTTTCGGCCCGTCCTGCCTGAGGGTCAAATCAACAGATACAACTACAGCACGGAATAGGTACGACACAATCATTGCCCATAACGCACCACCGTCTCCGCTCTCGGTCTCCGCTTATGGCCTGGCTATGTCACAACAGCACGAATTCAGGCGCGTACGAATCAGGCTGCAAAGGGACATGTCCGGAAGGGGCCTCAGCTTCCCCGGAACCTAGGAAGTGACGGCCACGGTAGCCGCCGGGAGGATCATGACAAACTCCGCGTACTCCCCGTAGACCGTATCCACGGAAAGGTCCCCACCCAGCCTGCGCGCCACGTCCGCCGCCACCGTCAGACCCAATCCGGCCCCCTCTGCGCCGCTCCTGGTAGAGAAGAAGGGATTAAATATATGACCCAAAACATCGTCCGCAATGCCGGGCCCATTATCTCTGATGCGAATTACCACATCCTCGTCCTCGCGGAGGGTCGAAACCGCCAATGCAGGTTCGTAGTCCCCGTCGGATTCGAGTAGCTTGCCTCGCATGGCAAAGCAGGCGTTTGAGACCAGGTTCACTATGGCGTCACCGAAATCGCCCTCCACCAACATCATATCGCCTATGGACTCATCCAGTTTGAATTCGGTCCTCATCGAGAAGTCGTCCCAGCGTCCGGTAAAGGTGTTGTAACCAGAAACCACGGCGTCCCTCAAGACCGAATTCAGGTGAGTCGGTACAGGTTCCCCACCCACCAGCCCCAGCCCCTGCATCCGCTCCACAATGGCCAGAGCCCTCCCGCCGTTGGACAGCACTCGGTTGAGACTGTTGGTCATGTCCTGGCTGATTTCATCCAGCAGGGCACTGTCGTCGGTGGACATCCTGCTCTTGTAGACATCCAACATCTCGGACAGTTCGTCATACAAGTCCAGGGAGCCTTCCGTGAAGTTCTTGACGAAGTTCAGAGGGTTGCTTATTTCGTGCGCCACTCCGGAGACCAACTCTCCCAGGGCCGCTAGCTTTTCCTGGGCCACCAGGCGGGACTGGGCCTCCTTAAGTTCCTCGTTGGTCACCCGCAGCTCCTCGTAAAGCTGCTCCACCAGGTTTAGCCGTTGAACTTCGATCGCGTTTTGTCTGAACACCTCCAGCGCGTTGGCCAGTTCGCCTATCTCATCGCGACCAATCTCTGGCACGGGCGTGTCCAAATCGCCGTCGGCCATGCCGCGCATCCTGTCAGACATTCGGGAAAGTCTGCGCACCATTCCATTCCCCACCCAGACCCAGGCCGCGATGGTTGCCACAATGACGCTGATGACGCTGATGCCTGTCAATAGAGTTCGACCTTCGTCGAAACTGCTTACCGCCAACGCCAGGTTTTCCGAAGAATTGGCTCTCGCCGAAGTCAGTAGGCCGGCTACGGATCCCTCCAACTGCGTGCTGGCCTGGTCGAATTGCTCGGTGAGACTCCTGAGGTTGTCTAATAGAAGCAGCTGCTGTCCCCTCACAAAGAAGGCTCCTTCTCCCTCTCCCAGGGACCTCACCTCCGGCTCCACGCCGATGGCTAGACTGGAGAAACGTCCCCACAACGCCTGCAACTCGTCATCGCTCTCCGCCAGCCACACCTGCTGCAGTACGGACAGGACAGACTGCGCTTCCCTCGAGGCGGGAGAAAGCGTGGATGCCAGAGCCTGCAGCTCTGCCGCATTCACGTTAGCCACAACAAGGTCTTCTCTGTTCGCATCCAGGTTGTCGATAACCCGAACCAATTCGTTTGCCGAATCGTTGACCCTCTGCGCGTCGACGGTCAGCGACGGAATCCCCCCCGCAATGTTCAGGGCATCGCCTAGCCGGCCCAGAGTTTCCGTAACGGTCTCCGTCCGGAAATCCTCCAATCCTGCGCCGGATTCCGCCATCAATCCCAGCGCCAGCACCCTCAGCCGCTCAGCCTCCCGGGCAGCCTCCCAGGAGGCCTCCAGCGCCGGCACGGACTCCGATTCAAGCTCGTAGTTGAGGTCGCCGCTCTGCTCGAAGTAGTAGACGGCCGTTGCCCCTGAGACCAGAGTTAGCAACACTGCAATTCCCAGGGCGATATATAGACGGACACCTATTCGTCTCCACCTATCCATTAAGAAGCGCATGCGTTGAATCCCTTCCCTGGGCCTGGGCGGCAGGCAAGCATTATTCTGCCAGCTTGACTTTGATGTAGAGTATCACAATTGTATCCACTCTTAATCAAGTGGTCAGACCCCTTCAGTTGACGTAAATCAGCAACACCTGCTCTCTCCCAATTGGTGAACCCGCATGCGATACGGCCGGCCTTCGTGAGAGATGCGAAGCCCCATTTGGTTTTGGCATTGTCGGCGGCCTGACGACCGTTATTCCGCAGGGCCAAAGCACAATTCAGGTATCAGACCGGAAAAGTTCCGCTAACTCGTGGGCCAAGCCAATTGAATGGCCAAATGAGCTTATCTTAGAATCAGATCGAAGCGCTTGTACAAGGGCCCCTTGATCCCATGTCGGAAGCGCCCAGGATTTACAGCAACGGTCTTCAAGAGGACGAATTCACCCAACCGGCATCACTGAAGACAGGGCAAGCGTCGGGACGATTCACCCTGCCACTGCCCCCCACCGAGAATACAACTGATAGGTAACGTCACACATGGACATTAACAGCATCGTCGACTCCGTATTCCCCAATGGTGTGAGCCTGGAAGCCGGCATAGATCTGGTGTGGCCCGTGGTCTTCTACGTGTTGGGCATGGTCGCCTACGCTGTTTTCATCTTCAAGTTCTATCGGTTCATCGCTTCCCGTGACATGTTCGAACTGGACCTCTCTAGCTACGAGCAGTCCAGGTTTCTCTGGGTTCGACGAATCCTTCACATGACCATGTATGTCGCCAAGTACCTCATCGTTTTCCCCGCCTTCGCCTTCTTCTGGTTCGCCGTGCTCACATTCATCCTGGCCCTGCTTTCGAAGGAACGAGACATCTCCGAGATTCTGGTGATCGCCCTCGCCACTGTAGGCGTGATTCGTATCGCCGCCTACTACAGCGAAGAACTCTCTCGGGACGTAGCCAAGATTCTGCCATTTGCGGTGCTTGGCCTAATCCTCATCGACGCCTCCTTCTTCGAAGTTGGTAAGTCGCTGAATGTACTTAGAGGCGCGGAAGACCACCGGGAGACCATTCTCTACTACATGCTGTTCATTATTGCCCTGGAATTCGCCATGCGTACCCTGCTGGGCGCCGTGTCTCTATTCCTGCGATGGAAGGGCACGCCAATGAGAGGAACCGATGAGCATGTGGAAGTCGATGACTCTCCGCCTGCTGCAACTGCTACCGTGGAATGGCCAGACTGGGAGGAAGACGTGGAGAAGAGCCACTCCGCCTCAACCCTGCAGCAGGAATCCGAATCCGACCCCACTGAACAGGATGCTCCGAAACGCCAGGAGGACGAGAAACCAACCGCCCCTGCCGTCCCTCAGACCTCCTAGCCGCCCCTAATCCCGATACGGGTCCACCAGGCCCCTTATCAGAGATTTGGACATCCCCGTCCTTACATAACCTCGCTGGTCGCTGATTTTCTGTTGGCGCTCCACGAATTACCATGTGCAATCACGCCCATTGCGGTCATTCGGTTGAAGCGTTTCGTCCCCATCTTCAGACAATTTGACATTGTTGACACCATGGGCTTACTATCCCGACGCGAAGCAAGCTGTTTTCCTGCCAGTTTGCCCAATTTGCGCAAATTAGCTTAGCCGAATTCTCGTCATCCAGGGAGGTGCAGAGTTGATTAACCCGTTCCGTAACAAGAGTCCCTTGGTTATATCCTTAATTGCTCTTCTCTCCCTCGTTGCGCTATTGATCGCGGCCTGCGGAGATGATGAGACCCCAACGCCCGAGCCGGCCCAGCCTACGACGGCCGCACCAGCACCGACACAAGCCCCCGCTCAGCCTACGACGGCCGCTCCCACACCTCGGGCGACCGCCCAACCGGCCGCAACGGCGGCCCCCACGCAGAGGCCCGCCGCCACAACCGCGCCCACGCAGGCGCCGGCCACCGCAGCCCCCACACCCGCTGCAACCGTCGCTCCCACCGTTTCCCCAACCGTCGCGCCAACCGTTGCTCCCACCACCCCCGCGATACTCACCCCCGTTTCCTCCAGGATTGTGGTGGCCGCTCCCGCCCTGACCTGGTATACGACGCTGCCCCACAAGGGAGGATTCTCCGGCTCCGGCCAGATCCGGCCCGCCTTCGAGTACCCCATCGGCTCCGATCGCTACACCGGCGTGGAGGAGCCCCAGCTGTTCCGTGAATGGGAGATGGCCCCCGACGGGATGGGATGGACCTTCAACCTGCAGGAAGGGGTGCCCTTCCACTCCACCGACAGCTTCACCGGGCCTGTGTTCACCTCCAAGGACTTCGTCCACAGCTGGATGAAGTACGTCGCTCCCGATGCCCAGGTGGTCGGCTCCGGCCTGTTTGCCATCTGGGCAAACAGCGAGGACAACTTCGAAATCGTTGACGACTACCAAGTCAAGATGACCCTCAATGTTCCCAACCCGGTTCTGGCCGTCTGGCTCGGCGAAATATCCTTCCTGGTGCAGAGCAAGGACTACTACGACGCCGTGGGAGAGGAGGGCTACGCCGCCCACCCCATAGGCACCGGCCCCTTCCGATACGTGGAACACTCCATCAACAGCCACTTCCAGTATGAGCGGGTTGAAAATCACTGGCGCAAGACGCCGGAGATTCAGGAACTCCGATTCATCGGCGTCCAGGAAACTGCTACCCGCATGGCCATGCTCTTCAACCAGGAAGTGCAGCTGGCCTCCATCTCCCCCAACCTCGTGCCCACGGTGAGAGACCGGGGCTTTCAGATTATCTACAGCACCCTGCCAGGCAACTGGCTGGAGGTGCAGTTCGGCGGTCAATACTACGCCGTGCCTGAGGGCGTCGAACCCAAGCTGGACGAATCCGATCCGTTGACCAACTTGAACGTCCGCAAGGCGCTGAATTACGCTATCAACCGGGAAGCGATTAACGAGTCCTTCTACGAGGGACGCATGGTCCCACAGACCATTTCCGACATCCCACCCAACGCCCGCGGATTCCAGGATTCATGGACGCCCTACCCCTACAACCCCGACGAAGCCAGGCGTCTGCTGGCCGAAGCGGGCTACGCCGACGGCTTTGACCTCGCCGTCCGCTGGGGCCTGAATCCCTCCATCCCCGAAATCGGTGACATTGCGGAGGCCATAACCGCCTATTGGAAGGAAGTCGGCGTCAACGCCAACCTGGAGTTCGTCGAGTCCTCCAGGTTCAGAAACCTGCGCCGCAACTGGGGTATGAACAGAGCCGTAGCCATCGCCGGCATCGGCTACATCAATCTTGAATTCCAGCTGCCTCTGAACATGAAGCTCCAAGCTTCCAGCGAGCACTGGTTCGACCATCCGGAACTGAGTCTGCTGGTTGACATGTTCGCGGAGGAATTGGACCCGAACAGGCGCGAACAGCTGGTGACTGAGATAGGCCAGTTCCTCTATGACAACCACTCCACGGGGCCCATGTTCTGGATCCTGCCCGTAATGGGCATGGACCACAGCGTCATCGAGGAATACTCCGCCCACATCTCCGTCTGGGGCCCAACCGCGAAGTATGAATACGCAACCCTCGTCAAGAGGTAGACGGCTTACGATGAACGGAACTGCTCAGGCCAACGCCTGAATAAACGCGCAGACATTCGAGCGCCGGGGAAGCCTCAAGCTCTCCCGGCGTTCTGCTATTCGCCGTTGATCGCCCGCCAGAGGTCCTCGCCGTTGGACTTCCACCAGCCGTGCAGGATGGTAATGTCCGTGCCAATGGAGAAGTGCCTCACCCCCATGTCCAGGTACTTCCGCGCCTCGTCCGGCGTGTTGATCTCCGCCCGTGCGGGGATGCCCACGGCGACGGCCTTCTTGAAGACCCTGTCGTGGGCCTCAACAACCGTGGGATGACCCTTCTGGCCCGGCAGGCCGATGCTCACCGAGTAGTCGGACCCTCCCCACTGCACCATGTCCAGACCCGGAATCTCCAATATCTCGTCGATCTCCTCCACGGCGCCCCGCTTCTCGATCATCACCGCAACCACCGTGTCCTGCAGCGCCTTCACGTACGCCTCCGAACCGCCGTATCCCATATAGGTGTGCCTCCGCGTGGCCACGCCGTACCAGCCCTTGTCCTCCGGCGTGTCGGGTTTCACCGTCAGAATCTGCTCACGCACGTCCGCGGCGGACCTGGCGTCCGTGAACAGCACGCTCCCGAACCCCGATCCCACCGCGCGCTGGGCCAGGTATGCCTGGTGGCTCTGGTCCACCTTGATCATCATGCCCATGTCGAACAGCTCCGCCGCCCGCGCCATGTTGTCCAGATCGTGGAGGTCGGATGGCCCATACTCCGCCACAAACTCCACGTAGTCGTAGATGCCCGTATGCCCGATTGCCTCGATCACCGACGGCCACGTCGAGTGGATGTGGGTGCTCACCGTCGGCTCCCCCGCTTTCAGCTTCCCCCGGAGTACGTTCGGCTTCATTTCAATCCTCCATCATCTTGTTCGATGGCACAAAGCATATATCATATAGTCATCCAGGTCTAAGTTGACCACCATACCGTGAGGAATTGAAATGGCCGAAAACAAGACCCGCAAGACTGGAGCCAGTGTCTCCGACTTTATGGCATCCATCGAGAACAAGCGCCGCCGGGAGGACGGCAAGACCATTCTGGAGATGATGAGGCGGATAACCGGCATGGAGCCTGAGATGTGGGGACCGACCATTATCGGCTTCGGCGATTACCACTACAAGTACGACTCAGGCCGCGAGGGGGACATCTTCCTGACCGGCTTCTCGCCAAGAAAGCAAAACCTTTCCCTCTACGTCATGGACGGCTTCGAAGGACGCGACGATCTCCTTTCTAGGCTTGGCAAGCACCGCACTGGAGTCTCCTGTCTTTACATAAACAAACTGGCCGACGTTGACATGCACGTCCTTGAAGAACTCATCCGGAAGTCCTTCGAGCACTCCAGCGCCAACGCCGTCGGCTGAATTCTGGTTCCCAAAGCCCTACCGCCATCATACGGTATAATTGGCGGCACATCTCCCTCAAACGATTGGACGAACACCTATGAACTCGGAACAGGAAATCAACAGGTCCCTATCCCTCAAGGACACCTGGGACGGGCCGTGGCCCGCCACCAGGGCCGTGCCCCTCTCCTTCTTCGGCGCGCCCCTGGTCAACGACTTAGACTCCCTTGACGCGGATATCGCCTTCATCGGCGTCCCCTACGACCAGGGCACCTTCGCCCGCCCCGGCGCCCGTTACGGCCCCAACGGCATCCGCTATGTCCGGGACGTCTACGGCTACGATTCAATGTTGAACGACAAGCAGGCCCAGGGTTACTTCGACATCGACAGGCAGCAGACCTTTCTCAAGGGCGTCACCATGGCCGACTGCGGCGACGTGACCATTATCCCCTCCGACGTGGAGAGTAACTTCGCCAAGATCACCCACGCAGTGAGAAAGATAATCGACAAGGGTTCCTTCCCCGTCATCGTGGGCGGCGACCACTCCATCACCTTTCCGGCGGCGAGGGGCTTCGACTCCTACGCAGACCTGGACGTGGTCCACTTCGACGCCCACATGGACTTCAGCCACGAGCTTCAGGGCACCTATTACCACCACGGCTGCCCCATCCGCCGGTGCTTCGACCTAGCAAACGTCAACAACGTTACCTCAATAGGGATCCGGAAGGCCACCAAGAGCATCTTCGACGACGCCATATCGAAAGGCGTGAAGCTGATAACCACGGAGCAGTTCCGCGAGATGGGGCCGGAAGGCGCCGTCGCCCACGTTCCCGCCGGCGGCAACGTCTATCTCACCGTGGACGTGGACGTCATGGACCCGATGCAGGTCCCTGGCACAGGCTCCCCCGCTCCGGGCGGATTCTTCTACTACGAAATGCGGGACGCGCTCATCGCCCTGTCCAAACGGGTGAACATCGTGGGTTGCGATTTCGTGGAGGTGGCCCCACCCTACGACCACGCCGAAACTTCAACAATGTGCACCGCCAAGCTCATCCTGGACCTTCTGGCTGAGCTTTTCCCCTCGAGGGAGGAGTAGGAACGGACGGAATTCCCTCCAGGGATCCAAACTCCGCAATAAGCCGGCCAATTCTATTCCTGATACGTTCCGAGCAGGTGATTAGCCGTCACGCAGATGCGCCATGTCGTTGAACCTGTCGATTCTCCAAAACTTGAGGTTGGTGCGGGCCTTCGGGTCCAGATGCCAGCTTTCCACGTCCACCGTGAATTCGAAAATCGACGTGTTGCCGATGTCCAGCGTCCACACCTGCTCGGTGCCCAGCAACCGGGCGATTATGTGTCTCAAAATGCCGCCGTGGGAGAAAAGCACAACCCGGTCGCTGTTCTTGTGCTCGCTGGCGAGCCGGTCCACCACCCGCTGAGCCCGTTCGTTGCACTCCCGGTTGGTCTCCGCCCCTTCGATAATGTCGAAGTTTCGCGTTTCGGCAAACTCGCGGGCCAGCTTCGGAAATGCCTCCTCGATCTCCGCAGCCGTCATATTGGAAAACACCCCCACCCTGAGCTCCACCAGGTCGCCCCACGGCTCCACCGGGCAGTCCCAGTCCGCAGCAGTTATCCGAGCCGTCTCAAATGCCCTGCTCAGAGGGCTGGCGTAGACGTGGGTGGGAACGTACCCCTCCCCCTCAAACCTGGTTCGCAGCCGGACGGCCTGTAACCTCCCCGCTTCCGACAGCGGCGCGTCCACCCTCCCCACCCAGCGGTTTTCCACGTTCCCCGTACTCTCGGCGTGCCTGATCAGCCTGATGTTCATTTTTTCCTCAACCCTCTTTGTGAAGCGAAACAGCTCCAGCTTCAACGCTCTCTTGACTCTTTCTACTACAGGCGCATCCCCATGACAAGCCACGGCCCCTGCCTTGACACTCTCGCCCACCAAGCTAGAATCGACTGCAGAAATAGAATCCAACGACGAGGAGGAACTACCATGCCGTTCTACACAAAGGGCGACGTTCGCATCCAGTATCAGGAGGTCGGCTCAGGGTTCCCGCTCCTCGCGACCCCGGGCGGCGGCCTGGACTCCGTCATGGCCGGCTGGCCCACCCAGGTATTCAACGCCATGGAGGTGTTCAAAGACGACTTCCGCTGCATCACCATGGACCAGCGAAACGCAAATGGCGGCGGTTCCACCGGCCCGATCCAGACTGAAGACGCCTGGGGCGCCTTCGCCGACGACCAGCTGGGGTTGATGGACCACCTGGGAATCGACAAGTTTCTCTTCATCGGTTACTGCATCGGCGGCCCCTTCGCCCTCAAACTCATAGAGCGGGCGCCGGACAGAGTCGCCGCCGCCGTTCTCTGCCAGCCCGTCGGACACCATCCGGACTTCCCTGACGCCATGTACGATTCCGGCAAAGACGTTTGGGCGCCCAAACTTCGCACCCGCCGCCCCGACGTTTCCATGGAAACCGTCGAAGCATATCTCCACAACCTCTACCGCGTAAATCCCGACTTCATGTACAGCGTCACGCGGGACTTCGCCCGCGCCTGCCGGACCCCGCTCCTGGTAATGCCGGACAGCACCCCGACCCACCCCTACCAGCCCGCCATGGACCTGGTGGATCTGGCCCCCAGTGCCGAGGTGACGGAATACCCCTGGAAGGAGTCTAGAGACATCTATCAAAGGACCATCGACCAGGTCCGCACTTTCCTCAAGGCCCACTCCCAGGCAAAAGTCGCCGTTTGAAGACAGAGACCTCGGCCTCACACCCCACGAACAACCGGCCCCGATTGAATGGGCGCGTAGCCCTCATTACAGGGGGCGGCCGTGGGATCGGCAGGGCCATAGCCATGGCTTACGCGGCGGAAGGAGCCAATCTCGCGTTGGCGTCCAGGACAATAGAGGAGTTGGAGGAAACTGCCCACGAAATTTCCCGCCGGTTTGATGCCAAGGTGCATACTGCAGTGGCGGACGTCAGCAGCAGGGATCAGGTGGAGCAGATGGTCGCGAACGTGACCGAGACTCTGGGCGCAATTGATGTCCTGGTAAACAATGCCGGCAACTTGGGCCCTGTAGGGTCGCTTTGGGAGAATAACCCTGAAGAGTGGGAGCGCACCTTTGCCATACACCTCTTCGGGACCTTCTACGGATGCAGGGCCGTCATTCCCCACATGCTGAGAGGTAATCGGGGACGAATCGTCAACTTGGCCGGAGTGGGGGGACCCAATCTTACCGCCTACGACGCCGCAAAGACCGCCATCGTCAACCTTACCGAGAATCTGGCAGCTGAGTTGTCCGGTACGCCAATAACCGTAAATGCCATGAGTCCCGGCTCAATCCACACCCGCATGTGGGAAGAGACCAGGGACCTCGCGCTGCAAGTCGGCGATACCGCCATGTACAATCAGGGCGTTCAGATCACGTCAGGGAAAGGAGCCTCCATCGAAAGGGCCGCTGCTCTGGCCACCTTCTTGGGCAGCGACGACTGCGGAATCCTCTCCGGTAGATTGATTCAGGCTGTCACAGACACCTTCGAAGACTTCCCCGCACAAGTCGAGGAGATCATGGCCTCCAATGCCCTTCTCCTGCGCCGGGTGGACAAATAGCTTCTCCAGAGACGCGTAAGCACCGTTCCGGACGGGGAATTTTGGCCGAAGTATCGGCTTCGGCGCGCGAATTCCGCCATGATAATACTGGATCAGGGAACGGAACCACAGGACTTGGCGTATTTATCTGTATACCCCAGAATTATCCTGGAGGGAGCAGGCCGATGAACAAAATCCTCTTTCTCTCGATGGTTTCCCTCGCCCTAATGACGTTGACGGCGCTGGCCGCCTGCAGTTCTGAACCGGTCCCGGACAGCTCATCCCTTGAAGTTAGCTCCGGAAAAGAACCCAACGCATCCGTTTCCGGCACCGTCGCCTACCGCGAGCGTATAGCTCTAACCGAAGCCGCTAGCCTGGTGGTGGAGATTCGCGACACCAGCTACGCCGATGCCTCGGCGCCTCTCATCGCCCGACAGACCATCTCCGGTCCCGGACAGGTCCCCATCAAGTTCAGCGTCGGCTACAACCGCGCCGACATAGATTCACGCAACACCTACTCCCTCAGCGCCAGAATCATCGAAGCAGACGGCCGCCTCGCCTTCACCAACGACACCGCCTACGATGTCATCACAAGAGGCAATCCATCGAAGGTGGACATGCTCCTGGTACTGGTGCAGCCGCCCCCGGAACTGGTCCCGGAAGGCTCCACCGCCTCCGACTTGCGCACCTGGGTAGAGACCCCGGCAAGGATAGCCTTGGCCAACCTGATTCCAAACGAACAAGATCAATTCCTCAGAGTTGCCTATTACCAGTCAACCATCGAAGGCTGCGCCCGCCCCGGGAGCCAGAGTCTCGAAGTGAATGGCAACGACATCATAGTCAGCTTAACGCTTATGCAACCGCCTCCTACCCCTTGGGCAATTCCCTGTAACGAGCAGGTCATCGAACTCGAAGCGGTAGAGCAAATCGAGGATCCCCTCGAGCCGGGACAGACCTACCAGGTGATCGTCAACGACATGCAAACAACCACCTTCACCCTGCCTGAACCACGCTTGGGATTCACCCACCTTGAGGACTCTCCCATTCAGACTGCGGAGGTAACTGCGCTGGACGAAAACCCACCCCGGTATCGGCTTCGCGTCATATCGGGAATGCCGCGGGGAAGCGGCTGCTCTCAGTTCAACGGCTACGAAATCCGGCGTTCGGAATCAGGCGAGATGGACGTGACAGTCACCCACCACCAGGTATCCGACCCGACCGTCGTCTGCACCGCAGACTTCCCCATCGTGGAAACGCTGGTCCCGCTGGGATCCGACTTCAAAACCGGCGTCGAATACACCGTCACAGTCAACTCCGACACCACCACAACCTTCGTTGGCCGCTAGTTGTGGCCCGCGTTCCTACCCTACAGGCTCAAGTACCTCCGGGCTGTTGTTGCGGGGCGAGTTGACCAGGGTGGAGACGGCATAGGTCTTCATCTCCTCCTCGGGGTACGCCCGCAGCACATCGGCAAGCGCTGCGGGATCCTCCACGTCCCGGTCCAGCCAGAACCCCTCCATCGCACGGGGCAGAATCACCGGCATCCTCGGGTGTATGGGCCGAAGCATTTCGTTGGCTTCCGTGGTGATGATGGTGCATGATGGCACCTTGTTGCCCTCGCCGTCTCTCCACACCTCCCACAACCCCGCAAAGGCGAAAGGCTCTCCGGACTCCATCATGATGCGCACCGGCTGCTTCGCCTTCCCCATCTTCTGCCACTCATAGAACCCATCGGCAAGCACCAGGCATCGCCTCCGCTTGAAAGCGCTGCGAAAGGCAGGCTTCTGCGCCACTGTCTCTGCCCGGGCGTTAATCATCCGGTTGCCAATGGAAGGGTCCTTGGCCCAGTGCGGAATCAGCCCCCATCTCATGAACCCCCCACGCCTCTCCTCCCCTTCAACCACCGTCAGCACACTCTGCGTGGGCGCCACGTTGAAATTCGGCTGCAACTCCAGCTCGCTTCCGTCGAATTCGAACCGGCGGGCCAGCTCCCCAAGGTCTGAGATAAGACTGAATCTTCCACACATCTCACGCCAATAATGGACTCTCCGACGCTTCTGCGCAACACCCATTAGCGAGATGAGACCAATTGGGCAGGCACGCCTCTTTCCTCTAACCCAAATCGCCTTTACCACCGGGTTTCTGTGGTATGTTAGCGGTGACAACCACTCATTCTCAGCCAGCATACGGGGAGGCGGCCCATGATTGACCTGATAGTGCAAAACGGCACAATCATCGACGGAACGGGCAGCCCCGGCTTCTACGGGTCCGTCGCCATCGAGGGAGAGACCGTCCGCATTCTCCGTGGGGACGTTTCCTCCGTGGAGGCCAGGGAACGAATCGACGCGTCCGGCATGACCGTGTGCCCCGGCTTCATCGACATGCACGCCCATTCCGGCCTCGTGATTCTGGACCAGCCCCGACACGAGCCCAAGGTCATGCAGGGTGTCACCACGGAACTAATCGGCATCGACGGCAACTCCTATGCCCCCTTCCACACCCACAAGGACTTCCTCCGCTTCGTCGAGCTCAACTCCGGTCTCGACGGTAACCCGCCCCTGCCAGGCAGGTGGTCCACCGTGGCGGAATACCTGGGCATGTTCGATAACAAGGTTGCCGTCAACGTGGCCTACGTCATCGGCAACTCCCCGCTCCGCATCGCGACCACAGGATGGGAAAACAAGCCCGCATCCGGCGCAGACCTTGAAAATATGAAGGCCATCCTGCGGGAGGGCATGGAGGAGGGCGCCTACGGAATCTCCACCGGGCTGGACTATCCCCCGGGCAGCTACGCCAGCACCCGGGAGCTCATCGAATTATCGAAAGAAGCTGCCCGCCTCGGCGGCATCTACCACTCCCACGTCAGAAACACCCTCGGCGACCAGTACCTGGACCCCCTGCGGGAAGCCATCGACATCGGACGCTACGGCGGCATTCCCAGCCATATCACCCATCTCTCCCACCAGAAGCGACACCCCGGTGGCGCGGAGGAGATCCTCGAACTTGTGGAGCGAAGTCGTGACGACGGCGTAGACGTGACCTTCGACATGTTCCCCTCCCTCTACGGAAGCACCCGCCTCACCATCCTATTCCCCCAGTGGACCATGGACGGCGGCCCCGAACGTCAGCGGGAAGTCCTGGCCTCCGTCGAAGGACGGGAACGGCTCAGGAAGGAAATCCGGCCCGGCGTAGTTTCCTACGACGAGATGTGGCTCACTTATTTCAAAAACCCCCACAACCACAGGTTCGACGGCAAGACCATCTCCGAAACAGCCACCATCCTGGGCAAAGACCCCCTCGACGCCATGTGCGACCTGCTGCTCGAGGAAGATCTGCAAGTGTGCTACGTCATGGCCGGCACCAACGGCATGACGCTTCCCAAATTCATCAACCACCCCCTCTCGATAATTGGCAGCGACGGCGTGCTGCTGGGCGACTTCCCCAGCCCCCGCACCTATGGCACCTTCCCCACCGTGCTGGCCAGGTTCGTAAGGGAGGAGAAGGGCATGTCCCTCCCTGAAGCCGTTCGTAAGATGACGTCCTTCCCCGCCCAGCGGTTGGGCATCCCGGACCGCGGCCTGCTCCGGGACGGTTTCAAGGCAGACCTTGTGGTCTTCGATGCCGCCACTGTCGGCTCACCGGCAACGCGAAGTAATCCGAAGCAATTCCCCACAGGCATTAGCCACGTGATAGTCAACGGAAAACAGGTTGTCGCCGATGGGCAGCACACCGGGGTCCTGTTAGGACGCGCCCTGAGAAGAGGGAGGTATCACACCTAGGCGGCGCTTCCGGAATCAGATCGAAGTCAGCCGCCCAGCCCCGTAACGCGATACACCAGGTCCATGTCCAGATGCTCCCTAACCAACGCCGCCAGCTTGTCGTATTCTACGCTCGGCTCAATCTCCGTCTCGCCCATCGAAAGCGAAATCCCCCTGCACCTGGCGGCACACTCCAGTATCGAGCGTCGGACCGTCCGGTTGTGGAACAGCCCATGCAGGTAAGTGCCCAGGGTGAGCCCTTCCCGGTCAAGAGCTCCGTCAGGCAGGCTCATGCTCTTCCCCGACCGCCTTTCGATGACGAACGGACTCTCGACTCCATCCGAAGGCGTGACGCCCATATGAATTTCGTAAGCGGTGATTTCGGACCCCTCGCATCCGCTCAAGAGGCCCCTCCCTGCTGCCACCTTCCCCCTTACCTGGTGCGTCGACTTCTCCCTCAAAAATGTTGTCGACCCCGGCAGAAGACCAAGTCCCCCCGTCTCAGACCTGGGAGATTCTACCCCGTCCGGATCCAGGAGCGTTTGTCCCAGCATCTGGAATCCGGCGCAGATTCCGACCACGGGCACCCCATTGCGGCGCGAGTCCAGAATCTTCGCGTCAAGCCCCATCGATCGCAGCCAGTCCAGGTCGGCAACGGTGGTCTTGCTCCCGGGAATAATCACCAGGTCCGGGTCGCCGAAATCCTCCGAACTGGCCACGTACCTCAGCTGCACCGACGGCTCGTGGGCCAGCGGATCGAAATCGTTGAAGTTCGCGATGTGCGGCAAGCGAATGACGACAACATCCGCCGCCTCTCCCTCCGACCTCTCCTCACCCGCACTCAGCCCAAGAGAGTCCTCCTCCGCAATGTGGATGTCGCTGAAGTAGGGTATGACGCCCGCAACAGGCGCCCCTGTCCGCTCCTCCAGAAAGTCGAGGCCGTCGGCAAGCAGCGACGGGTCTCCTCGAAACTTGTTGATTACCATCCCCTTCACCAGATCCCTCTCCTCCGGCTCCAGCAGTTCCATCGTGCCGACGAGTTGGGCGAAAACTCCGCCCCGATCGATGTCCGCCACCAGCAGCACCGGCGCCCCCGCATACATTGCCACTCTCATGTTGACGATGTCGTGCTGTTTCAGATTGACTTCCGCCGGGCTCCCCGCCCCCTCCATCACAACAACGTCATACTCGTCGCGAAGCATGTCCAGGGCCGCCGTCACCCTCTCCCAGATCCGCGGTTTCATCTCGTAGTATTCCCGGGCCGACGCCACCTTTAGCGGTCTTCCCATGAGCACCACCTGGGACCGGCTCTCCCCCTCGGGCTTCAGCAACAGCGGGTTCATCTCCACCCTGGGCGCCGTCATCGCCGCGGCGGCCTGCACCGCCTGTGACCGGCCAATCTCCCCTCCATCCGGCGTCACAAAGGAATTCAGCGACATATTCTGCGCCTTGAATGGCGCGACCTGCAGCCCCTCCCTGGCGAAGATTCGACAAAGCGCGGTCGCCAGGATCGACTTGCCCGCATGTGACGAAGTCCCCTGCACCATAATCACCCTCCCCCTGCTGCTAGCCATCGGACAACACCTCCTCCAGCGAATTCAGTAGCTGCCGGCACTCCTCCGGTCTGCGCACCGCAATCCGTATGTACTCCGGCAGCCCGAAAGAACTGCAGTCCCTCACCGCAATACGTCTCTTCAGCAGCGCGTTCCTTACTCTGGCGCCGTCTCCCACCCTCGCCAAAATAAAGTTGGTGTCAGAATTCGGCGACCATACGCCCAACCCGTCCAAACCCTCCCTGAGCAGCGCCTTTCCTTCGGCGATTACCACCCTCGCAGCGGCAACATGCGCTTCGTCTGACAATGCGGCCAGCCCGGCTGCCTGCGCCACCGAATTAACGCTCCAGGCAGGCTGAAGACGTGCCACTGCCTCAATAGTCTCCCGCTCGGAAACCATGAATCCCAGCCGCGCTCCTGCCAGGGCGTGGTCTTTCGTCATGGATCGGAGCAATACGACCCCTCCCTCTCCAACCAGAGAAGTCGCGTCCCAAGGACAGTCTGCAAGCGAAGCGTAGGAATCGTCAATTACAAGCAGCCCGTTTCCGTCCATTGCGTCTCGGATGCGCTGCACCTGTTTGCGGTCAAGGTATTCGCCCGTCGGGTTGTTGGGGTTGCATAGAAAAACAACCTCCGGTCGAAGGTCGATTATCTCCTGAACACCGGCGCTGATGCACCACCGAAATCCCTTCGACTCTTCAGCCTGCAAGAATCGGACCTCTGCGCCGACGATGGACGCTGCCTCTTCGTACTCCCCAAAAGTTGGTCCGAATATCAGGCACTTCTTTTCCGGGCCAAGGCGGGCGCTCGCCAGCAGATGTATAAGTTGCACCGTCCCGTTGCCCACCAGAATTTCGGCGGCGTTGACTTTCAGACGCGCCGACAAAGCCTCCCTCAACTCCAGGCAGTTACGGTCCGGATAAGCGGACAAATCTGCATTGGTAGCAGCTTCCTTTACGCGGGGAGACGTCCCCAGAGGGTTGATGTTCGCGCTGAAGTCCAATATCTGCTCAGGACGAAACCCGAGCTGTCGAAGCTCCGCCGTGTCCAATCCACCGTGAACAGCCGTCATACCGATACTCCCGTCAAAATCCCGCCCAAATAAAATGCCGGGCCGTCAACAGTCCCACAGCTGCCGCCAGCGCCATGAGTGCCGCTCCTTCGGCCACGCGCACAGCCCTGCCGATATCTGCTGCCTTGGGTTCAGGGAACTCCCCACCAAGACAGTAATGGCCCACCTTCTCCAACCGGATGCCCAGCAGTCCCGCCATTGCGCCCATCGTCCAACCCGCGTTGGGACTCTCCGTCAAACCACGGTCCCTGACCATCACCTTCCAACCCAGCCTGGCAGGAAGACGAAGCGCCGCACCGCTCACGAGCAGACACATCACGCTGAGGCGAGCCGGAATCAGATTTGCCACGTCGTCCAGCCTTGCCGACGCCTTGCCCAAATACTCCAGCGGACCACGATGGCCCAGCATGCTGTCCAGAGTATTGATCACCCTGTAAGCCGCCGCTCCCGGCACACCCAGAATCGCAAAGAAAAGCCACGGCGCTACGTAGCTGTCCGTGGTGTTTTCGGCCACCGACTCGATGGCCGCCGCCGCCGCCAGCGGTCCAGAGAGCGTTGTCGCGTCGCGGCTCACCAGGTGCATCAGACTTGCGCGCGCGTCCTCCAGCCGTCCATCTTCCAGGCTTTCCCGTGTCCGGTTCGCGGCGGACGAAAGCGTCCTGACTGTGAACGTAGCCCGAAGCGCCAACCCTCCACCAACTACGTACGCTGCGGGGCTCAACGACATTAGAGCCTCCATCACAAAGTATGCGGCAGCGCCCCAGAATCCCACCAGAGTGACAGCGATGCAGCTGCCATAGATCAACGCCGCCTTCGGCCCCCGCGGTGCCCGACGGTTCAGGATGTGGATGCTCTGACCAATCCAGACCACCGGGTGCAGTTTAGCGGGAGGTTCCGGCAGAAATCGGTCGAGCAGAACCCCCACCCCCAGCGCCAGAGCATTCAAAACCAGACCTTCCAACCAGTTGATGTACATTCTCGGTCCCCTTGCGGGCAAGCCTCCCGATAGGGGGCGTTGCGCGGCCCGCCTATATTGGTGCAACCGGCGAATTATCGCAAGAGTAGGGCGGCCTCGCCTCGCAAAAAACCCTGTACACCGGAGTGCCAGTCGGCAAGTGTCGCCCCTTGACAACCCAATCGGCGCGGCCTATCATCAGCCGCACTATAGATATCCAGCCACTCTCCGTTCAGGTGCCCACCTAGGGAGAATAGGGAAGGCGGTGAAAATCCGCCGTGGTAGCGCCACTGTAAGCGGGGTTATAGGCCGAAGCCCACTTTCGGATTTCCGATGGGAAGGGCTAGGCTGGGAGAACCAACCCGCAAGCCAGGAGACCTGCCTAAACGGAAGGTGACCACTCTCCGCGTAAGAGAGGGTCCCTCGAGCTTCGGGCATTACCCCGACAAGAGCGACACCAAGACCTCCGGCGTAGAGTAGCCGGAGGTTATTTGTTTAAGGCTATCAGGCTAAACGGGTTCCGATCCTACAGGCAGTCTGGAGTGACTGCAAGGCTGACCATCGGCTTCATTGCCCTTGGACTGCTCGTACTTGGCGCCGTCCTGCTGTCCCTCAGCCTCGGCCCGGTAGAGATCCCCGTCAGCCACGTCGCCCACATCATCCTCTCCGCCGTTGGGCTGGACGTGGGTGAATTCGGGCGCACGGAACAGCTGGTTATCGAGCAGATCCGCTTCCCCCGAATTGTCGTGGGCGCTCTCGTTGGAATGGCATTAGGCGTCGCCGGGGCAACCATGCAGGGGCTGTTCCGCAACCCCATGGCGGACCCCGGCATCATCGGCGTGTCCGCAGGCGGTGCGGTGGGAGCCGTCGTCGCCATTGCCGTCGGCGCAGCGGCAGCATTCTTCCTCGCCCTGCCATTCTTCGCCTTCCTTGGGGCCATGCTTGCCGCACTCCTGGTGTACGGCATCGCAGCCGTGGGCGGCCGGTTCTCCATGGCCACTCTGCTTCTGGCCGGCGTCGCCGTCAACGCTTTCCTCGGGGCCGTTGTCTCCGCCATCATAATCATACTGCCCGACAACGAAGCCCTGAGGGAGATTCTCTTCTGGCTGGCCGGCGGACTCGATTCCCGCACCTGGGAGCACGTGCAGATCGCCGGCCCGTTCATCCTTGGCGGCATCCTGGTCATCCTACTCATGACCCGCGACCTCAACCTACTCATGCTGGGCGATGACGAAGCCCGATCAATGGGTGTCCGTGTCGGCCCCGCCCGAATCATCCTACTAGCGGCGGCGGCCATGGCCACGGGCGCCGCCGTCGCCGTCAGCGGCACCATCGCCTTTGTGGGCCTGGTGACGCCCCACGTGCTCCGGCTCATGTTGGGCCCAGACCACCGGGTGCTCGTCCCCATGAGCGCCATCGGGGGAGCAGTCTTCGTCCTTCTCGCCGACACCATTGCAAGGACAGTCATCCAGCCGGCCGAATTCCGCGTCGGCGTCCTCGCCGCCTTCGTCGGCGCCCCCTTCTTCATCTTCCTGCTAATCAAAAACAAGCGCCAAGCCTACTCGCTATAGGATGCAACATCTGAAAGGAGTCCTCATGTCCATTCGCCGCATCTCCGCAATCCCCATCACCCTCGTCATTCTGCTGAGCATCTGGTTCGCCGCCTGCTCATCTGAGACTACCACCCCGGCATCTGTGCCCACTACTGCCCCGACAACCGCCCCAACCGCAGCCCCGCCGGCCCCGCCTCCCACACCCGCTCCGACACAGACACCCGCAACCCAGCCTCCAGCCACCCCGGCCCCAACGCAACCCCCCACTCCGGTATCCACACCGGCTCCAGCCACGCCCCCACCCCCCCACGAACGCAGAACACCCCCCTCCCTCCCTACCCCCCACCCCCCCCCCCCCACCCACCCCAAAACCCCCCCCCAAAACCAAACCCGAGGAAAAAACCAATGGGGAACCCC
>CAYQLZ010000001.1:0-235786 GCA_964418665.1 uncultured Dehalococcoidia bacterium | reverse complement strand
CCCTCGAACGCAGAACTCCCCCTCCCTTCGTACCCCCAACCCCCACGCCCGAACCGACCCCTGACCCCCGCATCAAAGCCTTCACCGGAGTCTCAGGCATTGTGGATCCCACAAACTTCGGCTGGCCCCGCGAGGTGGAAGGTCTGAACGGACTGGTCACCATCCCCGCCAAGCCCGAGCGCGTAATCGGCGCGTCCATCGGCCACGCCGAAGTTATCCTCGCCCTGGTTCCTGTGGAGCGGCTCGTCGCAGTCGGCACCTTTACCAAGAACGCCACCTACTCCAACATCTACGATCTGGTTCAGGACAAGGCGGAGATTTCTCGAGACCCGGAGACCATCATCGCCCAGGACCCGGACGTGATTGTCACCAGCCCCTTCTTCGCTGCTGAAGGGGTTGAAGCCCTGTCCAGAGTCGGCATTCCTATAGTCCAAACTGAGCTGCAGCACGACGCGGAAGCCCGAATCAACAACATTCTCCTCACAGGCTACATTCTTGGCGAAGAGGAGCGGGCATTGGAGTTCGCCGCGGAAGTCCGCGCCCGGTACGAGTCCTTGGTAACGGTCACCTCCGCCGCCGAGCCCAAGCCCAGGGTGCTGGCCCTCACCCAGTATTCCGATAACATCTGGACGGCCGGCGGCAACTCCACCGAAGGCAGCGTCATCGTAGCGGCGGGCGGCATCAACGCCGCTGAAGATGCCGGCATAGACGGCAACCAGACCACCAGCCTCGAAGGCGTCATTGCCATGGACCCGGACATCATAGTCATTCCCCAGCCCGCGGAATTCGGCGCGCAGGAGTTCAGGGACAGCCTCCTAACCAACTCGGCATTGGCCAATGTTCCCGCCATCCTGAACGAACAGGTCTTCGTGGTGGAAAGCAAGCACGTCACCACCCTTTCCTACTGGAACATCAGGGGCGCCGAGACCTTGGCCAGAATCCTCTGGCCCGACACCTTCGCTGATCCCCCCTCAGAGAACTTCAGCCTGGCGGAGTAGCATGAACTCGAACAACCACAACAAAAGCGCCGTATCAGCCCGCGATCTGTCTTACATCATTGACGCCCAACAGCTTCTCGACGACGTGAGCATTCGCGCCGACACCGGAGAGATGGTCGGCCTCATAGGCCCAAACGGCGCGGGCAAGTCCACCCTGCTCCGCGCAGTCTCCGGCATCCTGCGATGCCGGGAGGGCGACATCTCCCTCAATGGACGAGACATCCGTGAATTGACCGTCAAGGACATGGCCGCAGAACTCGCCCTCGTGCCCCAGATTGCCCCCTACACCCACGGCTTCACCGCCATGGAGCTTGTCCTCATGGGCCGCTATCCCCACCTGGGCCGCTTCCAGGTGGAAGGAAAGTCCGACAACCGCATCGCCGGCGACGCCATGGCGCTAACTGAGACTGATCAGTTCGCCCACAGGACCCTGGACACCCTCTCCGGCGGCGAGAGACAGCGCGTTTTCGTCGCCCGCGCCCTTGCGCAGCAGCCGCGCATCCTGCTGCTGGACGAACCAACTTCGAACCTGGACGTCCTCCATCAGCTCATGGTCCTTGATCTGGTTCGCAATTTGGTGGACGACGGGTTGACGGCTGTGGCCGCTTTCCACGACCTCTCCATGGCCGCCCGCTACTGCGACCGCCTGGTGGTCATGTCCGGCGGCAGAGTCATCGCCACGGGGACCCCGAAGGACGTCCTGCAGCCCGGCCTCATCGAAGCAGTCTTCAAGGTAAAATCCGCCGTATACCAGGACCCCGTAACAGGCTCCATAGCCATCAGCCTCATAGGCCCGGCCAATGGGGCCTCGCAGTCCGGGAACATCCCAATTGCAAGGAAGGTGTGAGATGACCCAGCCCGACAACGGCAAATCTTCCCCTCGAGCCCCTCGAAGGCCAAAGGTCCGACACGGTCTTGTGATAGTCAACACCGGCGATGGCAAGGGCAAGACCACGGCGGCCCTTGGTGTGATCTTCCGCGCCTGGGGCCGCGACTTCCGCATCAGGATGTTCCAGTTCATCAAGCACACAGGCGCACGGTTCGGCGAACAGCGGGCCGCTCACAAGCTGAGCATTCCCATCGAATCACTGGGGGACGGCTTTACCTGGCTATCCAAGGACATGGACAGGACGGAAGCCCTGGCCGTGGAGCAGTGGAGCAGGTGCAGGGAAGCCATACTTGGAGGCGAAGAAGACATCATCGTCCTGGACGAGTTCACTTACGCTCTCCACTACGGCTGGGTACCTGTTGCAGATGCCGTCGATGTCCTCGAACGCCGCCCCAAGGACCTGCACGTCATCATAACCGGCCGCTACGCCCCCCAAGAGCTAATCGACTGCGCAGACCTGGTAACGGAGATGAAGCTTATCAAGCATCCATACCAGGACCAGGGCATCCGCGCCCAGCAGGGCATCGAGTTTTAGCCATGACACTGGACGAAGCAATCACCGGCATCAGACCCGCCGATGCCCACGCCCGAACGCGAGCAGCCGAACGGCAAGACCGGCTGACCAAGCCCCCCGGAAGTCTCGGTCGCCTCGAGAAACTGTCAATCCAGCTGGCGGGCATCTTTGGAACAGAGCGACCCTCCATCCGAAACAAGACCGTAATAGTCGCCGCCGCCGACCACGGCGTGACCGCCCAGAACGTCACCGGATACCCCAGTGAAGTCACCGCCCAGATGGTGTTGAACTTCCTTGCAGGCGGTGCGGCCATCAACGTCATCGCCCGTACCACCGGAGTCGAACTGGTGGTGGTAGACGCCGGCGTTGACACACCCCTTCCCTCCCATCCCAACCTGCGGGTCGTCGGCAGGGGCCGCCCCACGGCCGACATAAGCCGCGGCCCCGCCATGAGCCGCACCGACGCCGAGTCGATAATCTTGTCGGGTATCAACCTCGCGTTGGAAACGGTGGAGTCCGGCGCCGACGCCATAGGCACCGGCGACATGGGCATCGGCAACACCACCCCTTCCAGCGCCATCACCTCCGCCATTACCGGCAAGCCCCCCATCGAAACAACGGGACGCGGCACGGGCAGGTCCGACGTCGAACTGGAGCAAAAGACCGCCATCGTTCAGCGCGCCCTGGCCGTCAACCACCCAGACCCCGCCGACGGCCTGGACGTGCTCTCCAAGGTCGGCGGATTCGAAATTGGCGTCCTCACCGGGGTCATCCTCGGCGGCGCCCTGGCCCGCCGTCCAGTGGTCTTGGACGGCTTTATCTCCGGCGCCGCAGCCCTAGTCGCCCACCAACTCTGCCCAACCGTTTCCGACTATATGATTGCCGCCCACCGATCCGCCGAGTCCGGACACCGCGTCGTCCTCGCCCACCTGGGCCTCAAACCCCTGCTGGATCTGGACTTGCGGTTGGGCGAGGGCACCGGTGCCGCCCTCGCCATGCCCATCGTCGAAACCGCCGCGGCCTGCCTCACCCACATGGCCACCTTCGAAGAGGCCAGCGTCTCCAACCGCATCACGGAGCCCGAAACACCGTGCGACCCGTAACGGACCTTCGCCACGCCTTCGGTTTCCTGACCATCTTCCCCGTCGCCCCCGCAGGCCAGGCTCCCACGGCATCCTCCAGCGCCTTCTTCCCGCTGGCGGGGCTGGCCATCGGCGGCATCCTGGCCGGCGTTGATGTCCTCGCCCGGCAGGTCCTGCCACTGCCCGTCGTGGGCGCGATTCTGCTGGTGACGCTGCTCGTCTTCACCAGGGCAATCCACGTCGAGGGATTCCTTGACAGCTGCGACGGGATCATCGGCGGCAGGAACAAGGAACGCCGCCTGGAGATTCTTCGAGACTCCCGCGTCGGCGCATTCGCCGTCGTTGGCGGCGTCAGCCTGCTGCTCCTGCAGTGGGCACTGCTGACCTACGCCCCTTCCACCGCCGCCCGCATCGAGCTGCTTGTGCTGTTTCCCTGCCTCTCCAGGTTTGGTATGCTCACCACCATGGTCGCCTTCAACTACGCACGAGAGCAGGGGTTGGGAACGCCATTCGAAATCGGGCGCAGCCGCTGGCAGCTAGCCCTTGGCTTCGCTGTCGCCGCCGTCGCCGCAGCTCTCCTCATGGGCCTTGGAGGCCTGATACTGCTGGCCTCAACCGTCGCCATTGCCCTGGCGCTGGGTTGGTGGTTCTCACGCCTCATCGGCGGAATGACCGGAGACACCTACGGCGCCGTCAACGAGATCGCGGCGGTGACGGTCCTCCTCACTGCAACCGCCCTCGTACCAATCACCGGCACCCTCTTCGGACCGCCCCTATGGTAACCGCCACGCCCGAATCCCCATCTATCGACGCCCCGGCGGACTGAATCATGGGCTCCTGGTACCTCGTGCGTCACGGCGAGACCCCCTGGAATCTCGCCAACCGGATCCAGGGACATGCCGACGTTCCCCTCAGCGACCAGGGCCGCAACCAGGTCCGAACCCTCGCACCCGAATTGGCCGGAATCCCCTTCGCTGCCGCCTACTCAAGCGACCTCTCCCGCACCACCGAAACAGCCCGAATCATTGCCGGCGACGGACTGCGCTTGCAGACGGACCCGGACCTGCGAGAGTTCTCCTATGGCCACTGGGAGGGACTGACCCTCGCTGAAATTCAGGCCCGCAACCCCGAAGAATTCGCCCAGCGTTTCTCCCAAAGCGACATCGATTTCGCGGCCCCCGGCGGCGAGAGCGCGGTCCAACTGACGGAGCGCGTCCGCCGCTTCTACCACAGGGCCGCAGCATCCCACGACGACAGCGAAGACATCCTGGTAGTCGCCCACGGAGGCTCCATCCGCGCCCTCGCTCTCTGCCTGCTCGCACTGCCCATCGAATACTTCTGGCGCTTCCGGGTAGACTGTGCCGGACTCTCCATAATCGAAAATCACGAAGGAAGCAGAGTCCTGCGAGTCTGGAATCACGTCGCCCTTCCGAGAATCAAACCCGGAAAGACCGGCCCATGACCAAGTCGCTAACCCTCATCCTCGGCGGCGTCAGGTCCGGCAAGAGCCGGTTCGCCCAGCAGATCGCATCCCCCGCCAAGCGCGTGCTCTTCCTCGCCACCGCCGAGGCCGGCGACTCCGATATGGCGGCACGTATTCAAAACCACAAAGACGCCCGGCCCAAACACTGGGACACCCTCGAAGAACCTCTCGACCTGGTCCCCTCCCTCGCCGCCGTGATGAATGACTACGATGTCGTAATCCTCGAATGCCTCACCCTCTGGGTCAGCAACCTGATGCTGTCCCCATCTGTCGGCGACGACGCCGTCCCCCACATCCCCTCTAGGGTTCGCGAACTGCTGAATCTCTTCAAGAGCGGCACCCCGTCCTTGATAGTTGTCAGCAACGAGGTAGGCCTCGGCGTCGTCCCCGCCACCACCCTCGGACGCAGCTACGCGGACGAACTCGGCCGGGTGAATCAAATCGTTGCCGCGGAGGCCGACGTCGTTTACTTCATGGCCGCGGGTCTCCCGCTTCAGATCAAAGGCTAACGACCAACCAATTCAGACCCCACCGCCTAGACGATTCTCAACGGCCCTGTCCAAGTTCACTTCCAGCCTAATTCTGCTGCTGGCCGCACCCCCACATCGGGTGCCGGAAGGTCGGGTTTGCCTCTCCGTGCCACGACCGCTGCTGCTGTCGATCCGATTCAACCGAAGCCTCCGTCAGCTCTGCCCGCCTCGGCGGCGTTTGTCTCCGCACAGGCCAGCTGTCCGACAGATCATTCAGGTGGTCCGCCAGGTCCATCAACGCCGCCATGTTGTGCACCGGCAGCAGGTCGTCTATGTACGGCTCCGCCGCCTGCATCCCCCGCGTCAACGCCTCGTACCCCTCCCTTCCCGCCAGCGGGTTTAACCATATCAACCGGCGGCAGCTGCGCTGCAAACGCTGCATCTCCTGGCTCAACGCTTCCGGTTCGCCCCGGTCCCATCCGTCCGAGACGATGAGCACAATCGAACCCCAGCTCAGAGTCCTCCGCGCCCACTTGAAGTTGAACTCCTTCAAAGCGGCCCCGATGCGAGTCCCCCCGGACCAGTCCGGCACCGCTTTGGCCACGCCGTCCACCGCCTGGTCAATGTTCCTCTGCGCCAGCTGCTTTGTGATTCGCGTCAGCCGCGTGGCGAACAGGAACGCCTCCACCTTGCTCTCCAGTCCTGCATACAGGCTGTGGATGAAGTGGAGCAGCATACGCGTGTAACTCTCCATCGACCCGCTTACGTCGCAGATTACCACCAGCCTGCGGGGTTTCTCCTTCCGTCGACGATTCCGCAGGTCCAGCAACTCTCCCCCGAATTTCACGTTGCGCTGCAGTGTCCGACGCACGTCCAGCTCCCTCCCCTTCCCCGGCTCCTTGCGGCGGGTGCGTCTCACGCCTGGATTCCACTGGAGCGACGCCAGCATCAACCTCGCCTGGCGGGCCTCCCTGGGTGTGAAATCGGCAAAGTCCTTCTGTTGCAGCACCTCCCTCGCGCTGAAGGTCCTCGAAAGGTCGATGCGGTCCGCTGCAGCCCCGTTCTCGGGTTGATTCCCACCAACGCCGTTGGGCGGTGGCGGCCCCGCCTCTATACGTCGATACCTTCGCTGCTCGCCCATGGAACGAAGATCAAGCGACGACAGCCGGTTCTTCCTCTGACGCCAGAACACCGCAAATGCTTCGTCAAAGACCGGCAGGTCTTCCTTTCGGTGCACCATCAATGTCCGCAGCGTCGACCGCACCTCCATCCGACGCCGAATGCCGATATCCTCAAGCACGCGGACCGCATCCAGCATCCGCCCCGTGTGCACGTCCAGCCCCAGCCGTCTCAAGAGCCGCCCGAACAACAGAAGGTTGTTCAGAAAATGCCCGTCCAGGCCGCTAGCCACGCCTTCTCCCACGACGCGTCCCCGGATTCAACGCCCGGTTGACCAGCGCTCTCGTCTGCTCGCCGCGAGTGGCCTCCAGGTCCTCGCGGTACTTCAGCATCACGCCAAGCGTGTCATCTATTACCGAAGGCGTAAGCTCATTCTCGTTAAGGCTGATGAGCGCCGCAGTCCAGTCCAGAGTCTCCGACACGCCCGGGATCTTGTACAACTCCGTCGCCCGCAATTCCTGCACGAAGGCCGTCACCTGCCCCGCCAGCTTCTGCGACGCCCCCGGCATCTTGCTGCGGACTATCTGCGCCTCCTTTGCAGCGTCCGGGTAGTCTATCCAGTTGTAGAGGCACCGACGCTTCAGCGCGTCGTGAATCTCCCGGGTGCGATTGGACGTAATCACAACGATAGGTGGCTCCTCCGCCCTATAGGTCCCCACCTCCGGAATCGTTATCTGAAAATCGGCCAGCATCTCCAGCAGATACCCCTCGAACTCCTCGTCCGCCCGGTCCAGCTCGTCTATCAGCAGCACCGTCGGGCCGGAACTCTCCAGCGCCTGCAGCAGCGGACGCTTTATCAGGAATTCCTCGCTGAATAGTTCCTTCTCCATCTCCTCCCGGTCCGTGCTTCCCGCCGCCTCCATCAACCTGATGTGCAACAGCTGGCGCGAGTAGTTCCACTCATAGACCGCCTGGCTCACGTCCAGCCCCTCGTAGCACTGCAGCCGGATCAGCCGCGCACCGAAAGCAGACGCCAGCGCCCTCGCCACCTCCGTCTTGCCAACGCCCGCCTCACCTTCCAGAAACAGTGGCCGCTTCAGCTTCAGCGCCAGGTAGACCGACATAGCCAGTCCCCGGTCCGCCACGTATAGCTGCTCGCGAAGCGTTTGTTGGAGCTCGTCGACGGATTCCGGCAAGCGTACCTCAGATGTCATAGTCAAGTGCTTTACCCTTCTGGCCAATCCGGCCTTTGGAAATACTAGTACGATGGGACCCGGGCTTACCCTTGCCAGCCGGATTCGCCGCCCGGGAACCTAACCGGCCCGCGAAACTGCCAACGACAGTGCGCGGCGCACGTAAACCGCCGCCACCGCCTGTCGATATTCGGCGGAGGCGAAGATGTCCCCCATCGCGTCGCCCTTGAAGTCCCCGGCTACTGTCGCGGAAGCCCTGTCCAACGCTTCGTCGTCTAGGTTCGAACCCACCAACGCCGCCTCTACGGATGATGCTCGTGTCGGCGTCGTCTCAACCCCACCTACCACAACGCTGGCCGACGAGCAAATCCCTCCCGACACACCCACGATGGCTGCTACCCCCACAACGGCGTACCGCGATGCAGGATGGGCAAACTTTACATAAGCAGAACCCGCTCCCACAGCGATGGCGGGAACGAACACGCTGGTCAGGATCTCGTCCTCCGCCAGCGAATTCTCCAGCAGGCCCGTGGCGAAGCCCGAAGCGCTGACGCTGCGGTCTCCCCCCTTCCCGGTTATGCTCAGGGTCGCGCCCAGTGCGGTGAGCACCGCTGGAATGTCCGATGCGGGGTCGCTGTGAGAAACGTTCCCGCCAATAGTCCCGCGGTTCCGCACCGCCGGGTCCCCCACCATGCCGGCGGCCTCCGCCAGCAGGGGCGCGCCTTCATTGACCAGGTCGCTCCCGGCAATCGCCGCCTGCGTCGTCAACGCGCCGATGGACAACCCTCCGTCCGTGGCCTCGATCCCCTTCAATGCTTCGATGCTGCCTATGTCCACCAGGACAGTGGGCGCAACAAGCCTCAGCTTCATCAATGGTATGAGGCTGTGGCCCCCTGCGAGGACCTTGGCTCCCTCGTTGCTGGCAAGCAGGTCAACTGCCTCCCCTACTGAACCTGGGCGATGGTATTCGGTCTGTGCTGGAAACACGGCTATGCTCCGTTCTGTGCGGAATTGATCGCCCGCCACACCTTTTCAGGTGTAAACGGCATATCTATGCGGGTAACCCCCAGCGGCCTCAGCGCATCCATTACGGCGTTGTACACCGTGGGGGTAGAGGCAATTGTCCCCGCCTCTCCAACTCCCTTCAATCCCAGCGGATGATGGGGCGAGGGAGTCACGTTGGATTCAACGTGTATGTCGGGGAAGCCGTCGGCGCGGGGCAGCGCGTAATCGAGCATCGTGCCCGTCAGAAGCTGCCCGTCGTCGTCATACACCACGCCCTCCCAGAGGGCTGGCCCAACCCCCTGCACCACGCCCCCGTGCACCTGTCCTTCCACAATCATCGGGTTGATCTGCGGGCCGCAGTCGTCAACCGCGTAATACTTCTGCAGGTCAATCTCGCCCGTCGCCGGGTCCACCTCCACGACTGCCAGGTGCGCCCCGAAGGGATAGGTGAAGTTCGGCGGGTCGTAGAAGGCACTTGCCTCCAGCCCCGGTTCCATGCCCTCCGGCATGTCCCACGCCACATTCGCCATCAGCGCGATATCCTGGATTGTCTTGGCCTGGTCCGGCGACCCTCTGACGAAGAACTTGCCGTCCTCGTACTCGATATCCTCGACAGCCGCCTCCAGCAGATGCGCGGCCAGGGCTTTCGACTTCTCCTTGATCTTGCGCGTGGCCAGCGTCACCGCCGCCCCGGACACCGCCGTCGTGCGGCTGCCGTAGGTCCCCCACCCCATTGGCGTCTGGTCCGTGTCCCCGTGGATAATCTCCACGTCGTCCACGTCCACACCCACCTCGTGGGCCACTATCTGGGCGAAGGTGGTCTCCTCCCCCTGGCCGTGCGGCGAAGAGCCGACCATCACGTTTACCTTACCCGTGGGATGAAAGCGAACGATGGCGCTCTCCCACAGACCCCCCTGGAACCCCACTGCCCCCGCCACCTGCGAAGGTCCAAGCCCGCAGATCTCCACGTACGTGCAGACTCCAATCCCCATGTAGCGACCCTGCTCCCTCAGCCGCGCCTGCTTCTCGCGAAGGGTGGAGTAGTCCGCCGCGCTCAGGCAGCTGTCCAGCGTCGCGTGATAGTCGCCGCTGTCATAAGTCAGGCCCGTAGCCACGTCGTGCCCGTTCTCAAACTTCGGTATCAGGTTCTTCCGGCGAAACTCCACTGCGTCCATGCCGAGCCTGGCGGCCATCAAGTCCACCAGCCGCTCGATGAGCATCGTCGCCTCAGGACGTCCCGCCCCGCGATAAGCGTCCACCGGCGTGCCGTTGTTGAACACGCCGTATACCGTGCCCGAAATGTTCGGAATGTCGTAGGACCCGGAATACATCAGCCCGTGCAGAATCGTCGGAACCCCCGGGCTGGCCGTCGACAGGTAAGCTCCCAGTCCGGCGTACACCGTGGTGCGCAGACCCGTGATCTTACCGTCGGAAGTAGCCGCCATCTCCACCTCTTCGATGTGGTCTCGGCCCTGGGTTGTGATCAGATAATTCTCGCTGCGCGTCTCCGTCCACTTCACCGGCACGTCCAGCTTCATGGAGCAGAATGCGGCAATAGCCTCGTCGGCATAGTAGGGAATCTTGCTCCCGAAACCTCCCCCCACCTCCGGCGCGATGACCCTGATCCTATGCTCGCCCACTCCGGTGACCACCGACGTGAGGAAGCGTGCGATGTGTGGGTTCTGGGAGGTGCTCCACAGGGTCAGGTCCCCCGTCGCACCCACCCACTGCGCGATGGCCGAACGGGGCTCCATCGGGTTCGCGATAAGCCTCTGCAGCGTGATCGTGTCGCTGACGGTTACGTCCGCCTCCTCGAAGGCCGCGTCCGTGTCTCCGCCCGCAACCGCCCACGTGAACGCCACGTTGTTGGGAACGTCGTCGTGCAACTGCGGCGCCCCGTCCTCGGTCGCCTCCTTGGGGTTGATCACTGCGTCCAGCGGCTCGTACTCCACGGAGATGCACTCCAGCGCGTCTTCGGCCTGGTAGCGGTTCTCCGCCACCACTACCGCAACCGCGTCCCCCACGTAGCGCACCTTGTCCTTGGCAATGGCGGGATGTTCCGGCGTCTTCAGGTCCGAATTCGGGATCAGCCAGGCGCAGGGAAGCCCGTTCAACACCCCGTCCGTATCCTCGCCCGTATAGACGGCTATCACCCCCGGCTGCTCAGCCGCCTCGCTGATGTCGATGGACGTTATCGTAGCGTGTGCGTACGGACTGCGAAGAATCGCAGCGTGCACCATGCCCGGAAGCTTGATGTCGTCGGTGTAGGAAGCCCGGCCCGTGATGAGCCTGGGGTCCTCTCGACGCCGGATCCCGGAGCCGAATATGCGTGTAGTCATAGCCTAACTGCCTCCCATTACGCGAGCGGCCTCTTCGACGGCAAGCACGATGTTCTGATAGCCGGTGCAGCGGCAGATGTTCCCTTCAAGTCCGTGCCGGATCTCCGACCGGCTCGGCGAGGGGTTCTTTCGAAGCAGCTCCTCCGCCGCGATTATCATCCCCGGGGTGCAGAAGCCGCACTGCAGGCCGTGCTTGTTCCAGAACGCCTCCTGCAGCGGATGCAGGTCCGATCCGTCGGCAAGCCCCTCAATGGTTGTCACCTCGGACCCCGAAGCCTGCACCGTCAACACCGTGCACGCCTTCGCCGCCACTCCGTCCAGCCGAATCGTGCAAGACCCGCACTGGCTCGTATCGCAGCCCACCTTCGTCCCCGTCAAACCGGCTTCCTCCCGGATGAAGTGGACCAGCAACTGCCGCGGTTCTACCTCTCCGCTATAGCTCTTTCCATTGATGGTAATCTCTACAGGAACTGTCACATTGCACCTGCCTATACTCTGCCTGGCCAGGCGCTCGTGCCCGGCCGCACCATTGTCTGGAGTTTATCAGATGCAGCCTGATTGTCAACGTGGAACCGGCTACAGACCATCTCCCTCACTATCTCCCTCGAACCGGCCTCTCCCCTCTGCTATAATCCCCTCATGAAGCTGCAAGGAGAATACCCCTTCAAGGTGCCCCCGGAACGTCTATGGGACACCCTCATGGACCCCGAGCTCGTCCAGGAGTGCATCCCCGGCATCAAGACATTCAGTCCCGTCACACCAGACATTTACCGGGTGGAAGTCTCCATGCGGGTGGGCATCGTGTCCGCCACCTACGCTGGGACCATGGAACTCGCCGACAAGAACCCTCCCGCCTCCTACCGCATGATTGTCCGCGGCTCCGGCGTCCGCACGAATCTATCCGCCGAGGGTCAGATAACCCTCCGCGCGGACGGCGAAGGCACAACCCTCTCCTTCGATGGCGATGTGCAGGTCACCGGCGTCCTCGCCCGGGCCGGTCAGCGCCTGATGACCAACGTTGCCCAGCAGCAGATAGGCCGCTTCTTCCAGTGCCTCAGCTCCAAAATCGACTGAACCCCAACGAAACCGCCGTCCGCGAAACGGCAAACCTGACCCACTAGTCCCTGCGCTCCCCAAGAGGAACGCCCCACCAAAGCACGGAGGTATCCCCCATGGCCAACATCACCCCCGCCCAGTACCAGGCAATGGAATGGCGATGCATCGGCCCCTTCCGCGGCGCCCGTGTCGTCGCCGTCGCCGCCGACCCCGTCAACCCCCTGGTCTTCTATTTCGGCGCCACCGGCGGAGGCGTCTGGAAGTCCGTTGATGCGGGAACCCACTGGGAAAACGTCTCCGACGCATTTTTCAACACCGCCGCCGTCGGCACCATCGCCGTCGCCCCCTCCGACCCCAACATCATCTACGTCGGCACCGGCGAGTCCACCTTCCAGAGCCACGAGTCCCACGGCGACGGTGTATACAAGTCCACCGACGGTGGCCTGACCTGGACCAACATGGGCCTCAAGGACACCAGGCATATAGCCAAAATCCGCATCCACCCGGACAACCCGGACCTGGTCTACGTCGCCGCCCTCGGCCACACCTGGGGTCCTAACGAAGAACGCGGCATCTTTCGCTCCAAAAACGGCGGCCAGACCTGGGAGAAAATCCTCTATAACACCCCCGAGGCCGGAGGCATCGACCTCTCAATGGACCCCAACAACCCCCAACGCCTCTTCGCCTCCCTCTACCAGCTCCGCGGCTACCCCTGGACCCACAAGAGCGGCGGCCCCTACAGCGGTCTCTACCGCTCCGAGGACGGCGGCGACACCTGGACCGACATAAGCAGAAACCCTGGCATGCCACCGGGCATCCTCGGCAAAATCGGCGTTGCCATTTCCCCCGCCAGGCCGGAACGCGTCTGGGCCCTCATCGAAGCCGAGGACGGCGGTCTCTACCGCTCCGACGACTCGGGCGAGACGTGGCAGAAGCTCACCGGCCAGTCGAACCTCTGGTGGCGCGGCACCTACTACATCCACGTCTTCGCCCACCCCACCGACGCCGACACTTGCTACGTGCTCTCCGTCGAGCTATGGAAATCCATCGACGGCGGCCGCACCTTCGAGAGTCAGCCTATGCCCCACGGCGACAACCACGATCTCTGGATAGACCCCAACAACCCCGACCGCATGATTGAAGGCAGCGACGGCGGCGCAACCGTGTCCCTGAACGGCGGCGTCACCTGGTCAACCCTCTACAACCAGCCCACCGCCAGCTTCTTCCACCTCACCACCGACAACCGGGACCCCTACCACGTGTTCGCCACTCAGATGGACAACACCGCCATGTGCGTTCCCAGCAGCACCAACGAACACGCCATCCTTTGGCGTCACTGCCGCATCGCCGGCCCCGCCGAAAGCGGTCACATCGCCGTCCACCCCGAAAACCCGGACATCGTCTTCGCTGGAGCCATCGGCAGCTCCCCCGGCGGCGGCGGCAACCTCACCATGTACGACCACTCCACCGGCCAGACCCGCATGATTACCGCCTGGCCCGAAAACCTCGGCATGGTCCCTGGCAAGGACAACACCTACCGGTTCCAGTTCCACTTCCCCACCTTCCTCTCGCCCCACGATCCCAGTGTCCTCTACATCGCCGCCCACGTCGTCTTCCGCTCCACCGACGAAGGTCATAGCTGGGACATCATCAGCCCAGACCTCACCACCAACGATGTGTCTGTAATGTCAGAACTCCACGGCGGCCCCATCAGCATCCAGGTCGTGAACCCCTTCTACATGGGCAGCATCCTCGCCCTCGACGAGTCCCCCCTCCGGAAGGGCCTCCTCTGGGCCGGTTCCGACGACGGTCTGGTCCACGTGACCACCGACGGCGGCGAAACCTGGGAAAACGTGACCCCGGACGACCTTCCATCCTGGTCCATTATTACCGTCGTTCATCCCTCTGCCCACGACCCCGCCACCGCCTACCTCTCCGCCACTCGCCACCGCATGGACGACACCAGGCCTTATCTGTTCAAGACCCACGACTTTGGCAAGTCTTGGACCAGAATAACCAACGGCATCCCCGAACACGATTTCACCCGCGTCATCCGCGAAGACCCCGCCAGACCGGGTCTCCTGTACGCCGGCACCGAGACCACCGTATACGTCAGCTTCGACGACGGCGAAAGCTGGCAGCCCCTTGCCCTCAACCTGCCCGCCGTGCCCGTCCACGACATGACCATCAAGAACGACGACCTCGTCATCGCCACCCACGGCAGGGCTATCTGGATCATGGACGACCTCACGCCCCTACGTCAGATGATGGACGGTGTCGAACCGTCTGGCCCACATCTCTTCGCTCCACGGCCTGCACGCCGCATCGCCCTCCCTTTGGGCTTCGGGTTTCACCCTGGCAAGGGCAAGAACTACCGTATGGTGAGCGGCGAAATCGCTGCCTTCTACGAAAACCACAACCCAACCGGCGAAATCCGCCACACCTTCCCCGCCGCGGGCGCCAATCCCCCCAGGGGCGTGTCCGTCGCCTATATTCTAGGCGAAGAACCCCAGGACGAGGTCAAGCTGACCTTCCTGGACACCGATGGCAACCTCATCAAGCGGTTCTCCAACGACAACAGGGGCGGCCTCAGAGTCCCCGCCCAGCCCGGCATGAACCGCTTCATCTGGGACATGCGCTATCCCGGCGCGAATGGCGCAACCGAAATGCTCGGCCCCATCGCTCCTCCCGGCGACTACCACGTGCAGCTCACCGTCGGAGATACAGTACTCACTCAACCCTTCCGCATCTACAAGGACTCCCGGGTCCCCGTGTCCGAAGCCGACCTGCAGTCCCAGTTCGACCTCCTCATCAAGATTCGCGATACCATCGAGCAAACAAACGCCGCCGTCGCCAGGATTCGAGAAGCTCGCGACCGCATCCCCGGCTCATCCGCCGCTAAAGATGCCCTGTCCTCCGTCGAAGAACAGCTCACAACCATTCTGGGCCCGAATCCACAAAAACCTCCGCCCACGAGGCTGGGACCCAAGCTAGCCTCCCTTTCGGAAGTCGTCGCCAGCGGCGATTTCCCCCCCACCACCCAGGCCTGCCAGGTTTTCGACAAGGTCTCGGCCCAAGTCTCAGAGCAACTGGCTCGCCTCCAGAAGATTCTCGACGACGTGCCGGCCTCTTAGCTCCTCCTGAAAATCCAGCCCTCCCGCAAACCCTTTGTCCTGAGGTCAAGAAATCGGTTGTGGTATCATAAATCTATGCAGTGAGGGGCAGCGAGGACTGGATTCAGAATACCTTGGGAAGGAGTTTTGAACGATGTCAATTCAACGTCCGAAGCTCACCTATGCCCAATACCTCTCCCCCTTCCCCGAGGGCTGGTACTTCGTCGAAAGCCGCAAGGCCATCCTCAAGTCCAAGCTCATCCAGAAGACCTGGATGGGCGAGGAAATCGTCGTCTGGATGGACGACGACGGAAAAATCTGCGTAGCCGACGCCTACTGCCCCCACCTGGGTGCCAACCTGGGTCCGGACGGAGGGGGACGCATCTGCGCAGGCCGCCTCATCTGCCCCTTCCACGGCTTTGAATTCGACGCCTCCGGCCAGTGCGTTGCCACTCCCTTCGCCGACCCGCCCAGGACCGCCCGCCTTAAACTCCTTTTCACGAGGGAAATAAACGGCCTTATCTTTGCGTGGTGGGGCATCCAGGGCCGCAAGCCCCAATGGCACCTGCCGGCTGAAGATCCCGACCAGACTGGCTGGAGCGACTACAACATAAGTACCATCCGCTTCCTTGGCCACCCCCAGGAGATCACGGAAAACTCCGTCGACCTCGCCCATCTCCGCTACGTCCACGGCTACGACAAAGTAGAGCGGGTGGGAAAGGTAACTATTGACGGCCCTAACCTGGATAGCCGCTTCAACTTCACCAGGTCCATCGGCTTTGCCGGGTTACCCTCGGTGACTCTCCGGATCTCGGCAAACTCCCTGATCTGTGGCCTGGGTTACTCCTTCGTCGCAATACGAGAGCACTCCGTCGGCATGGACCTCCGACTGTGGGTGCTGGCCGCGCCCTTAGACGGCACCCTCATCGACGTGACCCTGGTCTCGCAGGCCCGCGAAATTCGCAGCCCCAAGCGCATGGTAGTCGGCCTCGGCTTCCTGCCCGTCCCCCTGCGCGCCCCACTGTTGAATCGGTTTCTCGCCGCTGTTCAGGTCCAGGATGTAAAACAGGACGTCAAAATCTGGAGCCGAAAGCGTTACGTCTCTCGTCCTCGCCTCTCCCGGGCAGACGGCGAAATCATGCCCTTCAGAGCTTATTGCGCTCAATTCTATCCTAGCCGCACGGAGCCCGCCCGCCCCGATAGGCTCGCACACCCCGTCTCCATCGAGTGACCCTCGAAGGACAGTAAACCCTGCTCCCTTGGCAGATCCCCCGATTCCCTCTTTTCTACCTCCGCTGGAAATCTCAATTCCGACAGCTACGCCATCCGCTAACCTTGCTGAGAGTCTTCACCTATGGTAATACTTTGTCCAGCATTTTCGTTGCGGGCAATTGCCCGACTCCTCAGGATTGCCTCACATTGCTAAAACAAGCCGGAAACCCAGGACATAGACCCGCCTCCGGATTGAATAGCGCGGAAGGGTAGAGCATGTATAACACTCTAGGATGGCTGAGCCGGATGGTCACTAGCCGTCCCTACGTCACCATCACCGTTCTCATCCTCGTCACCATTCTTCTGGGATCCGGAGCCACCCGCCGGGCCCCGCCCCCTGAAACCGCCGAAACCCTTCCTGAAAACAGCCGCGTCGCCGACGTCCTGGTTCAAATCGATGAACTCTTCGGAGACTCCGGCGAAGTCAATGTGGTCACCCTGGTCTTTCGGGGCGACTCCCTTACCCCGCAGGGCCTTGCGCAAATGGACAGCCTCGTCACTTCCATGATCACCAACCCAAGCGTTGGCCCTCTGCTGGAGCACCAGGACCCCGTCTTCGTCCCCTCATTCCTCTTTAAATCAGTCCTCCAGGTAGACTCCTTCCAGTCCGTCACCCAGGCACAGATAGACTCCGTTCGCGAAGTCCCGGAAATCCGGGCCACCCTCGACGCGGTAAACGGGACAGACACCGATGGCACCCCTGTGTCTATCGGCATTATCCGCCTTCAGGACACCAGCGACGAACGAATCATCACCGCGGAGCGGCTCATTCAGGACCTGGCCGTTGGCGACGAAGGCCCCCTTACCGTCAGCAGCGTCTCTCCCATCGTCATCGAAGACGAATACAGAAAGGCTACCGAAGAGGGAATGGCTCCTCTCATTGGGCTCGCCTTCCTCCTCATCGCCGCCCTCATTCTCCTCTTCATGCGCACATTTTCGGACCTCTTCCTCACCCTCGGCGGCCTCCTCATGTCCATCATATGGATTGTCGGCGCGGAGGGTTGGCTGGGCCCAAACGGCCTTGGCATCACCGGCCCTCCCAACTCCCTCACAACCATGGTGCCCATAATCATCATCGGCCTCACCGTGGACTACGCCATCCAGATTGTCTCCCACTACCGGGAGCAGCGCACCGCCGGCGAAGGCGTCCTGAGTGCCGTACGGGCGGGAATGCAGAACGTCACCATCCCCCTGGTTCTGGCTGCCATTACGACGATAATCAGCTTCTTGGCGAACCTCTTCTCCCCCATCAACATCGTCGGCGACTTCGGCATCATCGCCGGACTCGGAGTTGGGATGAGCCTGATAGTTATGCTCACCCTCGTGCCCGCCGCCCGGACTATAATCGACCGGCGTCGCGAGGCCCGCGGCAAACTCTCAGACCCCCGACCCATCGCCAACGCCCTCCCCGGAGTCAGCAGAATCGCCGCCTGGCTTGGACGCAGCGTCACCAATAGGCCCGCTCCCTACATCATCGGGGTGCTTCTCGTGACAGTCGGACTCGGATTCGCAGCCACCGACCTGGAATCGGAATTCGACATCCGGGACATCCTTCCTCGGGGTGGCACTCTGTTGGAAGACCTGAATACCCTCGAAGCGGCCGTTGGCGGCTCCACCGAAATGGCAACCATTCTCGTCACCGGCGAAGCCACCGAGACCCGCACACTTCTCAACTTCCAGGACCTGGAAGACGGCTTTGCGGACGAGGCCAGGCGCCCCAAGGCCGCCGGAGGTCCCATTATCGCATCCTACGAATTGACCGTGCGCGACTGGGTCAACGACAGCGGTGAACCCGGCGACAAGTACGACCCCGAACTCGCAGCCCTCTTCCGTCAAGCCTCCGCGGGCGTCCAATTCGATCAGGCCCTCATGCAGGAGTTCCTGGAAAGGCTGGAGGCGAAAGATCCCTCTCTGGGCCGTATATTGGTCAATAACCCGGACGGCCCCGACGCCATGCTGCTTCAATTCCGCGCCATCAATAGCGATCCTTCCTCCACCAAGGTGCTGCAGGACGAGATCGAAGCTCTCTGGTTTGGCGAGGACGACACTATCACCGCCACCTCCGAGAGCATCATCTCCGTTACCGTCACCGACTCCATAACGGAGCGCCAGACGGAGGCCATAACCTCCACCATCCTCGCGGCACTGACAGTCCTGGCCGTGTTCTTCTGGGTTACCGTCCGCCAGCCCGCCCTCGCCGTCATCGCCGTCGGCCCCATCGTGCTGGTGCTCATCTCAGTCCTCGGCACCATGGCCCTCCTGGGCATCCCCTACACCATCATCACCTCAATCATCACGGCTCTCTCCATAGGCATCGGCGTGGACTACACAATCCACGTGATCCACCGCTACCGGGAGGAGTATTCCGCCGCCCGAGATCCCCAGCAGGCCGCCATACGCACCCTTTCCACCACCGGTTCCGCCCTCCTGGGCTCCGCGCTCACAACGGGACTCGGACTCGGCGCCCTCGTCTTCTCCCCCCTGGCCGCCTCCCAGCAATTCGGCATCACCGCCGGCATCACCATCCTCTATTCCCTCATCGTGTCCATAATCATGGTTCCCCCCATGATGACGGTTTGGGGCGCATACCAGAATATGCGGCTACGTTCATCGGTGCAGAGATGGTCCGACGAACTGGACGAAGCAATAGAGGCCGTCCATAGGCGTCACGAGGAGCAATAGGGGCTAACAAAACGTTGGCAATTCGGCTGGACGCGAAAAAAGAGGAGGACGGAACAAGACCGTCCTCCTGAGATTCGTCGCAACCGCTATGCCTTCAGGAAAAATCCCTGGAAACGGAGGCTCCTCGATCCTTACGCGTGTTGGCGGGTCCTGGCGAGTCTAGTATCGAAGGTCGTGCCTCCGCTCGGCGATGCGGAAGCCCAGTTTCTTGCTCGGCTTCATGGAGGGCAGCGGGTTGAACTTCAATTTGTAATCCGGTGGCGAAACTCTCAGCGTGAAGTAGTGGGCCACCATCAGTAGGTTGACCGTCAGTTGCAGGTCCATCCACCGGGAGCCCAGGCACGTGTGCGTACCCAGTCCGTAGGGTGCGTATGCCGGGCTGCGATGTTCGTTTCGCGGGTCCTTATACCGGTCGATGTCGAACTTGTAGGGTTCCGGGAAGTACTCCTCCATGAAGTGAGTTGCCGTCTGCGCGATATACAGCCGGGTGCCAACAGGAATTTCGTATCCCTCAATCACGCAGGTATTCATCACGTTGCGGATGGACATTGGCACAATTGGGTACATGCGCAGGCATTCGATGAGGAAGCGGTGGGTCACGTCCAGGTTCATCGGACTGAAGTCCATTCCCTCCGGATCGCCCTTCTCAAAGAGCGCGTCCGCTTCCTGCTGAATCTTCTCCTGCATCTCAGGCTGCGACGCCATGGCGTACAAAGTAAAGCTGAACGCGTCTCCCAGGTACACGCTGGCAATCAGCGCCGCGGACAGGGCAAACCTCAAATTCGACTCGGGCACAAACTGCGGATCGCTTGCGTGCAGACTCAACAGGTCGTCTGCCAGGTCCCTCGGCTTCCCCGCCCTCTGGGAGGGCGTGTGCACGGTCTGTATCCGCTGCAAAAGCGTTTCCACAGCCTTGGCCCTTCTCTTCATCCTTGGCGTCTTCATCATGAACTTGGGCAGAAGCTTCATGATATGCACAAGCAGCGCTCGCTCCTTGTACTTGATCAGATCGTCTATTATGTCCTGCGAATCCACGCCCACGAAAAGCGGTGAAAGCTGCTCATTTATCATCCGGCGGCTCATGCTCGTCGCAGGATAGATATCCCCTACTCTCCAGTCAGACATGAACTTCCGCCCATTGTGGTATACCTGGTCAAGCTGGCTGGAAAGCCTCCCACGCGAATAGGCGGGAGAGAGGGCCTTGCGTAGCCGAAAGTGGTCTCCTCCATCCAGCGAAGGCAGGACTCCATTTGCCCCGTACACCTTCTCAAAATCCGCAAAGTAGTCCTTCGCTCTGAGATACATCCTCCCACGGCGGTGCACCCAATGGTTTGCCTCAGTTCCCGCAATAAAGATCATAGGCTTGGTGAATGGCGGTCGTAGCTCATACACCGGACCGTATTCCTTTGTCAGATCCGCGAAGACTGCCGGGATATTTCCCATTCGCAGGTTCTTGTTGAACAGCAGCTTGCGCAATGAGACCCTTGGAATATTTCGATTAAGGGCAGACCGCCCGTGAAACGGCCTTGAGATGTTCTCGCTCACCGCCGCGGCAATGGACCTGCCTATTAGCGCGGTTCGGCAGATAAACTGAATGCGCCTCTCCATCTCCTCGTCAAGCTGAAACATGAACCGAAAGACGTCGCACGCATTGATCAGGCTGATCAGCATGGCGTCTCTGGGATCCGGAATCTCGTCGTCGAAGATCACCTTCGTTATTCGAGTCTTGACGAATTCCACCAGCGTCCCCTCCGAAAACCCGCCGGCAAACTTGCCAACTCGTGCATTCCTCGCCACCGTCCAGAAGTCCCCGGAGTGCCGTTCCAGTATCTTCAATTCAACCAGCCGGTCCAGCGTCAGATCGATTACTCTCTCTGCCTGGGGTGCGAGTCTCTCAATCCAATACAAGGTATCGCGTTCTTCCGGATCGGCGGCGATCTCCTTCAAAATGGGGTCTAAAGCGGGATCGCCCGTCTCGGCATCGTCGACAAGAAACAGGGATTCCAGGTCAGTGTCAATCCGGGAATGAAGGGACAACTCAGCGAGCACCGCACCCACGATGGCGCAGTCCAGGTCCCAACCGGGAACCTGGTGGAAATAGCCGTTCTCCTCGTTGAGGAGCATCAGAATGAGCTCCTCAGGCAGTGTCAGCATTTGTTGTGTTGTGTCGGTCGTTGCAGAAACCATCATGGACTCCTTGCGTTGTTTGCCCTCGCAACCCCAAGTAAACGTCGCTGACAGAAATTTAAGTATACTTGGCGGGCTCTATCCGGGCAAACATTGTCGCTTTCGCCTTCCCCTCCTTCAAGGAAATTCCTATTTCATCAATCAATCCACAAGCCTTCTGACGATTTGGCGCGACTTTGTCAAAGTCCCTCTTTAGACCGCAACGGTTCCCTCCTCTTCCTGGATCCCTACCATAGACCTTACCATCTTGCGGGTTGTACAGCCCCGACGCTCCCACCACAACCGTGGCCGAAGACTTCCACGGTTGCAATAATCCGCCTTAGACCCCCCGCCTCTACTGGCGGCATAGTGTTAAGATGAACGCAACAGTATCTGCGCGATATCGGACAGGCGAAACCTCAATCCAACGACACTGCACCGGCAATTGACCCTCTATTGCCAATCAGCCTCCGAATTACGGAAACTCGCCAACCCCTGATCCCAAATCCCCGAAGGAGCCGCACCCCATGCCTCAAATGACCGGAAAACGTGCCCTCATGGAAATGCTGCGAGCCGAAGGCGTCCGCTACATCTTCGGCAACCCCGGCACCAGCGAAAGCGCCATCATGTCTTCCCTCCCCGACTATCCGGACATCAAGTACGTCCTGGTCACCCAGGAAGGTGTCGCCATGGGCATGGCAGACGGCTTCAGCTCCGCCACCGGCAGCCCCTCCCTCCTCAACCTTCACATCGAGACCGGTCTCGCCAACGGCATCAGCCTGCTTCATCACGCCATGGACGGCGGCGTCCCCCTCGTCCTCACCGCTGGCAACAAGGACATCCGCAAGCTCAACGAGGGCCGTTCCGACCTTGTGGAAATGGTCCGCCAGTTCACCAAGTGGAGCGGCGAAGTCACCCACCCCGAGCAGATGCCCGGCATGGTCCGACGCGCTTTCCACGAGGCCAGGACGCCCCCCACCGGCCCCACCTTCGTCGATTTCGCCGCCAACGCCCTGGAGGACTCCGCGGAGATGGAGATCATCCCCTCCTCCTCCGGCTACCACAGCCAGGGCCCGGATCCCGCGGCCGTCCAGGACGCCGCCGTCATTCTGGCCGAATCCCAAAACCCCATCATCGTCGTCGGAGACCGGCTGGCCCAGTCCCAGGGCGTGGACGAAGCCGTCCGGCTCGCAGAACTGCTCGTCGCCCGCGTCTACACCACCTCCCTAGCCCGGATGAACTTCCCCTCAGGTCACCCCCAATTCCTCGGCCGAATCAACCCCGTCCTTCCCGCAACCCGCCAACTGCTCTCTTCAGGCGACGTGGTCCTCGCTGTGGGCACGAACGTCTTCTCCGGCTTCTTCTACTTCTCAGGCCGCAGCCTCGAACCCAACACCAGGCTCATCCACGTCGACTCCGCCGCCCGCGAAGTCGGCAAGTCCGAACCCACCGACGTCGGAATAATCGCAGACCCCAAAACAGCCCTCCGCTCCCTCACCGACGCCCTGTCCGACAGCATGACCGGAGTACAACGCGAATCCGCCCAGCTGCGCTCGAAGTCAATAGCAGGGGAGAAATCCGGCAGCCGCATCGCATGGGAGGCCCACCTGAAGCAGACCTGGCATCAACGCCCCATGTCCGCCGAGAGGATGATGACCGAACTCGCCCGCGCCATGCCCTCCGATGCCATCATCGTCGACGATTCCATCAGCTCCAAGGACGCCCTTCACGCCGCAGTGGAATTCAATAAGCCGGACAGCATCTACGGCGAGCGCATCGGCGCTATCGGCTGGGGTATGGGCGCCGCCATGGGCGTCAAGCTCGCCCATCCCGACCGTCCCGTTATTGCCGTCGTAGGCGACGGCTCCGCAATGATGACCGTCCAGGCCCTGTGGACCGCCGCCAACGAGAACATCCCCGTCGTCTACCTCATCTGCAACAACCGCTCATACCGCATCCTCAAGGTAAACATGAACTCCTACAAGACCCAACTGCTGGGTGAGGCCGTTCCCGAGGATTACGTCGGCATGGACTTCCCCCTCCCCCTGAACATCGCCGGCATCGCAAACGCCATCGGCGTCCATGGACGCTCCATCGAAGACCCGGCGGAGCTCGCCCCGGCCATCCGGGAAGCCGTCGAATCCAACCGCCCCGCCGTCCTGGACGTCACCATCGAAGGCAGCATCTAGCCGGGCCTGAAGGGGGCCGGGAACCGTCCTAGCCGCAGAAGCGGCACCTCGCGTTCTGCGGAGCGAATATAGTCTCGTTGTCTGCGTCCTGAATCGCAAAGTCCAGGAGCACGCGCATCGCCTTCGATTCGTCCGCCAGCCCATATCCCTTGGCCATCTCGCCGAGCCAGTCCAGTTGGGCCTGTTCAATCTCAAAATTCTGGGCAACCTTGTTCATTGGCATCGTGAGCGTCCTCCAGATTATCTTTGTTGTACGTGTCCGCCGCCCCTCGCGGAGATTCACCCGCAAAACTGAACCCCTCCCCATCTCGGCGGCACACTCTCAAGCGGGCGGGGCCTTCATAGCCGACCCCAAAGCACAAAACCGCTGCGGCCCGCAACGCTAGTTGTACCATCTACGGCGCTGCAGAGGCAAGCGCAGACAACCCGACCTACGAAAACGAAACGCAGGCGTCGGAGATAGCCCGCAGCACCGATTCCTGCATGAATCTCCCCTCGTACTCCGCCGAAATCTCGTTGGTCAACCGCAGGGGTTCCTCCCCCGGGGGCGCAAGCACAATCAACAGCTTCGACCGCTCTTCGTACGCCAAACCCCCTGCGCCCCGCCAGTGCCCCCGCCCGTCCAGCACCGTCAGACCGTCCGGAAATCTCGGAATCACCGACTCCTCCAGGAACGACTCCCACGCCCCATCGTCCACCACTTCGCCGGACGCGTTGCTCCGGCCCATGAATAGCTGGTACTCGACGAATTCCTCCGTTCCCTCAGGACACCTCGACGCTCCGTCTCCAGAGCACGCCACCGCCAGCGCCAACGCAATCGCCGCCATCACCGGCACAATCACCCGCATCTCAGCGAATTCCTCTTCCCGGATGTCCCGTAATCTGCACAACTCCTTGGAGGCACCACGTCACCCGACCTCTTTCCCAACGATGCAACGCAGCCCAATTTCCCCTAAAATATCTGGCATTCGAAAATCGGTCGGCTGCAGGGTCGCCCTGAGAAAGCGAGTCCAGTCCAATCAACGTTCCCATGCTCGCCCACTGCCTCCTGGCCTTCTCCTTGGTGCTTCTGGGCACGGTTGTAGCCGTCCTGGGATCTCATTTCACCACGCCTGCCATTACGGTGGCTGGAGTGGCGTTGATTGTTGTGGGAGTCCGGTTGCTGCGTCCCATGGCCCCGAAGCTCATCCGGTGGCTCGAAAGCAAGGGCGCCTAGCCCTCGACCCTACTCCCCGTTGCCCCTACCCCGCTCCCGTCGCAGCCGGTAGCACAGCTTCAGAAACTTGAACACCTCTCCCGCCCCGAACTTGGAACTCCCTTTCCTCCGGTTCACGAAGGTTATTGGGACCTCCCTCACCTGCGCTTCAGGGCACTTCGCCAGCACCTCCAGCAGCAGCTTGAATCCGGCGGGCTCCAGCTTCGGTGCCACGTAGTCCAGCAGCCCCCGCCGAAATACCGCGAACCCCGAAGTAGTGTCCTCGTATGGCAGGCCCAGCATGAACCGGGACACCCGGATCGAAACCCGGCTCGCCAGCTTCCGGTAGGCCGACATCCCGAATATCTCGCCCCCCTCCACGTACCTCGACCCGATGACCAGGTCGTAGTCCCTCACCGTCTCCAACAACACCGGCAGGTCCTGCGGCCGGTGCGAAAGATCCGAGTCCATCATCGCGATGATCTTTCCGTCAGACTGCCTGAACCCGTGAAGAATGGCGCTGGCCAGCCCCTGCTTGCTCTGCCTCAAAATCGGCAGCACGTGCGGGTCCCTCTCCGCGATCTGCTTTACCGCGTAGAAAGTTCCGTCGGGGCTGTTGTCGTCAACCACCACAATCTGGTAGTCCGCCCCTTCCAATACGGTGCGCAGGCCGACGATTAGGTCTTCAATATTGTCCACCTCGTTGTAGGTGGGAACGATGACGGATATCTTCGGCAGCCCTTCTACCATAACTGTTTTCGCCGTCCTTGCCGGAATTCCCTGTTATTCAACGGTAACCGACTTCGCCAGGTTTCTAGGTTGGTCCACGTCGCAGCCCCGCTCCACCGCCACGTAATACGCCAGCAACTGCAGCGGTGGCACCGTCACGAAGGGAGTCAACAACTCATGCACACTCGGCACAGGCAGCACGTGGTCCACCTGCGACGCAAGCACCTGGTCGTCCCGGTCTCCAACGGCCACCACCAGCCCGTCCCGCGCCTTAACCTCCTTGATGCTGTTCAACATCTTGTCGTAAAGGCCGGAAGGCGGCGCAATCGCCACCGTCGGCATCCGCTGGTCTATCAGGGCAATCGGGCCGTGCTTCATCTCGCCGGCGGCATAGCCTTCGGCGTGGATGTAGCTTACCTCCTTCAACTTCAGCGCCCCCTCCAGCGCAATGGCGTGGTTGATCCCACGGCCCAGGTACAGAACATGGTTGTACTGGCTCAGCCAACGGGCGAGCCTTCTGTAAGGCGTATGGTCGGCAATGGTCGCGCCAATCAGGTTCGGCAGCCGGTTCAACCCACTCAGCAGCTCCCTCCGCGTACCCTCTGGAATGAACCCGTTGGCCTGCCCGATATACATGGAAAGCAGGGCCAGTAGCCCCATTGAAGCCATGAAGGTCTTTGTGCTCGCCACGCCGATCTCAGGGCCGACCCTCATCGCCAGTGTGCCCTCCGCCATCCGCGAAGCCTGGCTCCCCTCCACGTTGCAGATAGTCAGCAGCCGTGCTCCCCGCTTCTTCGCCTCCTCCATGGCCGAAAGGGTATCGGCCGTCTCCCCCGACTGTCCCACGGAAACCACAAGCGTATGCTGGTCCACCACCGGCTCTCGATACCTGAACTCGGAGGAGCTTTCCGCCTCCGCCGAAAGACCCGACAGCCGCTCAACCAGGTGACGGCCCACCATACAGGCATAGTGGCTCGTTCCGCTCCCCAGAATCACCACCCTCCGCAGGTCGGAAATCTCATCGTCCGTCAGCGGAAAGTCCTCCAGCGCCACCCGGCCGCACTGCATGTCCAACCTGCCCTGAAAGGCGCTCCCCAAAGACACCGGCTGCTCCATGATCTCCTTGAGCATGAAGTGCCGATACCCGTCCTTGCTCACGGAGAACCAGTTCTCCGGCATCGGATGGGGCGTCTTTGTCAGAACGCTCCCACCAAAGTCAAAATAAGTCGCGCCCTCAGGCGACGCCGAGACTATCTCCCCGTCCTCCAGGAAATTTACCTCCTTCGCGAAGGGCGCCAACGCCCCCAGGTCACTGGCCAGAATGGTCTCACCGTCCCGGTGCGCCACCGCAATGCCTCCCGCGTTCCCGGACCTCATACCCAGAATCCTGCGCGGCTCTTCCTGCCAGATGGCCGCCACCACATTGGCCCCGCTTATCCGCGACGCCATGCCGGAAAAGGCGTCGAAGAAGCCCCCTCCCGAGTTCAGGTCTTCCTCTATCAGGTGGGCAAGGACTTCCGTATCCGTCTCCGAGGAGAACTTGTGCCCCCGCTGAATGAGCCCTTCCTTCAGCTCCAGGAAATTCTCCACAATGCCGTTGTGCACAATGGCAACCTGGCCGTCGCAGCCCGTGTGCGGGTGGGTGTTCGCCAGAATGGTCCGTCCGTGGGTGGCCCAGCGGGTGTGCCCCAGGCCCAATGTGCCCCGCGGACTCCGGCCATTCAGGGAAGAAACCAGGTCTTTGACGCGCCCCACGGCCTGGTGGAACTCCGGCCTCTTGTCCCTTCCCAGCGTCACCACACCGGCGCTGTCATAGCCCCGGTATTCAAGACGTTGCAACCCTTCCTGAATTAGAGGCCACGCCTCCCGCGAACCCACATATCCAATAATTCCACACATAGCCTTTTGATGTCGGCTAGTATACCACGCTTCACGAGGGTATACAGGCGGCCAGCTTCGCCTCCTCAGATTCCCCCGCCTCCGCCATCCGCCGACCGCCCCCACCCACGATGCCCATGATAGCCTCCGCCAGCGCAGCGGAATCATGCCGCGCGTAGCACCCTTCCCCAATCATCGACGCCCCGACGATCCCTCCGGCATATCGACCGCACTCCTCCTCGTCAATCTCCACCGGATGCTGCCCACTCGTTGCGTAGCGTCGACGCACCTCCTCCGGAAAGTCAGCCTCGTTGGCCAGCAGCCAGTCCACCGGCCTGTCCGCTCCCAGATAAACACTCAAGAGGCGCAAAAAGTCGGAAGCCCGGAACCCGTCGCTCTCCCCCGGCTTCGTCATCAGGTTGCACACGTGGATCTTGACCGCCGAAGATCCCCTCACCGCTTCCGCCACTCCCTCCACCAGCAGATTGGGGAGGACGCTGGTGTAAATGTCCCCGGGCCCAATCACCACCGCGTCGGCTTTAGAAATCGCCTCCAGCACGGGTGGAAACGCCAGGGCCGAAGGCTCAAGCCATACCCGCGCAATCGGTGTCTGCCCGTCGCCGAATCGACGGTCGATGCAGGACTCCCCCTCAATCACGCTCCCGTCCTTCAACTGCGCCTTCAGCGTAGAGTCCGAAAGCGTCACCGGCAGCACCGTCCCCCGAATCCGCAGCATCTGCGAAGCCTCGCGTATCGCAGCATCCACGCTGCCCGTAATCTCCGTCAGCGCTGACAGCACCAGATTCCCGAAGCTGTGACCCTTCAGACCCTTTCCGTCAGCGAAACGGTGGTTGAACAACCGCCTCAGGCTCTCGGTGTCCCCATCATCGTCGGCCAGCGCCACCAGGCACTGCCTCACGTCTCCAGGCGGTAGCTGCCCCAGCTCCTCCCGCAGCCGGCCGGAGCTGCCTCCGTCGTCGCTCATAGCAACCACCGCGGTCAGGTCGCAGTCCATCCTCTTCAACCCGGATAGGACGGCATGGCTCCCTGTTCCCCCGCCAATTACCACAATGCGCTTCTTGTTCATGGGCAAAGTTCTCTTTGGATCACGTCAAGGAGTGCTGGCCTCAGTCTATACGACGTGACGATGGATCCGTCTCGACCATATGCATCCCCGCCACAAGCCCAATCGCGGGCCGATTGCTAGTCTAGGTACATGCATTTGGAGTGTCAAGAAAGCCCCACCCATCTCTTGTTCCTGCGCAGGCAGGAACCCGTCCTCCACCTGGGCGAAACTCTCACACCACCACCCACCTCTTGTTCCTGCGCAGGCAGGAACCCGTCCTCCACCTGGGCGAAACTCTCACACCACCACCCACCTCTTGTTCCTACGGAAACAGGAACCCGTCCTCCACCTGGGCGAAACTCTCACACCACCACCCATCTCTTGTTCCTGCGGAGGCAGGAACCCGTCCTCCACCTGGGCGAAACTCTCACACCACCACGAACCCATCCCATCTCCTCCCGTTCATGCTATCATTCCAACCGGCATATTCCATGGGAGGGCGCGCAGATGACAACCCTTGTAACCGGCGGCACGGGCTTCGTTGGAAGCAACGTCGTCAAGGTCCTGGCCCAGCGTGGCCACGATGTGATATCCGTCGACATAGCCCCACCCGACGACATGGTACGCCGCTACACCGCCAACCTCGATCATAGAATCTCCTGGGTGGGAGGCGACATCCTCAACCTGGATACCCTTTCGAAGGCGGTTGAAGGCCGTAATATCGACAAAATAGTCCACGCCGCCGTTTACACCGGCACCCGCGCCGACGTGGAAATAGAAGACAGCCACCGCATAGTTGACATAAATACCCGCGGCACCCTGAACCTCCTCGACCTTGCCCGCAGGCTCGCCGTTAACCGCTTCGTCTACGTCAGTTCCGGCGGCGTCTACGCCGGCAAGCGACCCGCCAACGAACCCCTCCGCGAGGACATGGCCCTCTTCCCCATCAATCTCTACGACATCACCAAGTACGCCTGCGAAATGCTCACCGAACGCTACGGTAACCTCCACGACTTCGAGACCGTCAGCGTCCGCCTCTCCGCCCCCTACGGCCCCATGGAACGCGTCACCGGACACCGCGCCGTGATGTCCCAAGTCTACGAGTGGACTGGCAAAGCCATGCGCGGCGAACCCATCGACTTCTCCCGCAACACCCCAGACCGAGATTTCACCTACGTCGTCGACACCGCCTCCGCCATCGCCGCCGTTCTCGACGCCTCTTCCCTCAAACACCGCGTCTACAACATCGCCCGCGGCCGCAAGGTCCCCATCGGAGAGATGATCGACGCCATGAAACGCGTCTGCCCCACCGTCACCTTCAGCGGGGACCGGGCGCAGGCCGAGAATGCCCCCCAACCCAGGTACGGACGCGGCCCCATGGACGTCAGCCGCCTCAACGACCTCGGCTTCGTCGCGGAGCACGACATCGAAGCCGGCCTGCGAAAATACATGGGCTGGCGCACGGAATTCGGCTTCACCGACTAGCTCCACCTCATTTTAATGAACGAACCCAACCACGAAATCCCCAACCCCGCCGGCAGAGAGCAGGTCGTCCCCGCCGATCGCGCGCGCCTCGTCGTCGATCACATCCTCCAGCACCTCGAGGACGATGACGTCAAGGGCGCCCTCGACCTCTTCGTCCGCCTCCACCCCGCGGACCAGGCCGAAGTCGTCTCCGCCCTCTCCGACGAATCCAGGCCCCTCCTGATGACCTCCCTCGACTCCGCCGTTACCGCCGACCTGCTGGAACACTTGGACCCGGGCGTGGCCGCTCAGGCCCTTGAGGGTCTGCAGAGACCGCACCTCCTCGCCGTTCTGGACGTCGCCAGCCCCGACGTGGCCGCCGACGTTATCAAGCAGCTCCCCATCGAAACATCCGCCGAAATCCTCGCCGCCATGGGTGAGACCGACGACGTCGTCACCCTCATCCGATACCCAGACGAGTCCGCCGGTGGCCTCATGACCACCGACTTCCCCCACGTCCGCGGCGATATTACCGCCGCCAACGCCCTCGACGTGCTCCGCATCCAGGGCGAAATGGTCGAAGACATCGGCGTCATCTACGTCATGGACCGCTCAGACAAGCTGCGTGGCTCCCTCAGCGTAACCCGGCTCGCCCTCGCCCGGCCTAACTCCATCATCTCCAACATCATGGACGAAGAGACCATCTCCGTTCCCGTAAATGCGGACCAGGAAGAATGCGCCCGCCTCGTGGACCGCTACGACCTCAAGTACCTCCCCGTCGTCGAAGATGACAACACCCTCGTCGGCCTCATCCTCGGCGAGGACCTCGTGGACGTGATCCGCGAAGAGGACACCGAGGACATGTACCGTATCTCCGGTCTGGGCCAGGACCGCCTCTTCGACCCCCTCAGAAGCTCCATCTCCCGCCGCCTCCCCTGGCTTTACATCAATCTCGGCACAACCATCCTCGCCGCCCTCGTCATCAGCCTCTTCGAGTCCACCATCGAAAAGCTGGTCATCCTCGCCGCCTTCCTGCCCGTTATCGCCGGCCAGGGTGGCATCGGCGGCACCCAGACCCTAACCCTCGTCGTCCGCGGCCTTGCCCTCGGCGAAATCTACGGCAACCGCGGAAGGCGTCTCCTCCTCCGGGAACTCCTCCTGGGCATGATCCACGGCATCCTGCTCGGCCTGCTAATAGGCCTCATCGGCTACGTTTGGAAAGGCAACATCATGCTGGGCCTCATCCTAGGCCTCGCCATGCTGGGCAACATGGTCGTCGCCGGACTCACTGGCGCCGGCATACCCCTCCTCCTCCGCCGTTTGGGACTCGACCCCGCCGTCTCCTCCGCCGTCTTCGTCACCACCGTCACGGACATCCTCGGCTTCCTCCTCTTCCTCGGCCTCGCCGCCGCCTTCATCGGCCTCCTCCTCTAGAATCATCCCTTCCCCATCGGCCATCTTGGTCCCGAGTAGATCCCCTGCCCCCAAATCGGGGCCCTTTGAACAACCGTCATTCCGGCGCAAGCCGGAATCCAGAGAACCGCGATTCACAACTGAATCCTGCGGAATTTTCGATCGATGTGGACCGTTGCCGGCAATTGTCCAAACGTCTCCGAAGGCCGCCATAGGAACCCATGGCGGGGCTTGGACGCAGTGGGCAATCCTTCCCTCGTCACCCCCATATGAATCAGGGAGACATGATGCCAGTCCTTGACAGTGCATATGCATTCCCATAGGCTCGCAACAAGCAGCGGGGTGAAGGCACCCGCAACCCCACTCACTGTCGACACTGGTTTTTGTTGGCCAAAATGGCCGTACTTCATCCCACCAGATGGAGGGATCGGAGATTCGAAATAAGTAGAATACATGGGACGTTAGTGACCTTGGTTGGAGCTGCGCTCGCCCTGAGCCTCTTGGTCGCTTGCGGGGCGGCCTCTACTCAAACGCCGTCCTCTGGCTGGACGTCCACGCCAACCAATCCACCAGTTGAGCCTTGTCCCCCTTTGCCGCCGCCCACTCCCATTCCAACCTACGTCCCGCCCTCGCCGTTCCCTCCAATGTATCCTAGAAAAGTCGAGATCTATTGTGACAGAAGCACGGAAAAAGGGGCCGTTAACCCTGGGCTAATGTTGGATTGTGAGGTTCTACTGGAATGGCGAGAAAGAATGGCAGACGCGGTGAATTTGAACTGGGCTGAGGATGTGTTGATCTCCGACTGGGATGGCATAGGGATTGGGTATGAGCCGCACCGAGTGCTGTACATCACACTGCACGACCAGAAGATTGGCGGCGAGATACCCTCAACGCTGAGCCTTCTGGACGAACTGAGAGTCCTGGATCTGCGAAGCAGCGACTTTACGGGATCTATCCCTTTGGAACTGAGCCACCTCAGCGGTCTGATATATCTCAACTTAATTGGCAACCAATTAACAGGCAACATACCTCCCCTTCTGGGCGGCCTCCAAGACCTTGTTGAACTAAGACTGGATAGCAACCAACTGAATGGGACTATCCCAGTCAACCTGAGTAGCTTGAGAAACCTGACTCGCCTCAGCCTTGGCGACAATAATCTCACTGGGCATATACCTGATGCTATTGCTGGTGGTGAAGGTGGTGTCCCTCGCCTCCAGAGTTTGAATTTGAGCAACAACAATCTCATTGGACAGATACCCCCCTCACTGGGTCAAAGGCACTCTTTGGTTGGTTTGGACCTCAGCGGCAACAACCTTACGGGGAGCATCCCAACGCAGTTCATCGGCTTGGAAGAACTAACATATCTGGACCTTAGCGAAAACCAACTGACTGGTTCGTTGCCCGTCGAGTTGGCAGAACTCAGCAATCTTCATCACCTTGACGTTAGAGACAACCAATTGTCCGGTGAAATTCCCATAAAATTGCGCTGCCTACGGAAGCTCGCCGTATTCGGCATGTCCGGCAACGAATTCGTCGGAACAATGCCCAATGAGCTTTATCGTGTGTCCAAGTAACATAAATAGTGCACGGATGGGGGCTGGCTGCACTTGAAGAACACTACTAAGAGCTCACCTACAACCAGACCAGCGGCCAAACGGCCCCCTCCCCTCCCCACCCCTCCTCCTTTAACACCCCGCCCAAAACTGATAGCATGATTGCGACGCTCTATACTGCAGGAGGCTGACACATGGCTTTCGTGAGAATCTACACCGACGATCAGGGCCGGTCCAAGTTCGAGGAGATGCACACCCCCTTCAAACCCTCGAATCCCGCCGAACCCGGCGCCATGGCCTTCAGCCAGAACGCCAACGGCATCACCTTCCGCAGTCAGCCCGTCGGCCTCGTGCAGGACTGGCACACCGCTCCCCGTCGTCAGTACGTCATCACCCTCCAGGGCAAGGCGGAAATCGAAACGGGCAACGGCGAAATCCGCCACTTCGGCCCCGGCGACGTTCTCCTCGCCGACGACCTCACCGGCAAGGGCCACGTCACCCGCGTCATAGGTACCGAAACCCGCCTCTCCGTAACCGTCCCTATCCAGTCCTGACCCCGTTGACTACCCGCGACGCAGATTCCCAACTGCAAGCCCAAAACCACAAGCAATGCACACCAGGAAGCGGCCTTTGGCTCAGAAGACCAAAACCCAAAACCTCGTTCCCCAAACCCTCAAGAAGGGTCTCTATACCCAGATAGTCGGTAGCCGCATCCTCCACTTCAAGGAGCTCGACTCCACCATGAACAAAGCCGCCGTGGAGGCCGAACGCGGCACCCCGGACGGCACCGTTGTCCTCTGCGACCGGCAGACCAGCGGACGCGGCCGGTTCAACCGCGTCTGGGTTTCCCCGGCTGGCAACCTCATCCTCTCCGTCGTCCTCCGCCCCACCCTGGACACCCTCCCCTTCGTCAGTATCCTAGCCGCCCTGGCCGTTGCCCGCACCATCGAATCGGAAACATCCCTGGACCCCGTCATCAAGTGGCCCAACGACGTTTTGGTCCGCGGACGCAAAATATGCGGCCTCCTCGTCGAAAACTCCCTCCAGGGCAGGGAAGTCCGCCACTCCATCGTCGGCATCGGCCTCAACGTGGAACTCGACCCCACGGATAACCCGGAGATATCCTCCATCGCCACCAGCCTCCGACTGGAAACCGGCCATGATTTCGACATGAGCGCCCTCCTGCTCCGACTTCTCCACGAACTCGACACCCTCTACGTCGCCCTCAACAACGGCCAGTCCCCAGTCCCGGCATGGCGCCGGTACCTGCATACCCTTGGCAAACGCGTGGAGGTACAATGGGGAGCCGAATTGGTCACGGGATGCGCGGAGGACGTGGACGAAAACGGCCATCTCCTCCTCCGACGCGACAACGGCGCTCTCCTAACCCTCAACGCCGGAGAAGTAACCCTCAAGACCCCGCTTCTCCCTTCCTCCTTGATGGGGGAAAGTTAGGATGGGGGGTGAATCCCAACCCCTGTTTATTCCTGCGTAGCCAAATAATCTCGACCACTCCCCCTGAAGGAGGACAAATGCTGGAAAGATACTCAATGGACGGCAAAGTCACTATCATCACCGGCGGCGGCACCGGCCTCGGCCGCGCCATGGTTCGCGCCCTCGCCCGCGCCGGCTCCGACATTGTCGTGGCCGCCCGAAGGACCGGCCCCATCGAGGAAACCGCCGACGAGGTCCGTAGCCTGGGACGCCGCTCCCTCGCCGTGCAGACCGACGTCACTCAGTCTGATCAGGTCAACGGCATGGTCCGACGCTGCCTGGACGAATTCGGAAAGGTCGACGTGCTCATAAACAACGCCGCCCTCCTCGGCGCTCCCCTAACTCCCATCTGGGACATGACCGACGACGAGTGGCGCAACGGCATCGACACCAATCTCACCAGCGCCTTCTACTGCTCCCGCGCCGTCGCCCGCTCCATGGTCTCCCGAGGCAGCGGCAAAATCATAAACGTCGCCTCCGGCTACGGCATGCGCGGCGGCAGAAACATGTACACCTACACCTGCGGCAAGGGCGGAATGATGCAGCTCACCCGTACCCTCGCCCTCAGTCTCGGCCGCTACGGCGTCACCGCGAACACCATCTGCCCCGGCTTCATCCCCACCCGCGGCGCCGAGGCCCTCAGCGGCGCTCTCCCCCGAAACGCCGACCGCGTCCCCCTCGGCGAATACCCCACTCCCCCGGACATCGGCCCCATCGCCGTCTTCCTCGCCTCCGCCGCCTCCGACTACATGAACGGGGAACACATCACCATAGACAGCGGCGGCCTCGCCGGCGGATTCGCCCCCACAGGTTACGCCCCATCCATCCCACTGGAAGGACTTTCAAGGAGATAGCAATGCCCGTCAATGCAGAATACCGTTTGGATGGCAAAGTCGCATTTCTGGCCGGGGAGGGAGACGGAATTACCCCAACAATCGCCCGAGCCCTCGCCGAAGCCGGAGCCAAGGTCTTCATCCTCGGTCCCAACCAGCCCGTCGTCGAGGGCGCCATGATGGAAGTCGCCGCGCTCGGCGGCCAGTCCCTCGGACTTTTCGGCGAACCCTCCGACCCTACCTCCGTCGAGCGCGCCCTGGAAGCCTTCCTGCCCATCTGGGGACGAGTCGACATCCTCGTCAACAATTCCCGCACCTTCTTTGGCAAACCCTTCGAGGACGTGACTCAGGCCGAATGGGATGAAATGATGCGACGCAACGTCGGCGCAGCCTATCTCCTCGCCAACCGCGTTGGTCGCGAGATGACGGCCCGTGGCGGCGGTCGCATAGTTAACATAATCAGCGGACTGGCCGAACGCGGCCTCTGGAACTCAACCGCCTTCTGTGCCACCCAGGGCGCCGTCCTCCAGCTAACCCGCGGCCTCGGCATCGAATGGGCGCGAAAGGGCGTCCGCGTCAACGCCGTCGGCGTCGGCTGGCTCGAAAACGACGCCCCAGCCAACGGCGACGACTCCCTCCAACGCTACATCCCCCTCAAGCGACGCGGCCTCGCCGAAGAGATAGGCCCCCTCGTCGTCTACATGGCCTCCGACGCCTGCAACTTCACCACCGGCCAGCCCGTCTACCTCGACGGCGGCCTCCTCGCCCACCCCTAACCCCCTCCCTCCCTTGTCCTCGCGAACGCGGGGACCCACTCCCCATCCGAATCCAAACCTCCCCGTAGGGGCAATCCCTTGTGGTTGCCCCCTTCCCCCCCCATCGACCAACCGTCATTCCGAGCGCAGCGAAGCGGAGTCGAGGAATCTCGTCATCAGAAACCGCCGAACTCTCCCCCACCCCAATCCTTGTTCCTGCGAAGGCAGGAACCCACCCTAAACCCCATCCAACCCTCCCCGTAGGGGCAATCCCTTGTGGTTGCCCCCTTCCCCCTCTCGCCCAACCGTCACTCCAAGAGGACCAAAGCGCCCCTCTCTTTTTTCTGAGGAGGCTCCGCGACGAAGAATCTGCCGTCGGGGCGCCTTTCCTCCAAATACGCCTCCCTTGTTCCCGAGAAGGCAGACCCTTGAATAACCGTCATTTCGTCGACAGCCGGAATCCAATCTTTTCCCTTCCCCCTCGACGGGTGAAGATTGAGCCCGTCCTGAACCCGCCGAAGGGACAGGGGTGATTGGGGGTGGCGCGAGGACCGGCAGCCCGCAGTCACCCAATGGTCCCCGGTAGGGGCTGGTTTCAAACCAGCCCTCCCTTCCCCCTCTCCCTCATATCATCCTGAACGCAGCGCGGCCCCCCCACACGCCATTCCGAGCGCAGTCGCGGAAGCTCGACGCCGAAGCCGCCATGCGCCCCCAACCTTGCCCGCCTTCAAACCCCTGTTATACAATCCCTCCCAATCATGGAGAACCTCAAGAAACTCCCAGGCTTCCGCGACTTGGAGCAGGCTCAGACCCTGTCCCTCAACCGCGCATACGCCGTCCTCTCCGACTTTTTCTCAGACAACGGCTACCACGCCATTGACACCCCCCTTCTCGAACCCACCGAAATGTTCCTCCGCAAGGGTGGCGGCGAAATGGCCTCCCAGATCTATTCCTTCATCGACCCCGGCGGCAACCCCGTTAGCCTCCGCCCCGAATTCACCTCCTCCATCCTCCGCTGGTGCCTGGAAGAAGACCGCCTGGACAGCCTCCCCATCCGCGTCCAATACGGCGGCCCCGTCTTCAGATACCGCAGAGATAAGGACGAATTTCGCCAGTTTCACCAGACCGGCATCGAACTCATCGGCTCCCCCGACTCGAATGCCGACGCCGAAGCCCTCATCCTCGCCTGTCAGGGACTCGCGGCCCTCGGCGTCAAAAACCTGAACCTCGTCCTCGGTGATCTCGGGCTTTACAACCGCCTCGCCCTGCAGATGTCCCTCTCGGAGCGCGCCCGCGTATTCATCCTCGACAACGTCAGCACCCTCCGCAACGGCGACGACGGCCTGCGAAACGTCGGCAGCCGCGCCGAAAAATTCCGCCTCATCCCGAACGGTCAAAACTCCAACGGCGTCATGGCCCGCCTCGTCGGCCTGAAGGACAAGGAGGCCCGCAGCATCATCGCAACCATGATTGAGCGGGAAGACTCCGCCGCCCTTGGCCAGCGCACCCCCGAAGAAGTCGCCGAACGGCTCCTCCGCAAGGCCCAGGGCGCCGGCGAGCATAGCAAGATGCAGCGGGCGTTGTCCGTTGCCTCCACCCTCGCCGCCATCCACGGTCCCCCAGCCTCCGCCCTCGCCGCCGCGGACGCCCTTCTCCGCTCCGAGGGCATCGACTCCCAGGCCCTGCAGCCCCTGGAGACCGTCACCCGCCTCCTGCAAGACTCAGACCTCGGCGGCGCCACCGTCACCCTTGACCTGGGCATGGCCCGCGGCATCGCCTACTACACCGGCATCGTATTTGAATTCATCGACGGCGACGGCGAAGTCTCCCTCGGCGGTGGTGGCAGGTACGATGGCCTTGCCCGCAACATGGGCAGCCCCAAGGACGTCCCCGCCCTCGGCTTCGCCTACGACCTAGACCGGCTCCTCTTCCGCCAGCAAGGCGAGGCCTCCCGTTGACAGACTCAAGCAACGGCCTCCGCTTCGTCCTCCCCAGCGACGGCGCGCTCTACACCTCAACCCTGGACTTCCTCAGCAACTGCAACCTCAAAGTCCGGCGTCCCAGTGCCCGCAAATACACCGGCAGCATACCCAAGCTGGACGCCACCACCGTGCTCTTCCAGCGTACCGGCGACGTCACATCCAAGGTGGAGGACGGCAGCGCCGACGTCGGCATTACCGGCCTGGACCGCTTCCTGGAAGGACGCCGCGAGGCCGGCAGCGGTATCGTCATCATCCCGGACCTCGGCTTCGGCCACTGCGAACTCGTCCTGGCCGTGCCCGATGCCTGGCTGGACGTCACCACCCTCAGCGACCTTGCGGACCTCGCCCTCGACTTCCGCCGCAGCGGCCGTCGCCTCCGTGTCGCCTCCAAGTATCCAAACCTGGTCCAGCGCTTCCTCCTCGAAAACGGCATCAACTATTTCACCCCCGTATTCGCCAGCGGTACCATCGAAGCCGCCCCCGCCGCCAACTTCGCCGACGTCATCGCAGACCTCACCTCCACTGGGGAAACCCTCAAGGAAAACCGCCTGCGACCCCTGGAGGACGGCAGTATCCTCAGTTCCCAGGCCTGTCTCATCGGCAACAGGGACACCATCGGAAAAGACCCTCGCACCCTCCGGGAACTCCGCCGCGTCCTGGAAATGCTGGAAGGCTACCTCCAGGCCCGCTCCCACTACCGCCTGTCCGCCAACATCAAAGGCGAGTCCGCCGGAGAAATCGCCACCCGCGTGCTCTCCCAGCCTCACCTCTCCGGCCTTCGTGGCCCCACCGTCTCCAAGATGTATAATGTAGGCGGCGAGGGCTGGTACACCGTCAACGTGGTCGTCGAACAGGACAACCTCCTGGAGATGATCGACCACCTACGTAACGCCGGCGCCGCCGATATCTCCACTTCCTCGGTGGGCTACATGTTCAAGGAGCGCTGCATCACCTACGAGAAGCTACTCTCGCAGCTGACCAACTGATATGCCGAACCTCCCCACCCACTTCAGCTTCGCCCTGGAAACCCTCGACGCCCTCAACGACCCGGGAATCCGCGCCAACCTCGGCAGCTTCCTCCTCGGCTCAACCACTCCCGACATCCGCGCCCGCACCAAGTGGAAGCGCGCCCACACCCACTTCGCCCCCCTTTCCGTGGAGAAGGTCGGCACTGGCGCGGAGGGCCTCTTCCACGCCAACCCTCACCTCACTGAAGCCGCCAGGAATAGTCCCGCCACCCGCGCCTTCATCGCCGGCTACCTCAGCCACCTGGTCACCGACGAAACATGGATCACCCAGGTCTACCGTCCATTCTTCGGCAACCGCGACCTCTTTCCCGACGAATTGAAGGCCAACGTCTTCGACAGGGCCGTGCAGCTCGATATGGACAGGCGCGCCCGCACTGAGGCCCCCGGCATGGACAAGATTATCGAACGCCTCCACGAATCCGACCGCTACGTCCGCGTCGGCTTTATCGACGAAGACACCCTCAGCAGCTGGCAGGCCTGGGTCGCCCAATTCTGCGCCCGCCCCTTCTCCTGGGACCGTCTCCACTTTCTCGCCCGCCGCATGTACAGGGACAGCCCAACCGTCGAGCAGGAAGTGGATGGTTTCCTCACCGATCCCTCCTCCAACCTGAAGCAAGTCTACGACCGGCTCCCCGGAAATCGAATGCGCGATTTCCGACAGTTTGCCGTGACCGAGTCTGCCCGGCAGATCAAGGAGCGCTTGGACCTTGCCTGACAAGCCAATGACTCAAATCTCTGGGCCTCTTCTCGGCCCGGCATCAAATGGAGCCCCTGAATGTATCTGAAGACCTATGTTGGCTTCGAGGCCGGCAAGGCTGCCCTCGCCCAGCGAAGGCAGCCCGAAGCCTCCACCCCCACCCCTGAGTCCCGCCGCCGCACCCTCGAAATCTTCGGCGAACCCCTCACCCCCGAACAGTCCGTCCGCCGCATCCTCGACGAGGTACGCCGCGATGGCAACGAAGCCGTCCGCCGCTACACCCGCCTCCTGGACGGCATAGACGAATCCCAATTTGAGGTGGACAAAGCCGAAATCGACAACGCCCCCTCCCAGGTAGACGCCTCTCTAATCGAAGCCCTCACCCTCTCCGCCCGCCGCGTTGAAGACTACCACAAGAGCAGTATGCCCTCTGGCTGGATGGACCCAGACCGCGGCCTTGGCGAGCGCCTCATCCCCATGCAGCGCGTTGGCGTCTACGCCCCCGGCGGCACCGCCTCCTACCCCTCCACCGTCCTCATGACCGCCATCCCCGCCCGCGTCGCCGGCGTCGAAGAGGTCATCCTCTGCACGCCCTCAACCTCCCCCGCAGTCATGGCCGCCGCATCCATCGCCGGCGTCGACCGCGTCTTTCGCGTCGGCGGCGCCCAGGCCGTCGGCGCCATGGCCTACGGCGCGGGCCCCATCCCCAAGGTGGACATGATCTGCGGCCCCGGTAACCTCTTCGTCACCCTCGCCAAGCAGATGGTCTACGGCGAAGTCGCCATCGACGGCCTCTACGGGCCCACCGAGACCGTGCTCATTGCCGACGATTCCGCCGACACCGTCCACTGCGCCGCAGACCTTCTCGCCCAGGCGGAGCACGACCCCCTCGCATCCCCCATCCTCGTCACCAACTCCTCCACCCTGGCCGGCAATATCAACGACGAACTCGACCGCCAGCTCAAGATGCTCGACCGCCACGACATCGCCGTCACCGCCCTCAGAAACGGCGGATGCATCGTCCTCGTCGACACCCTGGACGAAGCCATGACGCTGGCGAACCAGGTCGCCCCCGAACATCTCTGCCTCCTCGTTGACGACCCCTGGCGCTGGGCCGATAAAGCCCGAAACGCCGGCGGCGTCTTCGTCGGCCAATTCTCCCCGGAGGTCGTCGGCGACTACGTCGCAGGCCCCAGCCACGTCATGCCCACCGGCGGCACCGCACGCTTCTCATCCGCCCTTGGCGTGCACCAGTTCCTGAAGTCCATGCCCATCATCGGCCTCAACCCCGAGAGCTTCCCGGAAATGGCAAAAGCCGTCTCCACCATCGCCCGCTGGGAGGGCCTAACCGCCCACGCCCGCGCCATGGAAATCAGGATGGAATCTTCCCAGGAGGTCACCACCCATGAATAAGGACGTTTTGGAACTGGTACTCCCCCACCTGCGCGCTCCCGCCGGCTACGACGGTGTCCGCTCCCTCGAGGCCATGGCCTCCGAGGCCGGAATCCCCCCGGACAAGATTATCCGGCTGAACGGCAACGAGAATTCCTACGGCCCCTCCCCTAAAGTTGCCGAGGCCCTCGGCGCTTTCGACCAGTACAACCGCTACCCCGACCCCGATCAGACCACCCTCCGCCAGGCCCTCTCCGATTACACCGGCACCCCAGCCGACACCATCGTCTGCGGCAACGGCAGCGACGAGCTTATAGACCTCATCATCCGCCTCTTCGTCGGTAAGGGCGACAAGATCATCGAGCCCACCCCCACCTTCGGCATGTACCGCTTCTCAACCCACCTCGTCGACGCCGAAGTCGTCCCCGTTCCCCGCGACAAGAATTTCAACCTGGATCTCGAAAGCATCGAGCTCGCCCTCGATGATCGCTCAAAGATCATCTTCCTCGCCCAGCCAAACAACCCCACTGGCAATCTCGCCAGCGAAGAAGACATTCGCCGCCTCCTCGAACTCCCCGTCATGGTGGTAGTCGACGAGGCCTACTACGAATACTGCGGTCAGACCGCCATGCCCCTACTTTCCGAATACCCGAACCTCATCGTCCTCCGCACCTTCAGCAAGTGGGCCGGACTCGCCGGTCTCCGCGTGGGCCTCGGCGCCATGAATCCAGACGTCGCCCGCCTGATTATGACCATCAAGCCCCCATACAACATGAACCGCGCCGCCGAGCTCGCCCTCATCGCCTCCCTGGAGGATAAGGACCTTCTCCTCAGCTACATCAGGCCCGTCGTGGAGGAACGGGAGAGAATGTTTGCCCTCCTCCAGGAAATCCCCGGCGTCACCCCCATACCCTCAGCCGCCAACTTCATGATGATGCGTCTTCCCGAAGGCCAGGGCGAGCGGATCTTCCAGGACCTCGCTCGAAAGGGCGTCTTCGTTCGTGCCTACGCCGACGACGCCATGAAGGACTGTCTCCGCGTCAGCGTCGGCCTCCCCCACGAGACCGACGGCTTCGTCCAGGCCCTGCGCGAAGTCATAGGGGGTTAGCATGGAACACAGAAAGGCAACCCTCGAACGCTCCACCCGAGAGACCCAAATAAGCCTCAGCATCAACCTGGACGGCCAGGGCGAATCAGACGTGGGAACCGGCAACGGCATGCTCGACCATCTCATAAACCAGTTGAGCCGCCACGGCCTCATTGATATTACCCTCCAAGCTCAGGGCGACTTGGAGACCGGCTGGCATCACCTGGTCGAGGACGCCGGCATCTGCCTCGGACGCGCCTTCCGCGAAGCCCTGGGCGACGGCGCGGGCATTCACCGCATGGGCCACGCTATCGTCCCCCTCGATGAAACCCTCGCCATGGTCGCCGTCGACCTCAGCGGTCGGGGCTACGCCGTGATCAACTCCAACCTAGAAGGTCAAATGGTCGAGACTCTACCGGGCGAATTGGTTGACCACCTCCTAGAGTCCTTCGCCCTCGAAGCCAAGCTGAACCTCCACGTGCGCATCCTCGAAGGAAAAAACGGCCACCACAAGGCCGAAGCCATCTTCAAAGCTCTCGCGAAGTCCCTCCGCCGCGCCCTCGAACCAGATCCCAGAAGCCCAGGCCGCGTCCCCTCCACCAAGGGCACCATCACCACCTGACCCCCCACCCCCTATCGACGCCGTATCCGGTAGGGACGGTTCGAGAACCGCCCGTCTTTCCAACGTGCCTCGCTGCCTGACACATCCCAGTTCCCTCTCCTGTCTACGCGGGGCATAAAACACACCTTCCCTGCGCTTCTTCCCGACCCCACTCTAAGGAGAATAAGTCTCCACCATCTCCAGACGATCAGACAGTCGTTCTTCGGCAACCTCGAGTTCATACTGGCTCTGCAACCCCATCCAGAACCCCGCCGAGTTGCCAAAGTAGCGAGACAACAACAGCGCAGTCTCCGCGGTAATGGCCCTCTCTCCCTGAACGATGGCATGAATCCGACGCGGATCCACGCCGATGGCCTTGGCCAGGCGGTACTGGGTGAGATTCATCGGCCTCAGGAACTCCTCATCCAGGACCTCTCCAGGGTGAATTGGCGCCAGTCTTTCCGCATCGCAACCTGTCGTTGAAGTCATCGTCATGTCTCCTTCCAGCTTCTCCTCAGTGATAATCCACTATCTCAACCCCATGGGCGTCCCCATCGCTCCAGACGAAGCAGATACGCCACCGACTATTGATACGTATGCTGTGCTCCCCACTCCTGTCTCCGGAAAGTGCTTCCAACCGATTCCCAGGAGGAATTCTCATGTCGTTGATGGTTTTGGCATTGTTCAAGAGCATCAGCTTCCGTTGCGCCCGGCGTTGAATGGCGAGAGGAAACTTGTCGACACGCAGGCGCTGTGCGACCGCATGAGTGTCCCTATCTCGATAGCCCTTAACACACAAGTATATTGGCGCGACGCGCTACTACCCTCAATCCACGCCGCCCCCCCAATCCCGCCCTCGCCCCAATTCTCAGTCCAACTCAGGCGTGAGCCGGAACGAAAACTCCTCCATCACCGGGTTCGCCAGCAGCCGGTCGCACATCTCCCGCACCTCCGCCTCCGCCTCCTCCCTGCTGCCCGACTCCACCCTCATCTCGAAATACTTCCCCGCCCGCACGCTCCTGGCCGAATCGAAACCCAGCGTCCTCAATCCGGCCAGCACCGTCTCGCCCTGTGGATCGTTCACCGTGGGCTTCAGCGTCACGAAGATGCGGGCCAGGTATCTCAAGCTAGCTCATGTACCCGCCACAGGGTATCGACTCCACCCCGGAGTTGTTCCTGTGGGCGTCGTAGAAACTCCTCACCCGCTCCTCCGTCAACTGCGCTACGGGAAACTCATCCTTCCAGCCCCACGCCGTCAGGGCAATCTGCCCCTCCGCGATCTTGGAGTACGGACGCATTATCATCCAGCTGCGCCGTCCCGGCAGACCGCGCGCAATCTCCCGCAGCTCATCGATCTGCCCTTCGTCCGAAAGGTTATAGCTGATGATCACCTGTCCGTGCTCCATGTTGTGCACCATCTGCTCGTCCGGCGATTCCTCCTCGAAGAAGCCGCAGCCCGCCCAGCCCGTGTCCCAGTGGGGACCGGAGGTCGGCGGCGTGGAGTTATACTCCCCATCCCACGTGCTCCCCGGCGCAATGTGGTTACTCGGACGGTAGATCAGAGGCATAGGCGCAATCCGCTCCCCAACTTCCTCCCCGGACCCGGAATCCACCACACCGCCTCCCAGGAAGTTGTTGCCGATGTCAGCCACCAGAATCCCCCCGATTACCGCGGCAGCGGCGATAACGAGCACCACGTACAGTGCCCACCGGCGTATCCTCTTCCACGTCCGTGGACGTATCCGCGGCCTCGATCCCGCTATGTCTATCTGAGTCCGACTCGTGCGCGCCGCCGCACGTCGCCTTCTGTTCGGCGAATGACGGCTCCGCTTGGCCCTGCTTCTTCTGCTGCTTTCAGGCAATTATCCTCTCCATAATCCAACTATCGCCGCTTAATCCTCTCCCTTTTCCCCTCCTCTCCCGTCTTGGGAGAGGATTGAGGTGAGGGTAATCTCCCCCTTCCTCCGTTCCCTGACGGATGCAGGGCCCACTCTTCTCCCACGCCTCTAGCCATTCCGGCGAAAACCGGAATCCAGCCTTCCCTCTTACCCCTCGATGGGGAAAGATCGAGCCTGTACCGAGCCTGTCGCAAGGATGAAGATGATCTAACCACGTCCTCACACTTCTCTAAGACAGAAGCTCCATGCCGGTCAGCCGTCGAAACGCCTCCTGATACCGGTCGGACGTATTCCGAACAATCTCATCCGGCAGTTCCGGCGCCGGCGGCTCCTTGTCCCATCCCTGCGCCACCAGCCAGTCCCTCACATACTGCTTGTCGAAGCTCGGCTGGTCCTTCCCCGGCTCGTACCCTTCCATGTCCCAGAATCGGCTCGAATCCGGCGTGAATATCTCGTCTATCAAGATCAACTCCCCGTCCACGAACCCGAACTCCAGCTTCGTGTCGGCGAGAATTATCCCCTTCTCCGACGCATAGTCCCTGGCGAACTCATATACCGCAATGCTTTTCTCCGCCAGCTGCGCCGCCACGTCGTCCCCCACCATGTTCCTCACCTCAGCGATGCTGATATTCTCGTCGTGCCCCTCCTCCGCCTTGGTCGTCGGCGTGAAGATCGGCTCCGGGAAGATCTGTCCTTCCTTCAGCCCGGAAGGCATCGGCTTTCCGAATACCGTTCCCTCCCTCCGGTACTCCGACCATGCGGACCCGGCCAGGTATCCCCTCACTATGCACTCAACGTCCACTCTGTCCGCCTTCTTCACCACCATCGCCTGCCGGGCAATGTTCTCCGGCACCTCGCCCACCGGCGACCCAGCCGGAATCGCCCCCGGCGCGTCTCCCATGGCTATCAGGTGGTTCGGTATCAGGTGCGCCGTCTTGTCAAACCAGAAGGACGATATCCGGCTCAGCACCAGCCCCTTCAACGGTATGCCCGTGGGCAGCACCACGTCGAAGGCCGATATCCTGTCCGAGGCCACCATCAGCAGCGTCTCGTCATCCAGATTGTACGTGTCCCGCACCTTGCCCCGGTACATCAGGTTGGGCAGACGGGTCTCCATCAGTGCTTCCATCCATTCCTCCTATTTCAGCCCGACACGCTCGAATATCTCGTCCACGTGCCTAACATAATATCTGTAGTCAAATAACGATTCCAATTCTTCCGCCGGCAGGGCCCGGCTTACGTCCGGGTCGGACCTCATCATCTCCCGAAAGTCCTCGCCCTTCTCCCAGCTCTCCATCGCCCGGTTGTGGACGATGCTGTACGCCGGTTCCCGCTCCATCCCCTGCTCAATCAGGGCAAGCAGCACCCGCTGGGAAAACAGCACCCCGTGCGTCGATTCGATATTGTACATCATACGGTTGGCGTCCACGTTCAGATCGCGCACTAGCCCCGTCATCAGGCTCAGCGCATAGTCCAGCGCTATCGAAGCATCCGGCAGTATCAGCCGCTCCGCCGACGAATGGCTTATGTCCCGCTCGTGCCACAACGCCACGTTCTCCAGCGCCGTCGTCGCATGACCCCGAATCAAACGCGCCAGCCCGCACACCCGCTCCGATAGCTCCGGGTTCCTCTTGTGCGGCATCGACGATGACCCCGGCTGCCCCTTCGGAAACGATTCCGCCACCTCCCGTATCTCCGTCCTCTGCAACCCCCGGATCTCCGTCGCGAACTTCTCCAGGGAAGCGGCAATCAGCGCCAGCGTAGTCATATATTCGGCGTGCCGATCCCGTTGCAATATCTGCGTGGAAGCGGGCGCCGCCTTCAACCCCAACCGCTTGCACACCGCCGCCTCAATTGTAGGCGGCACAGTCCCGTGGGTCCCGACCGGCCCGGATAGCTTCCCGTAGGCCATCGTTGCCCGCGCATGAGCCAACCGGTCCTTATTCCGCCGCATCTCGTCATACCACACCGCCAGCTTCAACCCGAAGGTCACAGGCTCCGCGTGTATGCCGTGCGTCCGCCCTATCATCAGCGTGTCCTTGTGCTCCAGCGCCCGCACCCGGATGGCGTCCATCAGTGCGTCTATCTCTTCATCCAGCAGTTCGATGGCGTCCAGGATCTGAAGGCTCGTCGCCGTGTCCCAAACATCGCTCGTCGTCAACCCCAGGTGCAGCCACCGACCCTCCGGTCCGATACCTTCTGTGATCGACTGCAGAAACGCCGTCATCTCATGCCGGTGAACGGCCAGAATCTCCTCCAGCCTCTCGTAGTCGTACGTCGCCCCTCGCAGCTTCTCCATGTCGGAAACCGGCACCGTCCCCTCCTCCGTCCACGCCTCGCACACCGCCAACTCTACCTGCATCCACAGGTCATACTTGTTCCGCTCCGACCACACCCTTCCCATCCTTGGCCGGGTGTACCGTTCAATCATTCCTCGACTCCCCCGAAGCCTGAATCCGTCTTCTCTTCTTCCCCCTTGATGGGGGAAGATTGAGATGGGGGTGACTGGGGTGTTGAAGGGGGTGCGTCCGGAAGTAATGTACGGGTCGCCGAAGGCGGAAATCCATCTTCTTCCCTCCTCCCCCTCAACTCCTTGAGCTCCTTCACCATGTTGGAGAAGTCCGTCAGCTTCACGTACGGCAGGCCCTGCTCCTCCCGGTGCTCCTCCAGGTACCGGCGGGCAAAGACCCGGTCCGAGCGGTCCGCCGGGCAGATATCCGTCTTCCCGTCACCCGCAAAGAAAATCACCGAGTGTCCCTTATCCCTGTACCGCTCCAGCACAACGCACTTGCAATTTCCAGGCTGCCAGCAGTCCTTGGAAGCATACCGGTATTCGTAACGAATTCCCTCGTCCGTGAACTCCGTGTCCGCCGCGTAGGTCTCCACCGACTCCATCCCCTCCCGTTCCAGCAGCGCCTCCACGTAGAAGTCCAGCCCCATCGTCGCGATGGCCAGGGGAATATCATTCTCTCGGCAATGCTCGTACAACTCCTTGAAGTGCCCACGAAGGGTGGCGTTCTCCTTCACGTGGTTCTTCATCTCCTCCCGGCTAACCCCCACCGTCTGAAACGCCCGCTCCTGGTACTCCTTCAACGACATCCGGTGCCGCACGTTCAGCTTCTGGTACTCCTCCCAGCCTTCGCCGCCGAACTTCTTCAGCAGCATCTCCGCCACGTTCTCCAAAACCGTCGTGTCGTCAAAGTCACAGATAACCGCCGGCCCCTTGTCGGGCATCGTCGGCTTCTTCACCGGACGTCCGCGTCTGCCAGCCGGTCCGCCACCCATGTCACCCCCACCGTTACCCCTCTTGGAGCTTCTTCCTGTAGGCCTCATAAGACTCCCTGATGCTCTCGTGTTTGAGGGCCAGTATCTCCGCCGCCAGGTACGCCGCGTTCCGAGCGCCCCACGACCCCACGGCAACGCACGCCACCGGCACTCCCGGAGGCATCTGCGCAATCGCCGTCAGCGCGTCCGATCCGCCAAGCTCGCTGCTCGCCAGCGGTATCCCGATTACCGGCAACGTCGACCATGCGGCCAGCGTTCCCGGAAGCGCTGCGGACCCTCCCGCTGCGCCGATCAAGACCTCAATCCCCCGGTCCCGTGCCGAAACCGCGTACTCCATCACCGCCTTGGGCCTTCGATGTGCGGACATGACCCGCACCTCGTAGTCTATTCCCAGGTCCTCCAACACATCGACGGTTGCCTGAACCACAGGCTCGTCGGAAGAGCTTCCCATTACCACGCCGACTCTACTCATTCACTTCACCTTTCAAGCGTTAGTTGGCCTCTCCCCAGGGGGCGGTTCCCCCTCGATGAGGCCGATGTCCCTTCTGAAATGACACCCCTGGAACGTCACCCGTTCCACGTTGTCGTAGACCCTCTCGTGGGCGTCCGTCACCGTCGGGCCGGTGCCCACCACCGTCACCACGCGCCCCCCGGACGTCACCACCTGCGAATCTTCCCTCTTGGTTCCGGCATGGAAGACTAGTATATCCCTGTCCACCGTGTCCAGCCCGTCAATCTCCAGCCCCCGCCGGTACTCGCCCGGGTAGCCCCTCGATGCCACCACCACCCCTACGCACGATTGGTTCCCCCAGTCCACCCTCTTCCTCCGCAGACCTCCGCTGATCGTCGCCAGCATCACCTCCGCCAGGTCCGACTTCATCGGCGGCAGAATAACCTGCGTCTCCGGGTCTCCCAGGCGGCAGTTGAACTCCAGCACCCGTATTCCGTCGTGAGTCAGCATCAGCCCTGCGTAGAGGACCCCCCGGTACGGGTATCCCTCGCTGGCCATGCCCTTCACAACAGGCTCCATGACTTGCTTGCGGATCTGCCGCTCCAGTTCCTTGTCCCACACGTCCGCCGGCGAATAGCTGCCCATCCCCCCCGTGTTCAGACCCCGGTCTCCATCCAGCAGCCGCTTGTAGTCGCAGGCCGCGATGAGGGACGACACGTTCTCTCCGTCCGTAAACGCGAACACGCTGATCTCCTGCCCCTCCAACATCTCCTCCACCACCACCGTGGCCCCCGCAGACCCGAAAATGCGGTCCTCCATGCAGTCGTACAGCGCATTTATGGCCGCTTCCTGGTCTCGACATATCAGGGCGCCCTTGCCCCCGGCAAGTCCGTCCGCCTTCACCACCACCTGGCCTTCGTGATTGGAGAGAAACTCGTATCCCTCGGCATAAGTGTCGAAAATCTTGAACTCCGGCGCTGGAATGTCATACTTCCGCATCAGCATCCGCGCGAACGACTTGCTCGCCTCAATGCGCGCCCCGTCCCGCGATGGGCCGAAAATCGTAAGCCCCGCCATCTGGAACCGGTCTACTATCCCGTTCGCCAACGGGTCCTCCGGGCCTACCACCGTCAGATCTATGGAATATTTCCTCGCGAACATCGCCAGTTTCGGAATATCACCCGCCTGGATGCCCACGTTCGTGGCAACCTCCTGCGTCCCGCCGTTCCCCGGAGCCACGAAGACCTTATCCACCTTCGGACTCCTGCTCAGCTTCCAGGCCAGGGTGTGCTCCCTCGCCCCGGAACCTATTACCAACACGCGCATCTGGCTACCCTATTCTCATTCCCATGGCTTTTACCGCTTTACAACCGGTTCTCATTCCCATTCAATAGTCCCCGGCGGCTTGCTGGTGATGTCGTACACCACCCGGTTCACTTGCGGGACTTCGTTGACGATTCGACTGGAGATTCTCGCCAGTACCTCGTACGGCAGTCGCGCCCAGTCCGCCGTCATCGCATCCTCGCTGGAAACTGCGCGAACCGCCACAGCATATCCATAAGTGCGAAAGTCCCCCATCACCCCGACGCTTCGCGCGTCCGTGAGCACCGCAAAGGTCTGCCACAGGTGACGATACAGGTCCGCCCCCTTGATCTCGTCCATCACTATCCAATCGCACGCCCGCAGAATTTCCAGCTTCTCCGGCGTCACCTCTCCGAGACAACGAATGGCCAGCCCCGGCCCCGGAAAAGGCTGCCGCATCACAATCTCCTCCGGCAGTCCCAGCGCCGACCCAACCCCTCGAATCTCGTCCTTGAACAAATACCGCAACGGCTCCACCAGCTTCAAATTCATGTCCTTCGGCAGCCCGCCCACGTTGTGATGCGTCTTGATGGTCGCCGACGCCTGGTTCTCCGAAGTCTGACTCTCAATGACGTCCGGATACAGCGTCCCCTGGGCCAGGAAGTCCGCGTCGCTCAGGTCCGCAGCCGCGTCCTCGAAGACCCGGATGAATTCCTCCCCGATTACCTTCCGCTTATGCTCCGGGTCCGTCACCCCCACCAACCGGTCGAGAAACCGCTCTGAGGCGTCCAGGTACAGTAGGTTCATGCTCAAATTCTGCTGGAACGTCCGCTGCACCCTCTCCGCCTCCTCCCTCCTCAGAAGCCCGTTATTCACGAAAATACACGTCAACTGGTTCCCCACCGCCCGGTGTATCAGCGTTGCCGTCACCGCCGAATCCACCCCTCCAGAAAGTGCGCAGATTACCTTCCCGTTTCCCACCTGCTCCCGCACCTTCTGGATCGCCGCATACACAAAGTTGTCCACCGTCCACCGGCTCTGGCATCCGCAGATGCGATACAGGAAATTCTCCAGTATCCCCTTGCCCTGCGGGGTGTGCGCCACCTCCGGGTGAAACTGCAGCCCGAACACGTTGTTGAACCCCGCCATTACCGCAACGGGCGAGTTGTCCGTGTACGCCAGGGATGAGAAACCGGGTGGCATGCTCTGAATCTGGTCTCCGTGGCTCATCCACACCGGCATGGTCGCGTCCAGTCCCTGAAACAGCACCGAGTCCGTCAGGTTCTGATGAAGCACTGCGTGACCATACTCGCGCTTGGCGCTCGGGGCCACCTTCCCACCCAGCTGGTGGGCCAGCACCTGCATCCCGTAGCAGATCCCCAGCACCGGCATCTCCTTCTGGTAGACCCAGCCCGGCGCTAGTGGCGCATCGCTATCGTACACGCTCGCCGGCCCCCCGGAGAGAATCACCCCTTTGGGGTTCATCCCCTCAACCTCTTCCCACCCTGCCGTGTGCGGCACAACCTCGCTGTACACGTTCAATTCCCTGATCCGGCGTGCAATCAGGTGGCTGTACTGCGACCCGAAGTCGATGATGACCACGCCCTCGGATACCTTGGGCGTCTCCTCAGGTCGCTGCGAGCCCTGTCCCTCTTTCTCCTTGGCAATTTCAAGGTAGGCGGAAACTTCCAAGTCGTCGCTGGTTGCGATTCGGCGGCTTGGCGTAGTCTGCTGAACTGTCATTGGCTCCTTCAAACTAAAAGGCGGGCAACAGCCCGCCGTAAAGCAAAAAGCTCCGGATTCAGTGGCTCCTCATACATTTGCCGAGTCACGCCCTTGCACGGCCACCCTGTACCTGAGATTAGTGCCTATGCTATACTCACTCCCCGTTCTCAGTCAAGTTTCACGCCTGTGAGCGGTCTTAACGAAAGTATGCTTTCGATTCACATTCAGAAAGGCATAGAACGGGCCGCGGAGTTCCTCCGCAGTAATGGGGTGGTCGCCTACCCCACCGATACCCTATATGGCCTCGGTTGCGACTCCTTTTCCCCCTCGGCCCTCGCCAGAATCCTCCGCGTCAAGGGCCGCAGCGCCCAAAAGGGCCTCCCCCTCCTCCTCGCAGACTCCGACCACGTTGAACTCGTCGCCCTGCCCGATTCCCCCCACTTCCACGCCCTCGCCCGCGCCTTCTGGCCCGGCCCCCTCACCCTCGTCCTCGAACCCGTCCCCGGTCTCCCGGACCCCCTCCTCGGCCCCACCGGCGCCGTCGGCGTCCGCGTCCCCGACCACCACGTCCCCCGCGCCCTCGCCCGCGCCCTCGGCAAGCCCATCGTCGGCACCAGCGCCAACCCCAGCGGCGGCCCCGACCCCCTGACCGCCCAGGACGTCCAACGCAGCCTGGGAGACACCATCGACTTCATCGTCGACGGTGGCCCCGCCCATCGCGGTCAACCCTCTACGGTAGTCGACATCACTGGAGAGAGACCCAGAATCCTCCGCGCCGGCGCCATCACCCCAGAACAGATTAAGGAAGCCTGCGGCGTACCTGTACAATGAAAACCAACAACCAACCTTCTCCTCTTCACCTCTTCCCCCTCGATGGGGGAAGATTGAGATGGGGGTGCTCCCTGATATCTCCAACTCCAACCCCTATCCTCAGAGGCAGTTCAATGAGCCAACCATGCGCCTGACTATCCAGGACCTCGAACCCCTCCACGCCGACCTCGACGCGGAACTCGAGGAGATCCTCCGCCCCCGCGAAGGTCTTCTCTACAACATGATGCTCTACCAGCTTGGCTGGGCCACCCAGCAGGGCGAACCCCTCCCAAAGCCTCGCCCTCCGCGGCCCTACGCCCTCCTCACCCTCCTATCCTGCCACGCCGCCTCCGGCGCCCACGCCCACGCCCTTCCCGCCGCAGCCGCCATGGAACTCGTCCACACCTTCATTGAGGTCCACAAGGACGTGCAGGACGGCAACCCCCGGCAGGAAGCCCGCCCCTCCGTCTGGTGGGTCTGGGGCCCCGGCCAGGCCATCAACGTGGGCGACGGCCTCCACGCCCTCGGCCGCAGCGCCCTCTTCCGCCTCGCCGACCACGGACTTCCCCTAGACAGGGTAATCCGCTCCCTCGGCCTGCTCGACGAAGCCTGCATCCGCATGTGTGAGGGCCAGTTTCTCGAACTCTCCCTCCAGGAACGCCTCGACGTCTCCCGCTCCTCCTGGACCAAAATGGCCTCAGACCTATCCGGCAGCGTCACATCCTGCGCCATGACCCTCGGCGCTCTTGCCGCCACCGGCAGAAGCGAAACCGTCGATGCCTTTCAGCAGGCCGGACACCATCTCGGCCTCGCCTACCAGGTCCGCCAGGACATCCAGGCCGTCTGGGACAACGAAAACGGCGGCGCCAGCCCCCGTCTCCTCAACAAGAAAAAGCTCTACCCCGTCGCTGTCCTCTTGGAGACCGCAGACCTCAGCACGAAACGCGCCCTCGGCGACATCTATTTCAAACGAGTCCTGGAGCCTGACGACCACCACCAACTCCTCGCCCTCCTCGACGCCAACAACGTCCGCTCCGATGCCGAAGCCAGTGTCGACGAACACTTCAATCGGGCTGCGGAATCCCTCAATGCCGCAAATCTGGACCCGGACTCCCTGCAGCCCCTCCTCGACTTCGCCCGCAATCTCGCGAATCCCAACATCTCCCATGGAAGGTCCTAGCCACACCCATATGACACTCACCAATAAGCAAACCCTCCACGACCTGGACGTTGCCGGCAAGACCATTCTGCTCCGCGCCGACTTCAACGTCCCCCTCGACCCCAGCAACCCGGAAATCACCGACGAACACAACCACCGTCTCCGCGTAACCCTGCCCACCGTGGACTATCTTCTGGAGCGAAACTGCAAGGTGGTCCTCTGCTCCCACCTGGGCCGACCCAAGGGACGCGTCGTCGAAGAACTCCGCCTCAAACCCGTGGCCCGCAGCCTCGCAAACCTGCTGGGACGCCCCGTTGCCGCCCTCCAGGACTGTATCGGCCCCGAAGTCGCCCGCCATGTTGCTGAAATGACCCACGGCGAGGTCGCCCTCCTGGAAAACCTCCGCTTCCATGCCGGCGAAGAGGCCAACGATCCCCAATTCGTCGACGAACTGGCCGCCCTCGCGGACATCTTCGTCCTCGATGCTTTCGGCGCAGCCCACCGCGCCCACGCCTCCATCGTAGGTCTCCCCCGACTGCTCCCCTCCGCCGCGGGCCTCCTCCTTCAGCGCGAACTGGAAGTCCTCGGCGAAGCTCTCCAGTCCCCTCGCCGCCCCCTCGCCGTAGTCCTCGGCGGCGCCAAGGTCAGCGATAAGCTGAAGCTCATCGAGAATTTCGTTAATCGCTCCGAACTCATCCTCATCGGCGGCGGCATGGCCGCCACCTTCCTCAAATCCCAGGGAAAACCCGTGGGCGCCTCCCTCGTCGAGGAAGATCTGCTCGACTACGCCGCCAGGCTCGTGCGCAGCCGCTCAGCCTCCATCTATCTGCCCGTCGACGTTGTCGCCGCCTCCGAAATCAGCGCCACCCCCTCCAGAATCGGCGTCTTCCCCGTCGAAGAAGTAACCGAGGGCATGCGCATCCTGGACATCGGCCCCAAGACCGTCGAACGCTTCTGCCGCCTGCTCGACCAGTGCGGCACCATTATCTGGAACGGACCGATGGGTGTCTTCGAAGTAAGCACCTTCGCCTCCGGCACAACCACCATTGCCAACCACTTGGCCTCGCTGCACGGGACTACTATAATCGGGGGTGGCTCCACGGCAAAGGCCGTTGAGTCCTTGGGGCTCGGACATCACATGGACCACGTATCAAGTGGAGGCGGCGCAATGATAGAGTTCCTGGAAGGTAGGGAACTGCCGGGCATCTCCGCCCTCCCCTCCCGCGGCGCCCTCCTCACCGCATCCATCCCATCGGCCAGGAGTACCTCCCGTTGAAACAGCCCTCCACTATGGCTCCCCACCTCTCCTCCCCCTCCCCTTCGATGGAAGGCCTTTGCGCACCTGTCACACCCGCCTCCCTCTTCCCCCCTCTCCCGTCCTGGAGGCCTTTGCAAGACCTTCATCTCCGCCTCCTCTTCCCTCCTCTCCCGTCCTGGAGACCTTTGCAAGACCTTCATATCCCCCTCCTCTTCCCTCCTCTCCCGTCCTGGGAGAGGATTGAGGTGAGGGTCATCGGGATGTCAGCAGGGCTGATAGATGGGTTAAGCAGAAGTCTCGGCGAACGGAGACCCTTTTATACCCGACATTCCGGCCAGCGCCGGAATCCAGTATTCCCCCTCCCCCTCCATAGAGGGAAGAGGGGGTGATTCATGCGCCGCCCGGATTGCTTGAACCAAAATGATTGACCTCCCCCTTCTCCGCGACATCTATCACACAACCCCCTCCAAGATTGTCATGCTCGTCGTGGACGGCCTCGGCGGCCTACCCCATCCGGAGACTGGCCGGTCCGAGCTCGAGACCGCCCGCCTCCCCAACATCGACTCCACCGCCGGCGAGAGCGCCCTCGGCCTCACCATCCCCGTCATGCCCGGCGTCACCCCGGGAAGCGGCCCCGGCCACCTCGCCCTCTTCGGCTACGACCCCCTCCAATACCTCATAGGCCGCGGTGCCCTCGAGGCAATGGGCGTCCACGGCGTCGACTTCCAGGAGGGCGATGTCGTCGCCCGCGGCAATTTCTGCACCGTCGACGATCACGGCCTCCTCCTCGACCGACGCGCCGGCCGCATCCCCACGTCCCTATGCGAAACCCTCTGCTCAGAGCTTGACCGCATCCAGGTAGATTCCCTCGACATCCGCGTCTACCCTGTCAGAGACTACCGCTTCGTCCTACGCATGCGCGGCAACGGCCTCTCCGACAACCTCACCGAAATGGATCCCCAGCGCACCGGCATCGCCCTCCAGAACGTCAAGGCCCTTTCCCTCGCCGCCCGCGCCACCGCCGACGCCGCCAACGAGTTCGTCCGCCAGGCCCGACAAAAGCTCATCCGGGAAGAGCGCGCAAACATGGTCATGCTCCGCGGCTTCTCCGGCATGCCCCATCTCCCCTCCATGGCCCACGCCTACCAACTCAACCCCGCCGCCATCGCCGCCTACCCCATGTACCGCGGCCTCGCCACCATTCTCGGCATGAACGTCCTCGCCACTGGCGACACCTTCACCGACGAGGTCGAGACCATGGAGAAGCACTGGAACAACCACGACTTCTTCTTCATTCACTACAAGCCCGCCGATACCGCCGGCGAGGACGGCAATTTCGACGAAAAAGTTCGCGTCCTGGAAGAGCTGGACGCATTCATCCCCCGGATTCTCAACCTCCGCCCAGACGTCTTTCTTATCGTCGGCGACCACTCCACCCCGTCCATAATGGCCAACCATAGCTGGCACCCCGTTCCCTTCCTCCTCAAGTCCCCCTGGACCAGGTCCCAGGGCCCGCCCGCCTTCAACGAACGCTCCTGCGCCCTCGGCATCATGGGCACCATCCGCGCTGTGGAACTCATGCCCCTTGCCCTCGCCCACGCCGGCAAAATCTCCAAGTTCGGCGCCTAACCCCATGCCCCCCTTCCCTCCCCCTCCCACATGTCATTCCGAGCGAAGCGAAGCGCAGTCGAGGAATCTCGCCGCCGGAACCAACCCCACCCCTGTGCCTGCGAAGGCAAGAACCCACTCCTCCGACATAACCACTAATGCAGCATCCTGAAATCTATACCGTCGGCAACTGGAAGATGAACACCACCGTCCACGAGGCGGTAATCCTCGCCTCCAAGGTTCGGCAACTGCTGGGCGAAGACCCCCCCAACAACGTCCAGACCGTCCTGTGCCCGCCCTTCATCTCCCTCTTCCCCATCAACGAAATTCTCAAAGACTCGAACATAGCCCTCGGCGCCCAGAACCTCCACCACCAACCCGCAGGCGCCTTCACCGGCGAAATCTCCCCCACCATGCTCCAGGGCCTCTGCCGCTACGTCATCATCGGCCACTCGGAGCGACGACACCTCATGCGGGAGGGCTACTACATCGTCGGACAGAAGATGAAAGCCGCCGTCGACCACGGCCTCACGCCCATCCTCTGCGTCGGCGAGACCCTCAGCCACCGTCGTCAGGGAGCCGCCGAAGCCGTCGTCCGTCGCCAGCTTGAAACCGCCCTCGACGGCATCGAAGACCCCTCAGGCGTCATCATTGCCTACGAACCCGTGTGGGCCATCGGCACCGGCGTCCCCGCCACCCCCGTCGTCGTCGCCGACATCACCGGCGGCGCCATCCGCGCCGAGCTCTCCAAGCTTTACGACGAATCGACCGCCCAAAACGCCTCCGTACTCTACGGCGGCAGCGTTAACCCCGAAAACGTCGCTAGCTTCCTCCAGGAGCCCAGCATCCAGGGCTCCCTCGTCGGCGGCGCAAGCCTCGACGCCGACCAGTTCGCCCAAATCGTCAGACTCACCGCTCAGGTCAAAGGCGCCCGCCCATGAACCCCCCTCCCCAACTTCATACCACCTCCCACCATTCCCTCAAACGCCACAATCCATTCCCCCTCCTCTCCCATCCTGGAGACCTTTGGAAAACCTTAATCTCCGCCCCCTCTTACCTCCTCTCCCGTCCTGGGAGAGGATTGAGGTGAGGGTGTCCCCCTCCCAACCATCCCCTCCCCTGGTCGCCGTCGTCGGCCCCACCGCCGTTGGCAAGACAGCCCTCGCCATCGAACTCGCCCAAAAGCTGAACGGCGAAATCATCAACGCCGATAGCCGCCAGGTCTATCAGGGCATGGACGTCGGCACCGCCAAACCCACCCCCCAAGACCAGGCCCTCGTCCCCCACCACCTCTTCGACATCCGCACCCCCGGCGACACCTACAGCCTCGCCCTCTTCCTCGAAGACGCCCGCGACGCTGTCGAAAACGTCCAAAGCCGCGGCCGGCTTCCCATCCTCGTCGGCGGCTCCGGCCAGTACGTCTGGGCATTGCTCGAAGGCTGGCAGCCCCCCAAAGTCCCCCCAAACCCCGCCATCCGCGCCGACCTCGAGTTTCAGCTGCAACGACGCGGCGTCTGGCCCCTCTTCGAACTCCTCCAGGCCATAGACCCCGTCACCGCCGAACGCACCGACCCCCAGAACCCCCGCCGCGTCCTCCGCGCCCTGGAAATCCACCTCTCCGGCGCCAAGAACCCCGCCTCCAACCCAAGACCCAAAAACCCCGACGTCAACGCCCTCATCCTCGGCCTCACCATGGACCGCGAGGCCCTCTACGCCCGCATCGACAGCCGCGTCGACCACATGCTCAGTAATGGCTTTCTAAGTGAAGTCCGCAGCCTCCTGGATGCGGGCTGCACCCCCTCCATGCCCTCCATGTCCGGCGTCGGATACCAGGAACTCGCCGCCCACATCGCCGGCGAACTCACCCTGGAAGAAGCTGTCCAGCGCATCAAGTTCCGCACCCACGGCATCGCCCGACGCCAGTACGCCTGGTTCCGCCTCGAAGACCACCGCATCCACTGGCTCGACGCCACAAACGCCCCCCTGGATTCAGCCCTCCCCATCGCCCAAACCTACCTCCACCCCTAACCCAACTGTCATTCCGAGCGCAGCGAAGCGGAGTCGAGGAATCTCGTTGCCGAAGCATCCACCGCCCCTCCCTTGTTCCTCCGCAGCCAGAAACCCACTCTCCACCCACAGAAATCAAAGCTATCAGAACAACCCTTCCTATCCCTCCGTACGGGCGACCCTTGTGGTCGCCCTCCCCCCTCTCTATCCCATACCCCTCCCTTGTTCCTGCGCAGGCGGGAACCCACTCTATGCCCACAGAAATCAATGCTATCAGAACAATCCCCCATCCCCCATAGGGGCAACCCTTGTGGTCGCCCTCCCCCTCTCAATCCACACAACACTCCCACCGGAATCCAGCCCCCACCCCCTCACCAAAAAGGGAACGCCCTCCTCATCACCAACCCCCCATCCTGTGCTAAAATAGTCGCCCAAGGGAGGCGCAAAACATGAGCATTGAATTTACCAAGATGGAAGGCTGCGGCAACGACTACGTCTACGTGGACGCCCGCGAATTGGACGAAGACTGGCCAGCCCTCTCCGTCGCCATGAGCGACCGGCACTTCGGCATCGGCAGCGACGGTCTGATCCTCATCATGGACTCCGAAAAGGCAGCCCTCAAAATGCGCATGTTCAACGCCGACGGCTCAGAGGGCGAAATGTGCGGTAACGGCATTCGCTGCTTCACCAAGTTCGCCATGGAGCGAAATATCGCGGAACCCGCCAGCGGCGGCCTCACCGTCGAAACCCTTGGCGGCATCCGCACCATCACCCCCATCAGCGAAAACGGCCACGTCACCCGCGCCCGCGTCGCCATGGGCGCCCCCACCCTGAACCCCAGGCAAGTTCCCGTCGTCGTCAGCCCCTCCAAGGGTCGGCGCTTCGGCGAAGCCGTCGCGGACTACCCCATCAACATTGAAGGCGTGGACCTCAAGCTCACCTTCGTCTCTATGGGCAACCCCCACGCCGTCGCCTTCATCGACACCCCCGTCGAGGATTTCCCCCTCCACGAAATCGGCCCAAAAGTCGAGCATAACCCCATCTTCCCCAACCGGGTCAACTTCGAAATCGTCAACCGGCAGAGCCAGGGCAAACTCAAAGCCCGCGTCTGGGAACGCGGAAGCGGCGAAACAATGGCCTGCGGCACGGGCGCCTGCGCCATCGCCGTAGCCGCCAACCTCCACGGCTATGTGGGCAGGGCTGTTGACATAACCCTCCCCGGCGGCACCCTCAGAATCGATTGGGACGGATTTGGCGAAGTCTACCTGGAAGGCCCCGCAACCGAAGTCTTCTCCGGCACCTGGCCCCAATAACCCCCTCTTTCTTCGTCTGATTTAGGAGGCAACTATGGTTGCGATGGGACAAGCAATTAGCTTGGTTTCAAAGGCTGCGACACTGAGCGTGGCAGCAGCAAAGCTATTAGAAGCTGTGAAGAAAATAAGAACAACGACGGGACATCCACAGGTCTCCGCCTTATCTCAACTCAAGACAAGAATCGTTGCGCTCGAGGCCTACAATGAGGAGCAATCCGAACTCATCTCCCAGCTAGCCGAACAGAACCAAGTTTTGGCCGAAAGAGTCTCTGAACTTGAGGCAAAGCGGAAGGGATTTTTCTCCAGGTTCTTCTAACTTGCTAGTCACACCTCCCCACATCCGTCATTCCGGCGCAAGCCGGAATCCAGTCCCCTTCCCATCCCCTCTTTTTTCTGAGCAGGCCCCGCGACGAAGAATCTGGCGGGGGCGGGTCCCTCTCCCTCTTACTTCATTCCCCCTTGATGGGGGAAGATTGAGATGGGGGTGACTCCCCCCTTCTCCCCCCACATGTCATCCCAGCCGCAGCGAAGCAAAGCCGAGGAGCCTCGCCCCGGAATCACGCGGAATGCGTCCTCACCTCACCTCTCCCCCAATCTTGTTCCTGCGCAGGCAGGAACCCACCCTCTACCCGCTCCCAACTTGCCCTCTCAAACCCCCAGTGCCATTCTCCCCATTGCCGCCGCTCCCCCTACCCTGCTAACCTACTCCCATGCCAACCACCACCGCCCTCCGCAAACATCTTTCCCCTTCAACCACTGCGACTCATTCTCACCACCCCCCATCAAATGCCCCAAAAAGAAAATGAAACGAATAATTGCGCCTTTTTCGCCATTCTCAGGCACAAAATCCCCAAACTGGCTGCTTATTCGATTACCAAATCGAATCCTCACCCATAGCTAACCGCAGCGAAACGAATACCCCAAATTGGATTCAATGTTGATAATCTCTCTCACTAACACACCATCGGAAGCCCAACTCCCACCTCCTTCGCCTCTCCTCCCCCATACCCAACCAACGCTCCAACTTGCCCCCTCATCCCCAAACAGCTATATTTTACCCGCCCCGAACAGACCCAAAATCACAAAGTAGAGCAGCACCGAAAGCATGAAATTATCCAGCCGCCTGGACAAACTCGCCCCCTACCCCTTCGTCGAAATCTCCCGCATCATCGCCAAAAAGCGCGCCGAAGGCGTCGAAATCGTCACCTTCGGCATCGGCGACCCCGACATCCCCACCCCTGAACCCATCATCGACCGTCTCATCGATGCCTCCCGAACCCCCGCCAACCACCGCTACCCCGAGACCGACGGCCTCCCCGAAGTCCGCGAGGCCATCGCCGATTGGTACAAGTCCCGCTTCGGCGTCGATGGCCTCGACCCCGCCACCGAAGTCCTCCCCCTCATCGGCGCCAAGGAAGGCATCGGCCACGCCGCCTTCTGCTATCTCGATCCCGGCGATATCTGCCTCATTCCGGACCCCGCCTACCCCGTCTACGCGGCAGGCACCCTCTTCGCCGGCGCCGATTCCTATGTCATGCCCCTTCTGGAGGAAAACGGCTGGCTCCCGGATCTGGAAGCCATACCCTCCGAGGTTGCCCGGGATGCCACCGTCATGTGGCTCAACTACCCCAACAACCCCACCGGCGCCGTCGCCGAAAAGGACTACTACGAAAAGGCCATCGCCTTCGCCCGCGAGTACGACATCGGCATCCTCCACGACGCCGCCTACTCCGAGGTGGTCTTCGACGGCTACAAAGCCCTCAGCTTCCTCGAAATCGAGGGCGCCAAGGACGTGGGCATCGAGTTCCACTCTCTCTCCAAGTGCTTCAACATGACCGGCTGGCGCTTCGGCTCCGCCGTCGGCAATAAGGAAATGATCCAGGCCCTCTTCACCATCAAGTCGAACCTGGATTCCGGCGTACCCCAGGCCATCCAGGAAATGGCCATCGAAGCCCTTACCGGCCCCCAGGACCACATCGACTCCAACAACAAGATCTACCAGGTCCGCCGCGACAAGGTCATGGACGCCCTCGTCCGCCTCGGCCTCGGCGTCGTGCCCCCCAAGGCCGCCCTATACGTCTGGGCCAAGGTGCCCCCGGGCTACACCTCCGCCTCCTTCACCGCCCGCCTCCTCGACGACCTCGCCCTCGTCGTCACCCCGGGATCCAGCTACGGCGAGAACGGCGAAGGCTACATCCGCCTCTCTCTCACCACCCCCGACGAGATGATCGACAAGGGCGTCAACCGGTTGAACTCCTGGAAGATTCCCCCTCCACCGGAGGCATAGACCATCTCAAAACGTAAATCATGGCCCCTCAGCCACTCCGAACGCGCCCTCCTCGTAGGCGCCCAACTCAAGAACTCCGGCAGCCCCAGAAGCCTGAAGGCTTCCCTCGACGAACTCGCTCAGCTCACCGACACCGCCGGCGCGGAGGTGGTGGCCTCCGTATCCCAGCGGCTGGAAAAACGCACCCCCTTCTACGTCGGTGAGGGCAAATTGGAGGAGCTCCGCGACCTCAAGCGCGAGCTTGAAGCTGACCTTGTCATCTTCGACGACGAACTCACACCCACCCAGCAGCGCAACCTCGAGGGGAAACTCGGCGAAAAGGTCATCGACCGCACCGCTCTCATCTTGGACATATTCGCCCGCCACGCCCGCACCCGCGAGGGCCAGCTCCAGGTCGAACTCGCCCAGCACCAGTACCTCCTTCCCCGCCTCGCCGGTCAGTGGTCCCACCTTGAACGACTCGGCGGCGGCATCGGCACCCGCGGCCCCGGCGAGACCCAGATTGAGACAGACCGGCGTCTCATCCGCGGCCGCATCAAGCGACTCAACAGCCAGCTGGACCGCGTCAAACGCACCAGAAAGCTCCAGCGCGATCGTCGCCATCGCTCCGGCCTCCCCGTCGCATCCCTCGTCGGCTACACCAACGCAGGCAAGAGCACCCTCTTCAACACCCTCTCCCACGCCGGCGTCCGTTCCGAAGACCGACTCTTCGCCACCCTCGACCCCGTAACCCGGCGAATCCGCCTCCCCTACGGCGACGAAATCCTCGTCACCGATACCGTCGGCTTCATCAACAAGCTACCACCCGCCGTCATCTCCGCCTTCCACGCCACCCTTGAGTTCCTCCAGGACGCGGACCTCCTCCTCCACGTCGTAGACGCCTCCAACCCCGGCAGAAACGGCCAGATACAGGTCGTCGAGGACACCCTCCGCCAACTGGATCTCTCCGACAAGCCCCAACTCCTCGTCCTCAACAAGATGGACCTCCTCCCCGCCAACGGAAACCGGCCCAACTCGATATCCTCCTCCCACCAGACCGTTGAAGTCTCCGCCGTCACCGGCTGGAACGTCGATGCCCTCGTCGAGCGCATCCAGAGCGTCCTCGTAGACCGCTGGGCAGGCCCCGTCGTCTAATCCCAATTCGTCCCCCGTGCCTGCTAGCCTCTTCCCCCTCGATGGTGGAAGATTGAGATGGCGGTGACTCCCCAACGCCAAAATGTAAAGACCCCTTTCATATTCTCCAATAACACCCTTGCTAAAATAGATATGGAGGCCCCTTGAACAGAATAGACGGCCGGCAACAAGACCAGATCCGCGAGACCCGGATTACCCCCGGTTTCCAGTCCTTCGCCGAGGGTTCCGCCCTTATCGAAATGGGAAACACCAAAGTCATCTGCTCCGCCACCATCGAAGAACGCGTCCCCCCCTGGATGCGCGGTCAGGGCCGCGGCTGGGTCACCGCCGAATACTCTATGCTCCCCCGCTCCACCCTGACACGCATAACCCGCGAGTCCGTCACCGGCCGCGTCAAGGGCAGGCACCAGGAGATCCAGCGCCTCATCGGACGCGCCCTCCGCCCTGTCGTGGACCGGGAAGGCCTCGGCGAGCGCATGGTCGTCGTCGACTGCGACGTACTACAGGCCGATGGCGGCACCCGCACCGCCGCCGTCACCGGCGCCTACGTCGCCCTCTATCAGGCCTTCCATCGGCTCGTCAAGAACGGCGCCCTCAAGCGCCTCCCTCTCCACGACTCCGTCGCCGCCATTAGCGTCGGCATCGTCGATGGCCAACTCCTCCTCGACCTGTGCTACGAGGAGGACTTCCGCGCCGACGCCGACTTCAACATCGCCATGACCGGCAGCGGTAACCTCATCGAGATTCAAGCCTCCGCTGAAGGCGATCCCTTCAACCCCAACCTCGTTCCGGAAGCCATACAACTCGCCCACCACGGCATCAAGAACCTCCTGCAGATTCAAAGAGAGGCCGCCTCAGTCATCAGGGCCAACTAGCCCGGACGACGCGCCTGATTCCAAATCCAAGAATAAGTCCAGCACGTAATAGAAATACAATGAAGAAGGCGCCGGAATTTCAGCCCAACCGACGGATGCATCCGCTGCGGCCCGCCTCCCTGATGGCAGCCTTGATTATCGCCGCCCTGCTTGTCGTCGCCTGCTTCCCCGCCCGCCCCGCCGACGCCCCTCCTCCTCCAACCCCGCCACCCGCTCCAACAGCGCCTCCAACCCCACAGACCATCCCTGCCACGCCGGCTCCAACATCAGCCCCTACTCCCAATCGCCCCTTTACTCCAATCCCAATTCCCACCTTCACGCCTCTTCCAACGCCATCAACCCCCGCGCCCACCCCGGATCCGACTACTCCACCAACGCCGGCTCCCATACCCACACCCCCACCGACGCCTGCACAGACTCCCTCCCCCACGCCGATTCCGGCCCCCACCGCGTCAGCGCCACCTATGCCGGAGACGACGGCGTCACCTACTCCGATAACGCTTCCCACTGAAACCGCTACCCCTGAAGCAACCCCTGAATCCCACTTCGTGCCTAACACCTCACCGGAGAATCCCCCTCCCGTCACCGCCCTCTACGACATCGCCTCCATGGTGGAACAGGTCAGGGGCGCCGTGGTCTCCGTCGTCGCCCTTGCCGAGATCCAGCAAGGCTTCACCACCGACACCCGTCCCCAGAGCGGCTCCGGCGTCATCATAGACCCCGACGGCCATATCCTCACCAACCATCACGTCATCGAAGGCGCCACCGACGACATCACTGTCACCCTCGACGACGGCCGCAAGCTCGACGCGAAACTCGTCGGCTCGGACCCCCTCACCGACCTTGCCCTCCTTGAGGTCGACGAACCCTCCCTTCCCTTCATCCCCTTCGCCAACCCTGCATCCGTCCGCGTCGGCGAGTGGGTCATCGCCATCGGCAACGCACTCGCCCTCCCCGGCGGCCCCTCCGTCACCCTCGGCATCGTCAGCGCCCTCGACCGTAGTTGGGGCCCCGATCAGAGCAGCGTCCTCTACGGCCTTGTCCAGACCGACGCTACCATCAACCCCGGCAACAGTGGCGGCCCCCTCATGAACCTCTCCGGCGAAATCGTCGGCATCAACACCGCCGTCCTCCGCGGCGGCAGCGTCGAGGGCATCGGCTTCGCCGTAGGCGGCGAGACCGCCATCCACGTCTCAAATCAACTCATCCAGTGGGGCAAGGTCCGTTGGCCCTGGCTCGGCGTCATCGTGTCGGAGTTGGACGCGGAGACCGCCGCGGAAATGGCCGTTCCCTTCAGCAGAGGCATCCTTATCAGGAGCGTCGTCCCGGACGGCCCCGCCCAATCCGGCGGCCTCATGGCCGACGACATCATAGTCTCTATGGACGGCGAACCCACCTCCGGCACCCGCGACTTCGTCCAACTGCTTCGCCTGAAGTTCGCCGTCAACCAGATCGTCAATGTCGAAGTCTGGCGCAACGGCCAAACTGAATACCTTCAGGTACGCCTCGGCGAACGCCCCACGCAACCCCTCTAACCCCTCGCCTCTCCCTCCCTTGTTCCTGCGCAGGCAGGAACCCACGGCGGATCGGCGGGGCCGCGTTTCCCTCTTCCCCCTTCTCCCGCCCTGGAGACCTTTGCATAACCGTCCCGCGAGCCCTTGAAAACCTCTTCCCCCTTGATGGGGGAAAATTGAGCCTGTCCTGAGCCTGTCGAAGGGATGGGGGTGATTGGGGTAGTGCGAGGGGGACAGCCTGTAGTTCTGCAAAGGACTCCGTCCTGGGAGAGGGCTGGGTGAGGGTCATCGGGGGTGGCGATGGGTCTGATAGATGAGTACGCAAGGGTTTGCGTCCCGCGAGTGGCTCCCCCATCTTACCCTCTCCCGTCCTGGGAGAGGGTTGGGTGAGGGTCATTCCCCCCCTTGTTCCTGCGCAGGCAGGAACCCACGGCGGATCGGCGAGGCTGGGTTTCCCTCTTCCCCCTTCTCCCGCCCTGGAGACCCTTGCATAACCGCCTCGCGAGCTACTGAAAACCTCTTCCCCCTTGATGGGGGAAGATTGAGCCTGTCGAAGGGATGGGGGTGATTGGGGTAGTGCGAGGGGGACAGCCTGTAGTTCTGCAAAGGACTCCGTCCTGGGAGAAGGTTCGGCCTGCCCTGAGCTTGTCGAAGGGATGAGGGTCTCCCTCCCCCAATATGTCACTCTGAACCCAGGCTCAGCACCCCCAACTCTCTTTCCAAGCGCAGCCTAACGAAGCCGGGGAATCCCGCCCCAGAATCCGCCCCTTCTTGTTCCTGCGAAGGCAGGAACCCAGCGTGCCACCCTCTGCAAGTCCCTCCTCTCCACCCCTCGTTCCTCCACAGAGCTGGTGCCCGCTCGGGCGGGTACAGGAACCCGCCCCCCCAATCACCCCCTTCCTAACCCACCCGACGCACCCCCAGCGTCAGCTCCATCCCCTCCAACTTGTGCGACTCCACGTGCGCCCCCTCCACCGCCTCCCCCTCGCGAATGTCCTCCGACAGCGTCTCCATCCTCACATAATCGCCAAATCCTGCCAGAACATCCTCAACCTCCGCCGGCCCCTGGTAGAACAGCTCTATCCTGTCCGTCACCTCGAATCCCGCGGCTCGGCGCATATTCTGAATCCGGTGCACCAGCTCCCGCGCCATCCCCTCCCTGGCCAACTCCGGCGTCACCGCAGTGTCGATGACCACCATGTAGCCCCCGTCCAGCACCGCCTGAAGGTCTCCCAGCTTCGCGGCCCGCTTCTTCCGCCCCGATGCCTCCACCGCCTCCGCGTACAGGGAGTCCTGCGGGTCCAGGAGCTCAATCTCCTTGATGTTCAACTCCTCCCGAAGCTGCGCCACAATCTGCCCCAAATGCACCCCTTCGGATGCCTCCCTCGTCCGCACCAGCGCCCGGCTCAGGGGCTGCCGTACCTTCCGACCGGCCCTTGACCTCGCGTCCCGGCCCAGGCTGGAGAGCTTCATCGCCAGCCGCGTCGCCTCCATCAACGGCTCGTCGATCCGACTCTCGTCCGCCTTGGGAAACTCGTCCAGGTGCACGCTCTCAGCCCCGTCCCCATTCACGGATCGCACCAGGTTCTGGTACATCGACTCCGCGACGAACGGCGTGTACGGCGCCATCAGCTTGCACAGCGTCACCAGGCAGGCGTACAACGTGGAATAAGCAGACAGCTTGTCTTCGTCGTTCTCGCTCTTCCAGAATCGCCTCCGGCTCCGACGTACGTACCAGTTGGAAAGCAGGTCCACGAACTCCTGGATCCGCCTCCCTCCATTCGTCGGCTCATAGCCGTCCAACGCCTCCTCCACCTGCAGCACCAGCTGGTTCATCTCCGAAAGTATCCACCGGTCCAGCTCCGAAGTCGGCTCCTCCGGCGCGTCGTGCTCCTCCGGGTTATACCCGTCGATCTCTGCGTATGTGGTGAAGAACGAGTACACGTTCCACAGCGTCAGCATGAACCGCCGCACCACCTCGTTGACCAGCCGCTGCGAAAATCGACGCGAGTCCCCAGGCTGAGCCGCAGTGAACAGGTACCACCGGATTGCGTCCGCACCCTGCGCGTCCAACACCTCCCACGGGTTGACGATGTTGCCCACGGACTTGCTCATCTTCCGGCCCTTCTCGTCCAGAATGTGCCCCAGGCAGATTACGTTCTCGTAGCTGGACTTCCCCGTCACTAGCGTGGAAATCGCCAGCAAGCTGTAGAACCACCCCCGCGTCTGGTCCACCGCCTCCGAAATATACTCCGCCGGGAACAGCCCGTTCCGCCGGATTTCCTCCAGACCTTCCTTGGACGTCACGTTCCACTGCGCCACCGGCATCGCTCCCGAGTCGAACCATGCGTCCATCACCTCCGGCGTCCGACGCATCACCCCGTCGCAGTCCGGACAATCAAGCGTGATCTCGTCTACATACGGTCGGTGCAGGTCCAGGCTGTCGATTCCCCCTCGATGCTCCGCCGTGGCCATCCTCTTCAACTCCGCCACGTTGCCGACGCAGTGGTACTTCTCGCAGCTTTCGCACTGCCAGAAGGGTATCGGCGTCCCCCAATACCTCTCCCTGGAAATCGCCCAGTCCACACCGTTCCTCAACCACTCCCCGAACCTTCCTTCCTTGATATATTCCGGGTGCCAATTAATCTTCCGATTATTCGCAATCAACTGCTCCTTCATCGCCGTCGTGCGGATGTACCAAGACTCCTTCGCGTAGTACAGAAGCGGCGTCCGGCACCGCCAGCAGAAGGGGTATGTGTGACGATAGATGCCCCGCTTGTGCAGCAGACCCCGCTCCTTCAGGTCCGCCATGATGTCCTCGTCCGCGTCCTTCACGAACTTGCCCGCGAATGGGAAACTGCCCGTGATGTTCCCCTGCAGGTCCACCTGCTGCACGAACGCCAACGCGTCCTGCCGTCCCGCCGAAAGGTCCTCGTCCCCAAATGCCGGCGCAATGTGCACGATTCCCGTCCCCTCATCCAGCGAAACAAAGTCCCCCTCGATCACCGCAGGCTCAAAGTCCTCCACCGCCTCCAGCACAGTAGCCTCTCCCGTTGACCCCTCAGGTCGTACAAACCGAAAGATATCCACCCCGTTGGCTGCTGCGTCATAGAGCTTCCCATACCCGACCCCGACCAGCTCAGACCCCTTGAACGACCGGACTCTCCGGCAGGTTTCCCCCACCACCGAGTCCACCAACGCCTCCGCCAGAATCAACCCCTCCGTCCCCTCCTCCGACTCCGTCTCCACCATGCTGTAGTCTGCCTGCGGGTCCACCGCCAGCGCCGTATTCCCCGGCAGCGTCCACGGCGTCGTCGTCCACGCCAGCAGAAACACCGAATCTGGCGACTCAACATCGTCCCCCAACAGGCCGGAGGCGTCCACCACGGGAAACTTCACATAAACCGAGGGGTCCGGCGTGTTCTCCCGGTACCCCAAAGCCACCTCGTGGGAGCTCAGCGAGCTCACGCAGCGTGGGCAGTGGGGCGTCCCCTTCATCCCCTTGTAGATCAGCCCCTTCTCCCACATCTCCTTCAAAATCCACCACCCCGTCTCGATGTACGAGTTGTGCAGTGTCACGTAGGGGTCCTTCATATCTACCCAGTAGCCAATCCGGTCCGTCAGATCCTCCCACTCCTTCACGTACTTGAAAACGCTCTCGCGGCACTTCTCGTTGAACTCCGCGATCCCGTACTCCTCTATCTGACGCTTCGACGAAAGCCCCAACTCCCTCTCCACCTCCAGTTCAACCGGCAGCCCGTGCGTATCCCAACCCCCCTTTCGCAGCGGTCGAAATCCCTTCATCGTCTTGTATCGACAGATCACATCCTTGAAGGCGCGGGCCAGCACGTGATGAATGCCGGGGCTCCCATTGGCCGTCGGCGGTCCCTCGTAAAACATAAACAGGGCCTTGTCTTCGCCCTGTTCGCTCTTCTCGAATATCTGGTGCTCCTTCCAATAATCGAGCACCTCCCGCTCCATGTCCGGAAAACTGACCCTGCTGCTTACCTTCTTAAACATATTTGTCGAAGACTCCTGACTCCTACTCCTGGAATTTGTCGGACGAACACCCCTCCACCCTCAGCCTTGGGCAGCGGCGCATCCTCTCTTGAATCCGCTCTCTGGAAGGAATTGCTTCCACTCCGATGCCCTCAACCTTCAGACTCGCGGCGCAGCTGGCGAATATACCGGCTGCGCAGGCGTCTTTGGTCTCAAAATATCGTATCAGAAAGGCGGCGGCGAATACATCCCCGGCCCCCGTGGGATCCACCTCTCTCGCCGGAATTGCTGGAATGTCATACCATTCGCCCTCGTGCCGCATCACCGCGCCCCGGCTGCCCTGCGTCAAAATAATGATGCACCCGTGCCTCAGCCAAGGGTCCGGGATTCGCCCTCCCGCCAAGTCCAACTCCGAAAGCGCAACCACGTCGGCTCGCTCCAGAACCTCGTCTTCGTACCACTCCACCGCCTCCGCCTCACCCTCCGGCGAAATCCCCCGCAGCCAACCCTGTGGTGCCACACCCAGCAGAGACCCCTCGAATCTCCCCGCCAGCGAGACCGGGACCTCCCGAAACACCGGCGCCAGCATCACCACATCCGCCTCCCACCAGCCCTCCGGCATCCCATCCAACCCAATCGGCGGCGCAAGCTCGCATAGCCCCACCCTTCGCCCATCCCCCGAATAGCGAATGACAAACGTGGTCGCCACATCTGAGGCCTCCCCCACCACCATCTCCAGGGAATCCAGATACCCCCGGGCTTCCGAAGGCGCACCCCTCGTCACCACCCCGGCCCTCCAACCCAACCGCGCAGCTGTCACCGCCGCGTACAAAGCAGCCCCACCTGCCACAGCCCCACCCTCAGTCATGTCCCGCGTCACGTGCCCGATGGCCAGGAACCGCGGTCTATCTGCCATCGTCATAGAAGCTCAGAAGCAGAAAGAACTCCCGATTCCCCGCCGCTCCCAGAATCGGCGACGGCGTCATCGCACGCAGCCGCAGCCCCGCCTCCGTAACCCACCGCACCACCCGACCCAGCACCCGCGCGTGTATCGTAGGGTCCCTGATCACCCCACCCTTGCCCACCTCCCCCCGCCGCGCCTCAAACTGCGGCTTCACCAGCGCAACCACGCTCCCCCACGGCTCCAGGTGTGCCGTCACATTAGGCAGCACCTGCGTCAGCGAAATGAACGACACATCCACCGTCGCCAGGCCCACTCTCTCCGGCAATTCAAAGGGATAGTGGGCGTTGACCCTCTCCATCACAACCACCCTCCCGTCTTGCCGCAGTCCGTAGTCCATCTGCCCCCTGCCCACGTCCAGGGCGTATACCCGTCGCGCCCCTCTCTGCAGCATGCAATCCGTGAATCCCCCCGTCGATGCCCCTACGTCCAGCGCCGTCAATCCCGTCACGTCGATCCCAAACTCCTCAATCGCGTGGGCCAGCTTCACGCCCCCTCTTCCAACATAGGGCGGCCTCTCCCGGATGGAAACTTGCACATCCTCTGGGACGAGAGTCCCCGGTTTTGTCATCCTTCCCCCGGGCAAAAGGACCTCCCCCGCCATTATCAGCGCCTGCGCCTTGGCCCGGCTCCCCACCATTCCCCGCTCCACCAGCAGCAAGTCCAACCGCTTCTTCCTAGCCGTCATGCCACTTCCTCGCACAGAATCCAAATATGCGAAGCGCAGACCTCCGAACTGACGCCTTCAAAGCCCGCCATCCGGCAACATATTCCTCAAATTCACACCCACACTCGTGACGCTGCAAATTGACATGGAAATTGCCACTAATTATAATCCTCTGACTTAGGAGACTGAAACAGAATGCCAAAGCGTACATACCAGCCCAAGGTTCGCCGCCGGAAGCGAGTCCACGGTTTCATCCGCCGCATGCGTAGCCGCGGAGGTCAAAGCGTGATCAAACGACGTCGACTCAAGGGCCGCCACCGGCTCACCGTCTAGACCATGCCCGACGTTTATGCGGAGAGACCAGCGGTTAAGAAGCAGCCGGCAGTTCTCCCGCATTCGCACGGAAGGCAAGGTCTGGGTAAACAATCTTCTCGTTCTGAGAACCCTGGCCAGTAACGAAGCAGAAACCCGCTTTGGATTCATCGCAACTCGCCGTATCGGCAACGCTGTGGTTAGAAACAAGCTCAGGCGACGACTCAAGGAGATACTCAGAATTGCGCCGGTCAAATCCGGCTGGGATCTGGTATTCATAGTGAGAAAGAACAGCGTGGACGCCACATTCGATAGCCTGAAACGAGCCGTCCACAACTTGCTGAGAAGGAGCAATCTCTTGGAAAGCTCACCCCGGGGCCGCAGACGCTGATGCTTACCCGCCTGGCAATGGCAGCCATCAGGTTCTACAGTCTAGCCCTCTCCCCCTATCTCCCCACCTACTGCAGGTTTCATCCAACCTGCTCCCACTACTCCCACCAGGCCATCGAACGCCACGGCGCCCTCAAAGGCGCCTGGTTGTCCCTCAAACGCCTCGGCCGCTGCCGTCCCATGGGAGGAAAGGGGTACGACCCCGTACCCTGACTCATGTCAAATTTGCACAGTCAAATCTCCCAAACTGCTGTAACTGCCTTTCTATCTAGACCGCGTCTCCCGGTCTTGCTCGCCGCCATTGCCCTCATGGCCGTAATCCTGGCGGGCTGCGCCCCGGGCAACGTCATAGGCACCGCCGAGGGCTGGACTCCCGTCGCCGTAGCCGACGGCATCGTCTACTCCGGCACCCGCGACGGCAACGTCATCGCCCTGAACGCCCAGGAACTCGACAGAAACGAACGCGCCGCCCCCCTCTGGGAGTACAAGCCCCGCGAGGAAAACCAACTGGGCTCCATCTTCGGCGCCCCCGCCATTAACGACACCCACGTGTTTCTCAGCAGCGCCCACACCGACGAAGAAACCGGCCGCCTCATCGCCCTCCGTCGCGAAAGGGACTCCAACAGCCAGCTTCATCAGGACGAGTGGGAAAAGACCATCGAAGGCGCCCTCGTTAGCGGCCCCGTCATCGACGGCAATCGACTCCTGGTCGGCTCCGAAGACGGTCGCCTTTACTGCTTCGATGCCGCCACCGGCGACCGCCTCTGGACCTTCCAGACCCAGGGCCTCCTCATGAATCTCGGCAAAGAGCGTCGTATCTGGTCCACCCCCGCCGTAGCCGGCGGCGTGGCCTATTTCGGCGCCATGGACGGCCATCTCTACGCCGTCTCCATAGAATCCGGCGAGGAAGTCTGGAGGTTCAAGACCCCCGGAGCCATCGTCACCAATCCCCTTGTCATTGGCAACTCCGTACTCTTCGGCTCCTTTGATCGCAACCTGTACGCCCTAAACTCCGCCGACGGCTCCATCCTGTGGACCTACACTTCCCAAAGCTGGTGGTGGGCCGGGCCCGTCTCCGACGGCGAGACCGTCTTTGTCGCAGACATGGGCGGCAACGTCCTCGCCCTCCCCCTCGATCGCCGCGACGGCGATCCCCCCCTCTGGACCCACGAAATCGAATATATCGTTAACTCCACCCCGGCCCTCGTCGACGACAAGCTGATTGTCGCCTCACAAAGCGGTCTGGTTTCAATACTGAACGTGCACTCCGGAACCGCTGAGGAAGTCGCCCAGTCCCTGGATAAGGACATCCGCGCCCCCCTGGCCTCCTCTGGCTCCGGAGACCTCGCTCGCGTCTATTTCGGTGACACCGATGGTGTGATAAGGTCTTTGGACGTGGATAGATGGAGAGTATCCTGGACCGTGGAAACTAGGGAATAGCCGGACAACTATGGAATTCATCCTAGCCAACCTCTTCACAGACATCTGGAATCAGGGCATCTTGCGGCCCATGATCAACAGCCTCGTGTTCCTCTACTCCGTGCTGTTCAGCAACATGGGCCTTTCCATCATCGCCTTCACCATCATCATCCGCGTCCTCACCACCCCCCTCACTCTCCGCCAGATCCGCCAGATGCGGGCCATGACCGCCCTACAACCCCGCATGCAGAAGATCCGGGACAAATACAAGGGAGACTCCAAGCGAATCTCCTCGGAAACCATGAAGATGTACCGGGAGGCCGGCGTCAATCCCATCGGCTGCCTCGGCCCCCTGCTCATCCAGTTCCCAATCTGGATAGGCCTCTTCCAGGCCCTCGTCCAGACCCTTCCCACCAATCCCGACAGGCTCGTCTCTCTTTCTGAAAAACTCTACTCATGGGTGCCCTACGTCCATGAGGCCATTCCCTTGAGCAGCGATTTCCTCTGGCTCAACCTTGCAGAGCCGGACCCCACCAACATCGTAATGCCCCTGCTGGTCGGCGCATCCACCTGGGTTCAGCAGAAAATGACCGCCATGCCCTCGGCAGACCCCCGCCAGCAGTCCACCCAGTCCATGATGCTGTGGATGATGCCCATCATGCTCGGCCTGCTCAGCATGACCTTCCCCAGCGGCCTCGCGCTCTACTGGGTCGTCTCAAACGTGGTGGGCGTATTCACCCAATATCCAATTACCGGTTGGGAACCCCTCTTCAGAAAGTCCTCTCCACCCCCTGCCCAGGAGGATGACGACGACAAGGACGAAGAGGAGGACGCCCAACCCGAGGAGGAATCATCAGATGACGGAGGATCCACTAACCAGAGTAGTAACGGCAAAAACCGTCGACGAAGCAATCGAAGTCGCAATGCACGAGCTCGACGCCGCTCGCGACGAGGTAGAAGTAGAGGTAATTAGCCCCGGCAAAGTCGGCTTCCTCGGAATCGGCTCGGAGGACGCCAAAATTCGCGTCCGGAAGCTCTCCTCCCAGGACGACGCTGGCCACAAGACCATGGAGGTCGTCTCAACCATCCTGGACCTGGCGGGCGCTTCCGCCGTTTGCACCCTCAGAAGCGCCCACGATCCCCAGTCGGGTGGTCCCCAGGTCGACATCGAAGGCGAGGACGCCGGCCTGCTCATCGGACGCCGCGGCGAAACTCTCCGCTCCCTTCAATTCATCGTCAATATCATCGTCAATCGCAACCAGGAGGAGTCCGTCCGTGTTCTCCTGGACGTTGAAGAATACCGGCTGCGTAGACAGCGCTCCCTTGAAGAACTCGCCCAGCGCGTCGCCAACAAGGTGGCCGCTACCGGACGCTCAATCTCCCTCGAACCCATGCCCCCGGCAGAGCGCCGCGTCGTGCACCTTGCCCTTGCCGATAACCCCTCCGTCACCACCGAGAGTTCCGGTTGGGGCAACGGCCGCCGCGTGTCCATCAACCCCAGTGGAAACTACCACGGGCGTTGATGTGACCCCCGCACTCAATCGAGTCCCTTCCCGTTTGACCACAATTACGTCCAAGTCTATAATCGAACCCTAGGGGGTGGAGATGGCTGAACGTCGGCGGCCTTGGCCCTTCCCGGACAAGCCCAGGGAAGAATGTGGGGTAGTCGGCGTATATTCGCCCAAAAACAGGGCCGCCCGCCTCGCTTTCTTCGGCCTCTTTGCCCTCCAGCACCGCGGCCAGGAAAGCGCCGGCATCGCCTCCTCCAACGGCCGATTCCTCAGAGTCCACACCGACATGGGCCTGGTTGGCCAGGCATTCCGCGAAGATGCCCTTGAGCATCTCAACGCGGATATGGCCATCGGCCACACCCGCTACTCCACCACCGGCTCCAGCACCCTCGCCAACGCTCAACCCTTCGTCGTTTCCGGCGTCAATGGCGAACTCGCCCTAGGACACAACGGCAACCTCGTGAACGCCCTTGCCCTGCGCAAGAGACTCCAGTCGGAATGGAGCTTGAGCTTTGCCACCTCCAGCGATTCCGAGCTGCTGGCCTACCTGCTGGCCAACGCCCCGGGTGACAATTGGGAGGACCGAATTGCCTACGTTATGCGCAATGCCCAGGGCGCTTATTCCGCCGTCGTTCAGACCCGAGAGGTCGTCATAGGCTTCAAGGACCCCCTCGGCGTTCGCCCTCTCTGCCTGGGTCGATTGAGCAGCGGCGGCTGGATCGTCGCCTCCGAAAGCTGCGCCCTGGACCACGTCGGCGCTGAATACGTCCGTGAACTCGAACCCGCAGAAGCCGTCATCATCGATCGCGACGGCATGCGCTCCTTCATCTGGGACGGCAGGGACCAGCGACGTGCCCTCTGCGTCTTCGAACTCATCTATTTCGCCCGCCCCGACACCCAGATCGATGGCTCCCAAGTCTACTCCGCCCGGCGCGCCATGGGCAGAAAGCTCGCCCGCGAGCAGCCCGCCGACGGCGACGTCGTTATCGGCATCCCCGACTCCGCCACCGCCGCTGCTATGGGTTACGCCGCCGAAATCGGCATCCCCTACAGCGACGGCCTCATCAAAAACCGCTACGTGGGCCGGACATTCATCCAGCCGGACCAGAACCTCCGTGAGCTGGACGTTCAGCTGAAGTTCAACCCCATGCCCGACGTTATCGAAGGCAAGCGTCTCATCGTCGTCGATGACAGCATCGTCCGCGGCACCACCACCCCCAGGGTCGTCCGCCTCCTCCGCCGCGCCGGCGCAAAGGAAATCCACATGCGCGTGTGCGCCCCTCCCATCCGCTGGAGCTGCCACTTCGGCGTGGACATGGCCACCCGTCGCGAACTCATCGCCGCCAACATGTCCGTGGAGGAAATCCGCGATTTCATCGGCGTCGATTCCCTCGGCTATCTCAGCGAAGAAGGCCTCCTCGACGTCGTCGGCGGCCAGTCAAACGGCTTCTGCCACGCCTGCTTCAGCGGCAGCTACCCCATCCCCATACAGCTAGAAATGGACAAGATGGTCCTCGAACGCCCCGGTGAAGCCATTGACTGACCACCCTCTGTCCGTTGCTGCCATATATATACCCGACCCCCTGACCACCGCCCCTCTCGGTAGCGGCGGTTCGCGAACCGCCCTTCTCACGTCTGTCGAGCATCCCGGTAGGGACAGGTTTCAAACCTGCCCTCCCATCTCCCCGGCCAATGCCATAGCAAATTTAGGATATATGGAATGACATCCAACGCCTACCGATCCGCTGGCGTCGACCTCCAGGGCATCGAGTCCCTCAAGGAACGCATCGGCGCCTTCGCATCCCTCACCCACGGCCCGGAGGTCCTGAAGGGCGTCGGCGCCTTCGCCGGTCTCTACCGCCTGCGCAACTACAAAAACCCCGTCCTCGCAGCCAGCACCGACGGCGTAGGCACCAAGCTCAAGGTCGCCTCCCTCCTCGGTCACTACGAGTCCCTCGGCATCGACCTGGTCAACCTGAACGTCAACGACATCGTCACCTGCGGCGCCCATCCCCTGCTGTTCCTGGACTACATCTCCCTCGGCAGGCTGGACCCCCAGATTATCGATCCCCTGCTCCGCGGCATGGTCTGGGCCTGCCGCGAAGTCGACTGCGCCCTCGTCGGCGGCGAGACTGCCCAGATGCCCGGCCTCTATGCCGATGGTGAATTCGACCTGGCGGGAACTGTCGTCGGGGCCGTCGAAGAGTCCGCCATTGTCGATGGCAGCCGCGTCGCCGAAGGCGACATACTCCTGGGCCTCCCCTCCAGCGGCCTCCACACCAACGGCTACTCCCTGGTTCGCAGGGTCTTCGACATCGACGACAATCCTTCCGTGCTGTATCAGCAATACCAGGAACTCGGCCACACCCTCGGCGAGGAACTCATCAAACCCCACCGCAGCTACTACCACGTCCTCAAGCCCCACTTCGCCCTGCTCAAGGCCGTGGTTCACGTCAGCGGCGGCGGCCTCCCCAACAACATCCCCCGCCTCCTCCCCGACAATCTCGCCGCCCGCATCCGCCTCGACGCCTGGGAACCCCACCCCATCTTCAACCTTATCCAGAGTGTAGGCCAAGTGGACCCGGGGGAAATGTACCAGGTCTTCAACATGGGTCTCGGCATGGTCCTCATCTGCGACCGCGACGCTTGGGCGACCCTCCAACGTTCCCTTCCCGACGCTGTGGTCATGGGCGAAGTCGTCAAGCGCACCGACTCCACCCAAGTCCACATGCAGAGGTAGCAGGTCCCACTGCCCTAATCCCATGCCCAACCTGGCCCTTATCAGCGTCTACGACAAGACCGGCCTGGCCCCCTTTGCCCGCGCCCTGCACAACGCCGGTTATTCCCTCGTCAGCACTGGCGGCACCTACGATTTCCTCGTAAACGAGGCCGGTCTCCCCGTGTCCAGTGTCTCGGACCTCACAGGCTTCCCCGAGATACTCGATGGCCGCGTCAAGACCCTACATCCCCGCATCCACGGCGGCCTCTTGGCTCGCCGCGACGACCCCGACCATCTATCTCAGCTGAAATCCCGCAACATCGACCCCATTGATGTTGTCGTCTCCAACCTCTACCCCTTCCGGCAGACCGTAGCCAATCCCAAGACCACCCTTGCCGACGCCCTGGAGAATATCGACATAGGCGGCCCCTCCATGCTCCGCGCCGCCGCAAAGAACCTCCCCGACGTTTCCGTGGTCTGCGACCCTTCCGACTACGGCTGGATCGCCGAAAAGCTGGCTGGCCCGGGCCTGACCGCAAATGACAGGCGCACCCTCGCCCGAAAAGCCTTCAGCCACGTCTCCGACTACGACAACGCTATCGCCTCCTACCTCGCCGGCGACGAATCCACCCCGAAAGACCACGCCGACGGCTTGCCTCCCAAGCTCGCCCTCACCTATCACAAGCTCTACAATCTCCGCTACGGCGAAAACCCCCACCAGCAGGCCGCTCTCTATAGCCCTTCGGTGGCGGACAATCATGCCGTAGATCGGCTCCTCCACGGCAAGCCCCTCTCCTTCAACAACATCGTCGACGCCGATGCCGCCTGGCGCGTGGTGGCCGACTTCGAAGAGACCACCGTTGCCGTCATAAAACACACCAACCCCTGCGGCCTCGCCACCCATCCCGACCAGGAAGAGGCTTACTCCCGCGCCTTCCAGGGCGACACCGTTTCTGCCTACGGAGGCATTGTCGGCTTCAACTCTACCGTCGAGGAGTCCACCGCACGGGCCATGCGGGGCGTCTTCTACGAAGTCGTCATCGCCCCCGCCTACACCCCGGAGGCCCTCGCCCTCCTCAAACGACGCAGGAACCTGCGCGTCATCCTGCGCACCGCGACAACGAACGCCTCCAAGGGCTACGATCTCCGCCCCATAACCGGCGGACTGCTCGTGCAGACTCCGGATGTCGGACGAGAGGACGCCTCAGCCTGGAAAATCGTTACCGACAGGCCCCCCGACGACCGCGAAATGCACGACCTCCAATTCGCCTGGATTGCCGCCAAGCACGTCAAGTCAAACGCCATCGTCCTAGCCAAAGACCGCTCTCTCATCGGCATGGGGGCGGGCCAGCCCAACCGCGTGACCAGCGTCTTCCTCGCCCTGCGCGCCGCCGCCGACCGCGCCCCGGGCAGCGTTCTCGCCTCCGACGCCTTCTTCCCCTTCTCCGACAACGTCCTCACCGCAGCAGAGGGAGGCGTCACCGCCATCATCCAGCCGGGCGGCTCCATCCGCGACCAGGACTCCATCGACGCCGCCAACGCCCGCGGCCTGTCCATGATCTTCACCGGCGCCCGCCACTTCCGACACTAACCCCTGCACCATCACTAACCCGCGAACCCATCCCAAAACTGCCCGAATTGGGTTTGAACCGGCGCATTTTGACCCTTATAATCAACTTGACTTGGCAAAAGCACTTGACATAAAACCCTGGTCTCCCCGTTCCCCTCAGGAAAGCGGCGGGCTTCGCAATCCAGAGGCTGGGTTCGCCAACGCTCCCGACACCCCCCTCATGCCCCGGCACGTTCGAGTGGGTTTCCGCCGCTACTCCGCCCTGCAAGGGATAGACCTTGCTCCGTTGAGAACGTGGCGTGGTCGCGTGGTCTCGATGGAATTCCTCGTATACAGACTCGTCACCGCCCTCCGCAAGAACGGGTTTCGCCCCTTCCGACCCTTGGAAGAATCTACCCGATCCAACGAAACCCGCGTCGAAAGCAGAGTAACGGGCCTCCGCGATTTCTCCGTCAGATTACGCCTCCCCTGGCAGCCCGGTCAGGTTACCTGCGCCCTTTCCATTGATCTCATAGGTCGCAGACTGGTGAGGAAAAGGCTGCACGGACTCGCCCCTCAGAGCCACCACGTCGTCTACGACGCAACTGTCGCCGTTTCCGGCGGCGTCGCCGTCTTCAAAGGCCGCCGATGGAAAACCCTCCGCCGCGCCAACTACAACAGGCTCATTCGAGAGACCGTAGACAGCATACTCTGGGACCTCAAAATCTCGGCGGCGCCTTTCAGCGCCGCCGACGGGTCCCTATTCGGTTTTCCAGACGTCAGTGAAGGCTAGGCTGCCGTAGCCCCCACCCGCTGCTTCGCCCAGATCCCCAATACCTCGTCGCTCGTGGGCATGTCGAACTTCTCTCTCAGTATCGCCACTCCCGCCTCGTGCCTCTCCGGAAAGCCATCCGCTATGCAGTCGGACACCACCACGGTGTAATAGTCGTTCCAAAGCGCGTCCAGGCACGTCGCCAGCACGCATCCGGCGGTGCTCGTTCCCGTCACCACCAGCGAATCTATCCGGTTTGACTTCAATATCTGGTCCATCCGGGTATTCACGAAAGCCGTGTTGCGGTGCTTCTTCACCACAATCTCATTGGGCAGGGGTTCCAGCTCAGGAATTATCTCCGCCTCCCACGTCCCGTCGATGAGCACCTCCTGGCTCGTACGCCGGTCGTTGCCCATGGGATGCCCCCAATAGCCACCCAGGTCTCGCAGCCGCGAGCTCATGTACAACCAGGCCGGGGAGCTGGATCCGCCATTCTTGTCGAACACCACCTGCACGTGCACAATGCAGATGCCCATCTCCCTGGCCGCATCCAACATCTTCTGCACCCGGGGCAGAATCTCCCGCTGGTGCGCAATGCTGAACTTGCTATGACGCGCCGTATACCCCTCCAGTGAGGCCAGCCCGTTCTGCATGTCGATGATCATCAACGCCGTGTGGCTGGGATTGATGACCTCCTCCAGTGATTCGTAGACCATCTTCCCTTGAATCTCAATCATCACGTCCTCCTTCAGTCGCCTTTTCTGCTGTTGTCAAAGGGGCGTCGGAGCCTCAGCCCCGACGCCCCTATCGTTCTCACTCAGTTCCGCACCCTTGTCAATGCGGTCCTATGGGGATGCTACTTGTAAACGGGCATCGTGAACTCGTGGTATCTCACCGGGGCGTGGTGCAGCAGGTTCACGCTGTAGCCCTCAAGCACTCCGGGATTGTATGCACCTTCCTGGAAAACCCACAGAATGGGGAAGTTCACAGTCCGCTCGTACCACCAGTCGCCAAACTCCAGCGTCAGCTGGCGCCGCTCCTCGTGGTCTTCCTGTTCGTCGCACCGGTTCTTGTAGTCGGAGACTTCCTGATAGTCGAAGAAGCCTCGTCCGGACTCATACCGGTTGAACACCATGGCCACGCAGGGGTGGGCCGACTTGGGCGAAACGTTCATGTAGACCGCCTGCGACTTCTCCCTTGTCCAAGCCGTCGCGAACACCTGCTGGTTCGTCAGCGAAACAAACTCCGTGTCCACGCCGATTTCGCTCCAGTAGACCCCAATCTGCTCCGCGACCTCCGGCATTTCAGGCACCAGCGAGTGGTTGTTCGGCACGTGGATGGTCACGGTGAAGCCACCGTCCGGCCAGCCGGCCTCCTCCAGCAGCGCCTTCGCGCCCTCGATGTCATGGGGATGGTCCCAGCCGCCCGCGGCGCCGGTTGCGCCCTCAGGGCCGGGATACGGCGCCCACTCGTCCTTGAAAATGTCGGACCATGGCGGGAAGTAGTCCATCGGGTTCGGTATGGCTCGGCCCTGGAAGAACACCTCGTTGATCTCGTCCCGGTCCATCGCCATTATCAGGGCCCTGCGGACCCGCGTGTCCCGCAGCGGGTCATTCGGGTCATAGCCCTTCGTGGGACCCTCGGGCCCCGCCGAATACGCCTTGGATCCGTCCGGCTTCACGTAATTCTGCGGCTTGTACCACGGCAGCCTCATGTTGAAGTGGCCGCCGGGGATGCTGGCCCGGTAGATATCCATCCCTGCGGCTGTTGCCTGTGAATGAATATCCCGGGGCACCACCGCCAGGTGGGACTCCTCCGTAAGCAGCGAAGCGAGCCTGGTTGAAGACTCAGGGATCATCTTCATCTCCAGCTCGTGGAAGTACGGCGTGTGCCTCCAGTGGTCCTCCACTCGATGGTACAGGTAGTTGACCCCCTGGTTGAGCTCCTGCAGTGTGAACGGACCCGAACCTATGGGGTTCGAGTTATATCCGTCCTCGCCTCCTACCTCATCCCAGTGGCCCTTGCTCGAAATCCCGCTCTCAACCTCGTCCGACATGAACGTCAGCAGGTCCAACTGGACCACGTGCATGTCGAAAATCACCTCGAAGTCGCCGTTGGTCTTATGCGCGTCTTCCCGGCCTGCATAACCTTCCCAGTTGGCTGGGTTGATCGCCTTCTCCGTCCCTACCCCAATCAGTAGGTTGAAGCTGAAGACAACGTCCTCCGAAGTCAGGTGGTACTCGGACGGATTCCCGTCCTTGCCATAGAAGGGAACGTCGTCCCGGAGCTTGAACGTCCATACCTTGCCGTTGGGCGATGTGTCCCACTCCGTGGCAATCTGCGGCCCGTACACCGCCGTTTGCGGGTCCGACGCAATTAGGTGGTCATAATGTACCAGGAAGGAGTTGGTCAGGTTGTTCGCCAGGTGCATGACTCCCACTTCCTGGGACGGGGGCGGCACTGCCAGAATCAGCCGCGGCGAAACCGGTTCCGGCTCCATCGGCGGAGGCGCCGTTGTCGGCATCGCTGTCGGCGCTGGAGCCATTGTGGGCGCAGGTGCCGCCGTCGGTGCCGCCGTCGGTGCCGGTGCCACCGTCGCCACTGGCTCATCATCGTCGTCACCGCCGCATGCGGCAATGACAAGAGTCATCGCTAACGCCAACGAAAGCAGCAGGGCCGATAGCGGCAGCCCAAACTTGGAAATCCTATACATTCTCACCACCTCCTAATTCTGGTACGGGTTGTGTTTGCAGAAGAAAACCGCCGGTTGGCAGCGATGCTGTACGGAAAATGCTTCACTCCCAAGGCATTTCTCTACGTGCGCTAGTAGACATGAATCACTATTCATTGTCAAGCATACACGGAGACTTCCAGTCATTGTGGAATTCGTAATCCCCAATCTATACCCTCTGCTCCCCCAGCATCCGCACCCCGGGACTTCGACACACCCAATTGACAGGATACGCCCTTGAACGGCACAATTAACGTACCCGGCTAAAGGGAGATTTAATGAGCAAACTCGTATCCAGAATTGAGAAAATCAGCCGCGGTTCGCCCGCCCCCATCGGCTTCGGTGCGGCCAGCCGCGCGGCCCATATTCCCGCCATGGCCCTGATAGGCCTCCTCTCACAGAACCCCGTGGAAGAAGCCAGTCGTCTCGCAAGTCACAATCCCGATGGCGCCATACTGGAAAACGGGGCTGCCGATGCAGACTTGGCCGCCCTGGCCGACGCCCTCGGTGCTACGCCTTGGGGTGTCAAAGTCGTCGAATTGGACGGCGACACCGCCGATGGCCTGGTCCGGAAAGGTTGCGATTTCTTCCTGGTAGACGCCGCAAATGCAACCGTGGAAGCGGCCAAGGACGAAAGGGCCGACCTCATCCTGTCGCTGCCCAATGGCGCAAACGACGGTTTCCTCCGTGCCCTGGAAGATCTGCCCATTGGCGCCACCTTCATCACCCTGGCCGTCGATGCACCTCTTACTCTCCAGTCCCTCATCGACGTTTCATCCATGCGCACAATGTTCGACAAATACCTCCTTGCACAGGTGTCCTCAGACCTCTCCGTCAGGGAGCTGGAATCCCTCCGCGACGTGGGCGTCGACGCCGTCGTAATAGACGTCGCAGCCGCCTCTGAGGATTCCCTCAAGGCCATGAAGCAGCGTCTCATGGATCTCCCCCGACAGAGAAAGCCCCGCTCCGAAAGGGCCAGCGCCGTCATCCCGTCCGGCATGCCCGGCGGCAACACCACCCAACCCGATTACGACGACGACGACGAATATGATTGAAGTTGGCCCTTCTGACATGAATCCCACCCAAACCCGTCAGACTAATCAAACTATCCGCAGGGGAATTGCATGGAAACCATAGCCATTATTGGAACGGGCCTCATCGGCACCTCCCTTGGACTCGCAATCAAGAAGGTCGGCATCAAGAACGTCGAAATCGTCGGAACCGACCTCGATCGGTACCGCGCCAACAAAGCCAAGAACATGAAGGCCGTCGACCGGGCCGAAAGTAACATGACCGCCGCCGTTTCCAATGCAAGCATGGTTTTCATCGCCACCCCCGTCATGGCCATCAAGGAAGTAATGGAGCACATCGGCCCCCATCTCCGCCGCGGCGACGAAAAGACCATCGTCTCCGACACCGGAGGCACTAAGGCGGAAATAATGGAATGGGCCAACGAATACCTGCCATCCCACGTGGACTTCGTCGGCGGCCATCCCCTTGCAGGTCGCGAAACCCCAGGTCCGGACAATGCCGACGCCGAACTGTTCAACGACAGACCCTACTGCATCGTGCCCAGCCCCAACGCCAGTCAGAAAGGCGTCCGCACCATCGTAGACCTCACCACCGCCATGGGCGCCAAGCCCTTCTTCATCGATCCCCAGGAGCACGACAGCTTCGTCGCCGCCGTCAGCCACCTCCCCTTCGTCCTCTCGTCAGCCCTCATCGGCGCCACCTCCAGGAGCCCCCAGTGGGGAGACATTTGCCACCTGGCCTCCTCCGGCTTTCGGGACGTGTCGCGCCTCGCTTCCGGCGATTCCGCCATGCACCGGGACGTCTGTCTCACCAACAAGGATGGCATTGTCCACTGGATAAACGAGCTCATCGTGGAGCTCGAACGGTTCAAGGGCGTCATTAACCTGGACGAACCCTCTGCCCCCCTCTTCAACTTCTTTGAGAACGCCTTCGAAGAGCGCGAAAAGTGGCTCGACGGCGTTACAACCCCCTGGGCAAGGGCCGAATACGAACGCCCCAAGCCCCCCTCCTTCGGTCGCGCCGCCTCCACCATCATGTTTGGCGACAGGGCCACCCGCGGTCTCCTCGGTGAGGAAGACGACGACAATAAGGGACGCAACAAACGACGTTAAACGAGGTCAAACGCTGATTGAGAGTTAGCCTTGGACTGGATTAACCCCGACTATCCCGACAGGTTCGGAGACCCCCTGCTGGTCGTCGTCTCCGGCCCTTCCGGCGTCGGCAAGGACGCCGTCTTCCAATACATGCGTCAGCTGGATAGACCCTGGCACTTCGTCGTCACGGCCACAACCCGCCCACGCCGCCGCAACGAACGGAACGGCATCGACTACCTCTTCCTCGATGAACAGGAATTCGAGCACATGCGCCAGGGCGAGCAGTTCCTCGAATGCGCCGAGGTCTACGGCAATTGGTACGGCGTCCCCAAGCAGCAGGTGAAAGACGCCATTGCCAGGGGCATGGACGTTTTCGTCAAACTCGACATTCAGGGCGCCGCCACCGTCCGGTCCACCGTAGAAGATGCCCTCATGATATTTCTGGCCCCGCCGTCCATTGAAGAACTGGAACGAAGGCTCCGCTTCCGCAAGAGCGAGTCCCTGGAGAGCCTCCGCCTCCGTACCGCGGCCGCCCGCGGCGAGATGAAGTCAATTGACGACTTCCAATACCGGGTAGTCAATCACAACCAGCGCCTGGATCTTGCCGCCTTCTGCATCGACGCCATTGTCACCGCGGAAAAGTGCCGAATCCCCTCGCGACGAGTGTCGATCCCATGACCACCCAGGTCAGACCGCGCCTGCCCGAATGGTTCAAAGTGCCCATGCCCGGCGGCCCCAACTACCGCCGTCTGAAGAACCTCATGCGCAGCTCGGAGCTCCACACCGTCTGCGAAGAGGCCCGCTGCCCGAACATCGGCGACTGCTGGGAGCGCCGTAGCGCAACCTTCATGATTCTCGGCGATATCTGCACCCGCGCCTGCCGCTACTGCGCCGTCACCACCGGCCGCCCCACTGGCCTCGACCTCGGCGAACCCAACCGCCTGGCTGCCGCAGTCAAACGCATGAACCTAAACTACTGCGTCATTACTTCAGTCAATCGCGACGACCTCGCCGATGGTGGCGCTCTCGTCTTCGCCATGTGCATTCGGCAAATCAGGAAAGAACTCCCAACCTGCCGCGTCGAGGTTCTCATCCCCGACTTCGAAGGCTCCGACCTCGCCCTCAGTCGCGTTCTCGATGCCGGTCCCGCAGTTCTCAATCACAACATCGAATCCGTTCGTCGAATCTTCCCTAAGGTCCGGCCCAAGGGCAACTACGAACTCTCCCTCCGGCTTCTCCGTCGATCCCGGGAGATCGCCCCGGAAATCCCCACCAAGTCCGGCATCATCGTCGGCATGGGCGAATCCGCCGCCGACATCGTCGAAACTATGAAGGACCTCCGCAACGTGGGCTGCGACCTGCTGACCATCGGGCAGTACCTTCGCCCTTCCAAAGACCACCTGCCCATAGACAGGTTTTACACCCCCTCGGAATTCGACGAACTCGCATCCATAGGCAAAAACCTGGGATTCAAGCATGTCGCCTCGGGCCCTCTGGTCCGAAGCTCCTATCATGCCGACGAACAGCACGACGCCGCAGACATTGCCTGACGCTCCGAACACCAGGGCCTCCTTCACCATCGGCGACGACGACCGGTATTCATACTGGGCGGAAAACGACGAAGGAGTAGTAACCCTCCACCGCCGCCCTCTGGATTCCGACGAGCCCTCCGAAACCGTTGCCCGGCTGGACCCGGAGACCCTTCGTCTGCTCCTCCTATGGGCCGAGGACGAAAAAAGCGTCACCTTCTCCCTCACCGGCCCCCTTGCCCAGCAGGTGAAGGACCTCTCCCGAGAACTCAGCCTCACTCCGGAGATGTTCGTATGGCACGCCGTCAAGATATTCATAGAAACCGCCCCCGACGCGTGACACCCGGCGCCGTCCGGAAACCAGCCTGGAATAGACCACCAAAGAGTCTCGCGCCGTCGCGTTAAGGTTGAAACGGGGGGATGAATGCCAAAATTCGAAAATCCCTCCGCTGACCTCCTCCTTTCCAACGCTACGGTCCTGACCATGAATTCCGCCCAGCCGAGAGCTGACGCCGTCGCCATAAAGAACGGTCGAGTCCTGGCCGTCGGCTCCCTCAATGACCTGGAACTACTTGCGGGTGCCAAGACACGCCGCTACGACTGCAAAGGTATGACCCTCGTCCCAGGCTTCCACGACGCTCACTGCCACTTCCTCGCCCTCGCCTCCCGCCAGCTGCAACTGGACTGCAGCGCGGACAAAGCCCCATCGATTCCGGACCTCATACGCCTCATCTCCCAAGAATCCCACCGCACCCCCCAAGGGCGTTGGATCCGAGCCGCCGGCTACGACGAAGACCTCCTCAGAGAAAGACGCCACCCCACATCCGCAGACCTCGACCACGCAGCCCCGGACCATCCCGTGCGCCTTGACCACCGCACAGGCCACGCCACGGTTTTGAACACCGCCGCCATGAAACTCCTCGGCATCGGCCCAAACTTCCAGTCCCCTCCCCACGGCGTTGTGCTGCGTGATCAGTCAGGCTTCCCCACCGGAGTCTTCCTGGAAATGACCTCAGAAATCAGCCGCATGATGAGTCCCTTCCGAAAACAGGCCGACTTCGAAGACGGCGCCAAACGGGCCAACGAACTCCTCCTTTCCAACGGCATAACCTCCATCCAGGACGCTGGCCACACCAACGGTTTGGAGCAATGGCGCACCTTTCAATCCCTCAAGCGCTCTGGAGCCCTTACCCCCAGGACGACAATGATGATCGGCCTCCCCAACGCTGACGACCATGACCTTCACGAAGTCACCCACCTCGATGCAGTTAACGGTCTGCGACTTGGCGCAATCAAGGTCATGCTGACCGCCGCCACGGGCAAACTTCAACCTCCACTCCATGAGCTGACCCAAGTCGCCACCCACCACCACCGCAAAGGCCGACAGCTGGCATTCCACGCCATCGAAGCCGAAGCTGTCATCGCCGCCGCCCAAGCCATATCCGACGCTGGCCACGCTCATCCCCGCAAAGACCCCAGGCACCGATTCGAACACTGCGCCGAAGCGCCCCCGGAAATCCTTCGCCTCGTCAGAGAAAGCGGCGCGATGGTCGTAACCCAGCCCGGCTTCATCCATCACCGCGGCGACAAGTACCTCGACCGCGTCGACCCCGGCCTGCTTCCCCACCTCTACCCCCTGGCCGACCTGGACAACTCTCGGATCCCCTGGGCCGCCGGCTCCGACGCCCCCATAACCCCGCCTCACCCCCTCCTTCACATCCAGGCCGCAGCCCTTCGGCGCACCTCCGGCGGCCGGACCATCGGCCCACAACAGGCCGTTCCGGTCACGCGTGCTTTGAGAGCGTGGACCATAAATGCAGCCCATTCATGCTTCCAGGAAAAGACTCTCGGCTCAATCACATCGGGAAAACACGCCGACTTTGCCCTGCTGACCGGCGATCCAACTCAAACGCTGCCCGACAAAATTGGCAGCATCGAAGTTGCTATGACAATGATTGGCGGCCGGATTGTCTGGGAGGCTTGAACCGCAGGTTCAGCGCTGCCTCTTCGTCACGTAAGAGGCCAGAATTCTCAACGACTCTCTGGATTGCGAAGGTGGCAGCCCCTCGAGAATCTGAAGCGCCCTCTTGCAATAGTCCTCCGCTTCGGCATGGCACTCTTCCAGGATGTCAGACTCCTGCATCATCTGGAGACTCTTCCGAAGGTGTTCCCTTTCTTCCGGGTCTGCAAAGAAGGCGCGCACCGGGTTGTCCGTCGGGTGCCGTTCCAGCAGCTTGATGCTCGGAAGCGTCATCACTCCCTGCAGCAGGTCGTGTCCCACAGGCTTGCCAATCTCCTCGGCATCCCCGCTCACGTCCAGAATATCGTCCACAATCTGGAAGGCCATGCCGATGTTGTACCCATACTGGGCAAGAGCGTCGATTCCCTCTTCAGGCGCGCCCCCCAGAATCGCCCCGGATTCCGCCGCGGTGCGAAAGAGCGACGCGGTCTTCCGATAGATCCGGTCCTCATACAGCTTGCGCGACTGCTCCGCGTTATGCCCGTTGAAATACTCCATAAGCTGGCCGCTGGATAGGTCCATGATTGTCTCAGAAAACCTGCGAATGACCCGTATGTTGTTCGTGTCGCACACAAAAGTCGCCGATGCGGCGAAAACGTAGTCCCCCAGCAGAATGGCCACGTTCTCGTCCCACCTGCTGCTGATCGTATCCATCCCCCGACGCGTCATCGAATTGTCGACGGTGTCGTCGTGTATCAGCGTCGCAATGTGCAGAAGCTCTACGGCCGTGGCCATCGTGATTGCCGATGGCGCTTCCTTCCCGTAAAGCCCCGCAGCCAGCAACGTCACGGCGGGACGCATCCCCTTCCCGCCCCTGTTAAACAGGTAGCTCAATAGGGGAGTCATGTGCTCATCTTCCCCCTGCCTCAAACCCTTGAGGTTCTCTGTTACCTGGAGCAGCTCCTTCCTTATGGGCTGGTATATTTCCGCTGCTTTTGTGTCCGGACTCTTGAGCACAGGATCTCCTATCGGGCCGCTGCCCGGAGTCGTTCTTGTTCTTCCTCGGCCACTGAATCGTCCAGCTTGCTGAAGAGGTGCTTCGGCTTCTCAAAGGGCTTCCCAACCTGAATCTCGTCCAGCTTCCAGCCTGCGTCCTTCACATTCCCCTCGTAGCACAGCATCTCGTGCAAGCGCTGGGCGCTGAACGGCAGGAAGGGGTAAGTCAGCGTCCTGAGACAGGAGAGCACGTTGAGACACACCCAGAGCGTCGTCCCCGTTCTCTCCGGATCAGTCTTCCGCGTGCGCCACGGTTCCTTCACGTCCAGGTACCGGTTGGCCGCCTGCGCCAGGCCCATAGCTACGGATAGTCCCTGACGAAATCGGCACGACTCCAGGTTCTGCGCTGCCTCTTCCAGGGCCTCCGGCAGCCGGTCCATCAACTCCACGTCTTCCGCGTCCAGAGTTCCAGGCCCCGGGAAAGTCCCCTTGAAGTTGCGATGCGCCATCGTCAACACCCGGTGCACCAGGTTACCGTACGTCGCCACAAGCTCCTGGTTGTTCCGACGAACGAAATCATGCCACGAGAAGTTGGAATCGCTGCTCTCCGGCATAATCGCCGTGAGGACGTACCTGAGAGGGTCCGGCTCGAACCTGTCCAGGTAGTCCGGCAGCCAGACGGCCCAGTTTCGGCTGGTCGAAATCTTTGCGTCCTCCATGTTGAGAAACTCGTTCGCCGGAACGTCGTAGGGACGCATCAGGCTGCCCTCGCCCATCAACATGGCGGGCCAAATAATCGTGTGGAAGGGTATGTTGTCCTTGCCGATGAAATAGTAGCCCCGAGTCGCCGAATCGCGGAAGTAAGGCTCCCACGCCTCCGGTTCTCCCGCCCGCTGCGCCCACTCTTTGGCCGCCGAAAGATAGCCCGTAACCGCCTCAAACCACACGTAGATGCGCTTGCTCTCGTACCCTTCCAGGGGAATCTTGATTCCCCACTTTATATCGCGCGTTATGGCCCTGTCCTTCAGCCCGTCTTCCAGGTAACGCTGTGTGAAGTTCAACACGTTCGGACGCCAGTGGCCCTGCTTCTTCACCCACTCCAGCAGCGGCTCCTGGAATGCCGTCAGCTTCAGGAAGAAGTGCTCCGACTCCCGGAACTCCAGGATAGAACCCCCAATGGCGCTCCTCGGCTCTATCAGGTCCGTCGGATTGAGCGTCCTGCCGCAGGCGTCGCACTGGTCGCCCCGCGCCCCGGGATCGTTGCAGAAGGGACAGATTCCCTCCACATACCTGTCGGGCAAAAACCTGTCCTGCTCCGCGGAGTATGGAAGCAGCATGGAGTCCTTGTAGATATAGCCCTTCTCCAGCAGCGTTAGGAAGAGCTCCTGCACCACCTGGGCGTGGTTCTCCGTCCCCGTGGTCGTGAACAGGTCGAAACTGATTCCCAGTCGACGCCAGCTATCGAGAAACTCCGCGTGAAACCGGTCGACTATCTCCTTGGGAGAAACGCCTTCCCTGTCGGCGCGAATCGTAATCGGCGTACCGTGCTGGTCACTGCCGGACACCATTATCACCCGGTTGCCCCGCATCCGGTGGTACCGCGCGAAGATGTCCGCCGGCAGATAACAGCCCGCTATCTGGCCCAGATGAAGGGAACCATTGGCATAGGGCCAGGCCACCGCTATGAATATCCGCTCTGGCATCGACCCCTTGCCGTTCCTCCTCATGTATCTAACCCGCAACGCAGCGCGTCGCCGTACTAACGCCTGAACGCTCCGGGGCGTACAGTTTAGCACAATCCGGCCCCAATCCGGTAAGTCCCAAAACGATGAGCTAAGGCGTCCCCTCTTCATCCAGGGAAATCCACTCCCCATAGACCACGCTTCGCCTCACCCCTGACGCTTCAACTACCTGCCTCACCGCCTCCCTCGCCCTCACGCCGTCGCCCTTCAATTCCCTCAATGCCTTCCTCACCCGGTCCGCATCCCACGTCTCCGGCTCCGATGGCCCCGCCCCCTCCACCACCAACGTAAACTCCCCCCTTGGGTCCACAAAGTGTGCCACTGCCTCCGAAACGAAACCAGCAAACACCTCCTCAAACCTCTTCGTCAGCTCCCGGCATACAGTCACCCGCCTGTCCCCCCACACCGAGAGTACATCCTCCAGTGTCCCCCTTAGCCTGTGAGGCGCTTCGAAGAGCACCAGCGTATCTTCGACCCGCGACAGCCCCTCCAACAGTCTCAACCTCTCGCTCCTTCGACGCGGCAGAAAACCCACAGACATGAACATGACCGCAGTCATAACCGATACCGAAAGCGATGCAGTCACCGCCGAAGGCCCTGGTATCGGCACGACGGATATCCCCAAATCCAGCGCACGACGCACCAGCCCGGCCCCCGGGTCCGAAAGCGTCGGCGCCCCCGCATCGCTCACCAATGCCACGTCCCCCTCCGCCAATGCCTCAAGCACCCTGGGCGTCTGCCGCACATGATTATGCTCGTGGAAGCTCAGCATCGGAGTCCTGATCTCATGCCTGGAAAGCAGCTTTCGCGTCATCCGGGTATCTTCGGCGGCAATCAACTTCACCTCCCGCAGAATGCGCAGTCCACGCAGCGTCACATCCTCCAGGTTGCCGATAGGCGTGCCCACAACGTATAAGCTCAATCTAACTCCTACCAACCATTGACATGTCGTATTTGAAACATACCCCGGCTATGTTATAATTCGCACTTGAAAAGAGAAAGAGGGAATAGAAAGAGTACGTGAACAAAGAAAGCAAATCGGCCATCATGGCAGAATACGCTCAGACCCCGGGGGATACTGGCTCAGTTGAAGTCCAGGTTGCCGTCCTGACGGGGAGAATCAAGGAGCTTACGGAACATCTCAAGTTTCACCGGAAAGACACCCACACGCGGGTGGGTCTCCTCCGGCTCGTTGGGCGCCGCAGAAAGCTGCTCAACTATCTCACCCACAAGAACGTGGCCCGATACCGGTCTCTCATCGCCAGGCTGGGCCTCCGAAGATAAGCGCTCCACCGGGGCGCTTTTTCCTTTTATTCCCCCCTCTTTATCCTTAGAAAGACTTGATACCTATTGTAATGGAACATACTTTTCAGAGACAGATCGGCGGCAAGCTCCTTACCCTTCAGACCGGTAAGCTCGCTTCTCAGGCCAACGGCGCCGTCAAAGTAACCTGCGGAGATACGGTCGTGCTCGCGACCGCAGTCATGTCCTCCAGGGCCCGCCCGGACATCGACTTTCTCCCACTGACCGTGGAGTTCGAAGAAAAACTCTACGCCGTCGGTAAAATCCCCGGCAGCTTCTTCCGCCGCGAAGGAAGACCGGGCACAGAGGCCATCCTCTCAGCCCGCCTGGTGGATAGGCCCATGCGTCCCCAGTTCCCCAAGGGCCTCCACAACGACCTCCAAATCGTCCTCACCGTCCTCTCCACCGACCAGGAGAATCCGCCCGACGTGCTTGGAATCGTCGGCGCTTCCGCCGCCGTGTCCATCTCGGACATCCCCTTCGCGGGTCCCGTCGGCGCCTGCCGCGTCGCATACAAGGACGGCGAGTACATCGTCAACCCCACCTTCGAGCAGATCGAAGAATGCACCCTTAACGTGGCCGTTGCCGGTGTCCGCGGCGCCATTGGAATGGTCGAAGCCGGCGCCACCGAGGTCTCGGAGGAGATCGCTCTCGAGGCAATCCGCCGCGCCCAGGAGACCAACGACGACATAATCGACCTGATAGACGAAATGGTTCAGGCCGTCGGCAAAGACAAACTCCCTGCACCCGAACCCGCCGACGAATCGGACCTGAAGCAGCGTGTGGAGACCATCCTGAACGGACGTCTGGCAGCCGCCCTCGCCCCCACCCCGGACAAGGCCGGACGTGAGGACGCCGAGCAGCAGCTCAAGGACGAGCTGTTTGCCGCCCTAGACGACGAAGACCCCAAGCAGATCTCCGGCATCTTCAAGTCCATGATGAAGGACGTTGTACGATCCCGAATCCTGGACGAGGGCATCAGGCCCGACGGTCGCAAGGCCGAAGAGATTCGGCCCATCTCCTCGGAAGTCGGCGTTCTGCCCCGCACCCACGGCACCGGCCTCTTCACCCGCGGCCAGACCCAGGTGCTCAGCATCGCCACCCTCGCCACCATCGGCATGAAGCAGACCCTCGATACCCTCAGTCCCCAGGACAGCAAGCGCTTCATGCACCACTACAATTTCCCCCCTTACTCCGTTGGCGAGACCGGCCGCATGTTTACCGGGCGACGCGAGATCGGCCACGGTGCTTTGGCCGAACGGGCCATCGAGCCCGTCCTGCCCTCCGAGGAGGAATTCCCCTACGCCCTTAGAGTCGTCTCGGAAGTGCTCAGCTCAAACGGCAGCACCTCCATGGCCAGCGTCTGCGGCAGCTCCCTCGCCCTCATGGATGCCGGCGTGCCCGTCAAGAGCCCCGTGGCCGGCGTGGCCATGGGCCTGATAATGGGCGACGACGGCAACTACGCCGTCCTCTCCGACATCCAGGGCGTTGAGGACTTCCTTGGCGACATGGACTTCAAGGTTGCGGGCACCGTCAAGGGCATTAACGCCCTCCAGATGGATATCAAGATCCATGGCCTCACCCAGGAAATCCTGCAGATTGCCCTGGAGCAGGCCCGCGTTGGCCGCCTCCACATCCTCGATAAGATGGCGGAGGCCATCCAGACCCCGCGTACCTCCCTCAGTCAGTATGCCCCCAAGATGGAGCGCATCACCATCCCCGTCGACAAGATCGGCGCCGTCATCGGTCCTGGCGGGCGCAACATTCGCGCCATCATCGAAGAGTCCGGCGCCACCGTCGACATCAACGACGACGGTGTGGTCATGATCGGCGCCAACGACGCGGAAGCTATCCGAAAGGCCCGCACCCGGATCGAAAACATGACCCGCGAACTCGAAGTTGGCGACATCTTCACCGGCAAAGTCGTGAGAATGACCAACTTCGGCGGCTTCATTGAACTCGTTCCCGGCAAGGACGGTCTACTCCGCACCGAGGAAATGGCCTCAATGGACAACGGCCTGGCCATGGACCAGGAGATTACCGTTATGATCCAGGAGATAGACTCCCTCGGCCGCATCAACCTCTCCCGCCGCGCCCTCTTCGGCGAAGAGAGCCCGCCCCGCCGCCAATTCGGCGGACGTCCGGGCGGTAACCGCGGCGGTCGCCCCTACGGCGGCGGCGGTGGTGGTGGCGGAGGTCGTCCCCCCCGCAGAGGCGGCGGCGGCCCAGGTCGCAACAGCGGCCCCCGCAGGGACGGCCCGGGCCAGGGCCAGCGGCGTGGAGGTTTCGGCTCCCGCCGGCCACCCAGCCGGTAGCCCGCTGCCCCGTGGCATAACCCCCACATCTCAGACAACCGGCACTTTCTTGTGTATATGGCTGTGGCGAATTTAGCCACAGCCATATACACTTAATGGCAATTCGCCCCCCGGAGAATTCAATGGCAGACATCAGAGTCCTCGTTCACGGCGTCGCCGGTAGGATGGGCCAGGAAACCCTTAATGCAGTCTGTAGCGCCGACGACATGCTGCCCGTAGGCGGCGTCGATCTCGTCGCCACAAGCAACCGCCTGCAGCTACCCGATGGCTCCGACTCCATACCCCTCTCTTCAGACCTATCTACCCTCCTCCTTCAAACTGGGCCGCGGGTTGTTGTGGACTTCTCCAAAGCCGACGCCACCATCGACGCCGCCTACACCACCATCGAGGCCGGCGTCAACTTCGTCACGGGTACCTCCGGACTCACCGACTCTGCCCTCCGGGTAATGGACGAAAGGGCGCGCGAAAAAGGCGTCGGCGTTGTCGTCGCTCCAAACTTCGCCCTCGGAGCCGTGGTCCTTCAAAGTCTGGTTCGCAAGGCCGCACCCTATTTCGACTACGTAGACATCATCGAATCCCACCACGAAGCCAAAATCGACGCCCCTTCCGGCACCTCTATCGCCCTCGCCCAGGCCGCCGCCGACGGCAGGGAATTCGTCCGCAAGGACCCCGAGCGGGAGAACCTCCCGGGATCGATGGGCGCCCAGGTCGGCGGCGTCGGCATCCACACCCTGCGTCAGCCCGGTAGGAGCGCCCACCACGAAGTTGTCTTCGGCGCCCAGGGTCAAACTCTCACCCTGAAACACGACACCCTCGGCCGCGACTGCTACATGCCCGGCGTCCTTCGTGCCATTCGGGAGGTTGTTAACATAAAGGGCCTTGTGCTAGGCTTGGACAAAATTCTAGGCGTGTAAAGGCGTATTTCGAGCCGTATATATGCCAGGTTTAAGTAAATTGTTCGGAGTTTAATCGCACTGAAGTGAGCAGCCATTACAATATAGCAATCGTAGGCGCAACCGGCGTTGTCGGTCGCGAATTCCTCAGAATCCTGGAACAGCGCCCCTTCCCCGTCAATCATCTCAAACTCCTTGCCTCCCGTCGTTCCGCCGGAACGCGCATATCCGTCGCGGGACAGGAATACGAAGTCCAGGAAACCACGGAAGACTCCTTTCGAAACATAGACTTCGCCTTCATTTCCGCTGGCTCCCCGGTGAGTAAGCGGTTCGTCCCCGTCGCCGTAGAAAACGGCGCCGTTGCCGTCGACAAAAGCTCCGCCTACCGCATGGACCCCGTCGTTCCCCTCGTCGTGCCGGAGATAAACGGCGAGGACGTCGAAGATCATCAGGGCATAATCGCCACCCCCAACTGCTCCACCATTCAGATGGTCATGGCCCTCTACCCCCTCCACCGCACAAACCCCATCAGGCGCGTCATCGTAGACACCTACCAGGCCGCCTCCGGCGCAGGCGCGGGCGCGGTCCAGGAACTGGCCGACCAGGCCCAGGCCATCCTCACGGGCGCCCCCGCCGAAGCCCACGCCATGCCTCATCCCCTCGCCTTCAACCTCTTCCCCCACATCGACGATTTTCTCGATGACGGCTACAGCAAGGAAGAGGAGAAGATGATCAACGAAACGCGCAAGATTCTCCATGACCCTTTCATGGGTATCTCGGCAACCTGCGTCCGGGTTCCCGTCTACACCTGCCACAGCGAGGCCGTCCACATTGAGTTCGAAAACTCCATGGACCCCTCTGAGGCAGCCCATTTGCTGGAAGAAATGCCGGGCGTCACCGTCCTGCGCGACTCCTACCCCATGCCACAGGACCTGGCCGGCACTGACGACGTCTATGTGGGTCGCATCAGAAGAGACCCCTCCATAGACAACGGTCTGGCCCTCTGGATAGTTGCAGACAATCTCAGAAAGGGTGCCGCCCTGAACGCCCTTCAAATAGCTGAAGAAGTGGTCAGAAGGGACTGCTTGACCCCTAAGTCCCTGGCCGCCTCAACGGAACCATAACCCAATCGCTTTTGTACCTACAGATGGAGGACTCCCATGGTAGAGCTTGGTAGACTATTGACAGCCATGGTCACACCCATGGACGAACACGGCGAGGTGGACTGGCCAAAGACCCGCGACTTGGCCAATCGTCTGCTGGACTCCGGCAGCGACGGCCTCGTCGTCGGCGCCACCACCGGCGAAGGCCCCACCCTCAGCCACGAGGAAAAGCTCAAGCTCTGGGGCGAAACCAAGGCCGCCATCGGCGACCGCGGCACCGTCATCGCCAACACCGGCAACTACTCAACTTGGGACAGCATCAACCTAAGCCGCGAGGCCGAGGAGGTGGGCGTCGACGCGCTACTCCTCACCGTTCCCTACTACAACAAGCCCCCCCAGGAAGGCATCTACCGCCACTTCAAGGCCATCGCCGAATCCACCCACCTGCCCTGCATCCTCTACAACATCCCCGGTCGCACCGGCATCAAAATGTCCCTCGATACCACCATACGATGTAGCCATATAGACAACATCGTCGGCGTGAAAGACGCCACTGCCGATTTCGAGCTCATGGCCCAGACCATCGACGGCGCATCAGACGGATTTCGCATCTGGAGCGGCAACGACGGCGATACATTCCCCCTTCTTTGCCTGGGCGGCTACGGCGTCATCTGCGTCGTTTCCAACCTCTTCGGCAAGCAGATGCGCCGCATGATAGATCTCACTGTCGAAGGAAATCTGGCTGAAGCCTCCAAGGAACAACTCCGCCTCCTGCCTGTCTGCAACGGCATGACCGGCATCGCCTCCAACCCCATCCCCCTGAAGTACGCCTACGCCAGGGTCGGCTTCGACGTTGGCAAGCCCCGCCTCCCCCTCATCCCCGCCGATGCAAACATGGCCGCCCAGGTGGATAAACTCATCGAAAACTACCCCATAGACCTTCCCGTCTGACGCCTCGAACCATCTGGCGAGTCCCCTAGGACCCCTTCCCCCTTGATGGTGACTCTTGCATTACCGTCATTCCTGCGAAATGCCGGAATCCAGTCTTCTCCCTTCCCCCTCGATGGGGGAAGGTTAGGCCTGTCCTGGGCATGTCGAAGAGGTGGGGGTGATTCCGGGGTGCAGACACGCACAAATGCCAGTTACGCAAGGGTCTCCGTCCCGGGAGAGGATTGAGCCTGTCCTGAGCATGTCGAAGGGGTGAGGGTAATTGGGTCGGAATTGGGGCTTGTCCGTGTGTTACGCCAAGCTATTCTTGATGGGAGTTGAAACTAACTGTCGGCTCTCACGCACCGTCCCCACCTGCCCCTAGATCATCTCCCTGAGCATGATCGTCTCATCCCGGTGCGGGCCGGTGGATATCAGGTGAAACTCGCACCCGATCAGTTCCTCCAGCCTCCGTACGTAGGCCGCCGCCTCTGGAGGCAGCTGCTCCATGCTCGTCGCACCCTCCGTCGGCTCCGTCCAGCCCGGCATCTCTTCGTAGACCGGCTGGCAGCGCTCCAGCTGGGTCGCGCTCGATGGGAAATACCCCAGCAGTTCCCCGTCCAACTCGTACCCAACACACACCTTCACCGAGGGAAAGCCGTCCAGAACGTCCAACCGCGTCAGCACCAGCGAGGAAAATCCGTTGATATGCTGGCTGTACCTACCCGCCACCGCGTCGAACCACCCGATGCGTCGCGCCCTGCCCGTTGTCGTCCCATACTCCCACGCCCTCTCCCGCAATTCGTCTGCCCGCTCGTCCAGCATCTCCGTGGGGAACGGACCGCTGCCCACCCGTGTGCAATACGCCTTGAAAACGCCGATCACCCCGCTGATGCTCCGGGGGTGAATCCCCAGACCCGCCGCCGCCCCGCCAACCGACGAAGAAGACGACGTGACGTACGGATATGTCCCGTGGTCCAGGTCCAGAAGCGTCCCCTGCGCCCCCTCCATGATGATCGTTTCGCCCCGCTCAATCGCCTGCTGCATCAGGAAGCTCGTAGGACGAATCATCTCTTTCAGCCCTTCTCTCCATCGGGCGCACTGGTCTAGGACTTCCTCCAGGGAAAGGGCCTCCTCGCCGTACAGCTTGGTCAAAATCCGGCTCTTGTCATTCACAACCCGCTTCAGCCGGGGCAGAAGTTCATCCTCCAGATGCAGCAGGTCTCCCGCCCGGATTCCCGTCCGTGACGCCTTGTCCACGTAGGCCGGCCCCACCCCCGTGCCCGTCGTTCCCAGGTTGTCCTTCCCGCGGGCCTTCTCCTCCAGGGCATCGATCTGAATGTGATAGGGCATTATCAGGTGAGCCCGTTCACTCAGGTAAATCCGGCTCACGTCCACCCCACGCTCGGACAACCCCTTGATCTCATTCATGAGCACCTCGGGATTCACCACCACCCCGTTCCCTATCACGCAGGACACCTCAGACTGGAAAATTCCCGATGGTACCAGGTGAAGCGAAAAGGTCCCGCCGTGGTTCATAACCGTATGACCGGCGTTGTTGCCGCCCGCATAACGGGCCACCCACTGCGCCTTGGACGCCAGATAGTCGACTACCTTCCCCTTCCCCTCGTCTCCCCATTGCGCCCCGATTAAGGCGTACGCCCCCATTATCATCCCTCGTTTATTACAAATGAAGCGGCCCCCTCGGAGGCCCAACGCAGTATAGCAAAAAGCAGGTGCCCTTACTAGCGAAAGACTTCGTGCCGTTTCAGATCTCCCTCGGCCGGCGGTCGGTGTCGAGAATTCCAATGGAGTCTTGAGTGCCCAAAGGCCTATGCTATAATGAAGTCGAGTAGCCAGGCCTTTGCCCGCGAGACCTCCTGTCCTCCCCTTCTTCCACGTGCGAAGGCATGATGCAGGTCATATTCTAAGCATTGGGGGTAAGAATGCGCTCCTTGAGCGATGAGCTTCGCGTATTCACTGGGAATTCCCATCCTCAGTTGGCCCAGGACGTTTGCAACTACTTGAACATCTCCCTGGGAAGAGCCGAAGTCTTCAAATTCTCCAACGACAATACCTTCGTGCGCATCCTGGAGAATATCCGGGAACGGGACGTATTCATCGTTCAACCCGTCTGTACTCCCGTGAACGATGCCATCATGGAGCTCCTCATTATGATCGACGCTGCTAAACGCGCCTCCGCCGGCCGCGTCACGGCAGTCGTCCCATACTACGGCTACTCCCGCACCGACAAGAAAGACCAGCCCCGCGTACCCATAACCGCCCGCCTCGTTGCCGACCTCCTCACCGCCGCCGGCGCCGACCGACTTCTGACCGTCGACCTCCACGCCGGACAAATTCAGGGTTTCTTCAATATCCCCGTGGACGAACTCACCGCCCTCCCACTCCTTGTTCGCTACTTCCGCGACAAAAACCTTGACGACCTCGTCGTTGTAGCCGTCGACGTGGGCATAAGCAAACGCGCCAGGGACGTGGCCGAAAGGCTCGGCGTTCCCCTCGCCATCGTCGAAAAGCGACGCGAGGGAAACACCTCCTCAATCCGGACTCTCAATATCATCGGCGACGTCCGAAACAAGACCGTCCTCACCTTCGACGACGAAATCAACACCGGCGGTTCCATCATCGCCGCAGCCGAAGCCCTCAAACTCGCTGGCGCCAGAGACGTCTATTCCTGCGTCACCCACGCCCTATTCTCGGGAGACGCCAGCGAGAAAGTTCTGGACAGTCCTCTCGTCGAACTTGTGGCTACCGACACGGTGCCGCTTTCCGAAAACTACCTGAACGGTAAGGTCACAATTCTCTCCGTTGCCTCCCTCCTGGGCGAAGCCATAAGAAGAATCCACAACGGCCTTTCCGTCGGGGAACTCTTCAACGGGGAATCATGATCCGCCTGCTGGACAAGATAATCGGAACGCCCGAGGACCGGGTAAAGAAGAAGTACCAGTCCCTCATAGATAAGGTCAACAACCTCGAGCGCGACTTCGACAGCTTGACTGATGGTCAGCTCAGGGAGCAGACGGACCTCTTCCGACAGCAGCTGAACAAGGGGAAGTCGGAAGACGAAATCCTCCCCGAAGCCTTCTCCGCCGTCCGGGAGGCCGCCAAGCGCACCCTCAGTCAACGCCATTACGACGTCCAGCTAATGGGCGGAATCGTCCTCCACCAGGGCAAAATCGCCGAAATGAAGACCGGCGAAGGCAAGACCCTGGTCGCCACCCTCCCCGCTTATCTCAACGCCCTTTCAGGCAAAGGCGTTCACGTAATAACCGTCAACGACTATCTGGCCCGCCGCGACCCCGTATGGATGGGCCCCATCTTCGAAAAACTCGGCCTCACCGTCGGCTGCCTTCAGAATGACGCCGCTTTCATCTACGAACCCGGCGCCACAGGCAAAGACCCCAGCTACCATCATCTGCGCTCCGCCTCCCGCCAGGAGGCCTATCTCTGCGACATCACCTACGGCACCAACAACGAGTTCGGCTTCGACTATCTCCGCGACAATATGGCCGTGGACCCGGCCCTCCAGGTGCAGCGTGACCTCAACTACGCCATCGTCGACGAGGTGGACAACATCCTTATCGACGAAGCCAGAACACCGCTCATCATCAGCGGCCCGGCCCAGGAGCCGGTCCAGATCTATTACCAGATGGCCAAACTCGCCCCCCGCCTCAGCGCCGAGTCCGACTACACGATGGTGGACGAGCGCAGCCGCGCCATCTCCCTCACTGAAGAGGGCATCTCCAAGATTGAACGCTGGATCAAAGTAGACAACCTATACGGCCCGGAGAACTTCCACATGGTCCAGTACGTGGAAAACGCCCTCAGGGCCCACGTCCTCTACAAGCGCGACAAGGAATACGTGGTTCGAGAAGGCGAAGTGGTCATCGTGGACGAATTCACAGGCCGCCTCCAGCCCGGTCGCCGCTGGTCCGACGGTCTCCACCAGGCCATCGAGGCCAAGGAGGGCATCCAGGTCCAGCGGGAAAGCACCACCTACGCCACAATCACCCTCCAAAACTACTTCCGAATGTACGACAAACTCGCGGGAATGACAGGCACCGCCCTCACCGAAGAAGAGGAATTCCTCAAGATATATCGCCTGGAAGTCGTCGCCATTCCCACCAACGCTCCCCTCGTCCGCATCGACCACTCAGACCTCATTTACCAGTCGGAAACGGCCAAGTGGAATGCCGTCGCGGACAACATCGAAGAGATGCACCGGCAGCAGAGACCCGTCCTGGTAGGCACCACGTCAATCGAAAACTCCGAAAGGCTGAGCAAGCTGCTCCAGCGTCGGGGCGTTCCTCACCAGGTGCTGAACGCCAAGCAGCACGAGCGCGAGGCCTATGTCGTCGCCCAGGCAGGCCGGCCCGGCGCCGTAACCGTCGCCACCAACATGGCTGGCCGAGGCACCGACATCGTCCTCGGCGGCAACCCCACCGGCCTGAACATCGACGACGCGGAATGGCAGCAAGACCATGACGCCGTGGTGAAAAGGGGCGGGCTGACCGTCATAGGCACGGAACACCACGAGTCCCGCCGCATCGACAACCAGCTTCGTGGTCGCTCGGGACGCCAGGGCGACCCGGGAGAGACCCGCTTCTACGCCTCAATGGAGGACGAGATCATCAAGCGGTTCGGTGGCGAACGCGCCAAAAATCTCATGGGCAAGGTCTCCGGCTGGGCCGGCATGGATAAAGGCGCGCCTCTGGAGAGCGGCGTCATCACCAAGATCCTCGAGGGCGCCCAGAGCCGCGTCGAAGGCTATCACTTCGAAGCACGCAAGCACCTGCTGGAGTTCGACGATGTGTTGAACCAGCAGCGCGAAAGCATCTACAGGGAGCGGCGTAACATACTCCAGGGCGTTGACCTCCGCGCCTCCGTCCTCACACTTGTTGAGGAGAAGGTGGAAGAACTCCTTTCCCAGCACCTCACGGGCAACCTCATGGAAGACCGCGACTACCGCGGCCTGCTCGAAAATCTCCGAATCATCTTCCCCACCCTCCCGGAAGGTTTCGACTCCGAGGAGAACCTCCGTAAAGCCAACCGGGGTAAGCTCAAGAAGGCCCTCGCCGCCCACGCTGAACTCGTCTATAGTCAGAAGGAGGAAGAGCTGGGCGACGACCGGATGCGTTCCCTCGAGCGCATCATCATGCTCAGAGCCCTTGACCTCCACTGGGTACAGCAACTCACCAACATCGAAAAACTCCGGCAGGGCATCGGCCTGCAGGCCTACGGACAGCGTAACCCCCTCGTGGCCTACCAGACGGAGGGCCGCCGCATGTACCAGGAATTGCTCGCCCAGATGCGCGACGACGTTGTCCACAGCATATACCGGCTCTCCCTCGCCCCCGCCACCAGCAGCCCCATGAAGGCCATGTCCAACGGCCGTGCCCGCAACGGCGTTCCCCGCAAAATCGGCCGGAACGCCCCCTGCCACTGCGGCAGCGGCAAGAAGTTCAAGCGCTGCCACGGCCGGGCATAGGCCCCGTCCCATGTCCAACGTCAACGAAGACTTAGCCGCCATCTTTGAAGACCTGGCCCATCTCCTTGAGAGGAAGGGTGACCTTATCTTCAAAATCAGAGCCTATCGTCGTGCCGCGGAGATAATCTCCGATTTGCCCAATCTCCTTGACTATTCGGCGCAGCAGGGTCAGGACCTCATGAAGGTGCCGGGCATCGGCAAAGCCATCAGCGGCAAAATCCACGAATACATCACCACTGGTCAGATGGCTACCTACGAGCGCCTGAAGGCTGAGTTCCCCGATCACGAGGGCATCCAGGGCCGACTGCATATAGAAATTGTTGATTGCACCAACTATTTCCGTGGCAAGGGTTTGCTGCCCGTCGACCCCGCAGAAACTCCTGAAGTTGACGCAGCTCCTTCAAAGGGAGGGCGGTCACATTAACGTAAAGCCTTTCGAAGCTCCAGTAGAAATCATCCAACAACCCGCCGGCCCTCCCGCATCCGTGGAGGCGGAAGCCCTGGATCGCCTGTCCCGCGCCATTCAGGCCGGACGACCCTGGGCCGAAGCCCTGCTCGAAGCAATGAGCATGTGGACCCTGCCCGAAGAAAACATCGATGGGCGCTTGTATCGCTACGTTATTCAGGGCGAGGCCTTCGATTGCCTGCTCCTGGCCGAGAGGATGTGCGTCGCCTTGCGCGAATCGGCCCATATCGGTGAAGTGGAAGACCTGCTCTTTAAGGGCCGCTTCCCTTACTACATAACCGAGGAAACCCTGAAAGCCCTGCTCGGCTACAACAAGTATCGCGGCTTCCTGAATTTCTGGTACGGCGTCGTAGTCGAAGAGGCCCTCCATGTGGCCGTCGAGGAAGAAGTGCGAAAGGACATGCGCGCCGGTGGCCGGGTGGACGTCGAAGACATGAGCAACGCCGTGTTCCGCCGCATCTACGACGATGAACAGGCCAGCCTGATCAGCAGATTCAGGGAGAAGATGGGCTACCCGAGCAAGAATGGCTTCAGCCTCACCCAATCCAAGGAATTCACCTACTGGCTCTTCAAGCTCCGCCTCTACTACTGGGACCCCGCCAGGGTTGCCAGCGACACGCGAAAGGGCTTGAATTGGCTGGAGAAGTTTCGCGGCTCCTCCTCCCTGGTCTAGGGAGGCAGCTGCGCCAATACCTCCTCCAACCGGCTCAGCCGGTCTCGCAGTCCCTGCGCCCGTTCCTGCTCCCGCTCTACCACTTCTTCAGGTGCCTTGGCGCGAAACTGGGGCCTTCCCAGCAGCGAGTCCACCCTCTTCAAGTGCCTCGAAGCCTCGTCCCGCTCTCCCTCCAACCTCTTCCTCTCCTCCGCCAGGTCCGCGACTTCTCCCAGCGGCAATGCCGCCACCACATCTCCCGCCACAACCGTGACCACCCCACCATCCCGGGAAGCCCCCTCGCCGTCAACAGCATCCAACTTTCGAAGCCGGGCCAGCCCCTTCACCGCCTCCGCCTCATCCCCTACCAGGTAGTCGTGGCCCTGCAGGTCCAACCAGGCCTGCAACTCCTCCCTCGGATTGATCCGAAGCTGGGCTCTCACGTTCCGAATCGACCGCACCAGCGCGATGACCTGCGTCACCTCAGCCTCCGCCCCATCGTCAATTCTGGCCCTGTCCTCTCCAGGATACGGCGCAATCATAATCGACTCGGTGAGCTCTCCCTCCACGGGCAGCCGAGCAGTCAGACGCTGCCAGACCTCCTCTGTAACGAAGGGCATGAACGGATGAAGCAGCCTCAGTGTTTTCTCCAGTACGTGAGCCAGCACCGGCTTCGGCGATGCCCCGGAGCCGTCTCGCATCCGAATCTTGGCAAACTCGATGTACCAGTCGCAAAACTCGTTCCACAGAAAATCATAGACCTCTCGTTGCGCCTCGCCAATTTCAAACCTCTCAAGATATTGGCGCGTCCGGCCCACCACACGGTTCAACCGGCTCAGTATCCACCGGTCCTCGCGATGCGAGACCTCTGGCAGCACGTTCCAACCCTGTAAGTCGTCCGGATTATCCAAAGCCCCGATTACAAACCGCGAGGCGTTCCACAGCTTATTCGCGAAGTTGCGGCTGGACTCCAGCTTGTCGGTGCTTAACCGGAGATCGTTGCCCGGAGCAGCGCCCGTTGTCAGGGCGAACCGGAGAGCGTCCGTCCCGTAGGTGTCTATCAGCTCCAGCGGGTCCAGTACGTTGCCCGTCGTCTTGCTCATCTTCCGCCCCTGCGCATCCCTCACCAACCCGTGCAGGAACACAGTCTCGAAGGGCGGCTCTCCCATATTCTCAATGCCCATCATTATCATTCGGGCCACCCAGAAGAAGAGGATGTCGTAGCCCGTCACCATAACCTGCGAGGGATAGAAATAGTCCAACTCCTCGGATTCCTTGGGCCAACCCAGCGTGGAGTGAGTCCAGAGACCGGAGCTGAACCACGTATCCAGCACGTCGGGGTCTTGTGTAATCTTGCCGGAACCACAGTGCTGGCATTCCGCCGCATCCTCAACCGAAACCGTCAAACCGTCGCACTCTCCGCAGTACCATACCGGGATGCGATGGCCCCACCATAGCTGGCGGCTTATGCACCAGTCGCGGATGTTCTCCATCCAGTTCAGATAAACTCGCGAGAACCTGTCCGGCACAATTCGCACCTTCCCGCTCTTCACTGCGTCAATTGCCGGTTCCGCCAGGGGCTGAATCTTCACGAACCACTGCTTGCTGACGAATGGCTCCACCACCGTGGCGCACCGCTGGCAATGCCCGATCGAGTGGCGCAGCGGCTCCGTCTTCACCAGAAATCCCTGGCGTTCCAGTTCCGCCACCGTATTCCGCCTTCCTTCGAACCGCTCCTGACCCTGAAACTCCCCAGCCGCCTCCGTGAGATTCCCCTCATTGTCCACGGACATTACGATCGGAAGGTTGTGGCGCTCCCCGATCTCGAAGTCGACGATGTCATGCCCGGGCGTCACCTTCAACACCCCCGTCCCGAATTCCCGGTCAATAGCCTCGTCTCCCACCACTGGGATGGGCCGGTTCGCCAGCGGCAGGATCACATTCTTCCCCAACATCGACATATAGCGGGGGTCCTCAGGATGGACCGCCACCCCGGTGTCACCAAACATCGTCTCAGGGCGCGTGGTGGCAACGGTGATATGCCCATCCCCCCCTTCTAGCGGATACTTGACATAAAAGAGTGAGCCGTCCTCCTCCTCGTATTCCACCTCCAGGTCGGAAAGCGCAGTCGAACAGCGAATGCACCAGTTGATAATCCGCTCCCCCCGGTAGATCAGACCTCTCTCGAAAAGATTCACAAAAGCGGTGCGAACCGCGAGGCTCGGCCCCGGATCAAGCGTGAAGACCAGGTGGGACCAGTCGCAGGAGGCGCCCATCCGCTTCAACTGCTCCTCAATTCTGCTGCCGTACAGTCCAACCCATTCCCACATCCGCTCCAGGAACTTATCCCTCCCCAACTCCTGCCTAGACGTCCCCTCGCTGGCCAGTTGCCGCTCAACCACCACCTGCGTCGCGATCCCCGCATGGTCCTTCCCCGGCAGCCACAACGCCGCGTCCCCCATCATCCGATGCCAACGGGTCAGAATGTCCTGCAGAGAATTGTCCAGTGCGTGCCCAAGATGCAGGTTGCCGGTAACGTTTGGCAGCGGCATCATGACCGCAAAGGGCTTCTTGGACTGGTCTACTTCAGGAGTGAAGTACCCATTCTCCATCCAAAATCGGTAGAGAGGTTCCTCCACCTCTTTGGGGTTGTAGGCCCGTGGCATCTCCCTGGATGACGATAAACTCATGGACTCCTTCCTCTTTCCCTTGCTCATCTCCGAATCTGCGTATGCCCTTCTACTCCCATCGGCTATCACTCCTCCGCTTCCAACATTTTCCCCGCCCGCTCCAGCACCTTGTGGGCCAGCTCCAGCTTCGACATTAGCGGCATCCGGTCCACTCCCCCATCTGCAGTCAGAATCACTGCCCGGTTCGTATCGACACTGAATCCGCTGTCCGCATCCGTAATGTCGTTTGCGACGATCATGTCCAGCCCCTTGGCTACCAGCTTGCCCCTCGCGTTCTCCAACAGGTCCTCACTCTCAGCGGCGAACCCCACCTTAACCCGCGGCCCCCTGATGCCCGCAATAATATCCGGATTCTGCACCAGCCTGACCTCCAGCGCCTCACCTGTCTTTTTCAGCTTATGAGGACTCGTCCCATCAGGCCTGTAATCGGAGACCGCCGCCGCCATCACAAGAGCATCCGCTCCTGGGCACGCCTCTTCCACCGCAACCTGCATCTCAAGCGCCGTCTCTACCCGCACCGTCTCGACATCCGGCGGCGATTCGAGAATCTCCGACGACGTTACCAGCGTCACCGAAGCGCCCATATCTCTGGCTGCCTCTGCCAGCGCATGACCCATCTTCCCCGATGAGCGGTTTGTAATCAGCCGTACCGGGTCCAGCGGCTCCCGTGTTCCCCCGGCGCTCACCACAATCTTCCTGCCCGACAACGGCCCGCCCGAACCAAGCATCGCCCGCACGTGTCCAACTATCACTTCCGGGGCCGCCATTCGACCCACCCCCACTTTCCCGGAGGCAAGGTAACCGCTGTCCGGCCCCACCACTCGCACACCCCTGTCCCTGAGCCGGCCGATGTTCTCCTGGATCGCGGCGTTCTCCCACATGTGCCCATCCATAGCCGGAGCCACCATTACCGGCGCCACCGTCGCAGCGTAGGTTGCGATCAGCGCGTTATCCGTCAGACCCAGTGACATCTTGGCCAGGGTGTTTGCCGTCGCCGGCGCAACAACCAGAATATCCGCCCTGTCGGCCAGCGCCACATGCTCCACGCTTAGCTCCGACTGCGGGTCGAAAAGGCTCGTGGTCACGGGCCGGTGCGTGATGCTCCCGAAGGCCAGTGGTCTCACGAAGCGAGTAGCATCCTCCGACATTATCACATCCACCAGCGCCCCTGCTTGCGTCAGCTTGCTCGCCAGGTCCACCGCCTTGTAACAGGCAATGCTGCCGGTGACTCCCAGGACCACGTGCTTGCCCTGAAGGACAGGAATCAACTTACCCGCCTTCCCCTGGGCCCCGGTTCATCTCATATATCAATCGAAGTCCAATCAGCGTCAGGTCCGGATTTGTTGCATCGAATATCGTCGTGGCTTCCGACATCACCCTGGCCAGCCCTCCGGTCGCGATGACCTTCGCCTCAGCCCCCATCTCCTCCTTGAATCGGCGCACCATACCCTCCACCAACCCCACGTAACCCAACATCAGGCCCGACTGCAGGGCCTCCGGCGTATTCCGCCCAATGGCCTTTCGGGGCATGGCCGCGTCGACTCGCCTCAGCTGCGAAGTCGTCTGGTGCAGCGCCTCCGCCGCCACTTCGATCCCGGGGGCAATCGCCCCGCCCAGGTAGTCCCCGTCCCCGGAAATGGCATCGAACACGGTGCCCGTCCCAAAATCCACAACAATCGTCGGTCCGCCGTACAACCGGTAGGCGGCAGCCGCGTCCGCCACCCTGTCCGCCCCCACGTCGCGGGGGTTCTCGTAAAGGATGCGCACCCCCGTCTTCACCCCCGTGTTCACCGTCAGCGGCTCCACGTCCAGGTACTCCCGGCAAACTTCTTCGAAGGTGGATGTCAGTCTGGGAACCACGCTGCAGATAGCAGCGGCCATGATCTCTCGAGACTCAACACCCTTACGACGAAGAACGTTGAATACAAGCTCCCCGTATTCGTCGGGCAGCCTGCGGGAGTCGGCTGATAAACGAGCGGTGCAACTCAGCCTACGGCCATCGAACACGCCCAGGGTAATGTTGCTGTTTCCAATATCTATGGCCAGAAGCATAGTGTCACTTCGCCAAATTATAGGTTAGCCCTCATCTCGCAGCAACTTGCGTGCCGGTTGAAGGGCAAGCCTTCCTGTGCTACCTTCAAAACATCCACAAGCTGGTCCCCGGCTGGCTGGAGAGGCGCCAAGCTTTGGTCCGAATTGTCTCCCTACTTCCCAGCTCCACCGAGATTGTCTACGCCCTTGGCCTGCACGACAGTCTCCACGGCGTAACCTACGCCTGCGATTTCCCACCCGCAGCCGCCGAAAAGCCCGTGGTTGTCTCCAGCCATATTCAGGACGCCGCCTCCAGCTCCGGCATCGACCGGCAGGTCAAGGAGTCCCTGGTTTCCGACGATGGCATTTACGTCCTCCACCTGGACGCCTTGAAGGAAGCCCGACCGGACCTGGTCCTGACCCAAGCCCTCTGTGAAGTCTGCGCCGTCCCCTCCCAGCAGGTCCACGAAACCCTGGAGAAGCTGCCCCACAATCCGGACGTCCTGTCCCTGGACCCCCACTCCCTCGAAGACGTGGCTCGCGACGTGGAAAGGATAGGTGCAGCCGCAGGATTGCAGGATCAGGCCGTCCAATTGGCCGAATCTCTGCGAGAGCGCATGAACAGCATCCGGACCATCGCCGCATCGGCGGAATCCCGCCCTCGCGTTGTTTGCCTGGAATGGCTGGACCCCCTGATGGTTGGCGGCCACTGGGTGCCGGAAATGGTGGAACTGGCCGGCGGCGAAGACTGTTTCGGAAAGCCCGGCCAGCCTTCCTTTCCAATCCAGTGGGATCAGCTGGTCGATGCACAGCCCGATGTCATAGTCGCAATGCCCTGCGGTTTCGACGTCCGACGCGCCATGTCCGAGATCAAGCTGTTAACGGATAGCTCCGGCTGGGAAGGCCTGCCCGCTGCCCGCAACGGCCACCTCTTTGCCGTCGACGCCAATTCCTACTTCAGCCGCTCCGGCCCCAGGCTCGTCAATGGCCTGGAGTTAATGGCGGAGATTCTCCACCCCGAACTGTTCACGGGCATGGTCCCCATCGGCGCCGCCTTCCGAGTCTTTGGCAAGCCCTTCTAACCAACAGCCTCCCCACAGCCGACTGGGCAGATGCGGCCATATAGCTGAATTCCCTTCCGCTAATTCATCCTCTCTCGGAATCGCTTCTGCTTGCCCATCTCGTCCTTCAACAATGAGGTTCGCTCCTCCAGCAGTGGGAGCACCCGCTCCAACCGCTCCTTCACCGAGGGGATCTGCAACAGATACTGGCCGACCATCGGGGGATAGGTCACTGCTTGCGCAGCTGCGTACGATAGGGCCTTCGGCTCCTGGGGCGTATCAACCGTCTGAATCCATCCCTTCTTGAAGCTGACCACCAACTGCAGGTACTCGCTCAGCCTCTCGGAAACCTGCTGCGCTAGGTCTCCCACGTCCTCCTCCTCGTCTTCCTCCAGATACTCAACCTCAGCCTTCAAATATGGATTCCCGTCAATGATGTTCAGGATTCGGAAGCGGCGTTCTCCTACCGTCTGTATGCGGTACATCGCCTGACCGGTGGGTTCCGCTTTCAGAATTCGCGCGGTTGTGCCGACCCGGTGGGGAAGCGCGGATCCGCCGACCTCAGGACCCTCCTTGATAAGCACCACTCCGAAAGGCTGCTCCATCTCGATACATTCGCCGATCATAATCTTGTACCGGTTCTCGAAGATGCGCAGCGGCAGGGGTGCGCCAGGGAATAACACCACGCCCAGGGGGAAAAGCGGAAGGGTTCTTAAATCTCCCATGGTCCGTAACCTCAACACAAGCTTTGCACCCAAGTATAGTAATCGAACCGCCCTTGGGCAACACGCACCCCCCGCAGCACCTCCCCAACCTTGACACCCCCCACCCACCAATCTACATTTGCCCTATCCAGGTTACGGAGGTCCCGCTATGGCATACGATCTGCTCATTACGAATGCAAGGATTATCGACGGATCCGGCGGCCCCTCCTCTGAAGGCTCCGTCGCCGTCACGGGCGGCACTATCCAGTCCGTCGGAAAGGTCAGCGGCTCCGCCACCAGGGTCATAGACGCGCAGGGTCTCGCCGTCTCCCCCGGTTTCATCGACAACCACTGCCACTATGACGCCCAGGTTACCTGGGATCCCCTCTGCACCTTCTCCTGCTATCACGGCGCCACCTCCGTCGTCATTGGCAACTGCTCCCTCTCCCTCGCCCCTGTCCGAGACGAAGACCACTACGCCCTCGCCCAGATGCTCTCCCGCGTCGAGGCGATCCCCATTGAGTCCCTCCAGGAAGGCATAAACTGGTCCTGGAACACAGTCCCGGAATACATGGCTGCCCTGGACGGAAATCTCGGTGTAAACCTCGGTGTCCTGATCGGCCATTCCGCCGTCCGACGCTACGTCATGGGCGAAGAGTCCCAGGAGCGGGACGCCACCGAAGCTGAAATTCAGGCCATGAAGGCCCTCGTCAGGGAAGGTATGGAAGCCGGAGCGCTTGGCTTTTCCGTATCCCGTAACATGGGCCACTTCGATCTCACCGGCAGACCCCTGCCCGCCATCGTCGCCCCGGAAGAGGAACTCTTCGCCCTTACCTCCGTGGTGGGTGACGTAGGTGCCGGCATCCTCCAGTGCGGGGGCGGCACCACCCCGGAAATGCAGAGCGGCCTTTGCAGCCGCCTTTCCACCGAATCGGGACGACCCCTGGTCTACAACAACATCACCCACCGCTGGAGCGCCCCCAACCAATGGCGCGAGCACCTGGACTATGTGACGGACACCGTAGACAGGGGCAACCGGGCCTATCCCCTGATAAGCCCCCGCAGCAGCAACACCCGCTTCACCATGCTGAACGCCCAGGTCTTCGACCGTCTCCCCTCCTGGAAACCGATAATGGAAGGCTCCCCGGCCCAGAAGATGACAGCCTTCCGGGACCCGGAGGTCCGTCGTCGCCTTCGTCTGGAAGCAGTCGAAGGCGCGGATGTCCCCTTCAACGCCTTCTCTCGCCGGTGGGACCACCTCTTCATCACCGCTCCCGCCCTCGAAAAGAACCGCGGACTTAAGGGAATGAGCATAGATCGCCTTGCAACCGAACAGGACAAAGACGTCCTCGACGCCTTCCTGGATCTCATTCTGGAGGAGGGCCTGGAAACTGGCTTCGAATTAAACCAGAGCGGCGGCGATGAAGCCGCGATGACCAATATGCTCACCAGCCCCTATCCCGTCGTCGGTCTCTCCGATGGCGGCGCCCACGTCATCTTCGACGCAGGCTACGGGTACAGCACCTACTTCCTCGGCCACTGGATTCGGGACAAGCAGATTATGTCCCTCGAACAGGCTGTCCGGAAGCTCACCTCCATCCCCGCCGAACTCTTCGACATTACCGACCGTGGCCTCATAAAAGAAGGCTTGGCCGCGGACCTGGTCATCTTCAACCCGGATACCATCGGTCCCCTCGAACCGGTGATGGTTGATGACTTTCCCGGTGGCAGCAAGCGGCTCGCCCAATTCGCGGAGGGCATTGAATACACCATCGTCAACGGCCAGGTGCTCATGGAAGGCGGCGAACACACCGGCGCCCTCCCCGGCCGCGTCCTCCGCAACAGCAAGCACCCAGGCTGACGTACAGGAGCGCCGGACAGTAACTCGTGTTGACACCTGTTTGGGGCTGGCCTATCCTTTACTGCGATTCAAATGCCCCATTTCTACGCCGCCGACACACGCCTGAAAGCCCGCATTGTCCGAGACCAGACTTAACCCCATTACAGTTGAGATAATCGGCAACAGTCTGGCATCCATTGCTGACGAAATCCTGGTCGGCCTCATCAAGTCCGCCTATTCCACCAACATCAAGGAGCGGCAGGACTGCTCCTCCGTAATCATGGACGCCCAGGGTCGCGTCGTCTGCATCAGCGATATGAGCCTGCCCATGCACCTCAGTTCCTTCATGTTCACCGGCGAAGCCCTCCTGCGTCGCCACCCAAAGGAGACCCTCAGCGAAGGTGACGTTTTCATCGTCAATGACCCCTACAGCGGTGGCCCCTCCCACCTGGCCGACGTTACCTTCGTAACCCCCGTCTTCCATGCGGGAGAGCTCGTCGCCTTCGTCGCAAACACCGGCCACTGGCCCGACGTGGGCGGCAAGGCCCCCGGTCAGGCCGCCCTCGGCGACGCCACCGAAATCTACCAGGAAGGCCTGCGCCTCCCCACCGTCCGCCTCCAAAAGGCTGGCGAGGTCCAGCAGGACATCCTCGACATCGTCCTGCTCAATGTCCGTGACCCCCACAACCGGGAAGGAGACATCCGCGCCCACATGGGATCCCTCATGCTCGGCGCCCGCCGCATGAAGGAGCTTGCGGCCCAGTACGATTCCCATGTCTTGTCGGGTGCCCTGTCCCAGTTGCTGGACGTGGCTGAAGTAAAGGCTCGACACGGCATCCTCTCCCTCGCCGAGGGCGACTACGAAGCCCTCGATCACCTCGATGACGACATGGATAGCGACGAACCCATACCCATCCGCGTCAAAGTCTCCATCCGACACAAACCCCAACCTCACATCAAGGTGGATTACGCTGGCACCGGCGGCCCCGCCAGGTTCGGCATCAACATGCCCTACCATGGCACCGTAACCGTCGTTTTCTGGGTGCTCCGGTCCATCCTCGATCCCGAAGTCCAGCCCAACGCCGGCTTCGAACGGGCCATAGAGGTCGTTGCTCCGGACGGCTGCCTCGTCAATTGCAAGGAACCATCCCCCCTCGGCGCACGCTACGAAGTGGCATCCCAGATCCCCGACTCTCTCTTCCTCGCCCTCTCCGGCGCCGTCAAGACAGGTATCGAGGCCGGCGGACACGGCACCCACGGCATGGGCTTCAGCGCCCAGCCTCCCAACTCCTTTATCTACTACGAGACTGTCGGCGGTGGTGGCGGAGCCCGCCCCGACAAGGACGGCGTAAACGGCGTCCACATCACCTCCAATCTTCCCATCGAGGCCATGGAGCAGGAATTCCCCATGCGGGCCGACCGGCTGGAGTACATCCCCGACTCCGGCGGCCCCGGCCGCTTTCGCGGCGGTGTCGGCGTCCGCAAAGATTGGCGTATGCTCATCGACTCCTACGTGGGCGTCCACTCCAACCGGCACAGAATTCCAGGCCCCGGCCTCCTGGACGGAAACGACGGCACCCTCACCCGAATCGTCCAGAATCCCGGCTCCGACAACGCCGAAACCCTCCATCGCGAGGCGACTTTCGTACCCGTAGGCCCTGACGACGTGGTAACCATCTTTGCCGGTGGCGGTGGCGGCTACGGCAGCCCCCTCGATCGAGACCCCGCCCTCGTGGCGCGGGACGTGCTCGATGGACTCGTAACCGAAGAGGCCGCCCGGCGCGACTACGGCGTGATCCTCGATTCCCGGACCCGGAAGGTGGATGCTTCAGCCACCAAAGCCCTCCGCCTGGGGATGCGATCCCATGCCTAACCCGACGCCTCCTGTCCCATCCAGGTCCATCAGAGACGAATCACAGGCCCGCAGATGAACCGACTCCGCTTGGGCGTCGACGTTGGCGGCACCTTCACCGACCACATCCTCTTCGACGAAGAATCCGGCCAAATCTACACATTCAAGACCCCCTCCACCCCTGAGGACCCCTCCCGCTCCGTCATGGCTGGCGTGAGGCACTTCGACGCGGCCCCCCGCGGCCTCTCAGGCCTCTGGCTCCTGGCCCACGGCACCACCGTCAACACCAACACCGTCCTCTCACGCACCGGCGCCAGGATCGGCCTCGTCACCACCAGGGGATTCCGGGATGTACTGGCCATCGGACGCCAGACCCGCCCCCACTTCTACCGCTGGGATGTGGACCGTCCGGAGCCTCTGGTCCCGCGCCACCTCCGACTGGAAGTAGCCGAGCGCGTGGATAACCACGGCAAAGTCGTTCAGCCCCTCTCCGAAGAAGACGTGCTCCGCTGCTCCGAGACTTTCAAGGCCCAGGGCGTGGAAGCCGTAGCCGTTTGCCTCCTGAACTCCTATGCCAACCCCGACCACGAGGCCCGCATCAAGCAGATTCTTCAGCAAACCCTCCCCAACGTATATCTCGCCATCTCCTCCGAGCTCTCCCCCGAATTCCGGGAATTCGAACGCTCCAGCACCGTTGCCACCGTCGCATACATCGGCCCCGGCTTCCAACGCTACGTGGATGAACTGCAGCACAGCCTCTCAAATGAACTGGAAGCGCCGCCCCAGCTATACATAATGCAGTCCTCCGGCGGCATGGCCAGCGCCGAAGTCGAGATGCGCCGCCCCCACTACACCCTGGAGTCCGGCCCCGCAGCCGGAGTCCTCGCCTCGGTGGACCTGGGACTACGCCTCGACATGCCAAACGTTATCTCTTTCGACATGGGCGGCACCACCGCCAAAGCCAGCCTCATCCAGGAAGGAAAGCCTGCAATCGTCAGCATGCTGGAGATTGGCAAGGAGGCCACCGGGTTCTACGGCATCCGCATAACGGGAATGCCCGTCAGAACGCCCTCCATAGACCTGGTGGAATGCAGCGCAGGCGGCGGCAGCATCGCCCAGGTGGATGTGGCCGGCCTCCTCAAAGTCGGGCCCGCCAGCGCAGGCGCCGACCCCGGCCCCGCCTGCTACGATGCTGGCGGCGCCGAACCAACGGTTACCGACGCCAACGTGGTCCTTGGACGAATCAGCCCTGACTTCTTCCTCGGCGGACGCATGAAGATCAATCCGGACCTGTCCCACCGCGCCATGGAGGAGAAGATCGGCAATCCGCTGGGAATGTCCCCTCACGAAGCCGCCCAGGGCATCCTCGACGTGGTAAACGCCAACATGGTCCGCATCCTGCGAGTAGTCTCAGTCAGCCGTGGTTTCGACCCAAGAAGGTTCGTCCTCATGGCCCACGGCGGCGCAGGCCCCCTCCACGCCGGCGACCTGGCGGAAGAGCTGGGCGTTTCTCGCATCGTCATCCCCCCCGATCCCGGGCTGTTCTCCGCCATGGGCCTCATCATCAGCGACGTTCAGACCGTGGCCTCCGCCACCCGTTTCCTCCCCGCCGACGCTGCCAATCTGCCCGCCATCCGTGAAAGCCTCGCCGCCCAAACTGAAATCTGCCGCCAAACCCTGCTGGAGGAAGGCTTCTCAGCAGAGAACCAGATTGTCGAGCAGTTCCTGGAGATGCGGTACGTCCGGCAGAACTTTGAGCTCGAGGTGCCGGTCAGCGGGCAACTGGGCAGCGAAGCCGAGCTGAACGAAGCCCTGGACACCTTCCACAAACTCCATCTTCAAAGCTACGGACATTCCGATTCCGACGCCCCGGTCGAGGTCGTCAACGTCAAGTGCCGCGCCTCCGGGCTGGTCCCCAAACCCCAACGCGCCCTGTTGCCAACCGGAGACAGAGACCCTTCCGGCGCATTCATTGGCCATCGGCGGGTATTCTTCAAGGGGAGCGGCTGGCTTGAATGCCCTCATTATGATAGGGTGAAGTTGCTTGAAGGCAACATAATCAGCGGCCCGGCCATGGTCTGCCAGTTCGACTCATCCGTGACCATTCTGCCGGGCCACCAGTCCTCCGTGGGTTCCATGGGAGAGCTTGTAATCGACACCGGTAAAGGAGAAGTGATATGACAGAATTCAAAGGCGTAGTTGCAGCCACCATAACCCCCTTCGACGCTGACGGGGAGTTCAACGAGGCCGCCTTCCGCCACGTAATGGAATCCAACATCCAGTCGGGCGTCGACGGTTTCTGGATCAGCGGCGGCACCGGCGAAAGCGTCCTGTTGACAGACAACGAAAACATGCGCATCGCCCGCATCTCCGCCGAGCTTTGCCGGGGACGGGCCGCCTCCATCGTCCATGTGGGCGCCCTGACCACCACCAGCGCCGCCAGGATGGCTCGCGAGGCCGGCGATGCCGGAGCCGACGCCATCGCCTGCGTTCCCCCCTTCTTCTATCACCCCACCGACCAGGCCATCATCGACCACTACCGCGCCGTGGTCGACGCCTCCGGCCTGCCTCTATTCATCTACAACCAGCCCAAGTACACCGGCGTCGAATTCACCGCCCCCCTCATGGAAAAGGTCATACGTGACGTTCCCATGGTTGCGGGCGTCAAGCACTCCGCACCGGATTTCAACAATATCCGCCGCTTCAGGGACATGGGCCTCGCCGTATTCACCGGCAGCGGCTCCCTCTTCCTATCTGCCCTGATGACAGGTGCCATCGGCGTCGTGGACGGTCCACTAACCGTCGCCCCCGAACTCTGGGTTGGCGCCTATCGAGCCTACCAGAGGGGCGACATCACCACAGCCCAGGAATACCAGCGCAAGGCAACCGTCCTCATCGATCTCGCTGCCCGCTACGGAATGCAGGCAACCTGCAAGGCCCTCTCCAGCGTCGTCTACGGTCAGGAATGCGGAGACCCCCGTCTCCCCATCCCCTCCCTCTCTGCCGCAGACAAGGCGGACCTAGTCCAGGCGGCCCAGTCCGCCGGGGTGATTCGAACGCCCCAACCCACCTTCGCGGAAGACGACTAAAGGGGTAATCCAACAACCCACCTCCCAACGTAATACTCATACAGGAGGCGCGAACATGCCCACAGACCATGAAAAGTTTATGGAAATGGCCCTGGAAGAGGCCCGAAAGGGCGAGGCCAAGGGCAACTCGCCCGTAGGCACCGTCATCGTGAAGAGCGGCAAGTTCATTGCCGGAGGGCACAACAAGGCCATCAGCGACCTGGACGTCACCTCCCACGCCGAGACCGACGCCCTGCGCAACGCCGGCCCCGCCCTCGGACACACGGACCTCACCGGCTGCACCCTCTACACCACCCAGGAACCCTGCATGATGTGCGCCGGCGCCATAGTCTTCGCAGGAGTGGACACCCTCGTCATGGGCGGAAACTACAACAAGAACTACGGCACCTACGGCGATTACAGCGTCGAAAAGGCCTTCGAGTTGGTCGAGCGCGGCAGCATCCAGGTCATCCGCGGCGTCCTGGTGGACGAATGCGAGGCTATGGGCTGGAACTACAAGGTGCGCATGAAGCGGGAGTCCCGGGGTTAAGTCCTTCCAACCCCAATCATCCGAAGCAGAAAGTGAACCAACATGAGTGCACACGAAAAGTTCATGCGGCTGGCTCTGGAGGTGGCCCACACCTACGAGAAGGAGGGCGAGGCCCTGGTCGGTTCGGTCATAGTCCGTGACGGCGAGGTCGTCGCCACCGGCTGCAACACCGCCAAGCGAGACCTGGACCTGACCGCCCACGCTGAGGTGGCGGCCATGAGGAACGCCGGCCCCGCCCAGGGCCACATCGACCTAACCGGCTGCACCCTCTACAGCACCGGCGAGCCGTGCATCCTCTGCGCCGGCGCAATGGTATCCGCGGGCATAGCCCGGGTTGTCCTCGGCGGCAACTACAGCAAGCACAACGGCGGCTTTGGCGATTACAGCCTCGAAAAGGCCTTCGCCTTCGTCAATCGCAGCGACATCGAGGTTGTTCGTGGCGTTCTCACGGCGGAGTGCGAGGCCATGCGCTGGAGCTACTGGGCCAGGCAGGCCAAGGGCGAAGTCTGATGATCCCCGGGCTTCCGAAGCTGCTGTTTCTGATGTCATTGGCGGCCACAAGCCTCCTGCTGCTCTCCGGTTGCGGCGAACGTCCCACCCAGGAAACCGACGGAGATGCCGCAACTGCCGCCCAGACGATTGCCGAGGAAGACCTGGCCAAGGACTTCCCCATCGAGCTGTACCGTGGCGAGGAACTCCTGGGAAGCACGTCCACCAGCTTCAAGCAGGTCCTCGAGCATGAACAGCCCGTGGTCCTCAACTTTTGGGCCGCTCTCTGTCCTCCGTGCCGCGCCGAAATGCCCGACATCCAGAAGGTGTCGCAGCAGTATCAGGGCAGTGTCATTTTCCTCGGCCTGGACGTGGGTCCCTTCATGCTGCTGGGAACCGGCGACCAGGCCCTCCACCTTCTGAATCTGCTCAAGATCACCTACCCTTCCGGCAGCACCGACTACGGCCAGGTGGTCCAGGACTACGAAATTACCAGTATGCCCACGACCTTCTTCATCACCGCCGACGGCGAGATCCAACGCAAATGGGCGGGCCTGCTCACCGAGGAGAAGTTGGTAGAACTGGTTGAAGAACTGCTGGAAGCCTGATGGATTTCAACACAGCCACATTACATAAAGCAGCGGCACTCGTCCGCAGCAGGTCCCTCTCCCCCGTCGAGCTGACGAAGGCCCATCTGGCCCGCGCCAAACAGCTGAACCCCACCCTCAACGCCTACGTGCACATTGGGGAGGAACCGGCCCTCCGCGACGCCCGGCTTGCCGAATCGGATATCATGGCCGGTCGGTACATTGGGCCGCTTCACGGCATTCCAATCTCCGTCAAGGACATCTTCCACACCACGGACATGCCCACGGCCTTCGGTCAGCGCACCCTGGCCGGATCAGTCCCCGACCACAACGCCGCCATCGTGGAGAAACTGAGGGAAGCCGGCGCCGTCATCATCGGAAAGACCAATCCCCTCTACGGCGAGTATTTCCCCGTGCCGGAAGTGGGCCTCACCCGCAATCCTTGGAATCTCGACCGCCTGCCGGGGTATTCCAGCAGCGGCTCCGCTGCGGCGGTCTCCTCCGGCTGCGGCCTGGCCTCCATCGGCTCCGACGGTGGCGGCTCCGTCCGCTATCCCGCCGCCTGCACCGCCCTAGTGGGCATGAAACCCACCTTCGGCCTCGTCAGCCGATTCGGCGCCGCCCTCTACGGCGTTCCCAACGATTACGTGGGGCCGCTCACCAGGACCGCCCGCGACAATGCAACCATGCTCCAGGCCATCGCCGGACACGATCCGAGAGACCCCTTCAGCGTAAACGTCCCAATCCCCAACTACGCCGACGAGCTGACTGGCGACCTGACCGGAGTCCGCGTGGGCGTGCCCACCGACTACTTCTGGGAATTCGTAGACTCCGAGGTCCTGGCGGCGGTGCGAAAAGCCATAGACCTTTTCGCGGAGGCCGGGTGCGAACTGGTGGAAGTCCCCCTTCCCAACGTCCACCGCACCAACGAAATCCACACCATGCTCTCGGAAGGGGAGACGGCCGGCTACTTCCAACCCATGATGAAGGACTTCCCACCGGAAACTCCCAATATCCTCTACCAGAGGATCCACAGAGGTTCGAAGGTGCTGGCCGCCGACTACATACGCGCCCACGCCCTGCGGGAACAAATCCGGGCGGAGATCGACGGCGCATTCGAACTCGCGGACGTGCTCGTCACCCCCTCATCCATACTGCCACCGCCGCCCCTTGGCAAGTACCGGTTCAGCCATGCGGGCAGGGAGTGGGTTATCGGGGACCTCGCATCGAGACTCTCTCGACCCCTGAACACAACCGGCCACCCCGCCCTCTCCATGAACTGCGGCTTCACCGACGACGGGCTGCCCATCGGAATGCAGCTCATCGGGCCGAACTTCGCCGAGGCCACCCTGCTGAAAGTCGCCGATGGCTTCGAAAAGGCCTCCGGCGGCGTGGAACGCTGGCCCCTGTAATCAACCCCTACGACTGTCGGGGAGACCTGCGGTCCACGTACACCTCCCCATCCTTCATCACCCAGCACACGGCGCGCCCGAACTCCAAAATCGACACGTCCTCCAGGGGGTCCCCCTCAACAAGGATCAGGTCCGCCTTCAGCCCGGCCTTCACGCTGCCGATGGAATCTCCCAGACCCAGGCACTGAGCGGCGCGGCCCGTGGCGGCCTGAATCGCGTCCATCGGTCTCATCCCCCGCTCGACCAGACACGTCAACTCGTGGGCGTTGTTACCGTGAACAAACGCCCCTGCATCGCAGCCGGCCACCACCACCACCCCTGCTTCCAAAGCCAGCTGCAGACTCTCTGCGTGATGCTCCCGGAAGTGGACGGCGCGGGCGCTCTCATGTGGACTGCCACGCCTTTCGTGATAATAGAAGACGCTGAAGGTGGGCGCGAAATAGATGCCATTGCGGGCCATCAGCTCCAGAAGCCCCGGGTCCTGGTTCAGGTATGAGCCGTGCTCAATGGAGTCCACCCCCGCCTCCACCGCCATGCGCAGTCCCGGCCCTCCCAGCACGTGACACATCACCCTGCGGCCCATCACGTGGGCCTCGTCGACCGGCGCATCCAGCTCCTCCCGGGTCATGATCTGGTCTCGCGGCCCCAGCCCGCGGGTCGGGCGGCCCCAGCCGTTGACCGCCGTCTTGATGACGTCCGCTCCGGCGCGGACCATCTCCCGCACCTTCGCCCGTAGGGCAAATGGCCCGTCCGCAATCCCCAGCGGCAGGTCGAACTGGGGAATCACCGCGGGCGAGTGCCCGGAAGGGCTGGTTCGGTCCGCCTGTCCCGCCGTCGGCGTGATGAAGTTAAGCGCCACTTGCAGCCGCGGGCCCGGCATCAACCCCCGGTCCACCGCGTCCCGAAATCCGGCGTCCAGCCCGGCCGCGTCGCGCACTGTCGTGAACCCCGTCTCCAGCGTCTGCTTCAGCACCTCGAAGACCCGTGCATGGCGCAGGCTCTGCGGTTCGTCAATCCCCCACCGCACGGCCAGGTCATGTCCGAAGTGCGCCAGGTGGTCGTGGGTGTCGATCAGCCCGGGCATCAGCGTCAGGCCGGAACCGTCGATTACTTCGACTTCGGAGGGCGCCTCGATGCTGCCGGCACTGTGGACGCCCACAATCCTGTCGCCATCAACCATCACCACCGCGTTGGGCACGGGTGGCGCGCCCGTTCCGTCGATCAGCCTCGCTCCCACAATTGCCTTCATCAATATCACCTCCGGGTCCGGCTCTCTTCCACCGGCTAGTCTACCAGCCCGAACCTTCCGGGCGAAGCGGCACAAGGAGACGCGGCACCATCGACTTCGTTGGTGGTATAATGCCGGGTATGGACATGGGGGTTTACATAAGCCTGCAATGCGAACAACATGCGGAGGCGGTAGGCCCCTGAACTCAAATCACAGGAAGCGAGGTTGAACCATGTACAAGGGATTCAAAGTAATCGACTCGGATGCCCACATCACAGAGCCCCATGACCTGTGGAGCGAGTTTATGGAGCCGGAATACTACCACCGAAGACCCATCGTCGGCCCCGCCTCTGAGAGCCGCGTCGGCGCCAGCCGCAGCTTCATGGAGTGCGAGATCTTCCCCGAAGGCAACCGCGTCAAGACCACCATCCAGGGCGCCGGCGTCAACCGAAAGGTCACCATCGACGACCGCGACGTGATGGCTGAGAAGTACGGCGCAGCCTATGCCAAGGGGTTCACTCCCGAAAGCCGCATCGAGCACATGGACGTCCTCGGCTGGGACAAGCAGGTGCTGATCGACAACGGCCCCCATCCCCTCCGCGTCTCCGGCCGTGATCAGGGCCTCCTCTGGGCCTGCGCCCGCGCCTACAATAACTTCTCCCGCGACTTCTGCGACACCGCCCCCAGCCGCATCAAGATGGTCGGCGTGCTCCCCAACCAGCACGACATCGAAGGCCTGGTGACCGAGACCCGCCGCGTGGTGGAAGAACTCGGCGCCGTTACCGTCACCATGCCCCGCGCCACCAAGGGCCGCCCCTGGCACGACTCCGCCTACGATCCCTTCTGGGCGCTCGCCGAGGAGCTGGACTTCCCCGTCTCCTTCCACGGCGTCAGCAGCGGCGAACCCCACACCGGCGTCCGATACCAGCCCCGCTCCGAAGTATCCGGACCCGAGGTTGCCCTCGAACACGCCATTGGCTTCCCCTTCGAGAACATGATCTCCCTCGGACATCTCATCTTCCTCGGCGTCATGGAGCGCTTCCCCAAGCTGAGGGTATCATTCCTCGAAGGCAACGCTGGCTGGCTGCCCTTCTGGCTGGGTCGACTCAACGACCACGGTATGCGCGACAAGCGACAGGGAATGTGGTACGACATGGACCCGCTGCCCCTCAAGCCCAGCGAGTATTTCCTCCGCCAGGGCTTTGTCGCCTGCGACCCCGACGAGTTTCACCTGCGGGGCGTCGTGGACTCCCTTGGCGACGACAACATCGTCTGGAACACCGACTACTCCCACCCCGACGCGCCCGACCCGGAGAAGGCACTGCCCGACTTCATTTCGCAGCCCATCCAGGACGACAGTAAGCGGAAGATCCTCTGGGACAACGCCGTTCGGCTCTACGGCACGCGCATCCTCGACTAACCGTCGATGACGCCACAACAGGGACAAGAATGCTGGGCTGGGGTAACTCCTAGCCCAGCATGTTTGACAGCTCGATGCGCACGCCGCCCTGCAGGTTTTTGAACACCTCGCGCACACTGGGTCGCGCGTCGATGGTCACGAAGCGGTACTGCTTGGCCAGGTTTCGAAACTCCCGCAGCAGCGCATTCTGGTAGACAACGAAGCTGGAATGGCGGTCCGGCGTCCGCAGAAAGTCCTCCCCAGACTCCCAATGGTCCAGCTCCCGGGTGGCGAGCATCCTGGGGAGAAGGTCCTCCACGTCAATGTCCAAATAGAAGACCTGGTGCGGGACAATGGCAAACTCAAGCATGTCGTCCAGCCAGCGGGCCGGAACGCCCCGCACCCGCGCCCGCGCCATGATGGAGTAGATGTACCGGTCCGCAAGGACTATCATGCCCGCCTGCAGCGCGGGGATGATGCCCTTCTCCAACCGGTCCCAGAAATCGGTGGCATAAAACAGATTGAGGGTCACGTGGTCCAGGGTGTGCCCCCTCATAGCCCTGTCAATCCCGTCCCCCGTAAGCTCCGACCGTCGGAAACCCGTGTCCAAAACGGCGTGGCCCTCCGTTTCCAGCCACTCCTTCAACAGTGCTATATGGGTGGACCGGCCCACCCCATCCGTACCCTCTATGACGATGAGCCTGCCCGGCATATGGATCTCGCCAAGGCCTAGAGGCGTGTGGCCGTAGAACTTGGGCGTTGTCATCAACCGCTCTCCGTCGTTGACTTGCCTGGTCATAACGTGCCCTCCCGCGCTGTCTGCAGCGTCTTGAAAATTAGCCATCCGGGGCCCCCACGGTATCAGGGAATCTGCGAGAACCGGACCTTCGGACGTATCGCCCCGTCAAACCCGCGCTGCTCAGCGCATCCGGTACGCTGTCACCATGTATCTCCATGAGACCCGGCAGCAGCGGCCGGACGTATTCCCGCACTAACTCCTGCTGCTTGGAGATGGTGTCGGTGGCGTCTATGGTCACCAGCCCATATTCCTCGCTGAGCCTGTCGTATTCGTCCAATAGGCGCTGCTGAAAGGTGCGGAAGGACTTCTCCCGGGTCGGCGCCAGGTTCAGGTCCTGACCCGACTCGTAATAGCCGATCGACTCCCTTCCAGCAACTATCCGCCGGATGGACTCCTCCAGGGGCACCTTGAAATACAGGGCCAGCGAAGGCTGAACCGCGAAAGAATACACCCGCCGTAGCCAGTCCCGGTTAACCCCCCGGGCAGCGTCCCTGGCGAAGGCCGTGAAAACATACCGGTCGGCAAGCACCACCGTACCCGACTTCAGCGCAGGCAATATCTGCGTGTATACGCGGTTGGCGAAGTCCGCGGCATGAATGAGGCTGAAGGACATGGGCGTGAGAAGACGCTGGTCCTTCCCCCGCTTGGTGGTGCGTCGGACTATCGGAGAGGAATTCCACTCGGTGAAAACGGTGACGTAGCCCATACTGGAGAGCCACTTTCCCAGCAGGTCTATCTGCGTACTCTTGCCGGAACCGTCTATACCTTCAACTATTATCAGCCGTCCGGGATACCGGCCGTCGTCGGGATGGTCCCCGAACCTGGTGCCCATGGGGAAGTTTACGTCCAATCCTGTATTATTCATGGCTCACCCGTCGTATCGTTATAGGCTTCCCGAACTCCCGCTCCCACCGCCTGCTGATGCTCGCCCCCGCCGTAGTCGACCACGCCGGCGTGAAGACGTTCAGTCCGCCGCCGTTGCTTGAGATGCTGACGGCATCGGCTGAGACGTCCGGGGGCAGCCGCCGTTCCAACTCATCCGCAGCCAGCAGGATCACGGCGGCCTGGCCCACCCGGTCCCGATCGTTCTGTGGAAGTAGCGAAGTGCGCCGGAACTTCCGGGGCAGCCTGCCCCTGTCCGCCGCAAGCAGAATGGCCGTAATCTGGGCCGATTCCCTGTGGCTGAAGCCGGGCAGGTCCGAAGCCGCCACCAGCGACGCCGTGCGGTTCAACCGGTTGTAGAAGTCCACGGCGCTGCCCACGTCCAACAGATACGCCGCGCTCCGCAGCGACGAAGACAGCAGCCTGCCCCTGCCGTTCCAGGTCTCCTCGGCAATCCGCCCCGCCAGCTCCGACCGCCGCGTCCCCCTGCGCGAATAACGAGGGGCAAACCGCTGGCTCAAGTCTCCCAGCGTGTTCATACGCACCACGGAAGCCGGGGGCAGGACGATTTCCCGGTCCAGGGGGAGGTCGTGGGGATTACGGGCAAGCCCCTCCCTCAACCCCTGCCCCGACAGCAAGATACGGTTTGCCCCCACGTGCTCCAGCAGCGCCAGGGCAACCACCGCCCCGCCGACTATCGAGTGGGTGCGTTCCGGATTCATGCCCGGAATCTCCCTCCGCTCCTCCAGCTCCGTTCCAGTCAGGTCGCTCACCAGGTTCTGCATCGCCTTCCGGCTTATGCTGTAGCCGTGGATCCTCTTGACCGGATGAAGCCTGTGACGACGATCCAGCTTGGCAAACAAGCGCATGGACCCCCCGGACCCCACAAGCTCGCCGTTGTGCGTCAATGCAGGGACCCCGGCCAGCGAGAGCGACTCCCGGGCGTACCTGAGAGCCGCCGCCACATCCTCCGCCGACGCCTGCTCGGCAAGGCCGAAGCTGTTTGCCATGCGAAGGCTGCCCAGGGGCAAAGAGTTCAATGTCTTCAGGGCCCTGTCGGCAAACTCCACCACCTCCATGCTGCCGCCGCCCAGGTCTGCCATGAGTCCGGCGTCGACGGAGAGGCCGTGTACCGCCCCCAGGAAGCAATAGGCCGCCTCCTCGTACCCGTCGATTATCCTGAGCTCGACCCCGAACCGCCGCGCTATGGTGCCCGTTACCTGCAAAACATTGCTGGATTCACGCAGCGCGGCGGTCCCGACGGCGTGGATGCAGCCGATGCCATATCCCTGGGCAAGCTGTACAAAGTCCTCCACCGCCTCCACCGTTGCAGCCACGCTTTCGTCGTCCAGGGCGCCCTTCTCCGTCAGGTGGCTCATCAGGTTCAGACTGATGCGCTGCTGGGCAATTATCTCGATGCCGCCGCCGCTGTTAACCTGCATCACCACGGCGCGAGCCGAACCCGAACCCACGTCGATGACCGCAGTTGGCAGCGGTTCGCTGAAGGAGCCGGATTCCGCAAACTCGGAGGGTTGTGGAATGGGCCCGTCGTGGTCGGAAGCCGTCACAACGTCCAGGTCCGCCGGGGAGGTGTCGGGTAGGAGCATTCGCTGCATTTCAGTAGGTGCGCCCCCTTTTGGATGGCATGATTGACATAATCCTGAAAAGTCTGGGCACTGGCACGGCGTCCATTTTCTGCCCATGCGATGATATTACAAGAAAAGGCCAAGCACAATTAAGGGGAGGTTAAATCTCTGGAATGGTGGAGACGGGGGAGGGTCGAACTCCCCGTCCAGGAGAAGTCTCGGAAGAATATGCTACAGGCTTATCCGGTACTTTGTTGTCGCACCCTTGACCCTCTACCGGCAAAGTTCCAAAGGGCCAGCCGGTTCGTCTTGAGCCATCCTTAACCGGCGTCAAAATGGCAGCACCCCGGGCTTATTGCGCCTGCTTCCCGCATCCGGGGTTAACGGGGGCAGACGAGCAATCTAGATGCCTAGACTGCTAGAGCGAATTCTCTTTCGCCGGTTACTTTTTTGCCGCCTTGATTACGGGGTGATGACGGCGCCCCGACCTGCAATTCTCCCAGGACGTTCCCCTGTCGAAACCGCGCGTCCCCATGTCCTGTGGATCAATTATCCGCCACTCCTCGCCAAATGTCCAGCGCCACCGACTAATGTTTGACGAAATGTCACTACCCTTATTGCGCGAACCTCGGCAGGCTCAACGACGGCGTCTCGCCCCACCAGGCAACAGAAAGAAGAAGCTCGCGAAGTTAGGCGGCATGCCGGATCGCTCGACGGGCCTCCCTGTCCTTGTCACGCTCGATTATCGCCTTGCGCTTGTCGTAGCGTCGCTTCCCTCTCCCCAGGCCCACCTCAATCTTTGCCCAGTGGTTCTTTACATAAAGTCTAAGGGGCACCAGCGTCAGCCCCTTCTGCGACAGCTTCCCCGCTATCTCCGATATCTCGCCGCGCCGCATCAACAGCTTTCGGGGACGCCTCGGGTCGTGGTTGCTCCGGCCGGCGGGATCATACAGCGCCACGTGCATCCCGTGAAGCCAAAGCTCGTTGTCCTCAAAGCGGGCGTGAGCACCCCGCAGGTCCACCAGTCCCGCGCGGATCGACTTGATCTCCGTACCCGTCAGCTGGATCCCCGCCTCGTACCGCTCAAGCACCTCGTAGTTGAAGAAGGCCTGCCGGTTGACCGCTAAATCTCTTCCACGCTTCATCGGCTATCCGCCCGCGGCCACGGCGCCCTGGAGAAGCTCGATGGCCTTGTCCAGCTGGAAGTCCTCCGCACCTTCATGGTCGGCCTCCACCACCACGTCCGGCTCAATGCCCTCCCCCTCAATCAGATCCCCGCCGGGCGTGAACCATCGGGCGATGCTGTAGTAGACGCCTGAGCCGTCGCTCAATGGACGCTGAATGTTCACGCTCCCCTTCCCGAAGGTCGTGACGCCCACCAGTTGGGCCCGGTCGTGATCACGCAGGGCGCCGGCCATTATTTCGCTGGCGCTGGCGCTGTACTCGTTGATCAATACAATCACGGGCACGTCCGGGACCTTGTTACCGCCCGTCACCTGGTATTCAATCCGGTTCTGACGCCCGTCCATCTGGTAGAGCACCAGCCCATCCTCCAGGAACCGGCTCGTCATCTCCACCACCGCATCCACCCGGCCTCCGGGGTTGTTCCGCAAGTCCAGAATTATCCCCCTGGCCTTCAGCCTTTCCGCCCTCTCCAGAGCCTTCTCGAATTCCTCCAGCGTATTCTCCCCAAAGAAGTTCAGCTGAAGATGGGCCAGGCCCCCGCTGAGAATTCGGAGGTCTAACGTAGGCACTATAACGACGCCCCGGGTGATTACGATCTTGGTGGGCGAGGAAGCCTTTGGATGCAGAATAAGCAGCTCAACGTCCGTCCCCCCGGGACCCCTGATGAGGTCCACAACCTCGAAGACACTCAGTCCCTCTACGCTCTGACCGTCTACCTCCAGGATGACATCCCCCGAGTGAATTCCCGCGTCCTCCGCCGGGGTGTCGGGAATGGGCGCCACAACGATGATTTGCCCGTTCCTTTCGGTGACCTCGGCCCCGATCCCCTCGAAGTTCCCACGGAACCTCTCCAGCTCGGCGTTGAAAAGCTCCGGGTCCAGGTAAGCCGAGTGGTCGTCCTCCAGCGCGTCCAGCATTCCCCGGATCGCGCCCCGGCTGAGCTGCGTGGCGGTCAGATTGTCCCTGTCGTAGTGGTCCTCCAACAGGTGCGAGTAGACCTCGAAAAGCACGCCGAATTCCTCCGGGGCCTCCTCCGGCAGCACGATGACTCTCTCGGTGCCCCCGGCAGGCGCCGGCTCCGGGTCCCGGTCGAGAAAGCTGCAACCGGCGATGGCGGCGGCAAGCACAATGACGTTTACGACAATGATGAGCAGCGTGGAATTTTTCGGGCGTGGCAATTTCAAACCTCGGAATCGCGCTGGTGGAACAAACTAATTGTACCATCACAAGAACCCGCCCCACGCGCACGCGAAATTTTGGACACGGTCGAGGCGCCGACAGGCCAATTATCGAAGAAGGCGAAAAACCCGGAAAATATGGGGGTTGTTATGTCAACCACCTCAAAAAGAGGCATTAAGCTAACATAACATTTATTGTGCGAACCTATTATAAACTCGAAAAATCCGAGCTTTCCCCGGACCCCACCGGCCTTTCAGCATCACTGCTTCGCCTCCCCCGCTTCATCGTAGCCCGGCGTCAGAAGACAGGCGGCCCAGTGGTTCGGACGCACCTCCCGAAACTCCGGCGTCTCCCGCGAACACCGCTCCTCCGCCATCGGGCACCGCGGATGAAACACGCACCCACCCGGCGGGTTCAATGGACTCGGAGTCTCCCCCGGCAGAATGATCGGCTCCCGCGTCGCCTCCACCACCGGGTCGGGAATGGGCACCGCCGAAAGCAGCGCCTGCGTGTACGGGTGCGCCGGGTCCGAATAGATTTCGTCGCTGTCCGCCAGTTCCACCACGTGGCCCAGGTACATGACCGCCACCCGGTCGCTGATGTGCCGCACCACGGACAGGTCGTGGGCGATGAACAGGTACGTCAGGCCTAGCTCCTGTTGAAGCTCCATCAGCAGGTTGATTATCTGGGCCTGAATGGAAACGTCCAGCGCGGAGACCGGTTCGTCGGCCACAATGAACTCCGGATTCAACGCCAATGCCCGCGCTATCCCGATGCGCTGACGCTGACCGCTGCTGAACTCATGGGGGAAGCGGTCCAGCATAGAAGGGTGGAAGCTCACAATCTCCGCCAACTCCAACACCCGTCGTCGCTGCTCCTCCTTGTCCGCCACCGTCTTGTGAATGGCCAGCGGTTCCCCGATTATCCGACCCGCCGTCATGCGCGGATTCAACGACGCGTATGGGTCCTGAAAGATCACCTGCATCCGGCGGCGAAACGACCTCAATTCCCTGTTCCCCAGGTCCGTGATGTCCTCCCCGTCGAACTCCACCCTCCCGGCCGTGGGTTTGTACAGCCGGAGCACGCACCTCCCCAGCGTCGTCTTGCCGCACCCGCTTTCGCCCACCAGCCCCAGCGTCTCTCCCCGCTTGATGGTGAGCGAAACCCCATCGACGGCCTTGATCCAGCCCTTCACCCGCTGGAAGAAGATGCCGGAAGTCACGGGGAAGTGCATCTTCAACCCCTCCAGCCGGAGGATGGTATCAGCGGCTGCGCTCACGGTCTGGCAGTCTCCGGGCCGCCGGAGATGGGCGCCTTCCAGCAGGCGGACCACTGGTCCGGCGTCGCCATCTCCAGCTTCGGCGTTTCCTCCGCGCACCTGTCGAAGGCGTAGCTGCAGCGCTCCCGGAACGCGCATCCCTTCGGCAGAATTGCCATGTCCGGCGGCTGACCGGGGATCGACTCCAAGGCCTCTCTCTTGGGCAGGTCCAGCCTCGGGATGGAACGCAGCAGACCCAGCGTGTAGGGATGCTGCGGCGACCGGAAGGTTTGAGCAACGGGCCCGCTTTCAACAATCTTCCCCGCGTACATGATAAACACCCTGTCCACGTATCGCGCCACAATCCCCATGTTGTGGCTGATGATAATCAGCGCCACGTTTAATTCGCGGGTGAGGTTCTTCATCAGTTCCAACAACTGCGCCTGAATGGTGACGTCCACCGCCGTCGTGGGCTCATCTGCAATTATCAGGTTCGGGTTGCAGCTGAGCGCCATCGCGATCATCACCCGCTGCCTCATGCCCCCGCTGAGATGGTGCGGGTGTTCCTTGATGCGCTGCTGAGGGTCAGCGATGCCTACCATCTCAAGCAGCTCGACTCCCCGGCGACGGGCGGCGGCCCGGCTCATCCCCAGGTGTGTTTCCAACGACTCCGTCAGCTGCCTTTCTATCGTGAGCACCGGGTTGAGAGAAGTCATGGGTTCCTGAAAGATCATTCCGATGCGATTTCCCCGTATCCGCTGCATCTCCTTGTCGCTGAGCGAAAGCAGGTCCGCTCCCTCGAAGAGGATCCGCCCGTCGATGATGCGTCCGGGATAGGGGACCAGCCCCAGAATCGAAAGGGCGCTCACGCTCTTCCCGCTCCCGCTCTCGCCCACAATCCCGACGGCCTCCCCCTGGCCCACCTGGTACGAGACGTCGTTCACAGCCTTCACCACGCCCGCGTCCGTATAGAAATTGGTGTGGAGATTCTGGACTTCTAGAAGGGGCGGCATGGCTGGTTCGCGGCACCTGGCGTGAGGACGCTATCCACCCTATCGTGCGTTGCGCACGGTCTCAAGTTGGTCCATGACCTCGTTCTCGTTGAGACCCAACTCGATGGCCTTTCGCGCGTCCGACTCGGCGTCCGCGTCGTTGCCCAGAGCGGCGTAGGTGAACGCCCGGTTGGCGTAGGCGTGGGCGAGCTCCGGGTCCAGCTCGATCGCCCTGTCGAAATCGGCCAGGGCATCGTCGGTTCTGCCCATCGCTATCAGGGCAAAGCCTCGGCTGTTGTGGGCGGCCGCGTTCTCCGGGTCAAGCTCTATGGCCTTATCGAAGTCGCGCACCGCCGGGGTGAGCTTGGCCTGGTTCCCGTAGACCTTCCCGCGCTCGAAGTACGCCTCAGCCAATTCGGGATCTATGCGAATTGCGCGCCGGTATTCGTCCAAAGCCAGATCAATCTCTCGTCTCATCGCGTGGGCCTTGCCCAGCCCCAGGCGAGCCGGCGCGTGCTGCGAATCGACCTGTAGAGCCTTCCGATACTCCCGAAGGGCCGCGCCCGGCTGCCGGTTTTCGAAAAATGCGTCGCCCCTCTGCATATGCTCCTCCACGCTGAGCAGCGGCGGCGGAGTTGAGGTCGACGTGGGGGTGGGCGTCTCCCCCTCCCCGCATGCCGAAAGGAGCAGCAACGCCCCCATCGAAAGCAGCAGCGCCGCAACTGATGCCGCCGCCTTCCCTCTCAGCACGTAACTTATGTAAACCAAGAGTCCCGTCCGCTGCCCGGCCTACTCTCACTCACGGCGTTTTTTACTGGCGCGAATCTCATCCTAGCGAAAGGCCGGCAGCGACTGGTCGAGATATTCGTAGGCCCGCTGAAGCTGGCTGTCCCTGTTCATTATCAGGTCCTCCTGGCTTAGGGAGGCGGAGATGTCGGGCTCGATGCCCTCGCCGCTGATAGCCCTGCCGGAGGGAGTATACCAGTAGGAAGTGGGGAAGTAGAGCGCGCCGCCATTGCTGAGGGTCACATAGCTGTTGGTGGATCCTCTCCCCCTCGTGGGGTCCCCCATGACAATCCCCCGTCCGGCGTCCTGAAGCGCTCCGGCCAGGGCTTCCGCCGCCTCCGCCGTTCCCTGATTGACGAGAATCACCAACTTCACTTCCTGGTCCAGCACCCCGCTCCCTCCGCCCTCCTGCAGATGTAGGTCGGTCCGATTCTGCTCGTTGTCCACCTGGAAGGCGAAAAGCCCGTCGGGTACAAACTGGGCCGCCACGTCGCGGGCCAGCTCCAGCGATCCCGTCTCGTTGCTGCGCAGGTCCAGCACCATCCCCAGCGTCTCAAGCTCGTTGAAGGTCTCCAGCACGTCCAGCACCTCGTCCAGCGTGTGGTCGTAGAAGGCCTGAATGTACATGTACCCCACTGAACTCGGCAGCAGCGACATATCCACCGTGGGGACGTTCACGTTGCTCCGCGTGATGCTGACCTCCCGGGGCTCCGTCTCCGAGGGGCGCTGAATAAGGAATGTTACGCGACTGCCCGCAGGCCCCCGGATGTTGGAGGTGGCCTCGGAAATCTCGCTCCCGCCAACGGGTACGCCGTCCACCTCTAGGATAACGTCGTTTCTCTGTAGCCCCGCCCTGGCCGCCGGTGCGTCGCTCATCAGAGACACAATGGTCAGCCTGTCGTCCTCCATACTCATTACGGCGCCCACGCCCTGGTAGCTCACCTCCCGCTCTTCCTCCTGGGACCGCTCGTAGTCCTCCGCGTTGAGATAGGAACTCACCCGGTCTTCGTCCTCCAGCGCGGCCATCATGCTGGCCAGGGCCGCGTCGGACAGCACCGCGGGATCCACCTCCGGCCAGGTCTCGCGAAACAGCCGCCAGGCCCTCCACACATCTTCGAACCCTTCGGGAATCGACCTCGGAGGCCGCCCGCGAAAGTCGGAAAGCTCCGTCAGGAAGGGGTAGTGGGGCTTTTCCGCCGCGTCCAGCATTCCTGTGATTATGTCACCTGCCACGCTTTCGGAATCCAATGAACTGCTGTCCACGTATGATTCTTTGATGACCGACCACCCTTCCCACACCACCTGGTCCGGGCCGTCCGAAGTGTCGGAAGCCCTTGGGCGGCCCTGGCAGCCGGCAAGGACTATCAGCGCCGCGGACGCAGCGAGTACAAGGATAATGAGAGGCTTCAGAGAAAAATGACTGCTCTTCAACATCTTATGATACCGTTACTGAATTCAGCCGACCCGGGCCCGGAGCCCTGAAAGTTGGCCTGGATGGTATACGTATTGTAGCATTCAAAGGGTTCATTTAGAATCGGGAGTATCAAGAATGACTTGGCTGGGAACTATGAAATCGATCGTTAACCTTCGCAACAATTCTATTGCGGTGGTCTTTGCCACACTGCTTCTGCTGGCGACCGTCCTGACGGTGGCGGCCTGCGGCTCCAGACCCACCACCGGCGAACCCGCATCCACCGGAACGTCGGATTCCGCAACCGCGACGCCCGCGACCACCGGCGCAGCCGATGCGACAGCCGCCCAACCTACGGCGGCCCCCACCGCCGAACCCCGGGCAGAGCGGCAGAGCGGCACCCTCCGCCGCCTCTTTTCCGACCCGCCCACCCTCGACCCTCACCTCACCACCGACGCTACCTCCGCCACCATCATCATCGAAATCTTCGGCGGCCTCGTTACCATCAACCCCCAACTGGAAGTCGTGCCCGACGTCGCCGAGCGTTGGGACGTTAGCGACGACGGACTCGTCTACACCTTCCACCTGCGGCGGGACGCTGTCTTCCACAACGGCAAACCCATCACCGCCAACGACTTCAAGTGGTCCCTCGAAAGGGCCGCCGACGCCATCACAGAGTCCTTGGTGGTGGACCAGTACCTCGGCGACATCGTCGGACTTCAGGAGAAGTTGAACGGCGAGACCAGGGAGGTCGCAGGCGTTCGCGTCATCGACGACCACACCCTGGAGATAACCATCAAGGAGCCGAAGTCCTACTTCATTTACAAGCTCACCTATCCCACCGCCTTCGTCCTCGACCGCGAAAACGTGGAGGCGGGCCGAAGGTGGGTGCGGGAACCCAACGGCTCAGGCCCCTTCCAACTGGCCGAATACGTTCCCGGCGAGCGAATGATCCTCGAGAAGAACCCCAACTACCACCTTGGCCCGGCCCACCTCGAGCGCGTGGAGCTGATCCTAAGCGGCGGCACCGCCATGCTCATGTACGAAAACGACGAGATAGACATCACCGGCGTGGGCATCGCCGACCTCGACCGCCTTCTGGACGCGAGCAATACCCTCAACGCGGAACTGGTTCAGGCGCTCCCCTCCTTCAGCACCAGCTACATCGGCATGAACGTCACCGTCCCGCCCTTCGACGACGTCAAGGTCCGGCAGGCCCTGAACTACGCCGTCAACCGGCAGGAGATCGCCAGCCTGGTCCTCGGTGACCTGGTGACGCCCGCCCGCGGCATCCTCCCCCCTGGATTCCCCGCCTACAACGAACAGCTTCCAGGCTATCCCTTCAACCCGGACAGGGCTCAGCAGCTCCTCAGCGAGTCCAAGTACGCCGACAACATCGGCGACTATCCCATCATCCTCACTGTGCCGGGCGGCTTCGGCGCCTCCGTGGACCTGGACCTGGAGAGCATCACCCACACCTGGCAGGAAGTTCTCGGCGTCACGGTGGAGTTCCAGCAGACTGAGTTCGCCACCTACCTCCAGGACCTGCACAAGCGCCGCTTCGACATGTTCCAGATCGGCTGGATCGCAGACTATCCGGACCCTGAGAACTTCCTCGACATCCTGTTCCACAGCGAAAGCAGCAACAACCACACCCGCTACAGCAATCCCCAGGTGGACCGGCTGCTGGAGCAGGCCCGCACGGAAACCAACCAGTCCGTCCGCTACGACCTCTACAAGCAGGCCGAAGCCACAATCGTGGACGAGGCGCCCTGGATCCCCCTATGGCACAGCGGCGAGCAGTACGTCCTCATTAAGCCCTACGTGAAGGACTACTACCTGACCCAGCTGATCGTGCCCAGACTCAGATTCGTCCGCATAGACGAATAGGCCGCGGAGTTCTATGGGGGCCTACGTTATAAGAAGGTTGGCGTGGACGCCCGCGCTACTTCTCATCGTAGCCCTCATAACCTTCCTGCTCGGAACCTATGGCCCTGGAGACCCGATCGAGGTGCTCCAGGGCCAATACAATAATCCCGAGGTCGTGGAGCGGATCCGCGAGCAGCGGGGCCTCGACCGAAACGTCTTCGTCCAATATGGCGTGTACATCAAGAACGTCCTGCAGGGCGACCTTGGCGAGAGCTACAAGTACAGGGACCGCACCGTTGCGGAGCTCATCGGCAAGCGTATCTGGGTCTCGGCGCAGCTTGGATTAGCCGCCTCTATCGTGGCCCTCGCCCTCGGCATCCCCCTCGGCGTCTTCACCGCCATGAAGCAGGGCACCTGGATAGACATCACCACCGTAAGCGTCACCCTGTTCTTCATGTCGCTGCCCGTCTTCATCACCGCGCCCGTGTTGCTGCTCACCTTCGGGCTGTGGCTGGGCATCCTGCCCATTCAGGGATGGGGAGGCTTCTTCGACACCCGCATAATCATGCCAGCCCTCGTCCTCGGCGTCCCGGGAATCGCCGTCATTACCCGGCTCACCCGCGCCAGCACCCTCGAAGTCCTCTCCCAGGACTACGTCAGAACGGCCCGCGCCAAGGGTCTTGGCGAGTTTGTAGTCCGGCGAAGACACATCCTCCGAAATTCCCTCATCCCCGTCTTCACCGTCGTCGGCCTCTCCCTGGCGACGCTGGTGGAGGGGTCCTTCATCACCGAGGGCTACTTCGGCATTCCCGGCATCGGCAGCCTGGCCATCGAGGCCTTCTTCTCCAGGGACTACCCGGTCATTACGGCCCTGGTGCTCATAATCGCCGCGGCTTTCGTGGCCGCCAATCTAATCGTCGACGTGGGTTACCGCTTCCTGGACCCGCGCATCCGATACTAAGGGACACACGGTTACGTGGCAACGGCGCAGCGCCAGATGATGGAAGGCATGGGACCTCGCCCCTCCGGCAGCCTATGGGCCCTCGCCCTCCGCCGGCTCCTCCGAAAGAAGATCGCCGTCGCCTGCCTCGCCGTCATCGGAATCATGTACCTCGCGGGCGCAATCACCATCTTCAGGTCGCCCACCCCCTACGGCTACAACGACCAGGATATCCGGGCCGAATCCGTAAAGCAGGGGCCTAGCTGGGCCCACCCCTTCGGCACCGACCGGCTCGGCAGAGACCTGCTCACCCGCGTCATCTACGGCCTCCGCACCACCGTCATAATCACCGTCGCCGCCATGCTCACCGGCAGCCTCATCCTCGGCATCGGCATGGGGCTGATTTCCGGCTACTTCGGACGGTGGCTCGACTCGGTCATTATGCGCGTGGGAGAGGTGTTCTTAGCCTTTCCCGGCCTGCTCCTGGTAATCCTCATCGCCGCCACCGTGAAGCCGCGGGTGAAGCAGTGGGTGGAGAGCTGGTCCGGCGGCTTCGAAAACTTCACCGGCATCGACCTCATCCAGCTGGGCATCGTCGACTACGTTGTGCTGTTCGCCGCCCTTTCGGCATTCTCCTGGGTTGGCATGGCCCGGCTGGTGCGAGGGCAGGTTCTTTATGTAAAGCAGGCCCAGTACGTGGAGGCTGCCGTCGCCATGGGCGCTTCCCACTGGCGCATTCTCACCTCCCACGTGCTCCCGAACATCATCAGCCCCGTCATCGTTGTCGTGTCTATGGGAATGGGCGCCACCGCCGGTTCCGAAATCATCCTCAGCTGGCTGGGCATTGGCATTCAGCCGCCAACCCCCAGCCTCGGTGTAATGATCTTCCAGAACGGCAACATCAGCGTCCTGCGTTCAGACCCCCACCTCATCCTCTTCCCCGTGCTCACCGTGACGGTGCTGATCTTCGCCTTCAACCTCCTCGGCGACGCTCTCAACGATGCCCTGAATCCCCGTGCCCGCTGACGCCCCCTCACCCCAAAGCACAGCGCGCCTCCCGGGCTTCCGGGAGGCGCGCTTTTCTCGAAACTCCAGGTCGCTCACCCGGACCCTCAACTAGTCCTGGAAGGGCGGCCTCCTGAACCGGCGCAGTCCAAGGAACGCCACGGGGCCCGCTAGCAAAAGCACCATGAAGGGTTCCGTCGGTATGGAAGCGTTGACGCGAGCGTCCCGGCTGCAGCCTCCCGTCCTCCGCTGCGGCTCCGCCTCGCTCTCAGCAGGCGCCGGAGTGGGAGCGTCGCTCACATCCACAGGAACGGCTGTGACCGGAGCCGGCGGCGGTGCCGGAACGGCCGTGGGTTCCGGCGGCGCCTCCCCAAACGGACGCAGCCCCATCCGGCTTCGCCACTCCGCATCCAACCCGTCCTGGTCAAAGCCGTACACCTGCATCATCGCCAGGTCCAGCGAAAGGGAATGGTCCAGCTGGGACATCAGCTCCGCCATCTTGGCCTCGCCGTAGGTGTGGATCATATACGACACCACCGAGCGGGACTGGCCGTAGGCAATAACCACGTCGTCAGGATCGCCAATAAACCTGGTCAGGTGCGCCAGCGGCCTCACCCGGCGGGTGTAGATACCGTAGAGTAGGGCGTTGTCATAGCTCTCGCTCGGCGCCACGTTTCCGAATTCCGCCAACCCCTCGTTGAGCCAGAGGGGAAGGATGGTGTAGGCCCGGCCCGCGGCGTCGTCCACCAGCACGTGCGTAATCTCGTGGGATGCAATGCCTTCGATGCTCGGGTCAGTCCCCAGCACCACCACCACCCGAATGTCCGTGAATGCCTGCCCCTGGGTGATCAGTCCCTCGCGCACCGTCTGAGGCCGAGGCGGCAGGGCGGCCTGCATGTGCCGGTAGTTGTTGTATGTGACTATATTGACCGGTTCTATCTCTTCGATCCCAAGTACCCTTGCCATATTCGCCATGGCTTCCACCGAGGCGTCCAGGATCGACCGGGCGCGCGTCTCCGTGGGGCCGTAGTAGAAGACGGTCAGGGGGCCTTCGGACATGGTCTCCCATTCGAAGCGGGAGTCCGTATACACGAACTCCTTCTGTTCCGTCTTGAAAGACGCCCCATCTTCCGTGAAAACCTGGAAGTGATACCGGAACACCGTTCCCGGCGGCACGAAGCGTGTCCCTCCCTGGCCCCCTATGCTGGTGTCCAGAAAGAAGGTCCCCTCCGTGGACAAGTCCTTGCTGAAGTCCAGGCGGCCGTAGGAGACGCTCTCCGCACCCTTAGACCGGTAGAAGACCCGTATGTCATCGACAGGGCTCTCCGTTTCGACCGACAGGTTGAAGTTTATCCCTTCCGGGAACTGGCTCGTTACCTCTTCTGCAACGACGACCACGTCATCGTCCGCGCCGGCGGTGGAAACGCTCAGGGCAAGGATTAAGGCCGCTGCTGCCGCGAAGGTTGCAAGGATGAATAATCGTCTCACGGGGACCCTCCCTATATATATGAAGGGATAGCTCATTCCCTCCACCTGGTTATACGAAGCAACGCCACGGCGGGATTTACTGTGGACCCTCCCGGCCCAAGACCTCTATGCCGAAATCCTGCGCCCTAGCGGGTAATGAACATGGGCATGATGAGATGGATGTACTCGTCGGATCCGGGCGCGGTGAATACCCCCGCCCGAGAGGGACCGCTGGTCTTGATGGACACCTCTTCCCCGTCGATGCTGCCCAGAACGTCCAGCAGGTACTGGCCGTTGAAGGCTATCGTCGCCTCTTCGCCGGTGATGTTCCCATCCAGTTCCGCCGCATTCTCCCCGACCTCGTCGTCCTTTGACGAGATGACTATCTGCCCCGTGGGACCGTCCTCGCTGCCCGGGTTCATCTGCAGCTTCACTATGTTGTTGCTGTCCCTGACAAAGATATAAACGGATCTGGTAGCCGCCATCATGTCCATAATCCTCATGGACGCCTCCCCCTTGGTGTCCCTGATCGCGTCCTCCAGCAGGTCACGATAGCGGGGGAAGTTGCCCTGGATTATCTGGGAAACGATCTGAAGGTCGTCCAGCTTGAACAACACCTGGTTCTTCGATGATGAGACCAGCACCTCCATCGTGGCGTCCTGATCGCCTATCAGCCGGCTCACCTCGCCGAAGGTCCGGGCGGGTATTATAACGTTCACCGATTCCCCCACCGGATTCAGTATCTTACCCTGCTTGACCGCCAGCCGGAAGCCGTCGGCCGCCGCCAGCGTCAACCTGTCTTCCTCTATCTCCACCAGGATCCCGGACAGCACCGGCCGCGTCTCCTCCGTGTCGGCCGCGAAGACCGTCTGGTCGATGGAGCGCTTTACCTCCTTCGTGGAGACCTCGAAGACGACCCCTTCCTCGGCGGTGATCGTGGGAATGGGTGGGAAGTCCTCCGCGTCGGTGCCGCTGATGCGTGCATTGATACGACCGCTGCTCAGGCTCAGGCTCTTCGGCCGCTCGCTGCCCGTTATCTCAATCTGGCCCGCCGGCAGGGAGCTGATGAACTCCGTGAGCAGCCGCGCGGGAACGGTCAGCGCCCCCTCCTCCTCTACCATCGCTCCTATCCACGTGGTTATGCCGATTTCCAGATTGGTGGCGGAGAGCCGTAGCCTACCGCCATCCGTCGCTAGGAGAACGTTCTGGGTGATGGGTAGGGTGCTTCGAACTGCAACGGCCCGGCCCACCACGGCAAGGGCCCTGCTCAGATTCTCCTGCAGACAAGACAGCTTCATTTATCAGACCTCTTTCTTAAAGTGTGGGTATGATAAGCCGTTGCCGAAAAACGGTCAACTGAGGGAGCCAACCACCCGGCGCTTACGACCGGCTACCGGGACGCCCCATTGTCCGAATCGAGGCAAACGGCGTAATACAGTGGAAAACCTCGCGGTAGAGGATCAGCCGGTTACCCCGCCCAACCTTCCACCCTTCCCCAAAAGTGTAACGGTAAACGGTCGCTCTCGCCGCACCGCGCCAACTGCATTTCACTACCGAAATTGATCCGGGGAACACGAATTCGTTGCACGGGGCCTCGTAGTCGCTGCCGGGATCCGGCCCTCCGTCCACTCCACCGCCGGGTAGTCCGATACCCAAATGGGCGCGCATTCGCAAAAAAGTAGAATGGCGAGGCACTTTACCTCGCCATTTCCGAACGTCTGGAGCCAAATTTAGCTGACGCGCTTAACCTCAAGGGTCTCCCCAGGGGCGAGCGCAACCCTCCGGACCTCGATGCCGAGCTTCAGGAGCCAGTAGCCAAGGGTGGCCTTGCTGACGCCCAATTCCGCCGCGGTATCGGAAAGACCAAGTTCGTTAACCTTCTCGGGGAGAAGCTTCTCCAAGTCTCGCTGGTAGGCTTCTTCTACCCTTTTCATCAACTTCGTCTTCCTAGCCAAATTGCACCCCCTTACTAGCTATTTGGACTTCTTCTGGGGCATAATAGCACCCGTTCTGGCCAAGTGTCAAGGGTATCCTAACGTTGTATTAGAAAAAATTAAACTTTGTCTAGAACGACCGCAAATTTTTAGAACAAGGCCATTTCCGCCTATTACACTTCTACTTTTCTATTGCAATTCGGAATTTCTGCAGCCGCCTTCTTGAATGTGCAGCTATACTGGCTGCACTTTTCGGCGAAGTTGTTCCTGTTTCTTGTATCTTTATTTGCGGTAATAGAATGTAACGAAATATTTTACTACCGCCAATTACCGCAGCTATGGAGGAAATAGCGTGAAGCTTGGCAAGTTGACCCCGAATACTCTGGAGGGCCTTCTCAGCCGTATTCCGGCCTCAGACCCCCGCGTCATCTTGGGGCCGAAGTTGGGCGAGGACGCCGCGCTCCTCGACTTCGGCCATGAGGTCCTCGTCGCCAAGACCGACCCCATAACCTTCGCCACCGACCTCATCGGCTGGTACGCTGTCCACGTCAACGCCAACGACGTGGCCTGCGCCGGGGCACAGCCCCGCTGGTTCATGGCAACCCTGCTCCTCCCCCGGGACATGAACGAAGATGGCGTGTCCCAGATCTTCCGGCAGATCACCGACGCCTGCGAATCCCTCGACGTAACCCTGGTCGGCGGCCACACTGAGGTGACCCAGAATCTGGACCAGCCAATCATCGTCGGCTGCATGCTGGGTGTGGCCCCCAAAGACAAGGCCCTCACCACCGGCGGCGCCCAGGTCGGCGATTATGTAATCCTGACGAAGGGAGTGTCCCTCGAAGGTTCCGCCCTGCTCGCCCGCGAACAGCCGGACGTCCTCAGAGAGGGTGGCATGGACCCCCACATGATTGAAGAAGCGGCGAGCCTCCTCTTTAACCCGGGAATCAGCGTCGTCAAAGACGCCCGCATCGCATGCCGCGCCGCCACCGTCCACAGTATGCACGACCCAACGGAAGGCGGCCTGGCCAGCGCGCTTCAAGAAGTCGCATCCGCCGCCGGTGTGGGCATAACCGTCGATGAGCGGAAAATTCCCTTTCTGCCCCAATGCCTGGAAATATGCAGAGTCCTGAATCTGGAACCCCTTGGCCTTCTGGCTTCCGGCTCCCTGATCATCACCCTCCCGCCGGAGGAAGCCCCCAACCTCCTGTCCGCCCTCCATCAGGAAGGGATCGATGCCCACCACATCGGGCACATCACGCCGCCCGAAGACGGAGTCACCCTTCTCACCGGATGTCTCGCCGTGCCCATGCCCACCTTCGAGCGGGACGAACTCGCCCGCTACTTCGAGGAGACGTCGTAGGCAGGTCTAGCCCGCTATCTCCTTAAGCTAGTCGGCGGCCATCGGGCTGTCCGACGGCTTCTTAGCCTCCATGTTGGTTGGCCTCCGGCCCCGAAGCGGCACTTCCTTCAGGAACATTGTCGCCACGATGGCAACAATTATTACAAACATGGAGATCAGAAACACGTCGGCAATCGCTGACGATAGGGCCGAGCGCAGCGACATCATCACCCCCTCCAACAGCGTCGACCCCTGGGATCCCGCCCCGGCGAATGTCTCGCGCAGTCCCTCCTGGGCCTCGGCGCTGACCAGTTCCTGCGGGTTGTGCGCCAGCGCCTGCAGCCTCTCAGACGTCAGCACCGCTTCCGCTTCGCCGCTCACCGAACCCAGAAACTTGGAGGAAAACCGGTTCGTCAAGACGGAACCCAGTACCGCCAGTCCCAGCATCCCGCCTATGCTGCGGAAGAACTGGGACGTGGAAGTCGCCACTCCCATGAAGCGAGGTTCTACCGAATTCTGGATGGCGATGGTATAGGTGGGGAAGGTGGTTCCCAGCCCGAAGCCCATCAAAACCAGGTTGATCAGGGCCACGGTAAAACTGGTTTCAGCCGTCATCCTCGAAATCAGGTACAACCCGACAGCCAGGATAGTAAGGCCCACCAGTCCCTGGGCCCGGTAGTGACCTCCCAATCTAGATAGCGCCTGGCCCGCCAGCGTCGCCCCGACCACCATCCCCAGCATCATCGGCGTCATTATCGTGCCCGTGCTGGTGGCCGACTTCCCCAGCACTCCCTGCGCGTAGAGCGGCACAAAGATTATTCCTCCAAACATCGCGAATCCGGTGAGAAATATGGTTATCAGCGACGACGACATTATCCGATTCTTGAACAAATGCAGCGGCACAATCGGCTGCTCAGCCCTCGTTTCAATGAATATGAAGAGCAGCGCCATCACAAGCGAAAGTCCAAGGAAACCCGCCACCTGCGGCGACCCCCACGAATATTGCACGCCGCCCCAGGAAAGCGCCAGCATCAGCGGGACCACCGCCAGAATCAGTGTCGCAACTCCCGGAATGTCCAGCTTGTGCCGAGTGCTCTCCAGCCGAACGTGGGGGAAGTACAGGATGAACAGGATGATGAGAGGAATGCCCAATGGCAGGTTTATGTAAAATATCCAGTTCCACGACAGCTGGTCCGTTATCAGCCCGCCCAGTATTGGACCCAGAATCGACGACATGGCAAATACGGATGCGACGTACCCCTGGTTCTTGCCTCGCTCAGCCGGCGGGAATAGGTCCCCCACAGCTACGAAGGCGATGGCCATGATGGAGCCGCCCCCGAGTCCCTGCACCGCTCTGAATACGATTAGCTGCGTCATCGTTTGACTCAGCCCAGCCAGCACGGAACCTATCAGGAACACCACGATGGCCGCCACCAGGAACCACTTGCGTCCGTAGAAGTCCGTCAACCGGCCCACGACGGGCAGGATCGAAGTGGACGCCACCAGGTAGGATGTGCTCACCCACGTGTATCGGTCGAATCCTCCCAGGTCCGCCACCATCCTCGGAAGGGCGGTGCTGACCACCGTCTGGTCCAGCGCGGAGAGGAACATCGCCAGCAACACGCCGGACATGGTGATGACAACCTGTCGACGGGTTAGGAGTTCGTAGCTATTCATCGATGCGCCGCCACCGTCTGTGGCTTGTAACCGTGAAAGAGTTCACGCCAACTTCCCCAACCGCCCGCTGCCGGTTCGCCCACCAGGTCTTCAAACGCCGGAAATCCCCTAGCTGCCGTCGTAGGCGGCTAGCACGTCCTTCAGCCGTTCGAGGGTAATGTTCGCGCCGCTCACGACAACCGCCACCTTCCGACCCAGCAGTTCGTCCTTCATCTTCAGCGCCCCCGCCAAAGCAGCCGCTCCGGCATCCTCCGAGAGCGTATGCGCCTTGTCCAGCAGCACACCAATGGCGTGCCCGATTTCGTCGTCGCTGACCAATAGGAAGTCGTCCAGCAGGTCCCAGAGAATCTCCTGGGGCACCTGGTAGCCGGACTCCGTCGCGAGGCCCTCCGCCTTCGTGTTCATGGGCGCTTGGCGAATCTCCCGGTTCTTCCAGGATAGATACGCCGCCGGAGCCTGCATGGACTGCACCGCAATAACCTTCACGTCGGGATTGACTGCCTTGGCCACGATGGAACAGCCGGCGGCGCCGCTGCCCCCGCCCAGAGGCACGAAGATGTACTCCACGTCTGGAAATTCTTCGAAAATCTCCAGCGCGTAGGTGCCAACCCCTGCCACCAGCAACGGCTCGTTGGCGGCGTGTACGTAGCGGTATCCCTCTTCCTTGGCCAGCCGCTCGCTGTATCCCCGCGCCTGGTCGAAATTCGCCCCGTGAAAGAGCACGTCCGCGCCCAGGTTCCGCATGGCCCGTACCTTCAGGGGATTCGCACCTTCCGGTACAACGACCACCACCTTGGCGCCAAAGATGCGACCGGCGTTGGCTACGGACTGACCATGATTTCCGGTTGAAGCGGTTATCAGCCCCTGGCGCAGCTGCTCGTCGTCCAGGTGGGCCAGAAGGTTGATGCCCCCACGCACCTTGAAGGCGCCCATGGGGTGATGATTTTCGTGCTTGAGTCGGACCTCCGCGCCCACGTAGCTGTCAAGGGCGGGATAGGATATTAACGGGGTCGGGCTGACGTATGGAGCGATGGTCTTCCGTGCCTCCAGCACGTCAGCCAAAGTCGGTCTGTTCATAAACGAAGTCCTCTCCGGCAAAACTAAGGTAAATCAATGTTATGCCCTCAACCCCAAACTCGCAACACAAAGTCGCCGCAGTTGCCCGGATGGCTCTGGGTTGGAATCAACAAATCAGTGGGATGGACTTACCAGGTCTTCATTGGAACCGGTGAGGTGCACACCCAAGAATGGGTCAAAACAGTCGAGATACTCAGTAACTTCAGCAAGAGGGTCGCAACTCTCCTTCGGGAGTATTTCTATCTCGAAAATCTGCCCGACGCCTTCCACTGTATCCAAGTTGAAGATGACATTTCCTTGTTGCCACACCTCGCGCTGCTTGCGGACAGTTGCCCTCACGCCGAGGGCGGCGTCCAGGATTGACTTCATTTGAATATCGCCTATTTCCCAAAGTTGGAACTGCGTGGCTCCAATGTCTCTGTCTTTACGATCGTAGTAGTAGAGAAATAGTTTTTCCTCGTTTTCGATTCGGAGCTTGAGACGCTGAGTTGCCTTTCCCCCCTCGGTGACTCCGAGGTGATAGAAATAGTCTAGCTGTTCCTTGACTTCCACTTGTGTAGCCCCAAATTCCTCGAGAAGCCGGCGAACAGGGGAGAAGTCAGGGCAATGGGCCTTGACAGAGCGGTCTATATGAATACCCATCCGAGTTCTCCCTGGAATTGAAGTGGACTCTATCCATGAGGAGCGTTAACAACCAAACGGAGTCCAGGCTGTCTACCCGATCACATCAATCTTGTCTACGACGAGGCTTCCGCTCCTGATTGCTGCGCCGCTTTGTATAGCTTTTTCGATATGAGACCAGCCTGTTTCGAATCCGTCGGACCCCGATCAAATGGCATGAATACGGACAGTGTGAACAAAGCTAAAGAGCCTGTTCGATCGCCTCTCGTCAGATTCGGCCTTGTTATATCTTACAGCCTTGTTTCCCTCGTAAGTCATGGCAAGGTACTCCTGATTAGGAAAGCTGAAGGCCGTACCCTCGCGGGCGAAAGGATTGGACTTGGTGGAAAGCTCGAACCGGGTGAGAATTTGCTTTCTGCCACAGTGCGAGAATGCAAGGAGGAATCCGGTCTGATTCTCGATGACCCCCAGACAAGAAAGACATTCATCCGGATCGACGAAACGGAGTGTGGGATAGTGCACATTTTTACGGCGACTAAATGGAGTGGCACGTTGTCCAGGTCCGCAGAGGGTGAGCCTAAGTTGGGATCCCATTCAGCACATTGCGTCACTCGCAGGATTAGCGAGTCATCAACTGCTTTTCCTCGATGCTGTACTACCAAAAAAACAACAGCTATTACTCTGGGCCTGCCGTCACTTCAAACAACAAGATGATTGAGTATTTGGACAACAAGAGGCAATTCCGCTAATCTCTCAGGCGCAAGCTGGCGAATCCGACCAAGAAAATTCTCCGGCGAATGGTCGATGTCCACCAGACACAAGTCTTCAGAACATCGGCCACTATCAGTGATTTCAAGGCTAGAATCTACATCAAGGAGGAGTGTCCTGAATGCCCCGGCCCTACTCCTCAGCCATGCCCGGCGGCACGACGCCCGGGATCCACCACTTCTCCCACATATCGTCCACCTGGCCCTGGAAGTAGGCCACGTCTTCCTTGGTGAAGTGCGCGAACCGGCCCTGTCGCTCCAGGTACTTCTCTACCGGCATTCGCGGACGTCCCTTCGCAAGCGTCGCGGATGGGCCGTTCAACGTTATCTTTCCGTCTTCAATCTCGTACTGCACCCAGATTCCCGTCTGAACCGCCAGCATCCCCAGCTCGTGGGAATACATCGGGTCGTAGTCCCACCCCTTGGGGCAAGGGTCGAAGGTGTGGATGAAAGTCGGCCCGCCTATGGTCAATGCCTTTCGCACCTTGTTCATCATGTCGGTGGCATAGGAAGCGCAGCCCGTTGCGATGTATCGCACCTGCGGATGTCCAGCCGCCAGCATCCCGGCAGTATTCTTCTTCCAGCGCTTGTTCATAATGCGATGGACGCTTCCCGGCGGGCTGAACGTCGAGTTCGCGCCCCAGGGCGACGAACCAGACACCTGGATGTCCGTGTTCGCGTACGACTCGTTGTCGTACAGCAGGATCAGCAGGTTGTAGTCGTTGTGGGTCAACGCCGCGGAAATGGCCGAAAGCCCCATGTCCACACCGCCCCCGTCGCCGCAGAATGCGATGACGTTAATTGGCTCGTCCTTCATTTTCGCCTTGCGCATCAGCGCCTTCAGACCGGCGGCAGTACCCAGCGCGGCGGAGCCGGACGAACCCAGCTGGGTGTGCATCCACGGCACAACCCACGGGGTGGAGTAGTAGGTGGTGTTCGCCACGTACATGCAGCCCGTGCTGCCCAGGACAATGGTCCGCGGGCCCGCGGCCTTGATCATCAGCTTCATCACCAGCGCCGACTCACAGCCCTGGCAGGTGCGATGTCCCGACGTGAAGAACTCCTCCAGCGGCGACTGTTTTACTCCCCGCAGGGGTGTCAACTGTTGCGTGGTCGTCATAGCTACTCCCTTACTCCAATCCAGTGAATTTCTTGTCCCTTGGTCCCTTCTTCCGCGGCCTTCTCGATTATCTCAAACATCTCCCGGGTGGCCCGAAGCGTTATCTCCCGTCCGCCCAGTCCCGCTACGAATCCGACTATCGGCACCCTGGTCTCCGACGAATACATCGTCGATCGGACCTCGTTGAAGAGCACTCCGCCGTGCAGCGGCGAACCCAGCGAGTAGTCCCTGTCAATTACCCCAACAGCCTTGAAACGCGATAGGCTCTCGATTATCTCCGGCGTCGGGAATGGACGGAACCACTTGACCCGGATGAACCCCACCTTGTGTCCCCGCTCCCTCAGCCGCCTCACAGTGACCTTCAATGGCAGCGTGAGCGTTCCCATCCCCATAAGCACCACGTCGGCGTCGTCCGTCATATACTCTTCCAGGAAGGGGTCTCCGCCCCGTCCGAAAATCGACTTGAAGTCTTCGTGGGCCTCGATGATAACGTCCCGCGCCCGGCGCATGGCGGCGTCCGTCTGACGCCGGATCTCCATCAGCCAGTCCTCGTTGACCTGGGGCGCGATGGTTATGGGATTGTCCGGGTGAAGCTGGAACTTGCCCCTGTCGTAGGGGGGCAGGAACTTGTCCACCAGGCTCTTGTCCGGCACCTTCACTATCTGCTGCGAATGGGTCAGAAACGCCCCGTCCGTGCTGATGGCGACGGGCAGGAAAACGCGCGGGTCCTCCGCCACTCGCCACGCGAGAAACGCCGTGTCGATGCAGTCCTGCGCCGTAGCGGCCCAGTTCAGCATCCACCCCAAATCGCGTACGGCCAAAGCGTCGTTATGCTCGCAGCCGAAAGCTCCGGGATCGTCCAGCGCCCGGTTGCCGACCATGGCAACCATGGGCAAACGCAGCCCGCACGTCACAGCCAGCGCCTCGAAAGCGTAAAACCACCCAACGCCGCTGGAGCCGGTAAACACCCGCGCTCCCACCGCCGAAGCGTGCTTCACAATCTCAAACTGGGAGTGTTCGCTTTCCGCCACTATGTACTCGCAGGTAAGCTCCCCGTCGGCGATGAGCTTGGATACGAACTGCATGACAGTGTCGTAAGGGCGGATGGGATAGGCGGTGATAACGTCCACGTCTGCCAGGGCACAGGCCCGGGCAATGGCTTCACTACCGCTGATCAGCTCCTCGGTTTCCAGCGTCTGGATGCTTGTCTCAGTCGTCATTGCCTACCTCCGCCATTAGCTCCTCCTGGTATTGACCTACGTGGTGGAATCCGTGGGAACGGCGCTCGCTCTTGCCAATTGCTATCTTCTTCTCCAGCCATCCCATGTAGTCGTCTCGATTCTCCTGCCAGTGTTCGTACTGGCTGTCGTTGTCGACGAAGGCTTCCTCGTTGACCATGGTGATGCAGTTCGGCACGGGGCAAACGTCCTCGCACACGCCGCAGCCGCAGCACGCCTCCATGTTGGCGTCGTACAGCCCGTCAGGCGTCACGTCGAAACAGCTGTCGGGGCACTGGAGCCAGCAGAGGGTGCACTTCGTGCAAGTCTCGAAGTTCACCACCGGTCGCATTGTGCGGGTGGAGTACTTCTTGAACACCGGGTTTCGAACCGGTTCGAAACCTCCCTCTCCTCCCCTGAACCCGCCCCCCTCGGCGATGCCCGGAATCACCAGCGCCTCCTCCATCTCCTGCCATCCCGGCATCTCGAAGCTGTAAGGCTCCGTCTCATTGCCCTCGCCAGGCTCCACCGGGGTGATGTGCACCCGCTCGTGGGAACGCTGCGAGGAGACCACCTTGGTATCGTTGCTCCACTGCTGGAGTATCGCCTTCTGGTAGGAGTCGAGGCTGACCATGTCGGGCACCACCCGGGCCAGCGCCCCCAAGACCCTCACGTCGGTGTGGTCGTCCTTGTACACCCACAGTCCGGAGAAGCTCTTCGATCCCTTGACGATGGCCAGGTTATACGGCTCGTCCTTGACGTGAATGTCCTCCTTCAACTGCTCCGGCGCCTGGTAGGAGGTCACAATAACCGTACCACCCGGTTTGGTCAGCGCGTTGATGGGCTGCAGGCCATACCACGCCCACGATTCGACGCCTTTGCAAAGGGTATCGTCGACTACTATCGTCGCGTCCACCTGGGTAGGCTCGTACTGGGCCAGGTACTCTTCCAGCTCAATGGCATCGTCGGCCACAACCGCAAAATACTTTGCCGGTATGCCGTTGCGCTCCGGCGAGTCCCCGTACCGACCAAAGGCCGTGCCAATCTTGCCTTCCAGCCGGCTGGCAAGCACTATCGAACGGCAGATGTTCCCGGAGAGTCTCTTCTGGAAGATACCCCTATAGACAACCTCTACGGCGTATGTACTCAACAATCACCTCCTGGGCGGGCGCATTACACGCATATTCGCCCCCTATTCTATAGCGGAATCAGCGTTGATGATAGCGGAAAGCAGTGTGGGAATGCAAAGGTTGGCAGCGGCGCTATGGACGGCTGCCCAGGTTTGATGCCAATCTTCAAATCCATAAATTGCCGAACACCCTTCTCATCGACCTGCAAACACTATATGCTAGTTCTACTTTCCAGACGAAAGGCAGCCCAGAGAAGCAGTCGAATGTCCGCTGAACTGACAAACTTGATCGCCATCCTCGGCGTTGGCATCGCCCTCGCAACTTTGATACTGGCGCTATTCCGCATTCAGGAGCGGCGGACTGACAAAGTGGAACAGCGAATCGACAAGCTCGAAAACACCACCAACCAGTTGGTGAAGGAAGTGTCTGAATTAAAAGGTGCCGTCAACATCATCAAAGACGGCCTCAGAATCAGCGTCGGTGAGCCAACCGAATAGCCGCTCCCCCTTCACCCCTGCCCACCACTACGCGAATCGGCTCCCTCCGGCGCGCTTTCTTCATCCGCCTCAAACTCGTCGACACTCAACGGCGTCTTCCTCGGAGTCTTCGTCCGTTCCGCCGCGGAGATGATCGCTGTGCTGGCCAGTGGGTACGTCAGCAGCACGAATATCATCGTCAATCCCGCCAGAACGCTCAACGTCAACGACCGCGTCGCGAAATGCACCACCACCCCCGCCAGCAGCAGCGCAATGCCCCCCGTCGACGCCACCCCCGTGCCGTGAAGCCTGGTGTATACGTCCGGGAATCTGATCAGGCCGACAACCCCCAGCAACGTCCACGCCGCACTCAATGCCATCAGCGCCGCCCCGATCATGTCTGCGACAGCCACGCTAGAAGGGCCTCCCGTTGATGAGATACTTGGACACCGCGACCGATGACACCACCCCTATGAGGGCCAGCACCAGTACCGCCGGGAAAAGCTCCGGCGCATACTTCACCGTGAATACGGCAATCAACCCCAGCGCCAGCAGCACCGTCGTCTCCACCGCCAGCAGCCGGTCCGCCGCCGATGGGCCCTGCACCAGCCGGTAGAGCGTCACCGGCAGACCGAGTGCCAACAGGATCAGCGCAACGTTCAGGACAATTTCCACCAGTTCAGCCCTTTCGCAAAATGAGTCTCCAGGTGAGACACCAACGCCCGTCTCGCCTCCTCAACGTCTTCTCCCTCCAAAGCGTGCACGTAGATGTACTGCTTGTCATCTGAAAAATCTATGGTGATGGTTCCCGGCGTGAGGGTGATTGAGTTGGCCAGAATCGTCTGCTCCAGTTCGTCCATCTCGCCAATATGCACCTTCAACACCGCCGGCCGCACCGGCCGCCGAAAGTCGACGATGAATCGCGCGACCTTCATATTCGCAACCACCACCGCCCAGAAGTACCGGGACACCTCCAAAACCGCGGTGAATGGGTCTTTCCATCCACCTTCCCCCTTGTCGAGAATCCCGACCAGCAGCCCCTTACGCAGGTACGAATACAGCAGCCCCGCCAATAGGACCCCCGCCAGGCCCGCCACCCACTGAAGGGTGCTGCCCAGAAAGGCCCAGAAGGCCGCCGCCAGAAGAATGAAAATCAACGCTCTCATTGGTATTTCGCTATTCTAGCAGGGCCGGATTCACAGCGTCGACGTATTGCGACGGATCCAGCAGCTGCACCGCCGCCTCTGATGTTATGTCATGCAGACCGGCAGCCGCAGCAGCCAGCACAAGCGTAATCCCCGCCGCCGCCGCAATGGGCACAGCGTAGACGTGCACCCTCGCGGGTCCGGCCTCCCGACCCACGTGGCCCTTGTCCTCACCCCAGAATACCGACTGCCATATCCTGAACATCGCGAACAGCGTGAACAGGCTCCCCACCAGCGCGGCCCCCGCCATCGCGTAGGCGGCGGGCGTATCCAGCCTCAGCGCCGACTCTAAAATCGCCAGCTTTCCCCAGAATCCGCTGAGCGGAGGAATCCCCCCCAGGGACATCGCCGGCACCAGGAAGAGCGCAGCCAGCAGCGGGTACGTCCTCGCCAGCCCCCCCAGCCGGTTGGTGTTGCCCGTGCCCCTGATCTTCTCCACCGCAGCTGCGACCGAGAAAAGGGCCGCCTTCACCGGCATGTACTGGAGCATGAAGAAGATCGCCGCACCCACGGACGCGGTGGTGAAAAGCGCCAGACCCATCACCATGTAACCAACCTGGCTGATGATGTCCCATGTCAGTATCGACCGGATTTCCCGCTGCGACACGGCCCCCAGCGCCCCCAGCACTATGCTGAACCCTGCCATCACGAACAGCACGGGCTGCACAAACTCCTGGTCGTGCCCCAGCGCCAGCGTAAACACTCGAATCATGCTGTAGACCCCGACCTTCGTCAGCACCGCGCCGAAGAACACGGCCACGCCGCTAGGCAGCTGAGCGTAGGCTCCGGGCAGCCAGAAATGGAAGGGAACCAGCGCCGCCTTGATTCCGAAAGCCGCCATCAGCAGCGCCGCCACCGCCGTAACCATCGCCCCGTTTTCCGCTGCCGGTGCGCGAATCGCAAGGTGCGCCATGTTCAGCGTGCCCATCTCTCCGTAAAGCAGCCCGATCCCCATGAGCAGGAATGTGGAGCCGATGACGTTTATGACCACATACTTGAACGCCGCCTCGGTCCGCAGCCGTCCCGCGCCGATAGCCATCAGCGCGTACGAAGCCAGCAGCGTCACCTCGAAAAACACGAATAGGTTGAAGATGTCCCCCGTCATGAACGCCCCGTTCACCCCCGCCAGCAGGAACAACATGAACGGAAGGATGAACTTCCGCTCCCGCACATCCTGGGACAGCATGACTATTGCGAATGACACCAGCGCGACTATGGATGCAGCCGCCACCGTTGCCGCGCTGAACAGGTCCGCCACCAGCACTATCCCGAAGGGCCCCGGCCAGTCCCCCAGGTTCGTGGCCTGAATTCCCTCCCGCTCCACCATGAATAGCGTGTAGAAAGCCACGCCCATCACCGCCAGCGTCGTTGCAAGCGCCACCCACACCGCTTCCCTCGGGCGGCTCAGCAGCGTGACCAGCAAAACCGCCCCCACCAGCGGGATCAATACCGGCGCAACAAGCAGAAAGTCTGTCATCCCTTCAGGTTCCTCATCTCGTCAACGTCGTCCGACCCCATCACCTTGTGGGTGCGAACGGCCAGCGTCAGCAGAAACGCCGCAATACCGAATCCGATGACGATCGCTGTCAGAATCAGCGCCTGCACCAGCGGGTCGGCAAATCCATCGATCGCCGCCCCTTTCTCAACAATGGGCGACCCGCCCTTCGTGAGCCGCCCAACGACGAAGATTGTCAGGTTCGCCGCATGGGACAGCATCAGCAGTCCAACCACTATCTTGAACACGCTCCGTTGTAGCAGCAGGAACAGCCCGCCTCCGGCCAGAACCCCAACCGCTATGGAAAGAGGTATCTCCACTACTTCTCCTCCTCCACGACGTCTATCTCTTCCCCCTCGATGGAAGAAGTCTTAGACGGGGGTGACTCAACGCCCTCCTCTTCCCCCTTGGTGGAGGAAGATTGAGATGGGGGTGATTCATTTCTCCCCTCTTCCCTCTCGATGGAGAGAGTTTCAGATTGGGGTGATTCCCCGGTTTCGCCCACAGCCTCAACAACCTCCTCATCCTCCGCCAGAGCCAACACCGCTGCCATCACACCCGCCGCCACCAGCAGGAAAATGCCGAAGTCGAAAAGCTGCGCCAGCGCAAACTCCATCTTCGCTCCCAACGAGGGAACGTTCACCGTGGCGTGGAAGCTGGTCAGGAAGGGATACCCCGCCGCCAGCGGCGCCCCCGCCGAAATCAGCGCGATGACCAACCCCACGGCCACTATCTTCTCGTAGGGCAGCTTCAGGAACCCGGGCACGTCTTCAGCGCCGTAGGCCAGGTACTGCAGGGCGATGGCCCCGCTCATCAGCACCCCGGCAATGAATCCTCCTCCTGGATTGTTGTGGCCGCTGAAGAAGAAGTACAGGGTCAAGAGCGCGGCGAAAGGAAACACCACCGACGCTACCACTCGCAGAATTGGGCCTCTAACCATCCTTTCGGCCCTCCCTGGCTGCGCGAATCATGGCGAACACGGCCAGCGCAGCCATGCCGACCACCGCAATCTCTCCCAGCGTGTCAAAGCCCCGGAAGTCCACCAATATGGTGTTGACCACATTCTTCGCCTTTGCCAGCGCCGCGCTGTTCTCCAGGAAGAATGGCGAAATCGAAGCGTGCTGCGGAGTCGCCAGCACCGCCAGCAGCAGGAACGTCACCATCACCCCGAAGGCAGCCGAAAATGCCAGCTGCACCCCCAGCGCCCTCCGTGTCGACGCGACGTTGACTACTCTCAGCATCTTGCTGATTCCCAGCACCAGAAGCACCACCATCAGCAGTTCGATCACCAGCTGCGTCAGGGCCAGATCTGGCGCGCTGTAAAGGGCGAAAGCCGCCGTCACCAGCGCCCCCACGAATCCCAGCACGAGCACCATTTCCAGTGGCCGGCGCCTGAACAGCAGGAATGCCGCCCCGATCGCCAGGAACAGCGCCAGCGCCACGTCGATTACCCCAAAGCTTGCGTCATCCACCAGGCGGGAGAAGGGAGGCGCCCCGGCGCGGACAAGCGCCAGGACCACAAGCGTCATTGCCGAAATGACCACCACGGTTATGTACCGACGCAGGTCGCCATTCTGAAACTGCCGGTAGATTCTCGGCAAGGACCGGGTCAGGAAAATCATGGCCTGCTCGAAGGCCCGCTCCGCCACTCCCTTGTGCGTCAGACCCCGACCCAGCCACACCCAGACCCGCAGATTGATGAGCGGGTGAAACTTGTACACCACAATGCCCAGGGTGATGGCAGCTATGCTCAAAAATAGCGCGTCCTTGAACCCTCCCCACAGGTGGAACCCCGCCTTGTACGAGTGCCCCGCCAGCGCCTCCACCGCGGGCGATATCAGCCCCTCGTCCACCAGTTCCGGGTAGACCCCGATGACAACCGTCGCCGCAGCGAGCACTCCCGGCACGAAAACCAGCGCGTTCGGTACGCTGGGCCGAAAAGACCTGGGACCCCGGTGCCTGCCGCCGAAGGCGCCTATGAGAAACCTCAGGGAATAACCCAGCGTCACGGCGCTCCCCAGAACGAAGATCACCGCCGCGGCCCAGTGGAACGTGTCCAGGCTGTGCGGCACGTGAAGCGCCGCATCCAGCAACGCCTCCTTGCTGACGAAGCCGCTCAGCGGCGGTATGCCCCCCAGCGACAGCGCCACCACCGCCGCAACTATGGCCAGGCCCGGCATCAGGTAGGCCAACCCCTCCAACGACCGCACCTCCCTCGTCCCTACCTCATACTCGATGGTCCCCGCAATCAGAAACAGCGCCGCCTTGAACACGGCATGACTCAGCAGATGGAACGTGGCAGCCGCCTCCGCCACCTCTGTCCCCAGTCCATAGAGGGCAATCATCATCCCCAGCTGGCTCACCGTCGAATACGCCAGCAGCGCCTTCAGGTCGTATTGCCGCAGGGCCAGCATCCCCCCCACTATCAGCGTCGCCAACCCCAGCACGACCAGCGTCACCTCCCAGGTGGGAATGCCCGCGAAAACGTGCGTAAACCGGGCAACCAGGAATATCCCCGCCTTGACCATCGTCGCCGAGTGCAGATACGCGCTGACGGGTGTTGGCGCCACCATCGCGGATGGTAGCCAGATGTGTAAGGGGAAGATTGCCGACTTCGTCACGGCGCCCAACATTATCAGTATCAGAATGGGTGTCAGCAGCGGCGATTCCCGGACCTCCGACGCCCTCGCCAGCACCTCGCTCAACTCGAATGTGCCCAGCGTTATGTAAATCAGCACGAACCCCGCCAGCATCGCCAGCCCGCCGAAAACGGTGATCAGCAGCGCCCGCATCGCGTTCCTTCGCGCCTGTCCCGTCTCGTCCGACAGCCCAATGAGGAAGTAGGAGCTGATCGTCGTCATCTCCCAGAATAGGTAGAGGACTATCAGGTTCCCGGAAGTCACCAGCCCCAGCATCGACCCCGCAAAGATCAGCATCCACGAGTAGAACTTCACAATGTGGGTGTGATGCCCCATATACCGCTGGGAATAGAGGAATATCAGCGTCCCTATCCCAGTGATGAGCAGCACGAATAGCAGCGAGTATCCGTCCAGCAGGAATGACAGGTTTACCCCAAGCTCCGGCACCCACGGGAACGAGAATGTCCGAACGTCCTCGCCATAGGACACGGGCATCTGGGTCAGCGCCAGCCCGAATAGGGAAGCCATGATCGCCGCGGCGTAAATCCCGAGATATCGCCGCGCGAAGCCCGGAAGGAAGGGCGCCGCTGCTCCTGCGGCCATCGGCACGACAAAGAAAAGGAGGGTCATGGGGTGAGTGAAAAAGGCGGCATTTCGCTGCTGGAATGCTGTCTCATGTCGGCCCTCAGTTTACCAGCCTCCGGCCTGGAAAGGTAGACGCCCCTCGACCGCCCACCCTCTGCCCCGCTGCGTCCTTCATCCGTCTGGAGACTTTCGCATAACCCTCTCGCCAGATCCTCAAAACCTCTTTCCCCCTCGACGGAGACCTTTGCACAACCGCCACCCGAACTCCTCAAAACCTCTTCCACTTGATGGATACCCTTGCATAACCGTCATTCCGGCGGAAGCCAGGACCTATTTTCCCTTCCCCCTTGGTGGGGGAATGTTAGGATGGGAGGTGATTCGGGTGGCGATGACTCTGAGAGATGCGTTATGCAATGTTTTCAACGCCGCGCGAGGTCTCCCCATCTTACCCTCTCCCGTCTTGGGAGAGGGTTGGGTGAGGGTATCCTCTTCCCCCTCGACGGAGACCTTTGCACAACCGCCACTCCGGCGGAAGCCAGGACCTATTTTTCCCTCCCCCTCGATGGGGGAAGGTTAGGATGGGGGTGACTCCGGGGTGCTGCGACGGCAGGCGGCCTGCAGCAACCCAATGGCCTCCGTCTACTTGTCCAGATATGACATGTTTGTGTTGATTGAAACCCATGTCCCTTGCTATCCTATCCCAATGAACAATCCGACGCAGACATCTACGCAGGTCCCCACACCGGTACTCAAGGGCCCGATTTCGCCCAATATCCTCTACATGATAATTGGTCTCAGTATTCTCCTGAATTTTGCCCCGAATTTCTGTGAAACGAAAAACTTCCCGAATTTTCCCGTTTTTACGCCTGCATTCCAACAAAGCGCCCCGCATTCGACCGGCAAATCGAATCCGCCTCACGCCTGCCGAAATAGGAACGAATCCATTCGTTTCCCATTCGTATTAGCGACTTAATCTCAATACTTGAACCCTACTTCTCCCGTTTCTTGACACAGCCTTTTGGCCCTCAGTAACATCCACCCCTAACGTTCCCATTCTTCATACGGGGGTAACACATGAAGAGCATCACCATAGACCGCAGCAAGTCCCTCTCCGAGCAGCCCGAAACCGGCCATAACCGATGGCATCCAGATGTCCAACCCGCCATCGAAGCGGAGGAGGGAGAAGAGATCGTCCTCGAGACCCGGGACGCTCTTGACGGCCAACTCAACGCCTCCAGCACCGTCGAGGACTTCGGCTCCCTCGACACCGGCGCCGTCCATCCCCTCACCGGCCCCGTGCTCGTCAAGGGCGCCGAACCCGGAGACCTGCTGGAAATAGAGTTCACCGACGTTGAACCCCAGCCCTGGGCCTTCAGCAGCATTATCCCCGGCCTCGGCTTTCTCAGGGACCTCTACACCGAACCCTTCATGGTCCACTGGAACATCGCCGACGGCTGGGCAACCTCGGAGCAGATACCCGGCGTCCGCATCCCCGGCGCCTCCTTCATGGGCGTCTCCGGCGTCGCCCCTTCCCACGCCCAGCTCAAGCAGTGGACCGACAGGGAGAACGACCTTATAGCCAAGGGCGGCATGGCCCTCCCCCCCGACGCCGCCGGCGCAGTCCCCGCCCACGGCGCGGCGGCCTCCGACGGTCTCCGCACCCTGCCTCCCAGGGAGAACGGCGGCAACTTCGACGTTAAACAGCTCTCCAAGGGCTCCAAGCTGTTCCTCCCCGTGGCCGTCGATGGCGCCCTCTTCTCCACGGGCGACGCCCATTTCGCCCAGGGCGACGGCGAAGTCTGCGTCACCGCCGTTGAGATGGGCGCAACGGTCTCCGTCCGCTTCAAGGTGCACAAGGGCGAGGCAGCCCGCCACAACATCCGATGGCCCCGCTTCAGCCGCGAGGACTACTTCATCGACCCCATGTGGGCAGCCCCGCAGAACTTCATCGCCACCATGGGCATGCCTGTCACCGACGACGGTGTCAACGACGGTGAAAATCTCACCCTGGCCTGCCGAAACGCCCTCATCAACATGATAGACCTGCTTCAGGAACGGGGCTTCTCCCGCGAGCAGGCCTACGTCATCTGCAGCGTCGGCGTCGACCTCAAAATCAGCAACGTCGTTGACGTCCCCAACTACACCGTCTCCGCCTGCCTCCCCCTCGGCATCCTGGATGGCTAGCGCCGCCCTCTCCCTCCTCTCCTACCTCTCCCCCCTCGATGGAGACCTTTGCAAAACCACTCGCGAACTCCCCAAAACCTCTTCCCCCTAGATGGGGGTGATTCGCGTCGACCTCAAAATCAGCAACGTCGTGGACATCCCCAACTACACCGTCTCCGCCTGCCTCCCCCTCGGCCTACTTCAAGCCTGAACCCGCCACCCCACTTCCTCACCCCTCCCCCCTGAATCTCCCCGTAGGGGCAACCCTTGTGCTCTCCCCCTTCCCCTTCCTTGTTCCTGCGTAGGCAGGAACCCACCCCCACCCTCACAATCCACTCCCCAACCCTATCCGACGGACTCCCCGTCCCGCGGCGCCCAACCCCTCCGGTCCCCCGGCAGCTTCTCCCCTAGTCGCAGCGCGCCCCCCGTCTGTATCGATCCGAATCCGTACCTGTCCCTCACCTGGTCTATCACCGAAGAAAGCTCGGCCAGCTTGGTGTCCTCGTGCTCGAAGAGGGCCATCTGCCCCGCCTCTTCCACAAAGTCCGACACCGAAATCCCCACCAGCCGCACCTTAGCCCGCCGCTCCTCCAGCGTCCTCAGCAGAATCGCCGCCCCCGCGTCGAAGATCCCCTGGTCGTGCGATACCGGCTGCTTCAATGTCGTCTGGTGGGAAACCGTCTGAAAGTCCTGCCACCTCACCCGCACCGTCACCCGTCGCGCCTTCATCGATTCGCGCCTCAGGTCCGCGCCCACCCGCTCCGCCAGGTTCCGCAGCACCGGAAGCAGAAACCCCGGGTCGTCCGAGTCTTCGGAAAACGTCGTCTCCCGTCCAATGGATTTCGGCGATTCAGGCCCGTGGACCGGCGCGTCGTCCTCTCCCTGCGCCCACAGACGCAGCAGGTCCCCCCTCGCCCCGAACACGTGCCGTAGGTTGGCCGATGGCGTCCCCGCAAGCTCCCTCACCAGCCTCACCCCAAGCGCCTCCTCCAGCGCCTTGGTCGTCTTCGGCCCCACCCCGGGAATCGCCGAAACGGGCATCGGCGCGAGAAACTCAGCGTCACTCCCCGGCGGCACCTCCACCAGCCCGTCCGGCTTCTCCAACTCCGACGCCACCTTCGCCGTCACCTTCGATGACGCAATTCCCACGGACGCCGTAATCTTCAACTCCGAGCGTATTCGCCTCTTCATCTCCCTTGCCGCCCTGTTCAATGACCCGTACATCGACTCGAAACCCGTCATGTCCAGGTACGCCTCGTCCAGGCTCAACGGCTGTACGAACGGTGAAAAGGACTCCAGAATCCCCCGAAACCCCGCCGAAACTTCCGCATATCTCTGATGGCGACCCGGCAGAAAGATCGCCTGCGGGCAGAGGCGTTGGGCCTCCGCCAGCGGCATCCCCGCCCGCAGTCCATACGGACGGGCCTCGTACGACGCGCACGTCACCACCCCCCGGCTCCCCACCCTCCCGCCGACCACCACCGGCCGCCCTTCCAGCGAAGGATCATCGGCGCGTTCCACCGACACGTAGAAGGCGTCCAGGTCTATGTGAAAAATGCGTCGCATAACGTATGGTCGGAATTCTAGCGTCCCCGTATAGTCAGGGCAAATCCCCTTCAACCCCGCCAATCATCCGCGAATCGCGGCCGATTCCGTCCCCGTTGTTGTCATATCGCCCACGCCGCAATATAATCAGTCCAAACGTCAGCATAGGGGGAGCATAACGTTGAGTCCTACTTCATACGCTTTCTTCGAAGGTGATTTCGTTCCGATGGAGGAAGCCAAAGTCGGAATCGATACCCACGCTCTCCACTACGGCACCGGAGTTTTCGAGGGTATTCGCGGCAACTGGAACGCCGAAAAGGAGACCCTCTACGTCTTCCGACTCCGCGAACATTTCGAGCGCCTCACCCAGGGCTGCCGCCTCCTCATGATTGACATCCCCTACTCCGTCGACGACCTGTGCGACATCACCATCGAACTCATCCGGCGGTGCGGCTACAAGCAGGACATCTACATCCGACCCCTCGCCTACAAGAGCGCCCGCCAGGTCGCCAACCTGAAGCTCCATGAACTCGACAGCGACTTCTGCATCATGACCATCCCCTTCGGCAACTACCTGGAAACCGACGCCCTCCGCTGCTGCACCTCCACCTGGCGCAGGCCCGACGACCGCTCCATCCCTCCACGCTTCAAGATGACCGGCGTCTACATCAACAGCATCCTCGCCAAGACGGAAGCCGTCCTCGCGGGCTTCGACGAAGCTATCCTGCTGAACAGCGACGACCACGTCTCCGAAGGCGCCGGCGAAAACCTCTTCATGGTAACCGACGGCAGGCTCATCACACCGCCCCTCGGCGACGGCATCCTGCCGGGCATCACCCGCTCCACCGTCATGGAAGTGGCCCGCGAGGAACTGGGCCTCCAGGTGCTGGAAAGCCACATCAACCGTACCGAAATATACATCGCCGACGAGTGCTTCCTCACCGGCACCGCCGCCCACCTGACCCCCATGGTCGAGCTCGACAACCGCAAGATCGGGGACGGGACCGCCGGCCCCATCTCCAAGGCCCTCCGTGAGAAGTACTTCGAAATCGCGGGCGGCAACAACCCCAAGTACATGCACTGGTGCACCCCCGCGGTGCCCAAAACCCCGGCCTCCTAGAGACCGGGAGACACCGCGATTGGCGTGTAAGCCTTGGCATTGGAAAGCATCGGCTGGATTGGCATAGCCTTTACCGCATACCTCATCGGCTCTTTTCCGACCGCAAGCCTCGCCGCCCGCTGGCTTAAGCGGGAGGACATCCGCAGCATGGGCGACAAGAACGCCGGCGCCGCCAACGCCTATCGAAACCTGGGCGCGCGGGCCGGACTCGCCGTCGGCGCCGTGGACATCGCCAAGGGCGCCCTCGCCGTCCTGTTCGCGAAATTCGTTGGCGGCGGTGCGGCCCTCCAGATGATCGCCGGCCTGGCAGCCGTCGCCGGCCACAACTGGCCCTTCTACCTCCAGTTCCGCGGCGGCAGGGGAGCCGCCACCACCCTCGGCGTCTTCATGGGCCTCATCCCCCTCCCCGCCGTGCCAATGTCTCTCGGCGCCCTCCTCATCCTCGCCCTCTCCAGACGCTCCACCGTCGCTCTCACCTTCTTCTTCCTCTCCATGCCCCTCGTCGCCTGGCTTGCCGGTGTCCGACTCGCCTTCATCGGCTACGTAGTTCTCCTTCCCGTGGTTGTCGGCATCACCCACTTCTCCACCCAGCGCGGGACGGAAGAACCCGAGGAACACCCGGAGCAGTGCCACGGAGTTCCGACGCCGGAGCGTCAGTGAGTGTCCTTCGAGGCGGACTACATCCTGTTCATCTTCCTCGCGTCCCTCGGAGTGGTCCAGTTGGCCGCCCTCCGAAACAGACTGAAGGGCCTCTACTTCATCCGAATCCCCCTTCTCAATCTCGCCCTCGCCCTCGCCCTGGTTTCCGGTTCCTTCCTATGGTTCTTCTTCAGCGAGCCTAGAAACCTCCCTGACACCGGCGACGGTCTCGACGGCAACCAGCAGGCAATGTTCTCCGTCGCCGCGGCAATCAGCGCCATCCTGTTCACCCTCGCCTCCACCTCCCTCCTGAACCTCGGAATCGTCAACGGTGACGACAAACGCGAGGCCGGCCTCCAGGCCCTGAGGCGCGCCACCTACCTCTCAGCCTTGCGAAGGACCCTGGCCAAGCTGTGGAAGCGCTGAAAAACCTCGATTTGGAACTGGTCACCCTGCTCAACCGCGCCGTGGGGTGGCAGGACTGGCTCGACGTCGTCGGCGAGATGCTGGTCAGCGACTACCTGATCCCCGTCATGCTGATCCTCGGCCTCATGTGGCTCTGGTTCTCCACCGACGAATCCTCCTCTTCCGGTCTCCCCGCTAAGAAGACCGTCATCGCCGCCATCCTGGCCATGGCTTTCGCCAACCTGACTGTGCTCGTGCTCAACGAGATGTACTTTCGTCCTCGCCCCTTCACCGAGACCGACTTAAATCTCCTCTTCTACAGGCCCACCGACTCCTCCTTCCCCTCCAACCCCGCTGCCCTCTCCTTCGCCCTCGCCTACAGCGTCCTGCGAGAGCAGCGTCGCTTCGGCCTCATCCTTCTCGCCCTCGCCGCCGTGTGGAGTCTGTCCCGCGTCTTCGCCGGCGTCTTCTACCTCTCCGACGTGGCTGCGGGGGCGATCATAGGCGTCGTCATAGCCTGGGGTTCCGCCTGGATGCTGCGCTGGCTCGAACCCCTCCCCACCGCCGTCGTCCGGCTTATCCGAACCCTGCATCTGGCATGAACCAGCTTTGGGCGGTATGATGAAATCAGCTCCAGTTCCATGAGGAGGCCGGTCCATGCCTCGAATTAACGAGTTTCTCGACGATCTACGCGAAGAGTCGAAAGCCCTGTCCTGGGAGGGCACCTTCCGTGAATACCTGGAAATGGTCATCGCCAACCCCTCCCTCGCGCGCCTCTCCCATCATAGGATTTACGATATGCTGCAGTGGGCCGGTCGACGCCCCTCCGAGGGGGACGAGGTCAATTACCCCATCTTCGATAATCTCTACGGGGCAAAGAAAACAACTACGCGCCTGAACCAGATTTTCCGTGCCGCCTCCCAGATTCCGGAGGAGAGAAGGCGCATACTGCTTCTCATGGGACCGCCGGGCAGCGGCAAGTCCAGCCTCGTCAATGCCCTCAAGCGCGGACTGGAAAGATACTCCCGCACCGACGAAGGCGCCCTCTACGCCATCTCCGGCTGTCCCATGCAGGAAGAGCCCCTCCACCTCGTCCCCGAACACCGCCGGCACGAGTTGCAGGACGCCTACGGACTCTCCATAGAAGGAGATCTCTGCCCCCGCTGCCGGGACACCCTTCGCAACAAATACGGCGGTGACGTAGCCTCCGTGAAGGTCCGTCGCGTCATATTCGGCGAGTCCGAAGGCGTCGGCATGGGTTCCTTCGTCGCCACCAGCCCCCAGGGCCAGAACCTGGACCGCCTCATCGGCAGCATCAATCTCGACAAGCTGGCGGACGACCGCCTCCAGGGCTCCGGCAAGGCCTTCCGCATGGAAGGCGAACTGCAGGCGGCCAACCGCGGCATCATGGAGTTCATCCAGATCTTCCGCTCCGACGACCGCTTCCTCACCGTCGTCCTCGGCGTCACCCAGGAGCAGCTCATCAAGCTCGGCAGCTTCGGCTCCGTATACGCCGACGAGACAATCATCGCTCACAGCAACGAGGCCGAATACAACAATTTCGTGTCCAACAAGGAATCCGAGGCCCTCCTGGACCGCCTGATTATGCTCAAGGCCCCCTACACTCTGGAGCGTTCCGAAGAGGTGAAGATCTACCAGAAGCTCCTCTCCGACGCCCCCCACTCGGAAGTCCACGTTTCTCCAATGACCCTCCCCGCCGTCGCGTCCCTCGCGGTCCTGTCCCGGCTCGACCTGCCCAAACGCGCCGGTAAGGACTACCTCCGCAAGCGCATGGAGATGTTCGACGGACGCGCCTTCCCCAACTTCGCCCGTGGCCGCCAGGACTACCTTGAGGAGGAGGAAGACTCCAACGAGGGAATGTTCGGCCTGTCGCCCCGCTTCATCATCAACCGTCTCGCAGACGCTATCTCCCGCGGCCCCACCTGCCTGACGCCCGTGGTGGCCCTCGAAAACCTGGTGGAGGGATTCGAAGAGAGGGCGGGCGTCGCCGGTGAAGACGTTGAGCGGCTGCCGGCCCTGCTTCCGGAGGCCATCGAAAGCTACAGAGACCTCGCCCTTCGACAGGTCCAGCGGGCCGCCACAGACCGCTTCGAGGAGCGTGCCCAGACCGAAGCCGAAGCCTATCTGCGACGCTTGGCGGACCTCTTCTCCGACCAGGAGGGCGCGGACCCCCGCAGGCTCCGCCAGGAGGACCGGGCCCTCCGTCCCATCGAGCGCGCCATCAGCGTCCCCGATTCCCGCCGCGAAGAGTTCCGCCGGGAAGTGCTGGACGCTCACCGGACTCTAGCCGAAAAGGGAGTGCTGACCGCCTACCAGGACATAGCCCTTCTGGCCGCCGCCCTTGAGGAACTGCTCCTGCCCAGCCTCAAGGAGGTCTCGGTCATGCTCCGCGACAACAAGAAGCAACTGCACCACCGGGACGCCATCCGGACAAGGCTGATTGCCGAATACGGCTACTGCTCCGAGTGCGCCGACGACCTCATAGTCTTCTCCGCTACCGCCATCCGCGGGCGCACAACCCTATCCGTAAAGAACGGACGGCTCGTCCGCAAGTAGCGCCCCTCCCCCTTCCAATCTTCCCTCCTCTACCGTCCTGGGAGAGGATTGAGCCTGCCCTGAGCTTGTCGAAGGGGTGAGGGTCTCCCGCTTCCCTCCACTTCCCTCCTCTCCCGTCCTGGAAAAGGGTTGGGTAAGGATGCTATCCCCATCTCACCACCAACCACCCGTAGGGGCTGGTTTCAAACCAGCCCTCCCCTCCCGTCATTCCAACGAAACCCGGAATCCAGCCTTCTCCCTCTTCGTAGGTGCAGTTCGCGAACGACCACCCCCTCCCTTGTTCCTGCGTAGGAAGACCTTTGAATAATCGCCCCTCCGCCGAAAGCCGGGACCTATCTTTCCCTTCCCCCTCGATGGGGGAAGGTTAGGGCTGCCCTGAGCTTGTCGAAGGGGTGAGGGTCTTCGGGTGATTGGGACGATGCGGCCTGTGGCTATGCAAACGTCTCCTTCATGTCGGAAGCCTACGCCCCTTGACCCTGCGGAAGGAATAGGCTCGAACTTACCTGCCCACGGCGTAGGAGTCTGCCCGCGGGTCCGCCGCCCCTATCAGCGTCCCGAATTCCTGGTCCACCAGCACCCCGCAGAGGCCCGCCGCCCGGTATCCCCAGTCGGAAAGCCAGTTCACCGTGTGCCCCCGCCGCTCCAACTCAGCCGCCGTCTCCGACGAAATCCGCCCCTCCAGCTCAATCCGACCCGGAGTGTACGTGTGCGGCCAGAACGAATCCGGATGGCTCCAGCTGGCGGCCCTCGGCTCCTCCACAGCCTGCTGCGGGTCCAGCCCGAACTCCACCATGTTCAAAAACATCTGCGCCATCCCCTGCACCTGCATGTCGCCGCCCGGTGTCCCGAAGGGCATGAACAGCTTGCCATTCTTGAAGGCCATGGAAGGATTGGGCGTCAGCCTAGGCCGCTTGCCCGGCTCTAACCGGGAGGGATGCCCCTCCTCCAGCCAGGTCTGCGTCCCCCGTGACGATACAATCATGCCCAGCCCCGGCACCATCGGCGTAGCTCCGAAACTGTCGCTCGGCGTGGCGGAAAACGCGTTCCCCCACCTGTCCACGACACAGGCGTAGCTCGTATCCGGCCCCGTGGCACCCGCCTTCGCCCTCGGTGCCGACATCGTCGGCGAGCGGGACGCCGAGCCCTGGTAGGGCCACGGATCGCCCATCGGCGGCATCTCGGGATACGCCCGCGCCATGTCAATCGCTGCCCGTCGCGCCTCGGCGTACCCCTTGGAAAGCAGCCCCTCCATCGGAACGTCCACGTAGTTCGGGTCACCGTAGAAATAGTGCCTGTCCGAGAACGCCAGCTTGATGGATTCCAACAGCGTGTGAAGATAATCGGGCGAGTTATGTCCCATCGCCTGCAGGTCGAACCCCTCCATCAGGTTAAGAACGCTGATGAGGCTCGGCCCCTGGCACCACGGCCCGCATGTGTAAATCGAATAATCTCCATAAGTTCCGATCTCGGGCTTCTCGACCGTCACCGAAAAATCTGAAAAATCCTCCATCGTGAATAGGCCGCCTTCCTCCTCGGAAAACGCCACCATCCTCTCTGCAATCTCCCCCTTGTAGAAGAAGTCCCGCGCGGCCCGAATGCCACCCTCTCGCCCACCGCTCGCGCTGGCCCTCTCCACCTCTATCATCCGCTTGAACACGTTGGCCAGGTCCTTCTGGACGAATGGCTGCGTCGTCTTGATGGGCGTCCCGTTGGGAGCGAAAATCTCGGCATCGTAGGCCCACCGGTCCAGCACTCCAGGACGGTGCGCGGCGGCGCTGAGACGCGGCGCAACGGGGAAACCCTCTTCCGCCAGTCGCACCGAAGGCCCCACCACCTGCTCGAAAGTCATCGTGCCGAATCGCTCCAGCGCCGTCAGCCAGGCATCGCAGGCCGAGGGAACAACGCAGCGCTCCATGCCCAGCGGCAGCTCGCCATACTTCTCGATGAAATACTCCGCCGAAGCTGCCTTCGGCCAGCCTCCCAATCCGCTGATGGAGACCACCTCCTCAGTCTCCGCCATGTACACCAGAATGGGCGCTACCCCCGCAAAGCTGGTGAAGTGCGGTTGCGTAACATTTATCGCAATCCCCGCGGCAACCCCCGCGTCGACGGCGTTGCCCCCTTCCTCCAGCATCTCGTATCCCGCCAGAGACGCGAAGTAGTTCCCCGACGATATGACGTGGCTGAGGCCCATTGCGGGCGGTCTGTAGGAGTTCATTCCATTGGGTGGCATGCGGCACCTCCTCTGCATCCGATAGGCTGAGAATAGGCTTGAGGAAGGAAACTGTCAACTTGGCCGGAAGCCGGATTTCTCGTCCAGCATCCCGATCAGGCCCTCCAGAAACACCCCCACCTCGAAGGGGTCATTCAACGAATACCGGGCGGCAGTGACCTTCGGCGACGACGCTACCAGAATCCCGACGTCGTTCTCGTCCATAACGCCGAATGCGTCCTCGTCGGTGGTATCGTCCCCCAGGTAGAATGCCACCGAGTTTTCGCGGCTCAGCCCCAACCGCTCGCGAATCCACAGCACCGCCCTGCCCTTGTCCCACCCCACGTCGGGCCGGATCTCAAAGACCATTTTGCCCCTATTCCACCTGATTCCGGGATGGTCTTGCATTACCCCATTCACAATCCGCTCAATCTCAGGTATCCGCTCCGGGGGTGCGAGCCGAAAGTGCACGGGCGCCGTATATCCCGTCAACTGCACCAGCACACCCGGAACGCCTGAAAGGGCCGCCGAAAGCCCGCGATACACCGCTGCCAGTTCCTCCATGTACTCCCGCCCCACATCTAGTCGAAGATTCGTCCCCGGTGGCCCCTCGATAACCATCCCGTGACTGCCCGCATAGATCACCTCCTCCAAACCCAGGAACTCCCTCACTGTCTCCATCGACCTTCCGGTGACAATTGCCACCCGACACCGCTCCGCCAGCGCGCCTACCAACGACCTCATCTCCGGAGATATGCGCGCCAGTTCAGGTCGCGACGCAATGGGGGTCAGCGTCCCATCATAGTCAAGAAACACAATCGCCCTCTTCTCCCTCAATCGACTCCTCAACCTTCCCGTATGAGCCAGGGCGGAGGGAAGCCGACTCGCAGTCCGCTCCATGCCCCTAGCCACCCACTCTGGATACCGGGCGGGCGAACGCAAACACCTGCGCCACCAGTGCCATCAACAGTATGCAGGCCCCCGCCACGTAGATTGTCGTAAGCGAGACTGACCCCAGCGCCGCGTATGCCAGCAGCGGCCCCGATGCGAAGCCCAGGTCCTGCCACGATGCCAGCCGGCTCATCACCTGGGGCCGTCGGTGCACCGGCGCCATCCCTCCAATCGCCGCATTCAGGGAGATGTGGGCAGCCGTTACCCCCAGAAACGCCACCGGCAGCCACACAAAAGCCCACAGGGCGGGAGCGTTCAATCCCATCAGAAACAGGGATGCAACGCTCATCGGTATCGCCAGCATTGGAAGCCGCTCGTGCCCAAACCTGTCGCCCAGGTATCCCCAGAGTGGCCCCGCCACGTCGGAAATCAACCGCACCGCCAGCAGCAGCCCGTTCAGTGTCGCAATCCCAATAACCAACCCCGCCACGACGACCTCGTCTCCCAGCCTCTCCCTCAGGTAGAACCCCAGCGTGGAAATCAAGACCCCGTTCATTACCAGGTAGAAAGCGAATGAAGTGAAGTTCGCGACCAGCAGTCTGTTTCGCTGCCCTGCGTCCATCCCGGGCACCGTCGGCATGACCAGGTTCCACAAGCTCTGCCCGACCCCCTCTTCAACCGAGTCCTCATTCTTCTGTTTGGCGTCTCCGCCAACCTCCGCTTCCACCACGTCGCCCGGCCTTGAACTTTGCACAAGCTCCACAAAAGCCGGAATGCACAGCAGCCCGATGGCAGTGATAACCAGGAAACTCGGCCCGCGCCCCATCAAATCGAACAGAATCCCCCCCAACAGCACCGCCACCAGGCTCCCGAGTCGTATCCCCCCGCTGAAAATCCCCATCAGGCGGCCGCGCCTGCCGCCCTCCCCCTCCTCCAGCACCACCAGGTAGCCCGTCAGACGCAGCACGGAGAAGCACACCCCCCAGAGAAGGCGGGCAAGCAGAAGCAGCGCAAATCCCCTCGCCACACCGAGCATCACCGTGGTGCCCAATGCCAACAACATGCTCGCAAACAAGGGCCGCGTCGCCCCGAATCGCTGCAGCAGATAGGCGGCCAGCGGATTGGTTGCCAGGCGAATAAACCGGTTGGCGCTCAAAAGGACCCCGACCAGACCCACCGCCACGTTGAACGCGCTGACATTGGCGGGCAGCACGTTGTAAATCATCGCGTCGCCCATCATCACCGTCGAAACGATGACGGTTATCATCAGCACCCGCCGGGGCGCAAGCCAACCCACTCTACCCAATCCCATTGTCATTCCGAGGTCAGCGCCACTTCCGGCCCTGTGGTCGAACTACGTTCGAAGAATCGGCCTTTACCCCTCGTCACCCGCCACAGCCGCCTCCACCGCGGCGGGCGGCGTCCAGCCCCAGGCGTGGGGCGGCTCTCCGGGCCGCACCATCTCTCCTCCCTTGATCGTCACCACCGGTGCCAGCGCCTCCGTCCCCACCCGCGTCTTCCCCGTCGCGTCCGCCAGCTGCCAACGCCCCTCCAACACCTCCAGCACCGAAATATCCGCCGTCCGCCCCTCCTCAAGACTTCCCGATTCCTCGCTGATGCCCAGGTAGGCGGCGGGAGTTTCGGTGGTCATCTTCACCACCTCCGGCACCGAGAATCCCATGGCCAGAAAGTACGATGCGTACTCCAGCAGACCCCGCTCCGACAGCTTCCTCATACCGTCCCCCGCGTGAATCTCTATGTCAGTGGCAATGGTGTCCGGGCGTAGCCCCTGCGAGAGCACCGTATCCGCCCGGTCCCAGCCGAAGTTGAAGTCGCCATACGACGTATCAATGTAAACGCCCCGCTCCTGCGCATCCACCAGCGACTCCAGCAGCCTCCCCTCCTCGTCCAGCGCCGCGCCCGTGAGCGGTGTGAACACGTGGGTCACCATGTCCCCCGCATCCAGCATCGCCAGCGCCTCGCTCGTGATGTCCGAGGACGTCGGGGTCTGCCGCTTCGGGCCAATGTCGCCAATATGCATCATTAGCCGTGTGCCGCTCTCCCTCGCTGCCCGCTTGGACGCTTCAACGTGCTTCAACCCCAGGTTCTGCACCGTCCTGGGCGCAACTATGACCTTCACCCCCTTCACTAGATCGGGATTGTCCCTAGCTATCGCCACCACGCCGTCCACGTCCATGTGCTCCTCCGCTGGCGGCGCCCCCAGGCTCCTGTCCCGAAAGATGCTCAGGAAGGAAAAGACCGTGGTCTTCGCCTTGGGCAGCACGTACTCACAGAAGTCGCCGAAGTCGTCGGACCCGGGTCCGCCCGCATCGGCAATGGTGGTCACGCCGGATCGCACACCAGCAACGTCCGGGTGGTTCCAGTTCCGCCCCGGGTGATATATGTGGGTGTGAACGTCCACCAGTCCAGGTGCGACAATCTTGCCCGAAACGTCCAGTACCTCCCCCGCCTCCGAAATCGGAACGTCCCGCGCCACCCTGGAAATCTTGCCCCCCATGACGGCTACGTCCAGAGATTCGTCAATTCCACGGGAGGGATCAATTACGCGGCCTCCCTTAAGCAGCAAGTCATACATGGCGCACCTCCTTGGCGATTGCGGCGAGTATATCACGGGCATAGAGGGCAATGTAGGTTGAACGCAGACACCAATTGTCATCTGAGTATTGAAAAATACACACGTTTGAAACTATAATCGGAGGAACACCCTTAGATAGGAGCGGTATTCATCTTATGGCTAATGTAAAGTCGGAGCCAGCTCCCCGCCCTTCTCCCACAGAACTGCTGGCCATATTGGAAGACCACGGATATCGCCCCACCAGTCAACGGCGGGACGTAGTCAGCCTCCTCGAATCCAAGGAACTTGGATTCACCGTTGAGGAGTTGACGGAGGAGCTTATTGAGGTGGGACGGGCAACCGTCTATCGCACGATCAAGCTTCTACTTGACGCGGGAGTCCTGTGCAAGGTGACCCTCGTCGACGGTACGCCCAAATATATCGTCGCCCGTAGGGAGCACCACCACCACACCGTCTGCATCAGATGTAATACGGTGGGTGAATTCAGAAGCAGCACCGTCGAGCGCGTCCTCCGGACTATCGGAGCCGATATCCCCGGCACCATTGTGGGACACCGCATGGAGATTTTCCTGGTCTGCGAGGAGTGCGCCGACAGCGTTCCCTACTTCCGCTAGGCGCAGCAGGCGGAAACGCCGGCAATCTCCCTCAGCTGCCAGTCACTGCCCGGCAGTGGTGCAACGCCGACGCTGACTTGGCGGGCATGTCCGTGAGCAACTGAAATCCCTGCTCCAGGCGTCGCTCAACGTCCTCATTCGTCCTCACCCCGGTGGCACAGGGCACCCCATATTCCTGGCAGACCTTCAGCGTTTGCAGCACAATCTCCTGCACTTCCGGGTCTTCCGTGGCGTTGCCGCCCAACCCCATGTCTACCGAAAGGTCTCCCGCCCCCGCCATTATCGCACCAATGCCCTTCACGTTCTTCAGGATGTCCGGCAGGTTCTCCGCCCCCTTGACCGTCTCGATTATGCCGATGAGCAACATCTCCCCGTCCGGGTCCAATGGCCAGAGGTCGCTCCTGTCCGTGTATTCCTCCACCGAAATCCCCCAGTACCGCACCGCCACGTCGTGCGGGTGCCAGCCCCGCTCTCCCTTGGGCAGCATGTCTGCCGCTCCCCGCCGCTGCGGGTACCTCGAAGCCACAACCGCAGCCTCTGCCGCCTCCACCGAGTCCAGCACCGGTATGACGATTCCATAAGCGCCCAGGTCCAGCGTGTGCTTGATTATCCACTGGTTCTGCTCCCTCGCGTTGGGCGTCATCCGCACAAAGGGCGTTGGGTGGGCCTGCAGGCTGCCGCTCTCCGCAATCCGCTTCCTATTCAGCAGCGCCTGTAGCGATAGCCGCAGCGTCGGGAAGTCCAACCCCGTGTGCTCATTGTCGATGAATACATAGTCGTATCCCGCATCCGTTGCGAAGGCCAGGTCGTCCAGGTTTCCATTATTGGCCCACGTCCCCACGGCCGGCTTTCCCCTCTCCAGCAGATCAATAACCCTGTTCAGTCGCGCCATTTCTCCCTCCCCTTTCGGTGTTGCCGGGCGATGATATCGGAAACTCCCCACCCATTGCAAAGCCCACTCATGTCATTTCTTCCGTAGGGGCGACCGGCGGTCGCCCAATCAATAGTCAGGCACCATCCTCTTATGCAGGGGCGCTTCGAGAACCGTCCATCCTCCCCTTGTCCGAATTGCATCCTAAGCGCAGCAACAAATTCCGTTCGATCAACCATCGGTGGTTTGACGACAATTCTCCAAGATTCTATACTCCAGCCACCTTACGAGACCCAACCGGGAGGAAGCCATGAGCATAGGTACCCGGCTGCAGCACGCGGCATTTCACACCACAGACCTCGAAAAAGCCAGGGACTTCTACGGCAGAATTCTAGGCCTCGAGGAAATCGTTCGTCCCAACGTCATGAGTTCCGGCATCTGGTACAGCGCCGGCCCCGCCCACGAGCTCCACATCACCCTCAGCGACGCCGACGGTGTCCCCCAAAAGGGACGCGACATCAACCCTCGCAAGCGGGGCGTTGAAGGCCGGCACCTCGCCTTTGCCGTCGATAACCTCGAGGAAACCAAGCGGCTCCTCGACGCCGAGGGCCTTCCCTACGTCGGCAGCAACGACAACCTGCCCCAGATTTTCGTGGAGGACTTCGACGGTAATCTCGTAGAGCTGAACTCCGGCTGGGCCGAGCAGCAGCCGGCAGGCTGAACAACCCGAATACCCTTCCCAAGTCCTCTCAGACGAAAAAGGAGCTGCCATGGTCATCAAGGACCCGAAGGACTACGTTGAATACGATCCAATGGTTGGCGTTCGCGGACCCGTCCGACTCGCCTCCGTGGAGGCCACCGCCGAGGTGGTGGAGGACCAGCTGAAGCGGGGCAACTGCGGCCGCTGGGAGATTATCTGCGACGAACCAGCTGGTCTCGGCGGCCTGGACGTGGCCCCAGCGCCCCTCCACTACTTCGCTATGGCCGTACTGTTCTGAGAGATGACCCAGATTGCGCGGTACGCGCAATTCAAAAAAGTCGAGATAACCAACGTCAAGGGCTATATCAAGCTAAACCTGACCATGACCGGCTCCGTACTCGCCGAGACCATCGACGCTGGCGCCTCCAGCGTGGAAACCGACTTCGTCATCGAATCCGACGCCGACCCCGAGACCATCAAGTCCATCCTGAGAAACGCCCGCAGGGGATGCTGGGCCCGCCAGATGATCGCCAAGCCAATCCCCTTCAAGGACACCCTCACCCTCAACGGCGAGAGCTTCGAATTCTGAGCAATACCCCTTCCCCCTTGATGGGGACCTTTGCATAACCGTCACCCCCTCGAAAGATGGTACCTATCTTTCCCTTCCCCCTCGATGGGGAAAGGTTAGGCCTGTCCTGAGCCTGTCGAAGGGATGGGGTTGACTCCGGGGTGCAGACACGCACAAATGCCAGTTACGCAAGGGTCTCTTTGATGGGGGAAGGCTGGGATGGGGGTGACTCCCCTAATCGAAGCCGTACACCCTCGCCGCGTTTGCTCCCACAATCTTGTCCTGCTCGTCCTCCGGCACGCCCTCCAGAATCTCCGACAGTATCCGCTGGGACTCGGGGAACGTGGACTCGGCATGGGGATAGTCCGATCCCCACAATAGGTTGTCCACGCCAATCATGTGCCTCATCTGGATGCCCAGCGCATCCTCCTGGAAGCTGTGGAACACGTTGGAACGCATGAAGTCGGTTGGCAGCAGATCGCCCTTGAACCGGTAGGGAGATGCCTCATATCGCTCCTTGTACGTGACGTCCATCCGTCCCAGAAAGAAGGGAATCCAGCCCAATTCGTGCTCGGCGCTGACTATCTTCAGGTTCGGATACCTCTCCAGCACGCCGGAAAAGATGATGTGTCCCAGGCACTGCCTCACAAAGTAGTCGTGGTTGCACCGGTCCGCGCCCGTCTGGGCTATCTGACCGTCGACGACCACCTGCACCGCGCCGGGTCTGTTCGTCGTCACGTGAAGGCTCACGGGAATGTCCAGCTCTTCCGCGGCGGCCCAGAACGGCTCGTACATGGGATGGCTGTACTGCTCCCCGGCCCGCGGGTACGAGCTTATCATCGCCCCCACTAGCCCCATGTCGGCGCAGCGACGCAATTCAGCCACGCCCTCCTCCACGCCGTCGTCCAGCAGAATCTCCGCAATGCCCTTCAAACGGCTGGGCACAGCACTGCAGAACTCCGCCAACCAGTCGTTGTAAGCGGCGAACACGGCCCTCAGCAACTCGTTATTCTTCATCCCGTATAGCGGCAGCCCTGTCGAAGGATATACCAGCCCGCCATACACCCCGTCCAGGTCCATGTCGTTCACGTGCTCCTCCGGGATGAATCCCCCCGGCCTCACGTTATCGAACACCCCGGCCTGTATGATCTCCTGGGGATTGGTGAACCGCTTCCCCGCAGCGGCGATGGCTCCCGTCGGACCCATCTTGATGTTGTCGTAAAACCACCAGTCATAGGGGTCGTCGTCGCCACCCTTTCGCAGATGGGGTATGCTCGACCCAAACTTGGGGTCCATCCGCTCTTCCCATAGATTGGGCGGCTCCACAACGTGGGAGTCCGAAGATATTACCTTCCCGTAGAGGGCCATTTTCCGCCTCCGATACTACATTTTCCGTGCCTGCGGACAGTCACGACACAATTTGTGCCCACTTTATTCAATTTGCAGGAGTTTTACAAGCTGTTGACCCTTAGAATGTACTTTTCTATAATCGCAACGTCCCCATGCAAAAGCGCAACGCAACCACGACGCTACCCCAGGACCAATCACGTCCACATACTCCTCTTGCCTACCCAAGGGAGGCCCACTTGCTTCATCCCGTCATTCTCGCCGGAGGGTCGGGCATGCGCCTGTGGCCCCTCTCTCGGAATAAGCTCCCCAAACAGTTCCTCTCCCTCCTAGGCGGCGGCACCATGCTTCAGGACACCCTCATCCGCCTACAGGGCATCGACACCGCACCTCCTCTCATCGTATGCAACGAAAGCCACGGGGAAATAGCCCTCAAGCAGTTTGCCGATGCGGGACGTCCCGCCCAGGCAGCCATTCTAGAACCCGAAGGACGCAACACCGCCCCCGCCGTTACCCTGGCCGCGCTCCATCTGCTCAAGACCGCATCCCCCGGCGAAGAACCCCTCATGTTGACCATGCCCGCGGACAACGTCATACGCACCCCCGCGGAGTTCCGGCGCTCCCTCGACGCTGGCCTGCCCCTGGCCCGATCCGGCTACATGGTCACCTTCGGCGTAGTCCCCCTCCAGCCTCACACCGGCTACGGATACATCAGACGTGGCAGGTTCCTGCAGCAGACCCCGGGCCTCCCCGCCGCCATGGAGGTGGAGTCCTTCGTCGAAAAGCCGGACATCACAACGGCTCAGGAATACCTCAGGGACGGCCGCTATCTGTGGAACAGCGGAATCTTCCTGATGAGCGCCTCAGTCTGGCTGGAAGCTCTCCAAAAGTGCCGACCCGACATCGCCCTCGCTTGTTCCGAAGCCTACAACTACGCCGCTATGGATAACGTCTCCCTCCGTCCCCACCGCGACCGCTTCCTGGCCTGCCCCCCGGAGTCCATCGACTACGCCGTTATGGAGAAAACTGCGGACGATTCCGAAGTCCGCGTTGCGACAGTCCCCCTTTCCGGTGGCTGGTCCGACCTCGGCTCGTGGGCCCAGATCTGGGAGGAGCGGGACGGCGACGAAGACGGCAACGTCGTGGAAGGCCCCGTCTTTCTCGAGTCCGTCGAAGACTCCCTGGTCCTCTCCACAGAACGCACCGTCGCAGCCGTGGGCCTTAAGGACGCCGTTATCGTCGAAACCCCCGACGCCGTCCTCGTCGCCTCCAGAGACCAGGTGCAAAACGTTCGCCGCGTAGCCGAGCGACTCACCGGCAAGATAGATCACCGCCCTTCGGAACGTCGCAAAAAAGTGGACGAAGGCCCTGGCTATACTGTCTATCGCGTAACCCTGGAACCGGGGAAGGCCATCAACCACGCCCCCTCCCAAATAGCCGAAACCTGGACCCAGGCGTCCGGAGCAGTCAACCTCTCAACGTCCCTGGGCAAAAGGACCCTGAATGCGGGCGACTCCGTCCACCTAGCCCCCGGCCACACCTACCGGCTGGAGAACTGCGGCCCGGACCTATCCCAAGCCCTCCTCTTTGTCTTCTCCACGTCCGATTCCCCATGAAGAATCCCAATCCCTTATGAACATCTCCAAGTGGCCAATATTCTGGCTTAAGGTAATGGTCGTCATCCTCGGCTTCATGCTGCTCATTCAGTTCATTTCGCTGATAACTACCGCGGACAAGGGAGAAAGGCTATCGAGCTTCATCTTTTTCTTGATCGGCGCCCTGGTATTCGGCTACTTCCTGCTGGGACTCAAGATTGGCTTCGACAGGGAAGAAAAGCGTTAGCAGGGGAAATTAGACGACGACGACTAACCGGCAGTGCCCAATCCAGCTGCCACAGTTCCGCCGGCCCTGAACAGCCCCGCCATCGGACCCTGACTCATCCCCGACCATGGCCGTTGTGATATCATTGACGTTCGTCAGAACGAACTCAGTTATGCCATGTCTTATGTAAAGCGCATACTCAATCTGGGCATTGGTTTTGCCAGCATCGGCGCCAGGACCTTCCGGCGTCCCAAGACGCTTCTGCCCCTAATGACTATGGCCATCCTCAGCGCCCTCCTGGTCCCCTTATTTGGCCCGCTGGTGGACCACCACTTCGCCGAGCGTCAGCCCGGCCACGTCCACCTCTACCTCACCGGCGTGCCCACCCAACACCTCCACTTCCACGAGGCCCATCACTCCCACGACTCTCCCCCCGCGGGCCCATCCGACGTCGGGAGCAGCGGGCCCGTCCTGGAAAACAACATCATCTTCATGCCCCAGGAGGGCGAAGGGCTGTCCGTCTCCGCCGCTGGAGTCACCCTTGCCCTTCTGTCAACGGTTATCGCCCTCGCCCTCCCAACTATGATCACACTGATTTCGCCCCGAGGACAACAATCACTTCGGGGCATCACCCCCCATCCGGAACCTCCCCCACCCCGTCTCGCGCTCTAGACTTCTTGCGTCCGCAGCCCCACCCCCAAACGGACGGCGACCCGCCGTCGGATGGTCTATGAGCACAGAACCTTGCAACTGACTAAAGGCAGCCTCCTCACCGCGTCTCTCGCGCTGGCGCTGCTGGCCGTTGCCTGGTTCGAGTCCTCCCAAACCTCGGCCAACGGCATCCATCCCAACGCAAGGGTTGTATACTCAGGCGCCGCCGGGCCCTACTTTCTGCGGGTAACCACCGCCCCCATCGTCGGCAACATCCACTTCGTTCTCTTCCTCGCCCATGCCGACGAAGTGGAACCCGTTCAGGGTGCCGAGTTCTCCCTCTGGGGGCGCGCCACGGACGGGGAGTTCCAGGCCGCGGGACCCGTGGAGGGCGTACCTTCCCCGGACGGTCCCAACCTCTACACCGTCGATATTCCCGTTAACGAGGTGGGACCGTGGGTGTTCACCGTACAGGTGGGAGGCCCCAACGGCGAAGGATCCGTGGACATTCCCCTCACCGTCACCCGGCGCAGCAGCGTCAACCTGGGCGTAGTGGGAATCCTGCTGGTGCTGGTGGTAATCGTTGGCCTGGTAGCCCTCTCCTGGGGCAGAAGGCGACGAAAACGCCGGGGCCGGGACGCAAGAACCTGAATGACGGAGACCCCCAATTCACTTACAAACACAATCAGCAAGGAGTTAACCATGACATTCGCAGTTCAAACCAAATGGCTGCTCCTCCTCGCCATCATCGGTGTCCTCCTCGTCGCCGCTTGCAGCTCCGGGGACGAAGAGTCGGAGGACGTGGTATTCAACGTGCCCATATCCGGAGCGAGCCCCGAACCCATGCAGTCCAACCTGGAAGTCAAGCAGGGCGACTTCGTAACCTTCAACGTGACCTCTGATTCTCAGGCCAGTTTCCACCTTCACGGCTACGACCACGAGCTGGAACTGGCCCCCAACGTTACGGGTACCTTCACATTCACCGCCGACGCCACCGGCAGCTTCCCCATCACCATCCACCTCGGAGGCGCAGGCGGCGAGGACCACCATTCTATGAGCGGGGACGCCATGGACGGGGACGCCAAGATGGCCGGCATGGACCATCACGAATTGACCATCGGTACCCCCCTGGACATGTCCGTGGGCGTTGAGGCAGAACTGGACGGCGAAACCGCCGCCAACCTGAAGATCACAACTTCCGGGTTCACGTTCATGCCCGAGAGCGTCAATGGCGCCCACGTGGATGGCGAGGGTCACGCCCACGTTTACGTGGACGGCGTCAAGATCAACCGAATCTACGGCCCCTACTACCACCTGCCGGGCCTCAGCCCCGGAGAGCGCTCAATCCGCATAACCCTGAACGCCAACAGCCACGAGCAGTACGCCATCGGCGACCACCCCGTGGAAGCCACAACTACCCTCATGGTCCCCGGCGACGCAATGGCCGGCGGAGAACACCAGATGACGGCGTCCACCCCGGACAATCCCATCGAATTCGAGCTTGGCCGATTCGTAGTCCTGCCCCGTTAAGAGCTTCCCGGTTCCCGCCTGAAAAGCGCTTCTCATTGGTCAGAAAAAAAAGAAGGAGGGGTGACGGCATGTCCCCACTGAAGAGAACGGCCCTGCTGGGCTTGGTCCTGGGCCTCGTCGCCCTCGCATTCTCGCCGGCCACGGCCTACGCCCACGGCTTCGGCGAACGATACGACCTGCCCGTCCCGCTCTGGCTCTACGTCACGGGTGCTGGGGCGGCCGTCGCCCTCTCCTTCGTCGTCATCGGCATATTCATGCGCGACGACGCCGGAAGCGGTTCTTACCCCCGTCTAAACCTGCTCAGATGGCGAATTTTCCGGCTGTTTTCCCACCCCATAGCCCTCCTGCCCCTGCAGATGGCGTCAGTCGGACTCTTCCTGATGGTGGTCGTCGGTGGGCTGGTCGGAGAGCAGGAACCCACCGACAACCTCGCCCCCGTGCTGGTCTGGATCCTCTGGTGGGTTGGAATGGCCTACGTCTCCGCCCTGGTGGGCAACGTATGGGCCATCATGAACCCCTGGAAGATAATCTACGGCTGGATAGAGAATGCCATCTCCGCCGCTGGTGGTCCGAAAGAACTAAACTTGGGCTACAGCTACCCCGGGAAACTCGGCGTTTGGCCCGCCCTGGTCCTTTTCTGGGCCTTCGCCTGGATAGAACTGGTCTACGTGGATTCAGCCATTCCGGCCCACCTCGCCCGTTTCGCCATCAATTACTCCATCATCACCTGGGCAGGAATGCTCATCTACGGCAAGGACCAGTGGCTCCGACACGGGGAGGCATTCACCCTCGTCTTCGGCTTCCTGTCCAGATTCGCTCCCACCGAAATCCGAGCCCAAAGCGAATCTACCTGCGATGAGTGCCCCTTGGACTGTCTCGACGAAGACGACGCTTGCATCGACTGCGCCCGGTGCTTCCGGCAGGCATCCCCCGAGCGGCGGGAGTTCAACCTCCGCCCCTTCGCCGCAGGCCTGCTCCGCAACAAAGTCGTCACCACATCCACTGCGGCGCTGGTCGTCCTGCTGCTCTCAACCGTTACCTACGACGGTCTCACCGCCACCCCCCTCTGGGTCACGATTCACGACAGCCTGAGCGAGGCCCTTGCCGACAGCAGCGAGGCCGTGGGCACCCTGGGGCTGCTGCTATTCCCGATGCTATTTGGCCTCGTCTATCTCGCCACAGTGTGGGTCATGTCCCGCCTCGTCGGCCGGTCAGAGCAGGTGATGAAACTGGCCCGGACCTTCGTCTACTCCCTGGTCCCCATAGCCCTCGCCTACCACCTGGCCCACTTCCTCTCGTTCCTGCTCATTCAGGGACAACTGGCCATCCCCCTGGCCTCCGACCCCCTCGGCATGGGCTGGGACCTCTTCGGTACCACGGACTACCAGAGAAACCTGCGCATCATAGGCGCCCGCACAACCTGGCTACTGGCCGTGGCCGCCATCGTCGTGGGTCACATCATCTCCGTCTTCCTGGCCCACGTGATAGCCTTGCGCACCTTCAAAGACCGCACGCTAGCCCTGAAGAGCCAACTTCCCATGCTGGTCCTCATGGTCGGCTACACAATGGTAAGCCTATGGATCCTCGCCCAGCCAATAACGGAGGCCGGCTAGTCCGGGCAGGCGCCCATAATGCCGTAGGGGCAATCCCTTGTGTGGCCCCCTTGGTTCCTGCAAAGGGAGACCTTTGCATGCCACCATACAAAGGCAAAAACCCCTTCCCCCTTTGATGGGGAAAGATTGAGCCTGTCCTGAGTCCCTCGAAGGGACGGGGGTGATTCGGGTGGTGAGGGGGCGTCCCTTGTGGACGCCCGACCGACCTACATCTGGAAGCCGTACAACTCAGCGGCGTTATCCCTGATCACCTTCTGCTTGGCGTCGTCATCTCCCAGGTCCCGCAGATTTTCCTCGATCGTACCCAGAGAGTCGGGCCACACGCCATCCTGGTGGGGATAGTCAGAACCCCAGATAACGTTTCCGGCACCCACCAGCGGAATCAGCTGGCCCGCCACATTCTCCTTCTGGAACGTGGAGAACCCCTGCCGGTTCCAGTATTCGCTGGGCAGCATGGATATCCCCGACTGCCCCTCTCCCTCGTGGTCCATCCGGTCGATGACGTAGGGTATCCAGCTTACGCCGCACTCACCTAACACAAACTTGAAGTTCGGATACCGCTCGCACGCCCCGGAGAAGATGATGCTGGTGACGAACTCCGCCCCCTGAAGCTGGAACATCGTCGTCCGCACGTTGTGGTACACCTCGTCATACTGGGAAGCCTCGGAGCCACCGATGGCTCTGGGCAGCAGGCCCGTCGTGTGGAACGAAAGGGAGAGTCCCGTGTCGTGAGAGGCCTCCCAGAGTGCGTCCCAGTCCCTGTGATAAATCGGCTTCACCGCGCCCGCCACGCCAAAGTCCCCGCCGTGGAGACCAATCTCCGCTGCCCGCCGAAGCTCGTCTGCAGCCGCCTGTGGGCTGTGGTTGGGGATGCACGCCAAACCGGCAAACCGGCCCGGATGCGTCTTACAGAAGTCCGCCAACCAGTCGTTGTAGATCCGGAATATCTCCACTATCTGTTCGTTGTCGCGCAGAGTGTGGGAAATGCGCAGCAGGCCATATATAACCTCCGCGTCCACGCCGTCCTTGTCCTGGTCCTTGATACGCAGGTCCGGGTTGGTGGGGTGATACCCCTGGTCCGCGTCCTCGTAGAAGCCGGCAGCAATCATGGCGTTCCAACGAGTGCCCATCTCCGTGCTGAAAGTGCTAGGATCAACGTCGTGGCCCACCACGCCCAGGTCGATTCCCGTAGCCTCCCACCGACGGTCCTTGCCCGTCCCCACCACGTGGGGCATCTTGTCCACCATTCGCGCCGAAGCGTTGGACGTGAAGAGGTCCTCCGGCATGAACCGCAGGTCAATGTGGCTGTCCCCGGAAATGATGTTGTAACCCATGATTGTTCCCACCTTCCTCTGGTTTTTCTCTGTTGTACGGTGCTTTTTCGACGGCCTGCTGGTAATCTCCAACGGCTGCTGGCAGCTTCGTCTGCCAGATACTATTGAAGCGGCCCGTCAGTGTCAAGAATCCTCCCATGCCTGTACAAAGAAAAAGACCGCCCTTTACACCGGATCGGCTGGGCGGCCTCGTAACCTCAAATGGACCAAAGGGAGTCGGATCTACCCTATGCCCACACCCTCATCCCGCCGATGACCAGGGCAATCCCGGCAATCATCAGGCCTCCCAAGCGGATCATCAATCGAAGCTCCAGCTCCTTCAGGTCCGCCCTGGTAGCATAGTGCTATCGAAATTCGTCCCATAGCAAAGCCATTTCCTGCCTGACGTCAGCCTTGATGGTAGCCGGTTATTCCCGCAGGTCTGATCGAAGCGTGTAATCCCTTTCCTCGACTCGGACCTTGTATCCGGTGAATCAGTTGTCACCATCATACCCCCGTACCACCGATTATCGACCGTTGCCACTTTCAATAGCATGGCTGTAACCTATGTTTCAACCAGCCCCACCCACTCCATAAAACCCACGTTATCCCGGATGGCCAGCGTTCTCTGACTACGGATTCACAGTCCAGCTCACATCGACGGTCGCCGCCTGCAATGGGAAGGGATTGAAGAAAAGCATCAGATGCTCCCCGTTGACCTCTGCTTCCACCGTGACGGTATCGGACGCAGTTGTCTCGTCGATTGTAACCAGTGACGTCTCCACCGGGTCCCGGATTACCAGTTGCACCCCCTCATCTGCACCACCGATCCCTGCGCTAACGTTCGCTCCACCCGTAATGTTAGATGCCGCCTCGAAGGTAACCTCCAACACGTCTCCCGCCACCAGATTCACCGTAATCTCGCTCGTTTCGTTGGCGGAAATGAACAGCCTCTCCGAACCGGAGGAAGAGTCACTCTGTGCCGGAGCGGCCGCTGTTGCAGCGGGAGCCGCTGGGGGCGCCGTGGCCGCAGGAACCGTGGTCGCAGCCGGTGCAGTGTCACCGTCATCGCCATCGTCCCCTCCTCCACACGCCGCCAATATCATCAGGAGAAAGACAGCTAAACCCGCCAAGTACAGGGCAGGTTGTCTGAAATTAGAACGAAACTGCATTATACATCCTCCTCACAATTCAAATTGCACCCAACCCGCCACTTTTTGTCGGCCCAGCATCATTCCATGTGGGACTCCAATTGGAAAACTGGAAGTCCGTAACCGCAGGCTTACGGCTACGCGTTGGGGTGTCCCGCTACCAGCCGCTCCCCGTAAATCTTTACCGAGTTGTCCCACAGTATCTTCCGCTTCGTGTCGTCCGATAGCGGCTGCTCCATCATGTTCGACAATGGCTCGTTCGTCGCCGGCGCGTCCGGGTGCGGGTAGTCCGTGTTGAAAACGATGTTGTCGTCCCCAATGTAGTCCACCACGTACTTGATCGACGGCTCGTCGGCGTCGGCTGCCACCGCACACTGTCTCAGGAAGTACTCCTGCGGCGTCAGGTCCAGCGGGTGCTCGTCGAAGAACACCGACTGGCGGCCCTCGCAATACTTCTCCAGCCGGTTCAGCCAGAAGGGCACCCAACCCGAATTCGCCTCCAGAATCAGCAGCTTCAGCTTCGGGAACCGGTCCAGAATGCCGCTGTACATGAAGTGGCCCAGGTTGATCATATTCTCAAACGGGAATCCGATGGCCTGTCCAAGGGCGATGAACGGGCCCGCATAGGGGTTGTACCGCGCATTGGCCCACGGGTCCCCGCTGGCGCTGCTGCTCCCATGAACGGAAATCGGCACGTCCAATTCCGTCACGGTCTCCCAGACCTTCGCGTAGTCTGGGTGATGCCACATCTTCTCCGGAATGGCCTTCGGCAGGAAAACGGAAACGGCCCCCAATTCTGAAACGGACCGTTTTATCTCCGCCACCATGTCGTCGATGTCATGGCCCGGCACCGTGGCCGTGAACTTGATCCGCTCCGGTGCGCCGCTGCAGAAGTCGTGCGCCCAACTGTTGTAGGCGACGCACATCGCCCCCTGAACGTCGTCCGGAATGAAGCCCGGCAGCGACACTGCCTTGGTCGGCAGGCATACCTGGATGTCCCATCCCTCCGTGTCCATGTCCTTGATGCGGCTGTCCAGCGTCCAACCGTCCCGGAAGGCGTGCCCAAACTTTGCGTCCATCTCCGAAAACAGCTTCTCAGACCGCGAAACACCCCCCTCTTCCCCTTCAAACTGTATCATGGAGTTCCCCAACATCTGGGCCACCCTGGGCCGCCTGTCCTGAAACTCCGGGCTTAGGTACTTGTCCCAGAGGTCCTCCGGCTCGTAGAAATGACCGTCCGCGTCGATTACCCTGTATCCGTTTCGCATGGCTGCTTCTCCTAACGAAATTGGCTGTTTGCTCCTATATCCGAACGATTCCTATTGAATCATCGGCTTTTGACGCTGTCAACAATCTGCCGCATTCGCGGCAATTGCGCCAATGGCTGAAACGGATAACCCTCTCTACGAAACAGTAGGACGCCGCTTATGCCACTCCGTAGCCTGCTCGTAGGCATAGGCGGCGCGAAGGGCCACGTGGTCTTCAAAGGGCTTGGCCGCAATTTGCAGTCCGATGGGGAGGCCCGACTCCGAGAATCCGCAAGGCACGGACACTGCCGGAAACCCGTTCAGGTCGAAGGGCCGCGTGAATGTGGGAATGGCCTTCTCCGCCCCGAAAATCTGCCCATCCAAGTTCACCTCTGCGGAACCCTGTGGGAAGGGTGCCATCGGCATCGTGGGGCCCACCAACAGGTCCACGTCCCCCATCACCCTGTGACTCTCCTGCGTATAGTGTCGACGCAGCTTGAGCACCTCAAGGTAGTCCGACGCTGATATCATCATCCCCGCCTCAATACGGGGGAATTTCTTCAACACCTTCGCCACTTCTTCTGATCTCCCCGACTCCACCAGGTGGGTGTGGATGGACGAAGCCTCCGAAATGGAAATCAGGTGTCCCATCGTAACCGCCCGGTAGAAGTTGGGCCACGATACCTCAACCAGTTCCGCACCCAATTCCTCCAGCACAGCCATCGCCTTCTGGACCAGATCCCTAACCTCGGCTTCCATGGGGAACTCGAAAAACTCCCTTGGCACACCGATGCGCAGACCCCGAATGCTCTCCTGCGCCGACGCTGCGTAGTCCGGCACCTCTACCCGCGCCGATGTAGGATCATTGGCGTCATGTCCGGCAATCGCGTTCATTGCGTGGGCCGTGTCCAGAACAGTCCGCGTCATCGGCCCGCAATGATCTAACCCCCACGAAAGCGGGCTCACTCCATATCGACTCACCAGCCCGTAGGTCGGCTTGTGACCCACCAGGTTGCAGAACGACGCCGGAATCCTGATCGAACCTCCAGTGTCGGAGCCCATGGTGATAGTGCACTGACCAACGGCCGCAGCCACCCCGGAACCGCTGCTGGACCCTCCCGGCACCATCTCCGTGTTCCACGGATTCAATGCGTTGCCGAAGAAGGGGTTCTCCCCACGACCGCTCATTGCCAGCGGCGCCAGGTTGAGTTTGCCCAGCAGAATCGTCCCCGCATCCTTCAATCGACGCGTAACGGTGCTGTCGTAGTCGGGCACGAAGTCTTCATAAATCCGCACCCCGGAGGTCGTTACCACACCCTCGGTGTAGTACAGGTCCTTCAGTCCCAGCGAGATGCCATGCAGCGGCCCCCGGTATCCCCCGCCTCGAATCTCCTCCTCCGCCTGACGTGCGTCGGCCAGCGCCTGCTCTTCCGTCAACGTGATGAACGCGTTCAGGCTCGGTTCCGTCGCCGCGATCCTCTCCAGGTGCGATCGGGTCACCTCAACAGGCGAGACTTCTCCGTCCCTGATCAGGGGCGAAAGCTCATCCACGCCCATATAGCAGAGTTCAAGGGCATCCATAATTCACCTACTCAGCGGGTTTGAAGAAGGGCACCGTAACCTCTCGTGTGGCCTTCACGAAGGTTACCTCCACCGGCATCCCAATTCGCACGTCAAAGGGATCGCAGCCAATAATGTTTGTAAACATCTTCACACCCTCCTCCAGTTCCACCAGCGCCAGCGCGTACGGCCCTTCGTCAAATCCGGCTGTCCGGTTCTGACGCGTGACGGTGAATGTCCAGACGGTGCCTTTACCGCTTGCCTTCACCCACTTCACCTTACTGGTAAAGCAACTCGCGCAAATGCCCCTGGGATAGTACTGATATATGTCGCAGCCGTCGCAACGCTGAATCAGCAGTTCCCCCCGCTGGCACGCCTCCCAGTAGGGCAGCGTCTCCCCGGTGATCGTTGGCAGAGGTCTCTTCCATTCGCTCATCTCTAATCCCTCCCCAGTACTACGGTGCCGCCGCTGTGCCGAGAGGCCAGCGTCCCGCCCGTGCCGTGCACCAGCGCCAGCCGGCAATTCGGCACCTGCCTCGCCGTCCCTTCAAACTGGTGCCGAAGCTGTCGCGTCGACTCCAGCAGCAGGAACAGGCCCCTCATGCCCGGGTGGTTGGACGAAAGGCCTCCCCCATCCGTGTTGATGGGCAGCTCCCCTCCCAGGCCGATGCGACCGTTGGACACGAAGTCCCCGCCCTCGCCCTTCTTGCAGAACCCCAGGTCCTCCAGCGTCATAAGCACGGTGATCGTAAACGAATCGTAGATCATCGCCATGTCAAAGTCGTCATGCGTGACGCCTGCCGCTGCCATGGCTGGCCCTCCGGTCTGCGCCGCCGCCAGGTACATCAGGTCGCGTCGTCCCGCACCCTGATGCGCCACCCCCTCCGCCTGGCTCAGAATCCAGACGGGGTCATGACGACATTGGCGCGCCACCTCCGGCGACGCCACAACCACCGCCCCTCCGCCATCGCTGATGACGCAGCAGTCCAGCAGGTGCAGCGGGTCCGAAATCATCCGCGAATTCACCACGTCCTCGACGCCGATGATGTCCCGATACAGCGCCTGCGGATTCAAGGATGCGTGCCTGCGGGTGTTTACCGCTATCTCGGCAAGCTGCTCCGACGTGGTCCCGTACAGGTGCATGTGACGCTGGGCCAACATGGCGTACAGCCCCACCGTGGTGAAACCATAAAGCTCCTCGAAGCTGTCTGGTGCTGGATGCAAACGAGGCGCACCCAACCGGGCCGCGCCTCCCGTTCCTATGGATATCCCCCCTGAGCGGGGCAGCGTCGAATATGTGATGACAGCCACGTCTATCCGCCCCGCGGCGATGGCGTTTACCGCGTGGCCCAGGTGGAACTCAAACGAAGCCCCGCCCACGCTGGTGTCGTCCAGGTGCTTTGGATACAGGTCCATGTAGTCGGCCAGAGACAGGTTCGCCATTCGCACCGACATCGACGAGGAAAACAACCCGTCCACGTCCTTCTTCTTCAGCCCGGCGTCGTTCAGAGCGCCGATGACGCTCTCCGCCTGCACCAGAAGCTCGCTCTTGTCCGGCGCGAACCGGGTGGGATGCTCATAGATGCCGACAATTGCGGCAGCCTTTCGAAGGTCAACCATAGGCGCTCCTTGCGGTCAGTTTGCGACGATTCTCTCGAATACGCCAGCTTGCGCCATACTATGTCCACCCGCAAAAAGTGTCAAGGCGAAGGTCTGCCTACGGTTTCAATGTACGCAACTCCACACCAAAGAATACGTCATCGCAGATTAACGGCCCCTCGATTACAAACTCCGAGAACATCACTCGAATCTCTCACCGCCAGGCGGAGAGGCTTGCCCATAATCGTCATTGCCCCAGCAGACCAGTCCACCGTCGTCCTTGCGAATAGCGCAAGTATGGCCCCACCCAACACTGATGTCAGTAAAACGCTGGTCTTTAGGGTAAGCATGGCCCCAGTAGCCCCAGCAGAATGGAGAATCGTCTACCCGTATACCGCATCCGGAGATGACTCCAAAGCTGATCGTCTTCAGGCCCCCTTCAATGTAGTCTGGTGGATATTGATTATAAGATCGCTCTTTGTCTCTATATCCCCAGCATTCAACTTGACCATCTAATGAGACGCCACAGGCAAGTGTCCCACCGTTGTCCAATACGGAAAACTGTCCTTCAGGCGTTGCATCCAAGCTGGTTGATCCATTGGGATCCGGCTTCCGACCCCAGCATATAACTGTTTTATCCGTCCTTAACCCACAGGTGTTATATCTACCGCTAGCAATCGCCGTAAACTGTTCTCCTCTTGGAGGGATCGTCTGTGCATAGAGACTTTCGCCCCAGCAGACTGCCTTACCGTCCTCTCGTAGGCCACATGTGTGAAGCTCGCCATTGCTGATGGCAATGAAACGCTCGTCCTCTGGAGGATCCGATTGTCCTCGCACTTCTCGCTGCCCTCCTGGAAAATCGTCCTTCCGCGCTCCCCAACAGATGGCCCTGCCGTCGGCTCTCAGGCCGCACGTGTGATACTTACCACTACTGATAGACACGAACCGTTCGTCGCCGGGGGCGGAGGTCTGACCCAGGTGCACAATAAGATTTTCGTTGAGGATTATCGTATTGCCCGCACCCCAGCACACGGCTGCTCCATCTTCCCGGAGAGCGCATGTGTGGTAGTAACCGGCGCTCACATCTAGGTAGGGAGGGAACGGCTCGGCCGGGTTAGATCCGTCTGTACTCCACACGAATCTCTCCCCACCGGGCGGAGAGGATTGGCCATAGTCGTCGTTACCCCAGCAGACCATTTCACCGCTTTCCATACGAATGGCGCAAATGTGGTCACCACCCGCGCTGATGTCACTGAATCGGTAGTCTTTGGGATAGGCCGGAAGTTGGCGGCCCCAGCAATATGGAGAGCCATCGGATCTCAACCCGCATCCGATTTTACCTCCAAAGCTTATTGCATCTAGTGCATCTTCAAATTGAAAATCCGGATACTCGCCTGTCCTCCGAAAATCGCCAACATAGCCCCAGCATTCGGATTTGCCATCCAATCGTACCCCACAGGTAAACGAGTGAGCGGCATCAATTGAGGAGAACTGCCCTTCAGGTGGAGCTTCGAAGCGGTGGAGCCCGTCAGTACTTGGCTCAAGACCCCAGCACACGACCGTGTCATCCATCCTGATCCCACAAGTGTGAATCCCCCCGCTTGCAATTGCCTTCAACCGTTCTCCCTCCGGCGGTGTTGTCTGTCCTTCTTCGTCGTCGCCCCAGCAGACGGCGGTCCCGTCTTCCCGCAAGCCGCAGGTATGAAGGTGGCCGCTGCTAATGGCCACGAATTGCTCGTCCGCCGGCGGTCGCGCCTGGCCTCTGTCAGTTTTCTTCCTCCTGTTGTATCCGTTAGCACCCCAGCAGACTGCCATGCCGTCTTCCCGCAGGCCGCAGGTGTGGACCCACCCACTGCTTATGGCCACAAACCGTTCTCCACCTGGTGAATCTGCCTGGCCTTGCATCAAATTCTGTTTCCCTTCTATATCAAGGGATGAACGTGCGCCCCAGCACTCTACAGTTGCATCTTCTCGCAGAGCGCAAGTGTGTACGGATCCGCTACTCACGGCTGTGTACCGGGGTGTCGGCTCTGATTTATCCGATTCAGGTGTGGCAGTAGATGGCGTTGATATCTCTTCAGGCGTAGACGAATCTACTGCTTCAGGCGTCTCCCCGTCCCCACCCGTCGAACAACCCGACAACAGCAGCACAACCATCCCCGCCAAACCCAATGCGATGCCCGTTCTCATCCTCATGCGCAAACCCCCAAATCCCCGGCCACGTCTATCCCTCCTCCACTTCGGAAATCGTGATCGCCACTCTCACAGAGACGGCTCCCCGATTTGCTTCCTCCGCCTGCACCGCCATGGTCACCGTGGACCCCGACTCCCCACTCAGGCTGTCGGCAACCTTGATTTCCCCGCTCTCTGCGTCTATGACGAATAAGCCGTCCCGGTTCCCCCCCATGATGGAGAAGGTCAGCGCCACCCCATCTCTTTTGTTGGTCGAGACCCTGCCGACCACGCCGTCCATCAACGCGTCTTCGGTCACCTCGAAGGCGTAGGACTCTTCGTCGAAAATCAGGGTCACGCACTCCGCCGTTTCCTCCCGCAAGAAGTTTGCAGGCTCACTCCAAACGGCGGCGTAGGTGGTGCCGGTTCCGTAGGCCCTCACCTGGAACCAGTGCGTCCTATCGCAGTGGAGACCGTCGACGGTGTGGGTAGTCCCAGTTATGGCGTCATCGTCCACAACCCAATCCCTGAGCCATTCGTTATAGTACTCCACCTGATACTTGCTGGCGTTGGGCACCGCGTCCCAACTCACCTCTACGCTGTACTCCCAGGGCGTTCCCAATATGACATTGTCGGGATGAGGCGGCTGGCAATAGAGCAGGTTCAGGGAAGACAGGTCGTTTGTAGCTGCGTCCTCCAGATCTACCGGCAAGCATGCCGACAGTGTATTGCCCGACAGGCGCACCTCCTCCAGGTTGTACAGCCAACCCAACTCCTCGGGTATGTCCCCCGTCAATCCGTTGCTGCTCAGGTCCAACACTGTCAGTTCATACAGGTCACCGATTTTTCCAGGGATGACGCCGTCCAGTCCCTCGCCGGACAGGCCCAACCCCCTTACCCGCCCGGGAGTGCCGCTGACGGTAACCCCGTCCCAACTGGCAATGGCAGTGTCCGCACTCCAGTTGAGGGCAGCAGTTCCCCGGAGGGCATCTTTGGCCGCCAGCAGCACCTCACAGTCGTACACCAGGCCCCGGTTGCTTCCTGGGTCCGTGATTACCGTACCGTTGGCGCACGTGGGGACGGGAGTCGGCTGCGCAGGCGGCCCGTCGGGATGATTGTAGGAGCCCACGGCGATGTAGTAGTCCCTTAACCCGTTCACGCTGCTGATCAGCATGGGCAGCACCGCCCCTTCAACGATGTCCTCAACCACGCCCGGTCCAATGCGTCCCCCATACTCGGCAACCCGGGCCTCGTGGGCCGCCGTCACTGCCTGCTTGAAGGCGGGCAGCTCCATCTCCAACGCAGATTTGTGGGTCTGATAGTCATCAGGCCTGATGCTCCTCCATGCGTCTCTGTCGGGATGAACGGCTATGACCATACCATCCTCCCTCTGCTGCACGTCCCAAGTTGTAAAGGCCTCCCACACTTCTACCGACAGACTGGAAGCCGGTCCGATGAACAACACCTCCTCCCTGCCCGCAATCTCGCCTAGCCACTCATCGCCTTCATAACGTTGACTGAGGTCCTCAAAGAATGCCCGCTCGCTCATGCCCGTTGACTGTTTGATAAAGACAGCGTGAGCCGCTCCCACCCCGTAGAAGTGAAAGTGCCTCAGAACCGTCAAGGTGGACGGCCCATTGCCAAGGATATAGTCAGACACCCTTAGGTCCACGTAGCAATTGATCAACAGGGTATGTTCAATAAATTCGTATTCCTCATGTGCCAGATATGAAGGGGGACGATAGGGATTGCCGGTAGTGCACCGCAGCGTGTTTGGAAGATACGTTCCCCGTACCATGATATGAGGGTCATGACCTATCGTAGACTCAAGAAACTCCCTCAGACTCCATGGTTCTTCAGCTCTCCGCAAACTACCCCCAGAACGTTCCGGAAACTGTTCTGCATCCCTCTGGCAGGGGTCCACGGAGATGCCTTCCAAGGGCGTACAGGGGGGAATCTCCTGAGTCAGATTGGTGGGTCCTGGGGTAGACGTAGGGGCCGATTCGGGCGTTGACCCCGGTGGGGAGCTTGGAGTTGGGATTGTCGAAGGTTCGGGAGTTATGACCGGCGTGAAAGTTGGCGTCGGCGTGGGCGTTTCAGTTGAAACTGTCGCGGGTTTAGGCGCTGGCGCCGGCGTAGAAACTGGAAGTGGGGCAGGCGACGGTGTTGGCGTAGCCGCCGCCTCTGTCCGTGTCGCCGAAGTTGTCACGACCGGTAAAGGAGTTGGGACGGGAGTCGGTGTCGAAGTCGGAGTTGGCATCGGTGTCGGCAACGTTGGCGACGCCGGAACCAGTGTAGGGTGTGGCGTTGATATCTCTTCAGGCGTAGACGAATCTACTGCTTCAGGCGTCTCCCCATCCCCTCCCGTCGAACAACCCGACAACAGCAGCAACACAACCATCCCCGCCAAACCCAATACCATGCCCGTTCTCAACTTCATACACATACCCCAGTCAACTGCAATCCATCCAATACTCAGCTACCATATCCAGCAAGTCCCATTAACTGACACGTTATTCGTGCCACAGCCCCATGTTGAATAAGAAAGAGGGCAGGGGCGAATGCCCCTGCCCTCTTTATACCTTCTATCGCTGTGAATCTGCGCCCTAGTCAAAGTCCATGTTGTACAGCTTGATTACGTTGTCCCTCGTTATCTTCCTTTTGTAAGACTCCGGCAGACCCGCAAAGTCCTCGTCCACAATCTCCCGCGAGTTCGGGAACGTCGACGCCCCGTGCGGGTAGTCGCTCGCCCATGCGTAGTTATCCTCTCCGAAGTAGTCCGCCAGCTGCAGCCCGACCGGGTCCGTCTGGTAGCTCACGTAGAACTGTCTCAGCGCATACTCCCTCGGCGTCATCTTCAACTCCGTCGGGTTCGTATACTGCTGCTTCTCCCACCACCGTTCCGCTCGGAACAGGAAGTGCGGCACTCAGCCGATGTCATTCTCCGCCGAGACGATCCTCAGGTTCGGATGACGCTCCAGCGCACCCGAAAACAGAATCTGGGCGAAGGAACGCTGAATTTCGTGAATGATCCCAATCACCCGGGTGTAATTCTCTGTGAATATCCCCTCCGCCTTGCTCTCGTCAGCGTGTCCCGTAAGAATGTGCAGACTGATGGGCATGTCCAGCTCCGCCGCGGACGCCCAGAACGGTTCGTACATCGGGTCCGAGTAGCTGAGTCCGTTGGGCGGCGACGCCATGATGACGCCTCCTCGTAAGCCAATCTCGGCGCACCTGTTCAGCTCCTTGATACCCTCTTCTACGTTCATTAGAGGAATCAGCCCCAGGCCCACCAGATGCTTGGGGTCGGACTGGCAAAACTCCGCCAGCCACGTGTTGTATGCGGCAAACACCGCCTCCTGGAACGGCGCGTCCGTCAGCCGGAACAGGTCGAATGCCAGCGAAGTGTAGATGATCTCCGCCTCAATGCCGTCCTTCTCCAGGTCCGCCATTCGCGCCTTCGGGTCATAGGCCCCCGGCGGACACTCCTGAAAGTCCGGGTCCCTGTCCTGCTGCTCCTTCACCTCCTTGGGCGAAAGACCGGCGTTGAACAGCCCGATGATCTTCTTCGGTTCCATCCCCTCTATCGTGAAATAATGGCCCCTCATCCCCGGCGGGTCCTTGACGATGCGCGGCGCCCTGTCCTTGAATGCCGGATCAATGTAGTCCATCCACATCTCCGGTGGCTCCACCACGTGAGAATCTGCGGAAATCATCTTGAAGTCGGGCATCATAACCCCCTTGAATTTCGAAACTGCGCTCATAGTATTCCCGCCGTAACTGGTTGTCAATTTCACAACCCGTAAGCCCAACGAATCGCTGTTACCGGCCTCCCTTCCCATCGATTGTGGCCGACATAGAATCGGAAACCCCACCTCCCTTCAGAATCCGTTACAATTGCTGACGACATACATCCTGAAAATCTGAGGACGGGACGGGCCTATGGCTGACTTGCAGATCTTTGCCGGAAATCCTCTCGACAGAGGCGAACGAGAACGGCGCGACGAAGATTGGATCCGAAACGCCTCCCTCGACGACGCTTCTCGCTTCCTGCTCCTCTGGAACATGGAAGCCCCCCTCACGGAAGGACCCAACACCGGCCTCGTCTGGTCAACCCGCCCCCACCTGGACAGCCTCCACCTGCAAACGGAACCCGTCCTCCTTGGCCTGCTGGATGGCATACCCCACTTCGCCGTCGACGTCTCCTCCCTCCAAGACCCCGCCCACGCCCTCCCGGCAAACGCAGCCTCCTTCGTCGACCGTCGCAGCGCGGCAGTCATACTCTCCGCAAAGGACGCTGGGATCTTATGTCAAGCCGCCGCCCAGCTCAGCTGGCACACCAGCCACCGCTTCTGCTCCGCCTGCGGCCAGCAATCGGAAATCCGCCGCGGCGGCCAGATGCGCCGCTGCGTCAAGTGCGGCGCCCTCCATTTCCCACGCACCGACCCCGTTGTCATCACCGTAGTCTCAAATGGCGACCGGTGCCTCCTCGGCCAGTCCCGCGGCCGCATGACCCGCCTCAAGACCTACTCCTGCCTCGCAGGCTTCATGGACCAGGGCGAGTCCATTGAAGAAGCCGTCGCCCGCGAGATTATGGAAGAGTCCGGCATCCACGTCAAAGACGTCCGCTACTGCTTCTCCCAACCCTGGCCCTTCCCCCACACCCTCATGATTGGCTGCGAGGCCACCGCTGCCACCACCAAAATCATCCGCGACGAGGAGGAGATGGAAGACGTGCGCTGGTTCCAAAAGGAAGAGGTGAAGCTGGCGCTGGAAGAACGTAACCCCCGGCTGATGCTGCCGGGACCCATCGCCATCGCCCACCACCTCATCAAACGCTGGGCTTCCTCGTGATTGCCCCTCCCCAGATGAAGATACAGTCCTAATCAACCAGGAGCCGCCAAACATGGACGAATCCACCTCAACCACCGGCCCCCTCCCCAACAGCTACTGGGTCATCCCAGGGCGGTTCGCCGCCGGCGGATACCCCGGCGCGGGAATGCCCATCTCCTCAGTCATCCGTCTGAGGTCCCTCGCTGAAGCCGGTATCGACTGCTATATCAACCTCACTCAGATCGGCGAACTCCCCTCATATTTGGACGTTGCCGAGAAGGAATGCCGCGCCCTTGGTCTAAACCCCGAATTTCACCACTTCCCCATCGACGACCGCAACATCCCCGATAGCCGCTCCCAGATGACGAAAATCCTCGACGTCATCGACGCTGCCCTGTCTCAGGACAAGAAAGTCTACCTGCACTGTTTCGCCGGCATCGGGAGGACAGGTACCGTCGTCGGCTGCTGGCTGGTCCGCCACGGCAGTTCCGGCAAACAGGCCCTGGAGCAGATCTCCCTATGGCGTCTCAATGCCTACCTCCACCACAGCTCCCCGGAAACCCGCTGGCAGCGGGAATACGTCCTCAACTGGAGCGAAGACTAACACCCCAAGCAATCCTCCATCTTCTATTTCCTCTTCCGCATTGACGGGGGATGATTGAGATGAGGGGTGAAAACGCAACCCAACAGATTCTCACTTCCGCAGGGATGCCTCCCCTCTCCCCATTTTCCAACCTTAACTCATCAGCAGGGAACGATTCGCTCCCAAACTGCGTATTATCTGTTGCAGCCCCATCCCGACACACCTAAGCAGGCTCTCTTCGATTGACAACAAACGGGCAATACTCCAAAATCCCAGCCACGACCCCAATACGTGAAGAAGGAGGCGCGACGTTATGAGAAACGGATTCAAGGTCATCGACGCCGACGCTCACATGCAGGACGAATTGGCCCACTGGCTGGACTTTGTAGAGCCAGCCTACAAGGACAGGTCCATCAAGGTCCGCATCGTCGAAGACAGCTTCGGCGGCCTCGGCGGCAGCAGGCAGGTGGAAATTCTGCCCTGCGAACTCTTCCCCGGCGGCAAGCCCCGCAAGGCAAACCTCCAGGGCTCCGGCCCGAAGAGTCGAGAAGGACGCATTGACCTCAGCGAATACATGCCCAAAAAGTACAACCAGTCCTTCTACGATGAGTGGAGCGCCGAAAGCCGCCTCCGCGACATGGACCTCTTCGGCTGGGACAAGCAGATTGGCATCAGCGGCAGCACTCTCGGCTGGGACCGGCTCCACGGTAAGGATCAGGACCTCCTCTGGGCCATGGCCCGCGCCTACAACAACTGGTGCCGCAGCTTCTGCGACGCCGATCCCAAGCGTCTCTATCCCGTTGCTACCGTCCCCGACCAGCACGACATCGAAGGCCTTGTCGCGGAAACCCGTCGCTGCGTCGAAGACCTCGGCGCCGTAACCGTAATGATGCCAAAGGGCACGAAGGAACGCCCCTGGGAACACCCGGACTACGACCCCTTCTGGCGGCTTTGCCAGGACCTGGAAGTACCCGTCGCCTGGCACACCACCGAGAGCGGAGACCCCATGGCCGCCGCCCGCTATCTCCCCAGGGACCAGGTGCCCGGGCAGCAGGTTGCCCTGGCCCATGCAATCTCCCATCCCTTCGAGAGCATGATCTCCCTCGGTCACCTCATCTACATGGGCATCCTGGAGCGCTTCCCCAGCCTCAAGGTTGTCTTCCTCGAAAACAACGCCGGCTGGCTCCCTTGGTGGCTCGCCCGCCTCGACGACCACTCCCTCCCGGACAGGCGCCAGGGCATGTGGTTCGACGCCGATCTTCTGCCCCTCTCCCCCTCCGAGTACTTCCGCCGCCAGGGCTTCGTGGCCTGCGACGGCGACGAAGGCGCCCTGAAGGGCACCATAGACGCCGGTTGGGAGGACCACGTCATCTGGAACACGGACTATCCCCACCCCGACGCTCCGGACCCGGATAAGGCGGTGGACGCCCTCCTCGCTCAGCCCATCTCCGATGACGCCAAGCGAAAGATCCTCTGGGACAACCCCGTTCGCCTCCACGGCCCCAGAATCCTCTAAGGAGCGACCCGGATTACTTCTAACCTCAGAAACCCCACATTAGTTTAAGGAGAATTGGACCATGAGACATTGGACAAATCTTAGAAGGATGGGCCGGCTTTCCCTGTTACCCCTTGCGCTGGCCCTGACTCTCTCCCTCGTCATTGTTGCCTGCGGCGGCGACGACGAGACGCCGGAACCCGCCGCGCCTACTGTAGCTCCAACTGCGGCCCCCGCGCCCACCATGGCGCCAACAGCCGCACCAGCGGCTACCATGGCCCCGACTATGGCCCCCACCCAGGCCCCGGCCGCTACTACCGCCGCCCCCGCGGCCACCCCGTCAGCCCCCGCGGCCACAGCTACGGCAGCCCCTGTCACACGACGGGCCATACCCCTTCCCACCGCCTCCCCTACCCCTGTCCCAACCGCGCGACCGGCGAACCTGGTCCCCGTGGACACTGAGCTCAAAATCGCGATGGTCCCCCCGGGCAACCAGGTCACCATGATGTGGCAGACCCTCCAGAGCGGTACCGGGCCCCTGAAGCCCATGTATGAAATGCTCATTGGCGAAGACCCCCTCACTGGCGCTTGGACTGACCAGGGTCTGGCCCATGAGTGGAGCGTCGCCCCGGGCGCCAGGGACTGGACCTTCAAGCTCCGCGAGGGCATCCCCTTCCACAGCACCGACACCTGGACGGGCGGCGAATTCACCACCAAGGACATCGAGGGCAGCATCGCCACCCTGGTCCGCGAGGACGCTCTCAGCACAACCTCCATCTGGACCAACCTCGGTGCTCAGAAGCCGGAAGCCTTCGACATCGTTGACGACTACAACTTCACCTGGCGTCTGAGCAAGGGCGAGCCCCTCTTTGAAAGCTTCGTCTCATCCGGTTGGGTGGCTACCATGCTCAGCAAGGACTACATGGACGCCGTTGGCATCGAGGGATACCAGGCCCACCCCATCGGCACCGGTCCCTTCCGCTTCATCGAACTGAAGATTGATGAGCATATCAGCTACGAGCGAGTCGAAGACCACTGGCGAAAGGTTCCGGAATTTCACGAGTTGACATTCTTCTACGTGAAGGAAGACTCCACTCGCATGGCCATGCAGCTGACCGAAGAGTCGCACATCGCCGACATCCCCGCCGTGCTTATCCCTGAGGCAACCTCCAGGGGCAGCGTGGTCTCCGTCGGAACCCTGCCCGGCTTCTTCCTCTACATCTGGATCGGCGGCCTCTACTACGACAGCCCGCAGGAAATCCGTGTAGGCGACAGGACGGGCGAAATTCAATCCGTCGCCCCCGGATTCGACCCTGACGATCCCTTCCGTAACGTGTTGGTCCGAAAGGCCCTGAACCTGGCCGTAAACCGGGACCTGCTGAACCAGACCTTCTGGGACGGCGACGCCATTCCCCAGTTGATCCATGGTTTCCCGCCGACCAACCCGGACTTCAAGCACGATGACTGGACTCCCTACCCCTACGATCCCGAAGGAGCAAAGGCGGCCCTGGCTGAGGCCGGATATCCCGACGGGTTCGCATTCGACTTCCAGACCTCCATCGTTTCCGGCGTCCCCGAAGCTCCGGACGTCGCGGAAGCCGTCACCGATATGTGGCGCGCCATCGGCCTGGAACCCAACCTTCTGCCCATCGAATACGGCACCATGAGGTCGGAAATGCGCGCCAGGGACGTGGCCCGCACAGTGGGTACCTTCCGCCAGAGCGCCGGCCCCGGCGGCATCTACACCCGCAACAACATTCAGTATCGTCTAGGTCCCGTCCCGGGCGGAGCCGGCAACGGCCTCTGGGAGATCCCGGAACTGGACGACATCTGGATTGACCTTGCCGCTGCCATCGAGGCCGAGGATATCCTGGAGCAGACCTACAGGATCGGCGACTACCTCTACGAAAACTACATCACCATCCCCCTCTTCTTCCTCTTCCCCAAGGCGGTGGTGAACCCCAACTACGTAGTCGAGTACCGGCAGAACATGCTCCACTTCGGCCCAGCGGTTGGGCACGAGTACACCCGGCCCGTTTATCAGTAGACCTTTCCCTCTGACTTCCCTCTTGACTGGGAAAGTCTAGGACGGAAAACGAAAAGCACCCCGGGGAGTTTGAACTCCCCGGGGTGCGCTGTTTCCACCTATTCCCCCTGGCTGGAGACCTCCGCATCACCGCCATTCCGGCTCCCGCCGAAATCCAGTCTTCTCCCTTCCCTCTCGATCGGGAAAAATTGAACCAACCCTGAGCGTGTCGATGGATTGAAGTTATGGCAGAAGGACGTTCAATGGCTCCCTCACTCCCACGCACCAGAAAATCTACTTCCCCACGGGAATGACATTTCGTCGGACCTCACGTAAACTCCAATCATTAACCACAAGAGGTGCTCCATGACCACCCAGCCGTCCGACACCAAACCCCACGCCCCCTGGAATCCCAACCTCCTCCAGACCCACCGATGGCGCAGTATCGGCCCCCACCGCGGTGGACGCACCATCGCCGTCGCCGGACATCCCCACTACCCCATGACCTTCTACTTCGGCGGCTCCGGCAGCGGCGTCTGGAAGACCCATGACGGCGGCGTCTACTGGGAATGCATCTCCGACGGCTTCATCAACACCGGCCCCATCGGCGCCATCGCCGTCTCCGATTCCAACCCGAACGTCATCTATGTTGGAACCGGGGAAGCCTGTTCCCGGCCCGACGTCTCTCACGGCGACGGCGTCTACAAGTCCATGGACGGCGGCCGCTCCTGGAAGCACCTCGGCCTCCGTGAAACCCGCCACATCTCACGCATCCGCATCCACCCCGCCAACCCGGACGTCGTCTACGTTGCCGCCCAGGGCCACCTCTTCGGCCACAACCCGGAACGCGGCGTCTACCGCTCCCAGGACGGCGGCGAAACCTGGGAACTTGTCCTCCACAAGAGCGAGCGCGCCGGCGCCATCGACCTCTCCATGGACCCCACTAACCCACGCATCCTCTACGCCTCCATATTCCACTTCCTGCGCCAGCCCTGGGAGGAGACCAGCGGCGGCCCCGATAGCGGCCTCCATAAGTCCACTGACGGCGGCGATACCTGGGTCGAACTCACCGACAACCCGGGCCTGCCCTCTGGCATCAAGGGGCGCATCGGCGTCGCCGTATCCCCCGCCCGCCCTCTGAGAGTCTGGGCGCTCATTGAAGCCGAAGCGGGCGGCCTCTTCCGCTCCGAAAACGGCGGCGATAGCTGGGAACTCGCCACCGACCAGCGGGACCTCCGCCGCAGCGCCTCCTCCTACCACCACATCTTCCCCCATCCCCAGGACCCCGAAACCTTATACGTCCTCTCCTACTCCGCCTGGAAGTCCACCGATGGCGGCATTACCTTCAACACCCTTCCCATGCCCCACGGCGATCACCACGACCTCTGGATAGACCCCCGCAACCCCAGGCGTATGATCGAAGGCAACGACGGCGGCGCCACCATCACCTTCAACGAGGGCGATTCCTGGTCCAGCATCTACAACCAGCCCACCCACAGCTTCTTCCACCTCGCCGTCGACACCCAATTCCCCTACCGCGTCTACGGCACTCCCATGGACAACACCGCCGTTTCCGTCCCCAGCCGCACCTTCGAAGCGGCAATCCCCTGGAAGGACTGTTACCCCGTGGGCAGCTCCGAAAGCGGCCACATTGTGGTCCTCCCCGACAACCCGAACGTCGTCATCGCCGGGGCTATCGGCAGCTCCCCCGGCGGAGGCGGAAACCTCCTCCGCTACGACCACTCCACCGGCCAGTCTCGCATCATCACCGTCTGGCCCGAAGACCAGTACGGCTCCCCCCTCAAGGATGTCAAATACCGCTTCCCCTTCACCTATCCTGTAACCCTCTCCCCCCACGACGGCAATACCCTCTACGTCGCCGCCAACCGCGTCTTCAAGTCCACAGACCAGGGTGCCAGCTGGGACACTATCAGCCCCGATCTCACCACCCAGGACAAATCTAAGATGCAGGTCATCACCGGTGGCGAAATCACCTCCCACGGCCTCTCCTCCCAGTACTCCAGCGTCATCTACGCCTTCGCCGAATCGCGCCTTGAGCAAGGCGTCCTATGGGCCGGCACCGACGACCGAGAAATCCACCTGTCTAAGGACGGCGGCGAGACCTGGCAAAACGTCAGCCCCGACAATCTCCCCCGCTGGACCTGCATCAGCATCATCGAGCCTTCCCCCCACGACCCCGCTACCGTCTACGTCGCCGCCCACCGCTACAAGCTGGACGACCATCGCCCCTTCTTCCTCAAGACTACCAACTACGGTGCCACCTGGGAGATGATAACCCGTGGCATCCGCGACGGCGATTTCTCCCGCGTCATCCGGGAAGACCCCAACCGTCCCGGCCTCCTCTACGCCGGCACGGAAACTGGCGTCTACATCTCCGTCGATGGCGGCGAAAACTGGAACTCCATGCGGATGAACCTGCCAGCGGTTGCCGTCCACGATATGCTGGTGAAAGACGGCGACCTCGTCATCGCCACCCATGGCCGCGGCTTCTGGGTCCTCGACAACCTCTCTCCCCTCCATCAGGCAACCGACGATGCCCTGAACGCCACCGCCCACCTCTTCACCCCCCCGGACACCCATCGCGTCAACCGGCCCCTGCGTTGGAGTTCGCCAACGCAGCTCGGCAAGAACTACGACTGGACCTCCGGCACCGTCGTAACCTACGATGCCCGGCCCGACGCCTCCGGAAGCCTGTCCCGCAAGTATCTCGACAGCGGAGAAAATCCCCCCTACGGCGTCCCAATCACCTACCACCTCCGCTCATCCGCAGACGACGCCACCCTCACCTTCCTGGATGCGGACGGCTCCGAAATCACCCGTTTCTCCGGCAAATCCGTCCCCTCCGAAGCAGGCATGAATCACTTCGTCTGGGACATGCTCTATCCCAACGCCCGACTCGCAACCATCGGTGCCTCACTGACCGCCCAGGAAAACCCCTCGCCCAGACCTCCCTTCGCTCCCCCCGGTGTATACCAGGTGAAGCTCACCACCGGCGACGTCGAGCTCACCCAGGCCTTCGAGATCCTCATAGACCCTCGCATCGAGGCCACCAGAGAAGACCTCCAGGCCCAGTTTGACCTACACACCATCATCATCGACGCCCTCACCCAAACCAACGACGCAATAGACCGGCTCAGGAACATCCGCATCCAGGTCAACTCCTGGACCGAAAGAGCCGAGGGACGTGAGGGCGCAGCCCGCGTCACCGATGCCGCTGCCGCAATCAACGAAAAGCTCGCCACCATCGAACCCCACCTCACCCGCGTCATCGGACCCAACCCCATGTATCTGCCCCCCAAGGGCCTCGACGCCAAGCTCGCCGCCCTTACCAGCGTCGTCTCCAATGCCGACTACGCCCCCACCCGGCAGGCCTACGACGTGTTCGATGACCTCAATTCCCGCCTTCACGTCCAACTGGAAGCCCTGAGTCACGTCGAATCCGAATACCTGCCAAAATTCCAGACCCTCATCAAGGAGCTGAACATCCCTCTTATCTCCTGACAACCCGCCACCCCATATTCCCTCCTCTCCCATCCTGGCGGCCCGCAAACCGCCCACATTCCCTATAGCCCTGCAAGACAAGCGCAGTCGGGTCGAAAGGCGTCGGAATATGCTACAGGGAACAAAAGACTTGACAGTGTCACAAGTGTCCCCTATTTTGTACCTAGTTATTCTAGGTGTTAGCTGGCATAGCTCGCCTTTTGTTATCATTTGTCCAAAGGCCTTCAAGGAGGAATAACGTGGCCGGTCGTCTTCTGGACACCATAGACGTACCCCAGGACCTGAAGCCCCTCTCCCGCGAACAGGTGGAGCAGGTGGCCCAGGATGTAAGGGACACCATCATCTCAGTAATCACCGAACGCGGCGGCCACCTCGCCTCCAACCTCGGCGTCGTAGAACTCACCCTAGCCATTCATCGCATCTTCGACAGTCCCAAGGACCGCATCGTCTGGGACACCACCAACCAGACATACACCCACAAGCTGGTCACCGGCCGCCGGGACGAATTCCAGAATATCCGCCTCGCTGGCGGACTCTCCGGCTTCGGCGAACCCATGGAAAGCCCCCACGACACCCTGGCCGCCGGCCACGCTGGCACCGGCCTCTCCATCGCCCTCGGCATCGCCCAGGCCTCCGCCCATAACAACGAAGAATCCTGGACCATCGGCGTCGTCGGCGACGGCGCCCTCACCTCCGGCTCCAGCTTCGAAGCCCTCAACAACATCGTCCACTTCAACCCGGAGCGGTTCATCGTAGTCCTCAACGACAACGGCATGTCCATCTCCGAGAATATCGGCTTCATCACAAACTGGCGCAAGCGCGTCATCACCCATCCCGAGTACCAGGCGATGATCGGGCGCATGAGGGCCCTGTCAAAGCGCGTGCCCATGGGCGACGCCACGTATCGGCTGGTCAAACGGTTTAAGAACAGCGTCGACGGCTTCATTATTCCCACCACCTTCTGGACCGAAATGGGCTTCGAATACCTGGGCCCCGTGGACGGCCACGACCTCCGCCAGCTGGAAGAAACCCTCGCCCAAGCCCGCACCCCCACAGGACGCGTACCCCTCATCCACGTCGTCACCCACAAGGGCCACGGCTACGAGCCCGCCGAAGACGACCCCGTCCGATTCCACCAGCCCAGCTCCCCCCTGGGAGACACCTCAGGCGCCCCCACCTACTCCAAGGTATTCGCAAATACCATGAAGCGTCTCATGAAACAGGACCCCGCTGTGGTCGGCATCTCCGCCGCCATGCTGGAAGGCACCGGCCTCGAAGAAGTCCGGCAATCGTTCCCAGACCGCGTCTACGACGTCGGCATTGCCGAGCAGCACGCAGTCAGCATGGCCGCAGGAATGGCCGCAACCGGCGCCAAGCCCTTCGTTTCCATCTATTCCACCTTCCTACAGCGCGCTTTCGACCAGGTGGTCCACGATGTTTGCCTTCAGGACCTCCCGGTTACTATCATCGCAGACCGCGCCGGTGTCGTCGGCGAAGACGGCAAAACCCACCACGGCGCCTTCGACATCTCCTACCTGCGCTGCCTCCCCAACGCCATCGTTGCTGCCCCCACCGACGAAAACGAGCTCCAGCACCTCATCTACACCGCTTACAAGCACGACGGCCCCTTCGCTATCCGCATCCCCCGCGGCGCCGCTGTAGGCGTCCCCATGGACGAGGAACTCCGCACCCTCCCTCTCGGCCGAGGCACCGTCCTCCGCGAGGGCGGCGACGTTGTCATCCTCAGCCTCGGCAAGGCCGCAACTGCCGCCGTGAAAGCAGCCGACATCCTTTCAGACCACGGCATCTCTTGCGGCGTCGTCAACCCCAGGTTCGTCAAACCCCTAGATGTTGACCTCATCCTCGATTCCGCCCAGCGCACCGGCCGCCTCGTCACCGTCGAGGAGAACGTCCTGGCCGGAGGCTTCGGCTCCGCAGTCCTCGAGGCCATCGCCGCCGCCAATATGAAGGACGTTTCCGTACACCGCATTGGCATGCCCGACTCCTTTGTCGAGCACGGCACCGCCGAGGAGCAGCGTCGGCGCCTACATCTGGACGCAGATGGCATTGCCCGGCAGATTCTCAGCGTGTACTTCCCTCAGAGTGCCTCCGCAGTCGCCGCTGGCGCATAGCACGAATTCCAGCCCGGCACCGTCTACGTAGCCAAATGCCCTGGCGCGAGCGCAGCGAAGGCAGCATCTCCTACAACGGCGTCCTCATCTCCTACAAGCTCCATCGCAGCAAACGCCGCCGTAAGACCTTCGCCGTCTCCGTCGACAAAAATGGCGTGCGCGTCGCCGTCCCCTACCGCACCCCAAATCGGCGAGTCCAAGCCTTCCTGACCAACCACGCTTCCTGGATCCTCAAGAAGCTGGAAAAAGTGGCCAACCAGCCCCCGCCCAAGATCTTCATCACTGGCGAGACCATGCCCTACCTGGGCCGGAACGTCCACCTCACCGTCACCAGGCACAACATCGAAACTGCCCGCGTGCGCTTCAACCGTTGGCGCTTCCTCGTGGACGTACCCAAAACCCTCGAACGCGATGCGCTGACTGAGGAAATCCGCGGCGCCTTCCTCCGTTGGTACGTGCCCCGAGCCGGGGAGCGGACAGAGGCCAGCGTCAATCGCTGGTGGAAGACCCTGGGACGCGGCGAAAGGTCTCAAATCATCATCGGCAACCAGCGCTCCCGCTGGGGCAGCTGCGCCGCCGACGGCACCCTACGCTTCAACTGGCGCCTCGTCATGACGCCGCCGCAACTCCTGGACTACGTCGTTGTCCACGAACTCGCCCACCTCCACGTCCGCAACCACTCCAGCGACTTCTGGAACGTTGTCAAGCAGGCCATGCCGGACGCTTTGGAGCGCCGCAGGCGACTCCGCGAAGCCGGCCGCTCCCTCCCCATGTGAGCATCCCCTGTCCGGGCATCCCAGGCACGACGCCCGAATAACAAGCCCCAGTTCGCTCTAGTCCTTCCCCGCCCCGCACCACATCTTGCAGCCCGTCGCGCCAATAACCAGCGGCAGCATCGTATCCACCACCGCCCAGATATTCCAGGCCGTCCAGTTGCCGTCCAGGCTGTCCGTGCCCTGCGCCAGCAGCGTGAACCAGTTGTGAAGAAATAGGATCATCAGCCCCGCCGTCAGGTAGAAGGCCACGTTTGCGCTCAGGTACCGGATTGTCACAGCGCCGCCGGAATCCTCTCCGCCCGCGTCCCGCTTCCGCATATAGTTGAAAATCAGCGTCGGAACCAGCGCGATCAGCATCAGCACGTCCAGCACCAGCCAAACCTGCATCACGTCTATCGAATCTTCCAGGAACGTGCTGATAATGAAAAAGACCGCAACTACCACCGCCACCGCAACCAGGTACATCCCGATGGGTTTCCTCAGAGCTTCCACTTGGCACCTCCTCTACGTTCTCTGATTCTCTCTTCCCGCGTCGGAACCGGGAGTATCTGCATCACCAGGGCAACCGGCTCCGCCACCCTTTAGGGGTTGGTAACCAATCGCCGGTTGAGGGATTGTATCAACATCAGCCCGGCCTCGTAACTCTCCGCCCCGGAATCATTCCCCTGTCGCCCTACTTGTCAGTCTCGTCAGCCTCCATGGATCCAGGCTGCTGCTCCCCCTGACGGCCTGCTTCCTGCCCTCCCCGGCCGCCTCGAGACGACTTCGGCCCGCGCATGGACGACGCAACCCCTCGTGGGCGGTACTTCCTGTCGATTCTGCGAATGAGATACACGATCCCCGCCCCGATGGCCGCCACCGGACTGAATATCAACGCCCATATCAGAAGCATCACCCCTGCCCTCACCACCGCCGAAAGCGCCCGCACCGCACTCTTCACCGTCTCTCCAATCTCCCAACCACCGACAATGAGTCCTTTCGACTCCGTCACATTCACCCAATAGACCCCCGTCCCCGTCACCTCTCCACCTTCGCTCATCGCAGTGACCGTTACATGCGCCTCGTAACCCTCCGGCCTGTAGTCCGCGTAAGTGTGCAGCGCGCTCAATCGCGTGCTACCCTCCTCCGGCGTTCCCGTCACCGTGGGCGATCCGTCTCCAAAGTTCCACTGGTACGCATAATCCCAAAGTTCCGCCGGGCGCAGGAAGGACGCGGTGTATTCCACCTCCTGCCCTTCCTCGACGGTTTGACCCTCGCCCGCGAATACCTCTATGGACGGCACTTCGGTGACTATTACCTCAAGAGCGTCCGAACCCTCCGCCACCCCGCTCTCCCCAACTCCTCGCAGGTCAATCCGCACGATATAAGGCGAATCCAGGTCATCCGGATACACGTGATTGACCGTTGCAGTCACTCGCCGGCCATCCGGCCTCAGAATGGTGCCGCTGCCGCTCGCCGACGTCCCATCACCGAAGTCCCACGCGAAATCATAGCTGTCGATCCCCTCAGGAGGCACGAACGATGCACGGAATCGCGCCGTCCTTCCCACCCTAACCCCGAAATTATCCCCCGCGTCTACCTCGATGGCCAGAGAGGTCAGCTTCAAGTTCACGTCAATCAACGAGAATGCCGAAGTCTGCTGCAGGAAGTTCAACCTGCCCTGCACCTCCTCAATCTGCCCCTGCAAAGCCGCCAACTCCTGCAGAACGTCCAGTGCATCCTCCACGTCCCCTGCCCTGTCCAGGAAGGATAAGAGCCTCTCCTCCGTGGCCTTCATGCTCACCATGCGCGATTGATAGTCCACGTACTGGTCAGTCACATCCTGGCTCGTAACCGTCCGGGTCTCCACCTCCACCGCAAACCCCTCCAGCTGCGCCAGCGCGTCCTCCAGCGAGACGGCCGGCACTCGTACGGATATCGCCCCGTTGTGCAGGGATGCCCGGTCGGAACTGACCACCCACCCTCCCAGCGCCTGCGCCAGTTCGGCAATCCAGTCCACCGCCCCCGCCACGTCGCTCACCACCAGCGAAACGAAGGCCGTGTGCACAATCACCCGCGTCTGCACCTGCGGCGACGCCTGCACATTCAGCCCTTCCCCGTTTTCTCCTTCGTCGGCAGCCCGAGCGGCCGGGGCCGGCGCCGCCGTGGGGGCCATTGTTGGCACGGCCGTTGGCGCCATCATCGCGGGCGCCGCAGTTGGCGCCCCAAGAGCAGCAGTGTCCGAAAACGCCCCCTCCTCCGAGTCATCCCCTCCTGCACAGCCCGCAATCACGACAGCGCCCAGAACCGCCAACAACACTATTCCCACCAACATGAATCGGCTCATAGTCTCTCCGCCTCCTGACGACCATCCGGACTCCGCCGATTATATCACGGCGGCCGTTCCCAACTCCCAGCGCCGCAGTTTATGTAAACTCAGCTGCGACTGTTGAATCCTCGCCCGCTTACGGATATCATTGTCACTAACTCGAAAACCTACAACATGCTAAGGAGAATAAGATGCCGCAAACCCAGGTCGCTATGGGCCGCGCCTTCACCTACCTCGATAACCTCGGAAGGATTGGCGTTTCCGCCACCACCTTCTGGCACCCCGTAGGACTCGGACGGGGCGCCGACGACGTCATGTACGTCGCCAACTGGGGCCACGAATTCGGCCCCGGCACCCGCATCACCAAGTGCACCCTCTCAACTCAGGAATTCCTCCTCGATATCGGCAGCGCCGGCTCCGGCGAAGGCCAGTTCCTCTGGCCCGGCGGTCTAGCCGTCGACTCCCAGGAAAACCTCTACGTTACCGACCAGGCCATCAGCAAGGTCGTCGTCTTCACCAAGGACGGTGATTTCGTCGGCAAGTGGGGCGCCCTCGGCTCCGGCGATGGCCAGTTCAAGCGGCCTTCCGGCATAGCCCTGGACCCCGACGGCAACCTCGTCGTCGTCGACAGCGGCAACAACCGCGTTCAGCGATACACCTGCGACGGCCAATTCCTCGGCCAGTTTGGCGAAGGCGGAAGCGACGACGGTCAGCTGGACCGCCCCTGGGGCGTCCACGTAGATTCCGACGGAAGCATCTTCGTCGCCGACTGGGGCAACGACCGCGTCCAGAAGTATTCCGCCGACGGTGATTATCTCCTCACCTTCGGACGCTCGGACCACGAGCTGTCCAACGTCAGCAAGCCCAGCGCAGTCTTCGTCGATCGGGACGGCGATGTCTACATCGCAGATTGGGGCAATGAGAACGTCAAGATCTACGAACCCGACGGCACCTATCTTGCCACCATAATCGGCGACGCCACTAACCTGTCACGTTGGGCCCAGGACGCCGTCGACGCCAACCCCGACCTCCAGAAGGCCCGTGACCGCGTCGACCTCGAACCCGAATGGCGTCTCCGTCGACCCGCCGCCCTCCACGTGGGCGACGACTACAAGATCCTCATCGGCGAGTCTCAGCACATGCGCGTCCAGGTATACGAAAAGGAGCCCAACTACCAGGAGGCCCAGTTCAACCTCTAACCCCCATCAATACACCAACCTGTAAGGGCCGGTTTGAATCCGGCCCTTACTATTTTCCCCAGCCGTTCGCCCTACCGATAATCCTCCGCCCGGCTCGTCGGCACGTACCCAATAACCTCCCGCGCATGGCTGATGTCCCGATAGTTGTACCTGTTGTCCGACACCGCATAGAAAATGTCGAACTTCAGGCTATCGTCCGCCTCGATGCACCGGTCCACCATCTGCGACGCGTCATCGTGGCTGCACCACACGGAAAACGTCCGCGTAGGCCCCGGCCGGTCCTCCTCCGGAATCCACCCGAACCGGATACAGATCGCAGACATCCCGAAGGCGTCCACGTAGTACCGCGCCAGCGCCTCCCCCCACACCTTGCTCACTCCGTAGATGGAGTTGGGCCGCACCGGCGACTCGTGCGTCAGCATCGGCCACGTGGCCGGCAGCTTGTCGTACTCCCCGCTCTCCAGCTCCCTCAGCGGCGATTCCAACGTGTGGCTGATAATCGTCGAACCGCTGCTCGCAAATATCACACGCTTCACCCCCGCCTGCCTCGCCGCCTCGAACACAGTGTACGTCCCCCACACGTTCCGCTCGATGTAGTCTCGCGTGTCATCCTCGGAATTGGAACCCAAAGCCGCCGCCAGATGCACGACCGTATCCTGACCCTCGAAGTGGGAACGAATCGCCTCGAAGTCCGTGACGTCCGCCGTCACGCACCTTACCCCCTCCATCGGGTTCCGGTTCATCGCCGTAAAATCATACTTATCCCCCAGCCGCTTCAGCACGGCCCGGCCAATCCGCCCACTCATCCCCGTCACCAACACCTTCCTCTTTGCCATTACTCCTCCAATCACTTTTACTTCTCGAAATAACTATCCCGCAGGGACGCCCCTAGTAGGTGCCCATACCCCAAACCTCTACCCCCCTCGACGAAGACCTTTGCATAACCGTAGTCTCCGCCTCCCTCTTCCCTCCTCTACCGTCCTGGGAGAGGATTGAGGTGAGGGTTCCTCCCCTCCTCCCCTCTCTTCGTCATTCAGGTGAAAGCCGGCATCCAGTCTTTCCTTCCCCTCTTACCTCTTCCCCATTGACGGGGGAAGACTGAGATGGGGGTGACTCCCCTCAAGGATACAAGATAGGATAACCCCCCGTGCCCTCCAGGTCCGGCCATGTCCTGGACGCATAAACCGGGTACGTCTGACGATAGATATGCACGATGGCCCGCAGCTCAGGAATCGGGTTCGGATGGTCGTCCACCCGAAGGTCCAGGAACGGATTCGCGTCCACCCGCTTCCAATGAACCTGAATCGCCGCCGACTGTCGCCCCCGATTGTCGCCCCCCGTTGCCTGCGCCGCCTCCAGGCACTGCAGCAAACGCTCCTCCAAAGGCAGCCCGCTCCCCTCCGTAGCCTCGAAAGTGTCCCCCAGAGCCTGCACCACCTCCGGCCCCACCATCGTATTCGCCCCGCACGCGTAGTTGACCCCCGTCCGGCTTCCCCGCCACGGAAACTGCGCCGGGGCCGTGTACGCCGCCGGCGTCCCCGTTCTATCTATCAGACTGTACTGCCCCCGACCTCCACTGACTTTAACAAGCGCCTCCAAAGCCACCGGCGCCGGAAAGCCTAGCTCCAGCAGCGCGATCCCTCGCAGTCGCTGAATCTCGTGGCCACTGAAACCAATCATCCCCACCTCGCCCATGCCCCGCAGCACCCGCGATCCCACGCCAATGTTCTTCGTCGCCACCGCGCCACCAAACTGCCCCGTCTCCGGATCATAACCCACAATCGTCATAGTCATATCTCAATCACCCCAAACTCTTATCTTCAATTTGCCTACTCCCCCAGGCCGCTCTTTACTCCGCGAAGGCGGAAGTGCATCTGTAATCCCTGCCCCACTTCCCTCCTCTCCCGTCCTGGGAGAGGAGGGAGGTGAGGGTAATCGAGGCCGTGCGTGGGATGTGCATATAAGTAATACAATTGTTTCTCCACGCGTGATTCCACCCACCATCCTCCCTCCCCTCCTCACGGAAACGCCAATCCCCTGTTAGCCCGCTCCTTCTCCCCCTCCGTCAACCCCTGCACCACCGTAACCTCCACCCCCTGCTGCGCAGCCAGGTCGTCGTACACCTTCATCGCCTGCTCCTCATGACGGCCTTCGAAGGCGATGATCAACTGGCAGTCGCCCTCCGTCCAGTACGTGCTGAGGATTCGGCCCCCATGCACCTCCACCAACTGACGGGCAGCCCTTCCCACCATCAACTCCGCCTCCCCGTCCCTGTCCTCATACTTCACCAATCCAATAAACGTCGGCATCTACAATCTCCTCTCTGTTACTGCTACCTATTACCGCGCGGGCGGCAATCCATCTTCTCTTCCTCTTCCCCCTTGATGGGGGAAGATTGAGATGGGGGGTGAATCCTCCCTAATGCGCAATATACCCCCCGTCAATCACTAGCGCCGCCCCCGTCACATACGAAGCCTCGTCCGACGCCAGGTACAGGACCCCCCACGCAACCTCCTCCGGCTCCCCCCGACGTCCCATCGGCGTCATCTTCAACACCGTGCTCTCCCGACGCGGATCGTCGAATCCGTCATTCATCATCGGCGTATTGATCGGCCCAGGATGCACCGAGTTGACCCGGATGTTGTCCCCCACGTGCCTCAACGCCGCCGACTTCGTGAAAATGTGCACGGCGCCCTTAGAAGCGTTGTACGCAGGACTCCCCATCTCACTCCCCACCAACCCCATCTGCGACGATATGTTGACGATGGACCCTCCTCCCGCCTTCTGCATCTCCGGAATCGCCGCCTTCGTGCCGAAAAACACCCCCTTGGCGTTCACGTCCATAACCCTGTCCCACGTCTCCTCAGTCGTATCCAACACCCCGCCCGACACCGAAATCCCGGCGTTATTAACCAAAATGTCCAGCTTGCCGAACCTCTCCACGGTAGCGGCAATAGCCTCCCGCCAAGACTCTTCGCTGGTCACGTCCAAATGAACGAAAATAGCCTCGCCGCCAGCGTCACAGATCTCCTTCGCCACCTGATTCCCCAAATCATCCCGGATATCTCCTAGGGCAACCCTCGAGCCCTCCTGCGCAAAAATGCGCCCTTCAGAAGCGCCCATTCCCCGCGCCCCCCCACTTATAAACGCAACCTTACCTTCAAGCCTCATTCTCTTACCCCCTCTGGTTTCTTCTATATTTTGTCGGCGTGCGGCCAAACCTCAATTGCAAGCTGCGCCAGTTTTCGTGAACGTGCCTCAATCGCGCATTCATCCCATTCTTGCGGCGGATCAGTCAACAGATCCTTATTGAGAAAAAGAACTGAATGCTCATCAAGAGTCTCTTGTTTACAGTCCCAAGGGGCATTTGACAGAACGGGTTGCAGTCCGCTGGTCACTAAAGTCAAGTTTCCTATCGAGTGGATAACGTGGTCACGTTGCCGTTCTAGTTCTAGTTGCTCCTCTTTGCCTAAACCTTCAACGCCTTCATGAGGATATTCCCAGCGGTTTCGCCATCCTCGGGGCATGATATGTTCGATGGTAAGATTACGTGGACAGTCTTGGCTTTCCGCCTTGGCTGTTCGAAGGTTTTCCTCGATCCCTTCCAGCACAATTCTGAGCCGGCCTCTCGTGAGAAGCCTGTATAGTGGAAGACTGACTAAAGCCTCTTCCAACTGACTGTCATTTGGCCATTCGCCAACGCGTGACTCTTGGTTCTTCAAGAACTCCAATATGGTATCGCCAGCGATTTCTGACCCTTCCGCTTCCAATCTGTCCACCAAGGTAATGAACAGCCGATTTGCACCCATCGTTGACATTCTACAAATCATCCTTCGAACTTGATGACTCTCAATTGCCCTAAGCCCCTTTTGCAGTTGCTCAGGAGGAACATCTGAAGAAAGTAGCCACATCAGAGCAGGAGTCAGAACGCCCGCCTGCATTACCCGCCACCGATATAGGAACTTTGCCATATTAGGCCTCCCGGTTTGTTCCAATTCTCGATACGCGTTGGAGACTCTTCCTATGTCTTCTAGTGTATTTTCTATTCCCATGCCGTTGTCCGAGTAGAATCGCCGGAACGCAGAAAACACATCGGATGCGAGAACTTCTTCGACTCTTCGCATTACAATCCAGTAGTTCAGATAGGCGTCTATTCTCTGTCTATACAACCTTCCCTGCCGTATTTCTTCCCGCCACCATTTGTCTTGAAAACCCCAGAGTCTATCTGCTTCTTCACTTGGTATTCCAGACTTTTCCGCCTCATATAGCACCATGTTCTTGATCAAGTCCGACTGCAAGAGAGCAGTCCCTCTAGCATTAAGAGTCTCAAAAATCACGTGGGGATCATCAGCAAGGTCAAGATCTATTACAACCAGTTCCAAGTGACTAGTTACCGCTTGCTCCAAGGCTCTTGCCCTGGCAGTTCTTTCAAGTACATTCTCATCCAGCCATTGGTTGGTCTGCAGTTTGAAGAACTCGTGGGCCTGAACAATCTGCGAATCCTTGTGCCCTTCGCTTGGGAGTTCGTTGTGCATCGCATGTCGAAACGCTTCTTGGTCAATTCGAGTCGGCCACACCTTAAAGGCAAGATCTGGGTCGTCCGCGCAGAACGCCTTGTTGTTTAGCACAAGCAACTCGAGCCTTGCCGCAGCGCCACCTTCCCCTCTCTCAAGCAACACTTCCTGTATCGCGTCCAACATCAATTGCATTGTGGTCAAACGTTGTTGCCCGTCAACTACGGCACGGGTCATGAACATCGGTGCCGGTACCGGTTGTTGCTGAAGGACAATCGCGCCAAGAAAGTGGGGCTTGGGATTGCTCACCCCACTACCGCCACTCTCAAGACCAAGAATCCTCTCGGCTGTATTCCTTACATCCTCCCAAAGAGGATCCCACTGTTGTTCCTGATTCCACACATATGGACGCTGGAACAACGGAATCTCATAACGCACAGGATTCGCGAACAAGCTCTGTAGATTCAAGATGTTAACCTGCATTTCTTACCTCAATCACAATTGAGTCTATGTCACAGTTGACCTTCGATATCAGCCACCCGCTCATGCCACCCCGTCACCCCCTGGTACGCCCCCGCCGCCCGAAACAACACCCCCTCACTGAACTTCCGCCCCATCAGCTGCAACCCCACCGGCATCCGGCCCCCCAAAGCAAACCCGCACGGCACCGAAATCGCCGGCATCCCCATCAAACTCGCGATGCCGTTTATGTAAACCGCCCTCGACCTCGCAGGCACCTCCCGACCCCGAATCACCGCCGTGGAAGCGTCGCACTTGTCACCCACCGTACTGCCCGTTGGCGTCGCAATCACGTCCACATCAGCCATCGCCGATTCTACCTCCTGCCGGATCCGCGCCGCCTCCCTCTGCCCCTCCATATACACCGAAAACGGCTGACGCCTCCCCGCCTCCAGCCCCGGCCGCATCACATCCCATTCCTCCATCACATCCTCTCCGAAGAAACTCGTCCAGTTCACATACGCCTCCGGCTGGCTCAGCTTGAAATGCACCGCCCGCGTCTCCGCCGTCAAAGGCAGCGACACCTCCCTCACCGAAGCCCCCAAACCCTCCAGCACCCCAATCGCCGCCCGTGCCAATTCCTCCGCCTCCTCCGTCTCCCGTTCCCATAGCCACCGGTCCGACGGCACCCCAATCCTCAGACCCTTCACCTCCCCCTTCATCAACTCCGAGAATTTCTCCGCCGGCCTCTCCACGCTCACCGGGTCCAGCGGATCGAAGCGACCCAAAGTCTCCATAACAATCGCGTTGTCCTGCACCGTCCTCGTCAACGGCCCGGCCTGATCGTGCGTCCACGAAGGCGCCAGCACCCCATGTCTGCTGATGCGACCAAAGGTGGCCCGAAGGCCCACCAGGTTACAATTGCTGGCCGGATGCCGCACCGACCCTCCCGTATCCGTCCCAATCGAAAGCAGCCCCAGACCCGCCGCCACCGCCGAACCGGACCCGCTGCTGCTGGTCCCCGGACTCGTCGTCACATCCCAGGGATTGCAGCAGTCCACCAGGTCATCCCCCCGCCCAATCTGCGAATACACCTTTCCCACCAGAATCGCTCCCGCATCATCCAGCAGTCTACGCACCGTCGCATCCTCCTGCGGCTGAAAGTCGATCAGCCTCGGATGCCCAAACGTCGTCCGAACGTCCTTCGTCGCGATCACGTCCTTCAGACTGTACGGAATCCCGTGCAGTAGCCCACGGTATCCACCCGAAGCGATCTCCGCCTCTGCCTCCCTAGCCCGCGCCATGGCGAGGTCCCCGCATACCGTCAAAAACGCCTTCAGCGTCGGGTTCAACCTCTCAATGCGCCGCAGCGTCTCCTCAACCAACTCCACCGGCGAGAGCCTCCCCGCCTCCATCTCCCGCCCCGTTTCCACAATAGTCGCCCTGCTCAAATCAACCAAGAACTCCGCCTCCTTATCCCAAGCTCCTCCAACCCCCCAAACCTATCCCCCACTCCCAACCCTGTCAACACTCCCCGGATCATACCCTCTCCCATCCTGCGAGAGGGTTGGGTGAGGATACAACCCCCATCTTCAGCAAGAGGCGGTTCGCGAACCGCTTCATATGTCATACAATTCACCTACGACATGAACCCTACTCCCAATTTGGTTATCTTCGACTGCGACGGCGTACTCGCCGACACGGAAGCCCTCGATATACACGTCGTTTCCCATCTTCTTGAGGAGGCGGGCGTTCACGTATCCCTTGAAGACGTCGCAAAGAAAGGCAGCGGCCTAACTGACGATGCAATGTGGACAATGGTCGAGAACGAGTTGGGTCAGCCCTTGCCAGAAGGAATTAAGGAACGTCGCGAGTCAATGCTCATGGATACCTTTCAAGAGTGCCTTACGCCAACCCCAGGGTTGCGAGAGACCGTCATTCAGTTGACCGAATGCGGCATCACCCTGGCCGTCGCTTCCAACGGAAGCACCGAGAAGGTCTCTGCAATTCTGGACATCATCGAACTCTCTGAACCCTTCGGTGGTAGAATCTTCAGTGCCGAAATGGTATCTAGACCTAAACCGCATTCAGACCTTTATCTCTACGCAGCCCGGCAATTGGAAACAACACCTTCCAGATGCGTCGTAATCGAAGATAGCCGAGCGGGCGTCCACGCTGGCCTCGCTGCCGGTATGCGTGTCCTCGGCTTCTGTCCCAACGAAGACGTGCAAGACCTGGAGCCGCTGGGAGTCGAAACCTTCCCACACATGGACGCACTCCCCTCTCTCTTGGGCCTCGACCGGTTGCCTTGCTGAATTCTACTGAACACTTCGTCCCCGTCCCCGGCGGCCGCGTCTACTGCCGACGAATTTCCGGCCCCGATGCACCCCCTCTCCTTGTCGTTCACGGCGGCCCCGGCATCTCCCATCGGCAACTGCAGCCCCTGGAAGCTCTCCACACAGACCGGCCCATCATATTCTACGACCAGCTGGGCTGCGGCAAATCCGACCGTCCGCATGACACCCGTCTTTGGAACATAGACCGATTTGTTGAAGAGCTTGCACAGGTGAGAAACGCCCTCTCCCCGGGCCCCGTCCACATCCTGGGTTACTCCTGGGGTAGCATGGTCGCGGTGGACTACGCCCTGCGCAAACCCCTCGGTATCAAAAGCCTCATCCTGCAGAGTCCTTTCCTAAGCGCCCAACGATGTAAGAAGGACCAGTACAAACTCAGAGAATCCCTCCCCAATAAATTGCAAGCCATCCTGAATCGTCACGAGAAAGGCGAACCCGGTCTCCTCATGGACTACAAGGCTGCGGTATTGGAATTCAGAATGCGGCACATGTTCCGCAACCTCAATCCCTGGCCCGCAGTGATAAGCGAAGTCATTCGGGACAGAAACGTGGATATCCACAAAATCATGTGGGGCGACATTCCCTTAAGGATTTCGGGAAATCTCGAAACCTACGAAAGGACCTCCCGGCTGGGGGAAATAGAGACGCCAACCCTATTGACCTGTGGTCGCTACGACACCAGCACCCCGGAGACCCTCAACTGGTACGCCAGCCTGTTCCCCCAAGCAGAGACTGCCATCTTTGAAGAAAGTTCCCACTGGGCACACTTCGAGGAAGAGCAGACCTTCCTGGAAACGGTCCGGAGATTTCTTAACAACGTGGTCGTAGATTCAACATGACGAATGTAGACGCCCTCATCTTCGACCTCGACGAAACCCTCTTAAACAGAAGCGCCGTCTTCCTCAGAGTCGCCCGCGAATTCTACGACGACCACCTCCACAACCTGTCCCCTCACACCCGCAACAAAGCCGTCGCAATGATGGTCCAATGGGACGAAGACGGCAACTCCGACCGCCAGTGGATGCGTTCCCAATGGCTCAGCCACTGGCCCAACACCGGCTTTGACCCACAATCTCTCGAAACCTGGTACCGCGCCGCCATGGTGCGAAACATCCAGCCGGACCCGAAAATCATCAACTTCCTCAACGAACTCAACGACAGCAAAATCCCCTGGGGCATCGTCACCAACGGGCCCGTGACCCAGCGCGACAAATGCGTCGCCGCCGGACTCGCTCAAATCGCCCCCTTTATCATCGTCTCCGCCGAAGTCGGCTTCTGCAAACCCGACCCACAAATCTTCCGCCTCGCTCTATCCGCCGCAGGCCTGAACTCTGCTGAACGCGCCCTGTTCATCGGCGACAATCCCGTCGCCGACATCGACGGCGCCAAACGCTTCGGAATGATGGCCGCCTGGATTCGCCGCGGCAGAGAATATCCCCCTGGTCTCATCTGCCCCGACTACACCATCGAACACGTCCTCGACGTACAAGACATTGTCGGCCTGCCCCGTGCTTGATACGTGGATGGAGGTGACCCCCAACCAACTCCCACCCCTCGTAGGGGCGACCCTCGTGGTCGCCCGCCTTTCCCCCTTCGCCCTCGATGGGAGAAAGCCAGGGCCTGCGACGTACTTGATACGTGAATTGGGGTGAACCCTACCCTCATAATTGACAGCCCCAACCCTCGGTGCTAATCTGCCAAAAGCTACCCATCCCCTATCCCGAACCCAAACCCCGCGCGACCACCAACACACCCCGGCGCGACCACCATCGGAGGCTCTAAATGGCAAACCCAACCGTGCATCCAGACCTGCTGAACACAATGGAATGGCGCCTCATCGGCCCCCACCGCGGCGGACGCTCCGTTGCCGTCACAGGCGACGTCTCAAACCCCGGCGTCTTCTATTTCGGCGCATGCGCCGGCGGCGTCTGGAAGACCACCGACGGCGGCACATACTGGGAAAATGTCTCCGACGGCTTCTTCGACTCCGCCGCCGTCGGCGCGATCGCCGCCTCCGAGTCCGACCCGAACGTGGTCTACGCAGGCATGGGCGAGTCTCAGATCCGCGGCAACGTCTGCCACGGCGACGGCGTCTACGGCACCAACGACGGCGGCAAGACCTGGTCCCATCTCGGCCTCCGCGACACCCGCCACATTGCCCGCGTCCGCATCCACCCCAACGACGCCAAACTCGTCTACGTCGCCGCCCTCGGCGACCCCTTCGGCGCAAGCGCCGCCCGCGGCGTCTACCGCTCCAAAGACGGCGGCAAATCATGGCAGCACGTCCTCTCCCGTGGCCAGCGCACTGGCGCGTCCGACCTTGCCATGAGCTACGCCAATCCCCGCATCCTCTTCGCCGGCATGTGGGAGACCCGTCGAACCCCTTGGAGCCTCGAAAGCGGCGGCCCCGGCAGCGGCATCTTCAGGACTACCGACGGCGGTGACTCTTGGACCGATATCTCCGACAACCCAGGCCTCCCCTCCGGCATCAAGGGCCGCATCGGCGTCGCCGTATCCCCCGCCAAACCCAACCGCGTCTGGGCCCTCATCGAAGCTGAAGACGATGGCCTCTACCGCTCCGACGACGGTGGCGACTCCTGGCAGAAGGTCAGCGAAGACCGCAACCTCCTCACCCGTCCCTGGTACTACAACCACATCTTCGCCGACCCCCAGGACCCCGACACATGCTATGTCCTCAACCTCGCCGCGTGGAAATCCACCGACGGCGGCAAGTCCTTCACCCAGCTCACCACGCCCCACGGCGACAACCACGACCTCTGGATCGATCCCAACAACCCCCAGCGCATGATTGAAGGCAACGACGGCGGAGCCTGCGTCTCATTCAATGGCGGCGACACCTGGTCGACTATCTACAACCAGCCCACCGCCCAGTTCTACCACGTGGACACCGACAACAACTTCCCCTACCGCGTCTACGGCACCCAGCAGGACAACACCGCCATGAGCGTCCCCAGCCGCTCCCACAAGGGAGCAATCCCCTACGCCGACTGCTACCAGGTGGGCACCTCCGAAAGCGGCCACATCGCCGTCCGACCCGACAACTCGGACATCGTCTACTCCGGCGCCATCGGCAGCTCCCCCGGCGGCGGCGGCTCCCTCCTCCGCTACGACCACAGCAGCGGCCAGGTCCGAAGCGTCACCGTATGGCCCGAAGTCACCAGCGGCCACGGCGCAAAAGCCGCCCGTTACCGCTTCCAGTGGACCTTCCCCATACTCATCTCTCCCCACGATCCGGACGTCCTCTTCACCGCCGGCAACCACCTCTTCAAGTCCACCGACGACGGCACAAGCTGGGAGTGCATAAGCCCCGACCTCACCCGCAACGACGACTCGAAGCTGGGCCCCTCCGGCGGCTCCCTCACCTACGACGATACCGGAGCGGAGCATTACTGCACCATCTTCGCATTCGCCGAGTCCCCCCTCCAACAGGGCCTCTTCTGGGCCGCCAGCGACGACGGCCTCGTCCACGTCTCCCGCAACGGCGGCGCCGATTGGGACAACGTCACCCCCCCCGACCTTCCCCCTTGGGCACTCGTCTGCACCATCGAGCCATCCCCTCACGATCCCGCTGAAGCCTATCTGGTCGCGACCCGCTACAAGTGGGCCGACCAGAGCCCCTACATCTACCGCACCGATGACTACGGCCGGTCCTGGACCGCCATCGTCGACGGAATCCCGGATGGCGCTTTCACCCGCGTCGTCCGCGAGGATCCGGCCCGCCAGGGCCTCCTCTACGCTGGCACCGAGTCCGGCGTGTACGTGTCCTTTAATGATGGCGAAAGCTGGCAGAGCCTTCAGCAGAATCTGCCCGTCGTCCCCGTCCATGACCTCGCCGTCAAGGAGAATGACCTGGTGGCTGCCACCCACGGTCGCTCTTTCTGGATTCTCGACGATCTCACGCCTCTCCACCAGATGAAGGACGGCGTCGACGCCGGCTCCCACCACCTCTTCAAGCCCCGCGCCGCATACCGATATCTGACCTCAACCGGGGCAGAGCGTCCCGGTGGCCCCGGCAAGAACTACACCCTCGCCTCCGGCGTCATCGTCACTTTCTACGAGTCCAAAATTTCCGAAGACCGCACCGAAAAGGTCTTCCTGGATGCTGGCAAGAATCCTCCCGCGGGCCTCGTAGTCAACTATTACCTCAAGGACAACCCCGGGGACACCGTCACCCTCACTTTCATGGATTCGGATGGACGGGAAATTCGCAGCTTCTCCAGCAACGACGACAGCGACTCCGACGGGCCGAAGGTATCCGCAGACGCGGGCGTCAACCGCTTCCTCTGGGACATGCGCTATCCCCCCGCCAAAGCGGTCGAAGGCGACACCTCTACCAAGAACAGCCTGGACGGCCCCGTTGCCGTTCCCGGGACCTATAAGGTCCGGCTCTCCACCAACGGCTACTCCGATGTCCAGCAGTTCGAGATTCGCAAAGACCCCCGCGTCCCCGCCTCCCAACAAGACCTGGAAGCCCAGTTCGACTTGCTCATCAAGATCCGCGACAAGCTCTCCGAAACCCAGCAAGCCATCAACAGCATCCGCACCCTCAAGGGCCAGCTTTCCGGTTGGAAGAAGCATCCCGCCGCCCCCACCTCCGTGGTTGCCGCTGCCGGGGATTTGGACGAAAAGCTCACCGCCATCGAAGAAGAGCTCATCCAGCCAAGGGGCTCCGCGCCTCTGGACAGGGTCAACTTCCCAACGAAGCTCAATGTCAAAATCGCATCCCTTACCAGCGTTGTCGCCAGCGCCGACTGGGTCCCTACCCGCCAGTCATACGACGTGTACGACGACGTCTCCGGCCGCATCGGCGTCCAGCTTGAACGTCTCCAGCAAGTGACCGACGAAGACGTCTCCGCCTTCAACAACTTGGTCCAGGATCTGGGCATCCCCGCCGTGGCGTCCTAGGGACACCCTCCACCTTCGCCCTCACATGTCGTCGGCGAAGCGGAGCGAAGTCGAAGGAACTCGTTGATGCGGACGCCAATCTTCCCCATTGCCCCACGCCCTCGCCTCTGCGGCACATTCGACCCCATCTTGCTCCTGCTTGAGCAGGAGCCAATACCCTATCCCCGCCCAACTCAGCCCACACACATCATCCTGGTCCAGTCGAAGCGCCGCGAAGAATCCCACCCATCGTCGGCACGCCCCCCCTCACATGACCGTCATTCCGGCGAATACGGAAAAATCCAGTGAAGACTCCCCAGGGCAGCTCGCCGCCGGACTCTAACCCGCCCTCAATCCCACCTCCCGCCCAACCCGACCCTGGCCAAGACCTCTACCGACCCACCAGCAGGCTGGGCCGCCTCTTCGTAGCGCTCACCAACCGCGACTTCCGCTACATCTGGGCCTTCTACATCCTAAACTACCTCGGCATGACCATGGAAATGCTCTCAATGGGCTGGATGGTCCTGGAAATAACAGACTCCGCCTTCTGGGTTGGTGTCGTCGCCGGTCTCAGGGGTGCGGGCCAGGTCCTCTTCGGCATCGTCGCGGGCGTCATCGTAGATCGCTTCAACCGGCGTATGATCCTGATTGTCGTCCAGCTCCTCCGGGCAGTCATCTACCTCCTGCTCGCCGTCCTCCTCATCGCCAACACCATCGAACTGTGGCACATCATGGTCTCCACCCTCCTCCTTGGCATGCTCATGGCCACCGTCCTCCCCTCCGGCGAGGCCCTAATTTACGATACCGTAGGTCCCCGCCGCATCCTCAACGCCGTGGCCATCACCCACGGCGCCTTCAGCATAGCCAGAATCCCCGGCTCAATCCTCGCCGGCTACCTCATCGACGAGGCGGGCCTCGGATACTGCTACGTCGCAATGACCATTGTGATGCTCTTCGCCCCCATCCCAATCCTCTTCGTAAAGACCAGATACCAGCGTAGCTCTACCTCCGGCAGCATCTGGAAGAACGCCCGCGAAGGTCTCGCCTACGCCTCCCGCTCGCCCGCCATCAGGACCCTTCTCCTGTTCAGTTCCGTCGTCGAACTCTTCGGCTTCTCATACTTCGTAATGCTTCCGGTCGTCGCCCGCGAAGTCCTGGATGTAGGCGCCTCCGGCCTCGGATACCTGTCTGCCGCCGGCAGCATCGGCGGCCTCCTCGCCATGGTCGTCATGGCCTCCCTCTCCGAGACCCGCTCCAAGGGCTTAGTCTTGGCATTCACTGGCGCAGCCGCCGGCGTCTCCCTCATCTTCTTCGGCCTCTCCTCCTGGTACGTCGTCTCCCTCATCCTCTCCGTTCTCGTTGGCCTCTTCCTCACCTCCTACGACGCTACCATGGGGGCCACGCTCCAGCTTCTCTCCATCGACAGAATGCGTGGGCGCATCCTCGGACTCTACAGCCTCACCTTCGGCTTCACCCCCCTCGGCGGCTTTGTCAGCGGCATCATCGCCACCATCACCACCGCCGGCATCGCCGTTTCCGCCGGCGGCGCCGTCATCCTCGCCTCCGTTTCTGTTATGCTGGCCACCTACAAGGGTCTCAAGACCGCCGGAAACCTCCCTCCCGTTGACGACGAAGCAGTCATCGAATCGGACAATTTCGAAGAGCGCTAACCACCTTCCCAAGGAGTAAGAGAATGGCAACCCTAGCCGACCCCACCTGGGTCAACTACTGGCTCGAACTGGGAGACGTTCACATCCTCGACCCCAGGCCCGCCCTCGAATATCGCAGCGGCCACCTCCCCGGCGCCGTCAACCTCCCCCTCGAACAACTCCTTGACGACCGAGGCGCCCTCCTCCCCGACGACGCCCTCGCCGCCGCTTTCGGCCAAGCCGGCGTTGACGAGTCCAAACGCTCACTGGTCTACGACGGCGCAGACGGTCGACGCGGCGCCTTCATGTCCTGGGTCCTGGAATACCTGGGCCGCGGCGAAGTCTCCCTCTGCGCCCTCCTCTACGAGGGCTGGGCCAAGCAGGGTTATCCAACCTCCACCAACCCGGAAACACCAACCCCTTGCGAATTCAACATGAACATCAACCCCAACAAGCGCGCCTCCCTTGACGAACTCGATTCCCCCAATCCTCCCAGGCTCATCGACCTCCGCAGCCCCCGAGAGTTCAACGCCTCCACGCTCCCCAACGCCTCAAACCTCCCCTGGACCGAATACCTCGGTGAAGACCACAACCTCCTCCGCCCGGACAACGACCTCGCCTCCCGCCTCCGAAACATCGGCGTCGGACGCATGGACAAAATCGTCACCTACTCAACCACCGGTGCCCGCGCCGCCATCGGCTACCTCGCCCTCAAACGCGCCGGCTACGACGTCCGCATCCTCCCCTCCGTCCCCCACCCCTAAAGCAACGCCCGACCAACAAACCTCTGACCCCTCGCCCTCTTGCAAAACATGCTGCAACGCAGTTGCCCCTGCTGCTGTATAATACCCCCTACACCTAATCACACCGTCAATTCCACCCACAACCAATTCCGCAAAGGGGCACAAGAAATGCAGATGAAGGGCATGGTAGCCATCGTAACCGGCGCCAGCAGAGGCTTGGGCAAGGCCATCGCCCTCGCCTACGCCGCCGAAGGCGCAACCGTCGTCGCCTGCTCCCGCCCCACCTCTCCCACCGGTCTTGCCGGCACCGCCGACGATACCGCAGCTGAGATCCGCTATAACGGCGGCCAGGCCCTCGGCATCCCCTGCGACGTCACCGACGATTCTCAAGTCAAGGCAATGGTCCAACAGGTCGTCCAAACCTACGGACGCATCGACGTCCTCGTCAACAACGCTGGCATCATGATCATCAACGAACCCCTCCTCGACATTGAACCCCACCGCTGGGACAACCTCATGTCCGTCAACATCCGCGGCCCCTACCTCTGCTGCCGCCACGTCCTCCCCGTCATGATTAAGCAGAAGAACGGCAGCATCGTCAACATCGGCTCCCGCATGGGCCTCGAACTTATCCCCGGCGGCGGCACTGCCTACAGCGCCAGCAAGGCCGCCCTCCACATGGTCTCCTACGCCCTCGCCGACGAGATGCAAGAACACAACATTGCCGTGAACGTCCTCAGCCCCGGCAGCCTCAAGAGCGAAGGCTCCTGGCAGATTGCCTGGAACCGCCAGAACTGGGACACACGCCTCGACCCCGCCCAGAACGGACCCGGCGCCGTCTTCCTCGCCCTCCAGTCCGCCCAGACCATGACCGGCCGGTACGTCCACGTCGACGACTTCGGCAAGACCTGGGGCCCGGGCACAAATTCGGACCAAAGCTCCCGCTAGACCGTGCAGGACGAAGCGGAAACCCTATTCCAACAACTTCAACGATCCGTGGGCCGGACGCACACATTCACCTCCGATAAACCCATCGGACGCTCCGCCTTCCGCATGTACGCCGACGCCGTCGAAGACCCCAACCCCCTCTACACCATTCCCGTCAACGCCCGCAGTGCCGGCCTCGACGACGTGATCGCCCCACCCACCCTCCTCACCGACACCTTCCGCTTCTACGGCAATTCCCTCAGCGAAAGCGGCCTCCCAACCGCCCTGGAGTGCAACTCTCCCGGCTCCCCAATACGCGCTGGCAACACCTACAATTTCTTCCGACGAGTCCACCCCTCCGACGTCATCACCGCCACACGCAAAGTCACCAGAGTTTGGCAGAAGCGTGGACGCTCCGGCTCTCTAATCTTCCAGGAAGTTGAAATCACCTACCGTAACCAGCACGAAGAACTTCTCGCCACAAACGCCGAGGTCCTCTGCTACCGCGAAACTCCGGAAAACTGCAACATCTCATGAACGTCGCAATGCCAGCCCTTCAACTACCCAAGGTCGGTGATTCCCTTCCGACCCTGGAAAAGAAGATCCGCCTCCCCAACATGATGGCCTACGCCGCCGCCACCAGCGACTTCGCCCGCATTCACTACGACGCCCACTACGCTCAAAGCCAGGGCCTCCCCGCCCCCGTCGTCGATGGTCAGATGCTCGGCGCTTTCCTCGCCCAGCTCGTCCAGGACTGGGCCGGACCCCGCAGCTTCCTCCACAGTCTGACCTTTCGAAACTCCGGCTTGGCACTACCCGGCGACGTCCTAACCTGCGGCGGCTCAGTCACAATAGTGCAGCACAAGGATGGTCGCATACTGATAAAATGCGACCTCTGGATCGACAACCGCAGTGGCGAACGCGTCGTCGGCCCCGCCTCCGCCACCGTCAGCATCCCCTCCAAAGGTGAGCCCGCATGACCTCCAAGCGCATAATCAAGCCGTCCCACTACCCCTGGGACCCCAACTACGACGACCAACCCTACTCCCTCGCCATCGAACGTCACGGCCTTCTCTGCATCTCCGGCCTAACCGCAGAGACCTACTCCCCTCAGCGCGGCTCCTACATCGTCGAATCCACCAGCCTGGTACGCCAGACCGAAGTCATCTTCGAAAAGATGGGCGCTATCCTCGATGCCGCGGGCTACACCTTCGCCGACGTGGTCTACACCGTCGACTACGCCCTCGAACCCGTCATGCCCGAATATCGCGCCAGCGGCGCCGTCCGTCGCAAAGCCTTCGGCGACTCCATGCCCGCCGCCGTCGGCATCCTGGTCAACGGCATCCCCAACTCCGTCTCCCTCATGGCCGTCACCGCAGTTGCAATGCGCGATGGCCGCCACAAGCGCGCCATATTCCCGGAAGGTACACCCACCTGGGAACGCTACCGCTCCCGCACCTTCTGGCCCGGCTTCTTCGTTGGTAAAGACTGGTTCTGGCTCTCCGGCTCCACTGGGCGCCGCTTCGACCCCTACACCCGTCGCGAAGTGTACCGCGATGGCATCGCAACCCAAGCCCGCGACATCTGGGACAGTGCCCTCGGCCAGGTCATGCGTGACGCAGGCGTAGACGCCGACCGCATCGCCAAAATCTTCGATTATGTTCACCCCGCAGGCGTCAACGGATACCCCGCCGCCGCCCGCGCCCGCGGCGGCCTCACCTCCGGCAATGCTGCGACCACTGCCATGCCAATCTCCCGTCTCCTCCACCGCCCCGCACTTCTGGAGACCGACGCCCTCTGCTATCTCGGCGACGACAAAGAACTCATCCACGTCCCAGGCTGGCCGCAGGATGAGCATTCTCACCCCGCAGCCGTCCGCTGCGGCAAGTTCCTCTTCTGCTCCGGCCTCGGACCTACCGACCCAAACACCGGCGAAGTCGTCGGGCGCAATGACCTGAACGCACAACTGGCCCAGACCTACGCCAACCTCCACCGGGTACTGAATGCCGCCGGCGCCACCCCCGCCGACGTGATACGAAGTCTGGAGTTCGTTAACCCACAGAACGCCCACCGACACCATGATATCGACGCCGCCCGCCGCGGCTTCTACGGAGACAACCTGCCCACTGCAACCACCATAACCGCAAACCGGCTCATTCCCTCCCAAGCCGACTTCGGCCTCGAGGCATGGGCTGTCCTGGAGTAACGAATATGCTCGACTATTACCGCATCCTGGACCTCTGCACCCCGGAAGAAAGACTCGTTCAGCGCACCGCCCGCGAGTTCCTGGACGCCAACGCCATGCCCCACGCTGGCCGCTGGTGGGAGGAGGAAACCTTCCCCACCGAGCTAGGCCCCGAGCTTGGCCGCATGGGCTACCTCGGCGCAAACCTCCCCACCGAATACGGCGCCGCCGGTGTCTCCAACGCCGCCTACGGCCTAATCATGTACGAGCTGGAACGAGTAGATTCCGGCCTCCGCAGCTTCGCCAGCGTCCAGGGCGCCCTCGTCATGTACCCAATCTACGCCTTCGGCTCCGATGAGCAGAAGCAACGCTACCTCCCCCCCATGGCACGCGGCGAACTCATCGGCTGCTTCGGACTCACAGAGCACGAGGGCGGCTCCGACCCAGGCTCTATGGCCACTCGCGCCCACTCCGACGGCGACGACTACGTCCTTAACGGCGCCAAAATGTGGATCTCCAACGGCAACATGGCTCACCTCGCCCTAATCTGGGCCAGAGACGACGACGGCGCAGTCCGCGGCTTCCTAGTCCCCACCGATAGCCCGGGCTTCCAGGCCAACCTCGTCAAACGAAAGATGAGCCTCCGCCTCTCCGTCACCAGCGAACTCGTCCTCAACGACGTTCGCGTAAACCGCTCCCAGATGCTCCCCGCAGTCAACAGCCTCCGAGGCCCCCTCTCCTGCCTCACCCAGGCTCGCTACGGCATCGCCTGGGGCGCCCTCGGCTCCCTGGAAGCCGTCTACGATGAAGCCCTCGCCTTCTCCCAGACCCGCCGGACATTCGGCGCACCCATCGCCTCCCGCCAGCTCGTCCAGGCCAAGCTCGTCGACATGCTGTCGAAACACACCCAGGGCCTCGCCATCGCCTGGCGTCTCGCCCGCCTCAAGGACGACGACGCAATGTCCTACACCCACGTCTCCCTCGCCAAGCGCCAAAACGTCCGCGCCGCCCTCGAATCCGCCCGTGACGCCCGAGAAATCCTCGGCGCCAGCGGCATCACCCTGGAAAATAGCTCAATCCGACACATGCTCAACCTCGAAACCGTCGATACCTATGAAGGTACCTACGACATTCACTCCCTGGCCCTCGGCCGGGACATCACGGGCCAAAACGCCTTCTTCTAACCCCCCTTGATGGGAGAAGATCGAGATCAGGGTGTCTCTCCTCCCCACAATTGTGCTATACTCTATTAACCAGTGACTTGGCAACTCCTCCAGCTCCAACAGAGTACAGCATCATGCTTGAAACCAAACAGGTAGATTTCCTTTTCGCCGACGCCAGAACCCTCTACGACGATGCCCTCGAAATGCTCGACCAGGGACGCCTCCGAAACGCCGCCGAGAAGGCCTGGTGCGCCACTAAGCGCGCCACAGACGCCCTGATTCTCGCCCGCACAGGCAAAGAACCCCGCACCTCCGGCCAGACCATGCGGATGCTACAACAACTCAGGAAGCAGGACCAATCGCTGGATCCATTGAGACTCCGCTACGGCTACCGTCAGTCATTCCTTCACGGCAGATGCTTCTACGACGGAGTTCTGGATCCGGAAGACGCTGTCATCGCCGACGTGCGTGAGACCATCGAATACATCCAGGACGCCGAGTCTATGTCCACCCGCTAGTCACCCTCCGCCGGATACTCCTCCCCTATCACCCCATCCGCCCACAGCGCCTCAATCTCCTCCTCGCTCAACCCCAGCATCTCCCCGTACACGTATCCGTTATGCTCCCCCAGCATATTCGGCGGAATCGGCTCCCTCTTCGCAACCCCCGTCAGCTTCCACAACAGCCCCGGATAGCGGTGCGTCCCGGCAGCCGGATGCTCCATCTCCAGGAAAAACTCCCGCTCCTCCAGGTGTGCGTCCCGGAACAGGTCCTCATCGTCCAACACCGCCAGCGCCGCCACCCCCGCCGCCTGTAGTATCTCCATCGCCTCAAACTTGTCCCGCTGACGAGCCCACTCCCCAATCCCTTCGTCCAACGCCTCCACGTTCCCACGTCGAAGCTCCTCCTCCGAAAATCGCGGGTCCCGTAGCCACTTCTCCTTGCCAATCGCGACGCACAACCCCCGCCACTCCTCCTCCGAAGTCACGTTGACCACCAACCATTGGTCCTCACCCCTGCACCGGTAGCACCCATAGGGCGCGTGACGGGGATGCCGGTTTCCCCACTTCCGCGGATTCCGCCCGTTCATCGCAAAATCCATGAACGGCCCCCCCAGGTGGTGCAAAAACGTCTCCACCTGCGACATGTCAATCCACTGACCCCTCCCCGTCTGGCTTCTGTAGTGCAGCGCCGCCAGGACCGCGTACACCGCTGTCACCGACGCCGTCGCATCCGTGTGTTGCACCAGCGGAGTCGTCGAATCGTCCGTGTCCTCGTATCCCCGCATCGCGTGGTGTCCGGTGAACCCGTCCAGCGCGCTACCCAGCGCCGCGTACCCCTTGTACGGCCCCTCCTCTCCCCATCCCGACATCCCCAGCATGACGATGTTCGGGTTCATCTTGACAATCGACGCGTAATCCACCCCCAACCGCTCCGAAGTCCCCGCAGTAAACGACGTCAACAGTGCATCCGCCCTCCCCATCAGCTTCTCGAAAAGCTCCATCCCCCGTTCGTCCTTCAGGTTCAGTGTGATCCCCAGCTTGTTCCGGTTCGCCATGTTGTGCAGCGCGGCCCTGTCCCATGGACGCGGCGCATCCGGATCGTTTCCGCTGTACCCTATGGCCTGCCCCGGCAATCGCGTCAAAGACGGTCTCGGGAACGATTCAAGCTTGATCACCGTCGCCCCTAAATCGCCCAACATGGAACCCGTAATTGGCCCGGCCCATACCTCCGTCATATCGACAACCACAAACCCCTCCAACGGCTGCGATGCCCAGCCGACCTGCCTACTCCCCTCCCGGAGTTCCGAAGCCTCATCCTCCCTCTCAACAACCTCTCCCCCTTCCAACGCCTCCCCCGTGTGCTCACCCAGCAGCGGCGCGGTGAGACCCATCCGCCACGGCGTCTCGCTCATCTTCACCGGCGCCCCCAGTTCCGTCAGTTCCCCCACCCCTCGATGCTCCACCCGGCCAAAGTACCTCCTCGCCTTCAACTGCCGGTCCTCCATCATCTCCGAAAAACTCAACACCGGCGCGCACATCACCTTGTGCGCCTGGCAAAGCTCGAACACCTCCCGTTTGCTATGCTGCATCAGCCACTCTATGAACAGCGCATCGAACTCCTCGGAGTTCCTGCTCCGGTCCTCAGAAAGCGCAAATCGAGGATCCCTCGCAATCTCCGGCATTCCAATAGCCTCGCAGAGCCGCTGGAAATACAGGTCGTAGCCCACACCCATCACCACATATCCGTCTTGGCACGGATACGCCCCCTGGGGAATCCCTCCCGGCCAGCGCTCCCGCGAAGTCTTCACCCCGGTGTACTGGTAGAAAAGACTCCGGCTGTCCACGTTCCCAATCAACGCCTCCTGTGCCGACACGTCCACCTGCTGACCCACGCCCTCCCTCCGACTCACGAACAACGCCCCCAATGTCGCCGCCGCTGCGGTCGCCCCCACCTGGTACCAGGCCACGTCCGGCGCATACGGCAGCGGCGGACGCTCCGGCAGCCCGTGCACGTACATCCTCCCGCTCATCGCGAAAACCCCAAAATCCGTCGCCCTGTAATCCCTGTAAGGCCCCGTCTGTCCAAACGGCGTTATCGAAGTCAACACCAGCGAAGGCTTCACCCCTCTGAGAACCTCAAATCCCAGCCCAACGGAATCCATCAACCCCGGCGGCCCCGTCTCAATCAAAATGTCCGCCCTGGCTGCCAGGCCCATCAAGCCCTCCCGTCCTTCCTCTCCCCGCCAGTCCAGCTCAACGCTCCGCTTCCCTCCGTTCAGATGCAGAAACAGCCCGCTCTTCTCCCGATGACGAACATCGCCGGGAAACGGCCCCACGCACCGCGCCCAGTCCCCAACCCCCGGCGGCTCCACCTTGATTACATCCGCTCCAAACCCCGCCAGCAGACGCCCGCAATACGCCCCCGCGATGTTGTCGCTCAGATCAAGCACGATCACGTCTGAGAGCGCTGATTCTACCATCGCGACGCCCCTCCTTCTACGGGACTACAGCCCCATCAGGCCCGCAATCCGGTCAATCTGCCCAATCGCACCGCCGTCCTCGGCCTCAGCCAGCCAGTTGCGTGCGCTGTACAACTGCATGTCGTGCTCAACAGTGTACGAAATCCCCGCATACACCCCGTGCCCCACCACCGTCGACATCCGGCTCATCTCGTCCGCCGATGCTTTGGCGATGGCAATCTCCTCCCCACATTCCCGCCCCTCCGCCATGCTGCAGGCCGCGCGATACGTCAGCAGTTCCGCGGCGTCCACCGCCACCCGCAGGTCCGCGAGCTGGTGCTGAATCGCCTGAAATACCCCTATCGGCCTCCCGAACTGCACCCGGTTCTTCGCGTAATCAATCACCATCTCCAGAATCTTCCTCCCCCTCCCCACCATCTCCCCGCACCGCGCCAGCCTAGCCCACTCCAGCATCGATTCAAGATGTTCCCCACCCTTCATAACTTCCCCCAGCATCATCTCATGGGTAACCACAACATCCTTAAACTCCACCCGCGCCTGCGTGTATCCCCCTATGCTCTCAAGCGCCTTAATCGAAACACCCTCAGCGCCCGTCGAAACCACACACAGCGAAACTCCCCTGCCATCCGGCGCATCCACAGCACAAATCAGCCTATCCGCGGAATTCGCGAACGGCACGAAGCTCTTGACCCCGTTGAGGCGGAACCCGCCGCCCTCCGCGGCAAGCACGGTGGAAAACCCACAACCCTCCTCATCCAACGCCAAACTCATAATCAACTGTCCCTGTGCCAAAAGCGGCAGCAACTCCGCCCGTTGCGATTTCCGCCCTGCCAGCTCGATCAGCTTTCCGCAGGTCACCACTGAACTCAGGAACGGCGAAGGCAACAGCCCCCTCCCCATCTCCGACGTCAGCGTCACCAGGTCCACCGCATCCCCGTCCTCGCCGCCATACTCTGCCGGCAGCGGCAGCCCCAGCCACCCCAACTCCGACATCTGAGACCACAACTCCGGCGAATACCCCACCCCGGCAGCCTCTATCTCCCGCACCAACGTCGTCGGACAGTTCGCCTCCAGGAACTCCCGAGCCGTCCGACGCAGCATCTCTTGTACTTGGTTCAGCGCCAGGTCCACTTTACCTATCTGGGAAGCCCCAGCCCCCTCTGCGCGATGATGTTCCGGTGAATCTCCATCGTCCCCGCCCCGTGCATGTGCATGCTCTCCCGGCTCAACCCCTCAATCGCCCCCAGAATCGGCGCCCCGTCGCACTCCGGCGTCAACGTCCCGGCCTTACCCAGAATCTCCATCGCCTCCTGCGCGAAGGACAACCGCTGCTGCGTGCCGTACAGAAACGCAATCGAAGCCTCGGCGTTGGGCACCTCCCCCCGGCTCTGCATCCACGCCACCTTCCAGCACAGCGCCGCCCACCCTTCCAAACCCACCTTCACCTTCGCCAGCTTGTGCCGCACCACCCGGTCCTCCCCCAATCTCGCATCTCTGCAATACTCAACAAAATCATCGAACGTCCGGCGCACCCGCGCGTACCGCTCCAGTCCCGCCCGTTCATAGTCCAGCGTCGTCATCGCGTGGTACCACCCCTGGTTCTCCTGCCCAACCAGGCAGGACCGCGGCACCCGCACATTGTCGAAGAACGTCTGCGCCGCCACCTCCCCGTTGATGTACGGCAATGGTCGCGTCGATATCCCGGGCGTGTCCATCTCCACAATGAACAGGCTGATCCCCCTATGCTTCGGCGCTTCCGGGTCCGTCCGCGCCAGCAGGTACATGAACTCGGCGTGGGCGTAGTAGCTCGTGAACATCTTGGAGCCGTTGAGCACGTAGTGCCCCCCGTCCAACTCCGCCCGCATCTGCAGCGACGCCAGGTCCGACCCCGCGTCCGGCTCCGTAAAACCCTGGCAATACTCCGCCTCGCCCCGTGCGATGGGCGGAAGATACCGCGCCTTCTGCTCCGGCGTCCCAAACTTGATGATCGCCGGCCCCGCAAAGTTGATCCCCGTTATCCCTACCCGCTGCACCTTGTGGTACCCGATCTGCTCGTCCAGGATCGACTGCTCCAGGAACGTTTTCCCGCCCCCGCCGTACTCCTCCGGCCAGCCAACCGTCAGCCACCTTCTCTCCGCCAGCCGCCGAAATAGCTCCCGGCTAAACCAGTACTTCTCCTCCGAAAACGTACCGAAGACGGTCTCGTGTTCGGGACTCATCTCCTCACGCAGGAACTCATAGACTTCCTGCCTGAATTCCTGCTGTTCTTGCGTAAATCGAAAGCGCATAGTCTCAAATGCCGGCGGCGATGCCGATTATAGCGAAGCCACGCCCATCCCACCACCACCCTTCCCCCTCAACTCAAACCCGTAGGGGCGCCCCGCGTCGTCGCCCGCCCTCCCCTGTCGAAAGGTTCAGGACGACGCACCAAGCCAACACCCCAGTCCTAGTCTATTCGCTCCGTCATTATGTGCCGCCGATTCCGCGTGTACGGACGCACCTGCTCCGGCCATCGACCCAACTCCACCGCCTCTCCCCAAGCGTCCGAAAGCAGCACCTCAGGACTCTCGACCTCGTACAGCGCATGATAGCTAGGTTCGCTCTCAAACCTCATCTCTTTCCGCTCCCCGCCAATCAGCATCGTCAACTCCCGCATCTTGTAACGCGCCACCGACACCACCCCCGGCACCGTTAGCAGATTCGGCACATGCTCCTTGTCGTACACCTCGTTGAAAAGCTCGTCCTTCTCGGAATCCACATCCATGCTTGCGATAAACAGGTACTTTGACTTCTTTGCCATCTCTTCTCTCCCTTCAATTTTGCTGTTTCAATATAGACTCTATGGCGCGACTTACCAGGTTCTTGGCCAGAATGACCTTGAATCCATTGTGACGAAGCGGCCGGGCATGACGAAGCGCCAGCTCGCCTACCTCCGAAGCCGCAACCCTCCCCACATCTCGACCCAACAGATACTCTTCCGCCTCCACTGCCCTGTACGGAATCGGCGCAACTCCCCCCAGAATCACTTTGGCTCGCGTCACCGCCCCGTCACAAACACTCACCGACACCGCCACGCTTGCCAGCGCAAAGTCCTCCCCCGTCCTGTCCTGCGCCTTCAGAAATAAGCTCCTCGTGCCGGGAGACGGCTCCGGCAGCCGTACCGCCGTCACAATCTCACCCTGTTCCAGCACGTGCTCCTGCATCTGCTGTTCGTTCGGCCCCGCAAAGAAGTCCTCCAATTCCATCGTCCGACGACCCTGCGACCCGAAGGCCTCCAGCCGCGCGTCCATGGCGATCAGCGCGGGCGCCATATCCGAAGGGTGCACCATCACCGAAGCCCCAACCTCCAGAATCCCCAGGTTCCGGTTGTACCCGTTTGCCCCGTAGCAATGCACCCCGCCCTTCTTGTAGCACGGAAACGCCGGATGCCGGTAGTACCAGCACCTCGGCCTCTGGCACAGGTTCCCTCCCAGCGTCGCCACGTTCCGGATCTGCGGCGTCGCCACCGTGTTAGCCGCCTGCCTCAGAATCGGAATCTCCCGACCCAGCCCCTCATCCAACGCCAAATCTCCCAGCGTCAACGATGCCCCCAACCTCACCCCGCCTTCCTCCCAACGCACACCTCCCAACTCCTCAATCCCCGCCAGCGAAACCAACCGCCCCGGCCTTCTCAGCCCGTCCTTCAACTCCGAAAGCAGGTCCGTCCCTCCGGCTATCACCTCCGCCCTCCCCGGTCCTTCCGTCAGCAGCGACACTGCCTCCTCGACGCTCTGCGGCTCCACAAACTCAAACGGGTTCATTCCGCCTCCACCGACTTCTGCGCCAACCCCTCCAGCACCTTGTCCGGCGTCAACGGTATCTTCGCAAATCGGACCCCCACCGCGTCGTACACCGCATTGATTACCGCAGCCGCCACCGGCACACTCGGCGGCTCCCCCAATGCCTTCGCCCCGAAGGGCGCTATGGGGTCCTCCGTCTCCACGAATATAGTCTCAATCTCCGGATACTGCCCAATCGTCGGGCACTTGTGCTCCAGGAAGCCTCCGTTCAGCGTCACCCCCGAAGCCTCGTCCGTCACCAGTTCCTCGCTCAGCGCCAGTCCCAGCGTCTGCGAAACCCCACCCTCTACCTGGTTCACCGCCGCCTTGGGATTGACTATCCTCCCCGAATCATGCGCCGCCACGTACCGCAACACCGACACGTTCCCCGTCAGCACATCCACCTCCACCAGCGCGAAGTGGGCAGCGAATGAGTTGACGATATAGTCCGCGCTTCCCGGTACCACCGACGCCTCAGCCTCCATGAACTCCCCCGGCATCCCCCCGGCGATTTCCGACACCGATGCCAACCGCTCCCCGTCTCCCTTGGCCACAACCTCCCCCTCCGACACCTCCAACCCCTCCCTCGGACGCTCCAGGTACGTCGATGCCATATCCAGCAGCCCCTCCCTCAGCTTCTCCGCCGCCTTCTTCACCGCCAGCCCCGCAGAGAACGTCGCCGTAGACCCCGCCGTTATCGACGAATACGGCGCAACCTCGCTGTCCCCACTCACCACCTCCACCTCATCGTACCCACACCCGAATGCCTCCGCTGCCATCTGCGACAACACTGTATGTGATCCCTGGCCCACGTCCACAATCCCCGTGTGCAATTCAACCTTACCGGATCGACGCAGCAAAGCCTTTGCCCGCGATTCCCACCCTGGCCCGCCCCTGTAGATGCACGTCGCCATCCCCAAGCCCCGCTTCAAATGCGGCTCCGCAGCTGCCTCAACGCCCCCGCTCCACCCAATCGCCTCAGCCCCCCTGAGAATGCACTCCCGCAGCCCGTTGCTGGAGAATGGAATCCCCCCCTCCACCGGCTGCGTGTCCACTATCTGGTCTCGCGGCGACATCCGCGGCCCCGCCTGCCCCTCAGGGCCCACGTGGTTCCTCAACCGGAACTCCACCGGGTCCATCCTCAACACCTCCGCCGCTTTGTCCATCAAAGCCTCAACGGCAAAGTGGCCCTGCGGCGCGCCCAACCCCCGGTACGACCCCGCCACCGGCGTATTCGTATACGCCAGCCTCCCCTCGTACCTCACGTTCGGGCACCTGTACAGATAAAGCCCCCCTTGCGCCGCACGACGCAACTCCCCTGCCCCCGACGCCAGGTACGCGCCCGTATTCATCAGGGTACGGTTGTCAATAGCCGTGATCTCCCCACTCCGCTTCAACCCCACCCTCAAATCAATAACCGCGCCGTGCCGCACCCTCCCCGCCACAAACTCCTGGTATCTGGAATACTCCAACTTCACCGGACGTCCCGCTTTCCGGGCCAGCACCGCCGCCAGCATCGCGCAGCGGCTCTCGTCCTTCGCACCGTATCCCGCGCCGAAGTGGGGCCCCACCACCCGGATCCGCTCCTCCGGCGCCCCCAGCGCCGCCGACAGATGCGCCCGGTCCTGGTGCACCCCCCGGCTTGTCTTCCATACCGTCAGCCGGTCCCCCTCCCATCTCGCCACCGCCGCCCTCGGCTCCAGCGGCGCCGCCGAATGCGACGCCACCACGTACGTCCCCTCCAAGACAACGTCAGCTTCTCGCAGACCCTCCCCCACGTCTCCCCTCTCCAGCAGCAGCGGCTCCCCTCCCCACAGGTTTCCCCCCGGGTGTATCGCCGTCGCCTCCGGACTCAGCGCCCTCTCAGCGTCCGTCTCGAAAGCCAGCTCCCGATACTCAACCTGAATCAGTTCGATGGTCCGGTCCGCTTCCTCCTCCGACTCTGCGGCGACCACCGCCACCTCATCCCCCACAAACCTCACCCGCGTGTCCAACACCCTCATATCCCCCGCAAACTCCCCACTCGCCTCCTCGTCGAAGGGCGTGAACACCGCGTGAACACCTGGCATCGCCTCAGCCGCCGAGGTCTCCACGCTCACCACCTCGGCGTGCGGATGTGGCGAAAGCAACGCCCTGGCGTAAAGCATATCCGGCATCTTCAAGTCCGCCGTGTACCGCGCCTCCCCCGTCAGCTTCTCCGCAAGTCCCCGCCGGTGCACCGAACGCCCCACCACCTTCAGCCCCCCCATCAGCCCTCCATCTCCCTCATGGCGTCCGCCGCCGCCTTCACCCCCTCGATGATCCGCCCGTAGGCGTTGCACCTGCACAGGTTCCCCGCCAAAGCCTCACGAATATCACCCTCCGATGGCGAAGGATTCTGCATCAGCAGCGCATAAGCAGACATCACAAAACCCGGCGTGCAGTACCCGCACTGCCCCCCGTCCTCCTCCAGAAACGCCCTTTGCACCGGATGCAGCTCGTCCTCATCCGCCAGCCCCTCCACCGTCACCACCTCCCTGCCCCTGGCCTGTAAAGACAACATCTGGCACGCATACACCGGCCGCCCGTCCACCATCACCGTGCAGGCGCCGCACTCCCCCCGGTCGCACCCCACCTTCGCCCCCGTCAGGTCCAGCACGTCTCGCAAGACCCTTAGCAGCGTCCAGTGGTGCGCCGCCTCAATCTCGTAGTCCTGCCCATTCACCGTTAGCCTCATACGAGACACGTGTATGCCGGTTGGATTCAACATAGCGGCATTCTAGCACCTTTGAAACAAGCATGAAACACGACATCCCCCTCCCTTGCTCCTCCGAAAGCAGGAACCCACTCCCTACCCACACAA